>CAZOUA010000005.1:0-93478 GCA_964582865.1 uncultured Nitrospira sp. | reverse complement strand
GCCTGCTTTGGGAGCAGGATGTCGGAGGTTCAAATCCTCTCGCCCCGACCAAACCGCCGCGAAGTTCTGAGCACTGAGTATTGAGTGCTGAGTGACGAGTCTCGGAATCGTTTCGGACCATCTCCTCTGTCTCTCAGCGCTGAGCACTCAGGTCTCAGCACTTTTCACAAAGCGCCCGTAGCTCAGTTGGATAGAGCATCAGCCTTCTAAGCTGAGGGTCGCTGGTTCGATTCCAGCCGGGCGCACCACACAGAGCTCGCTCACCCCGGAGCCTAATGATTGAGGCGACGGGATACACATAATCCAGTGTCACCGAGCCTTCGTTGCCGTGCAGATTGGCAGCTCAACCGGCGCAGCTGCTTTTCTTTACATCGCCGGATAGATGCCTCCAGTGTGCCAGGCCTTCGGTTTCGTGTCGCTTAGCCATCTTCTCCGGACGAGGGAAACCACAGTAGACATCCGAAGGCCGGCTCCCCTATAGTTTTCCCAATTCTTGCACTTCCAAAGGTTTGACGTCGCATGCGCAGTTTTTTTCGCCCCGTCCCCCTTGCCGTTACTGCGCTCACATTTCTGCTCCTCTATGCCCTAGTTGGATTCTTTTTCGTTCCGTATCTCATCAAGTCCTACGCGATTCCGTTGCTGGCCGAAACACTGGAGCATCCGGTTCTCGTCAAGGAAGCGGAGTTCAATCCGTTCGAACTGTCCATACGGCTGACCGGCTTTGAGGTCCGTGAGAAGGACGAGACGTCCCTCATCGGATTCGACGAGTTCTTCGTCGATCTCCGCGCGGTTTCGCTCATTCGCCGTGCGTATGTGTTCGATACGATTCGGTTGACGCTGCCCTATGTATCGGTGCAGGTCTTCAAGGATGGGCGCATGAATCTGGCGGATCTGGTGCCGCCGGATGAATCGCAGCTGTCTCCTCCAGCGGGAAAGCCTCTGGCTGCTCCTTCTGAAATTCCTGCCGTGCAGATCGGGCGTTTTGAAATCGCGCAAGGCATCGTGGAGTTCCGCGATGAATCCAAGTCGAAACCGGTATCAATCGACATCGTGCCGATCA
This sequence comes from uncultured Nitrospira sp., assembly GCA_964582865.1. GTDB lineage: Bacteria > Nitrospirota > Nitrospiria > Nitrospirales > Nitrospiraceae > Nitrospira_C. The sequence goes on along the minus strand of CAZOUA010000005.1, from coordinate 92,418 downwards.
ATCTCGTGTTGAACAACTTCCATACCAAACCCGGCGGGGACAACACCTATGCCTTCACAGCCGAGTTGGGGAAAGGGGAGACGCTGGATTGGAAGGGCACGATCTCACTGGAACCGATCCGCTCGGAAGGCACGCTTGCGCTCAGCGGCGTGAAAGTTCCGACGTTGTTTCAATACGTGCAGGACCAGTTCAATTTTGTGATTCCGGCCGGCACAATTCAGGCGAAGGGACAATATCGGTTCGATGCCGCGGCTTCTCCCATCGACTTGGATGTGTCGGAGGCATCGATTCGCTTAGCCGACATTCGTCTTGCCGAGAAATTCGACCCTGAGCCGGTCATCGCGCTTCCGTCGATCGATGTGGATGGGATTCACCTCGATCTTCGTGAGCGAACCCTGTCCATTGCATCGATCGCCTTAGCCGATGGCAGTATCCACACCTGGTTGAATCCGGACGGTTCCAGCAATTTTCAATCGCTCTTTGCTCCGGCGCAGGCGGAATCCACCGCGGTGCCCCAGGTAAAGGGTTCCGCAAGCCGAGCTGGCGGCGAGCGGCCGTGGGCGATCGTGATGAAAGACGTGCATCTCTCCAATCACGCGATCCGTTTCGAAGATCGTTCATTGAGTCTGCCCATGCGGGCGGATGTGACGAAACTGTCGGTGAAGACACACGATATTACGGTGCCGATCAAAGGACCGATACCGCTGGCGGTGGATCTTACGCTCAATGAGACGGGTAGGATCGCTGTGGATGGGCAGGTCGTCGTCACGCCATTGCAACTGGATATGACGCTTGGCCTCAAAGACGTTGCGATTCAGCCGTTCCAGCCGTACTTCGAAAAGTTCGCGCGCATTGCCGTCGATGGCGGAACGGTAGACCTCGACGGGAAATTGCATATGGCGGCGGAACATCCCAAGGCGCCGCTCCTGACGTATCGAGGAAACCTCGGCGTGAAATCGTTGGCGATTGCCGACCGGGATCAAGGATCGCCGGTGGCCTCATGGAAGCAGTTGCAGCTGAGCCAGGTCGCGCTGGCGGTGGATCCGACGACGGTGACGATCGATGAAGTGGGATTGGAACAGCCGACCGTGCATCTGGTGTTGCAACCGGACGGGCAGCTGAATCTCACAACGCTGCCTGCTCGGCCTGAGGCCTCAACGCCTCCAGCGGCACAGAAGTCCTCGTCCGCTGTGGTGAAAAAAGGCTCGCCGCCGGTTATCGCGGTCAAGACGGTGAAGTTGCTCAAGGGTACCGCGACGTTTCAGGACGAATCGATCGCCCCGGCTGTTCACATGGGATTGTACGATCTCGCAGGGACGGTCAAAGGACTCTCGTCGAAACAGCTGGCCAGGGCCGCCGTCGATCTATCCGGCACTGTCGACAAAGTGGCTCCACTGAAGATCACGGGACAGATTAATCCCCTCAGCGAGGACGCGTTTACGGATCTTTCAGTCAAATTCGACAACGTCGATTTGACGGCTGTTGCATCTTACAGCGGGAAATACGCTGGCTATCCCGTCCGCAAGGGCAAACTCTTTCTGGACCTAACCTATAAGGTGTCCCAGAAACAGTTGGAGGCCGAGAACAAGATGGCGATCGACCAGCTGACGTTCGGGGAAAAAACGGACAGCCCGGACGCGACGTCCTTGCCCGTACCTCTGGCAGTGGCGCTCTTGAAAGATCGGAATGGACGCATCGATATCGACTTGCCTATCCGCGGGGACCTGAACGACCCCGACTTCAAATACGGCAGAGTGGTCCTGTCTACGCTCATGAATCTGCTCACCAAGCTGGTCGCATCGCCGTTCACTCTCCTAGGAAAACTGATACCAGGCGGCGGGAGCGCCGAAGAATTGCAATTTCTTGAATTCGAGCCCGGATCGGCGGTGGTCGGTGCGGCGGAAGTCAAGAAATGCGCGGCGTTGCGGAAAGGGTTGGAGGAGCGACCGGGGCTGCGCCTGGAAATTATTGGGGCTGCCGATCCGGCACGTGACCGCCAGGCAATTCGCCTGCAGAGGTTCAGGGCGCAACTCATGGCTAAGTGGCAGCAGGAACGAGCCCTGCCGAAGGATGCGGACTTTCCAGTTACCGAAGAAGAACGGATGATCAAAGAACTGTTCGAGCGGCAGCATGCCCAGCCGACCGGCGCGGCTCCGGTGGCAAAGCCGGAAGTACTGCCGAAGCCTCCGACGATTGAAGAGATGAGGCAGCAGCTCTCTGCCTCCATCCCGGTCGATGAGACCAGCCTCCGCAGTCTGGCCGATCAACGGGCGAGACAGATTCGTGATCAACTCGCCGGAGAAGGGAAGCTCGTGGAGGAACGCGTCTTCTTGACCGAAGTCGATCTGACCGCGTCGGATCATGAACGGGTCAGGAGCCGGCTGAATATCGCGGCCGATCAATAGCCGGCTGCTCCCCCTTGCACTTGGTATTGGAGAGACAGTATCGTAGACCATTCATCGGTAGACCGGACGTACTCGATATCGTTAACAAGGAGGTCGGTTATGGCACTACGGTTAGGAGATGAAGCGCCGAATTTTACGGCTGAAACAACCGAAGGGACGGTCAATTTCCACGAGTGGCTGGGCGGTGGATGGGGCATTCTCTTCTCGCATCCCAAAGATTACACGCCTGTCTGTACGACCGAGCTCGGCACGGTGGCCAAGATCACACCGGAATTCAAGAAACGAGGCGTCAAAGTCATCGCCGTCAGCGTGGACCCGCTGGATTCCCACAAAGGATGGATCAACGATATCAATGAAACGCAGCACACCACGATGAACTATCCCATCATTGCCGATCCTGACAAGAAGGTGGCGACGCTGTACGATATGATCCATCCGAACGCATTGGACAACATGACGGTTCGTTCCGTGTTCATTGTCGGCCCGGATAAAAAGATCAAGTTGACCTTGACCTATCCTGCTTCATGTGGCCGAAACTTCGATGAATTGTTGCGCGTCATTGATTCGCTCCAGCTGACGTCGAAGTTCAAGGTCGCCACACCGGCCAACTGGAAAGACGGGGAAGATTGCATCATTACGCCGGCGGTCAACAACGACGAAGCCAAGACCCTGTTTCCGAAGGGCTTCAAGATCGTGAAACCCTATCTGCGCTATACGCCTCAGCCGAATAAGTAGACAGCTGCTACCAGTAACACGAAGGGCGGGAATGGCGTCAGGCCACTCCCGCCCTTTTTCTATCAAGCAATCAGACGAGGAGTAGCCCGGCATCGCGCACAGTTCTCCAGGCCGGGCTGGCGAGAAAAGATGCGAATGTTTTCTTGCCGCCGGGAAAGCTCATTTGAACATCACGGAGCAGGGGATAGGGAGCAGATCGATCTGCACGGGGGCGTGATTGTTGGAGGATGTTGGCCAGCCAATGTGATTCTCGTTTCATGATGGAGTGGTCTGTCCGGCTTCCTCTCCGTTTGGACGTCGGCGCTTCTCCGAGCCACACGAGCCGGCGTTCCAGCGTCGGATCGTCTTTCTGCCGTCTCTTTTTGAGCAACCCTGTTATCCATGTCGAGGGAACTCGTGGTTTTGAGGTTGGGTGATCGAACCATTGGCGCACGTCCAGTTCCAGTCCTCGCCCCTCCAGGAAGTTCAACATGGAGCGCCGCAATCCTTCACCAATCCAATCAGGCGTCTCGCCGACCGGATCGCTATGCAGCAGATCATTCTCGGCGAAGCCCTGGAAGGCAGGCCCCACAATGCGCAACCCGCTTGATTGCGGGTTCAAGCCGATGGGGCTGTGTGCCGTCGTGGTAAAGCGATGCCAGAAAGCCGATTGTATCAGATCAGCCGTGAACAGTTGGCGGACTCGCTCAAGGGAGTCGATGGTTTCTTGGATCGTCTCCGAGGGAAAGCCATACATCAGGTAGGCATGGACCATGATGCCGGCGCGATGGAATGAGTTGGCCACCAGGGCGGTCTGATCGACCGTGATGCCCTTCTTCATCTTTTCCAACAGCCGGTCCGATGCTGCTTCAAGTCCCGCCGTGACGGCGATGCAGCCGGATGCCGCGAGGAGCCGGCACAAGTCCGGTGAAAAGGCCTCCTCGAAACGAATGTTGCCCCACCAGGTGATCTCGATTTCTCGTTCCAGCAATCCAAGAGCCAACGCTTTCAATGCGGCCGGAGGCGCCGCTTCGTCGACAAAATGGAATCCTCGGCGGCCTGTTTCGTCGATCAACTGCTCGATCTGCCGGATCAATCGATCGGTCGGCGTCATTTCATAGCGGCCGATGTAATCAAGCCCCACATCGCAGAACGTACATTGTTTCCAGTAGCAGCCGTGCGCGACGGTGAGTTTGTTCCAATGGCCTTCGGACCAGAGACGATGCATGGGGTTCGTGCTATCGAGGATCGTGAGGTAGCGGTCCAGTTTCAGTCCCCGATAGGTCGGGCAGCCGACTTCGTTCATCGAGAAGTTCGTTGCCGAGGGATCATTTGCAGCCAGCACGCGCAGGCCCTCTCGATAGAAGGTTCTGCACAGGGCTGTGCGCGGCCGTTTGCCGTCGAGATATTCGATGAGTGATAGCAGCGGCCGCTCGCCATCGTCGAGCGTGATGTAGTCCACGTAGTCGAAGACACGCGGGTCGCTGACGCGGCGCAATTCGGTGTTGGCATAACCGCCGCCCAGGGCAATGGGAATGTCCGGCCGGCGTTGCTTGAGTGCCTGGGCGATGCGAAAGGCGCCGTAGAGGTTGCCGGGAAATGGAACGGAGAGGCCGACAAGTGTCGGCTTCACCCGGTCGATGTGGGTCTGAAGCGCTTGGAGCATGAAATCGTCGGTGTATGTTGGCGGTTCAGCCAGCGCGGAAAGAATGTTGTCGAACGAGGATGCCGAGCGTGCGATGTGTTCGCCATATCGGCTCAATGCGAAATGCGGAGTGACGGTCGCTTGGATCAAGTCGGTCAGGTCTTCGATGAACAGCGTGGCCCAATGTTTGGCGCGATCTTCAGGCGGCATAGATCCGGTCATCGTGGATCTTCCTCGAAAACGCGGGCCTTTGGGAAGAAAACCTGGGCGAGTCATCTTGGCAGCGGCTTGGGGCGCGCTCCCTTGAAGAAAGGCGACGACCGTGTCCACGCAGTCGAGATAGGCTTGTTCTGACGCCAGCATGCGGATCGCCTCAGGCGGCAGACGATCCGTCCGGTGCCGAACAGCTTCAAAGACTTGTGTGAGCCCGGGACGGCTGAAGAGGCGCAACACCATCTCAATGCCGAGGTCTGCCTGTTCGCAGGCGATCCCGCGTGATTGGAGAAATCCGGTTAAATAGGCCGTTGACGGGTAAGGGGTGTTGAGTTGCGTCAGCGGGGGAATCAGCAGTAGAACCGTCTGGGTGCCCATGGCCTCACATAACATAGCGGGTAGAATGAACGCCAGATGCAGCGGGATTCAATGGCGGAGGGGGGGAAATACATGCTGATAAGGATGCTCATGGTCAGTCCGGCGATGCTGCTCGTGGTGTCCCTGGCCTTTGCGGAGATCGACGAACGAAAGCTCGTGGATCTGACTTATGCGTTGGACGAGCACACTGTATTCTGGCCCGCGAACAAACCGTTTACGTGGGAAAAGACCGCGTGGGGAAAGACCGGCAGCGGCTACTGGTATGCCTCAGGGGATTTCTCCATGTCGGAGCATGGGGGCACGCACATCGATGCGCCGATCCATTTTGGCGAGGGCCGCCAAGCCGTTGATGAGATTCCGCTGCACAACCTGCTGGCGCCGGCCATCGTGATCGATGTCAGTGCGGCCGTTGAAGAAGATCATGACTATCGATTGACGGTTCGTGATCTCGAAGCCTGGGAGGCGCGTCATGGGCCTATCCCTTCCGGAGCGGTGGTATTGATGTTTACCGGATGGGGAAAGAGGTGGCCGGACAAGCAGCGTTATCTGGGCAGCGCGACACCGTCGGATGCGACGTCGTTGCACTTCCCTGGGTTTTCGAAAGAGGCGGCGGAGTTTCTCGTCACGCAACGAAAGGTCAAAGGGGTTGGTGTCGATACGCCGAGCATCGACTACGGGCCGTCGCACGATTTTATCGTGCACCAGATTGTGAATGGCGCCAACGTGTATGGCCTCGAAAATGTCGCGCAGCTGGACAAACTTCCTGCCAAGGGCGCGATCCTGGTGGCCTTGCCGATCAAGATCAAAGGGGGCACGGGCGGGCCGGTGAGGATCATCGCGATTCTGCCGTAATCACTCCGGAAGGAAGCGCATGAGCGTCGAAACGTCTTATATTCTCTATAGCGATTTCAATTGTCCCTTTTGCTACGCCCTCCACGAGCGCTTGCACGACATGAAGTTGATGGGTCGATGTGTGTGGAGGGGAGTGCAGCATGCGCCGCACCTGCCCCGGCCGATGAAGCCCTGGCAGGGATCGCTGGGCGCTGAATTGAGGCACGAAGTGGCCGTCGTGCAACGACTGGCCCCCGAGCTTCCGATCGCGCTGCCGCCTGGCAAGCCGAATACGAAGGCGGCGATCGAGCAGGCGATGAGAATCTTGCGGGCCAATCATTCCCGAGGCATGGAATTCGTGCGACAGGCCTATCGCGCATTCTGGACGGCCGGGCGGGATATTTCCGATCCATCCGTCCTGGCCGATCTGGCAGACCATTCACCGGCTGCGACCGGTGATTCTCAGCTGACTGAGGAATGGGAGGCGGCCTGGCATGAAACAGGCCGGGCCGGGGTTCCCCTGATCGTTTCGCCTTCCGGTGATCAGCTCGTCGGTTGTGTGCCGGATGAAGAGATCCGGCGATTCTTTGCGTGAGGCCAATCGACAGGTGGCGCGGGTGAGTGTGTAGTCGAAGGAGAACGTGAATTCTTCTCTGCGCCCTCAGCCCATCCGATTCTTGAACGTCAGCTCGGCAATGCCGGACTTATCCAGCCCGCCTTTTCCGGCCGCCACGAGGCGCTGGTATTGCTCAAGTGTCGCCTGGGCGAGGGGCAACCGAAGACCGGCGGTTTGGGCCAAGGCGAGCGCGATGCCTGAGTCTTTCGCGGCATGGGCTGCGGAGAAATAACAGTCGTGGGCCCGGAGCTGCATGTCTTCGCCGTCGGTTTCCAGTACGCGCGAGGCTGCGCCGGTTTGGCTGAATACTTCGCGGAGCATGCCCAGATCCAATCCAAGCGCATGACCAAGGCCGAGTCCTTCTGCGAGCGCCGCCGTGTTGCAGTTCATGACCATGTTGACGAGGGCTTTGACCGTTGCGGCCTCACCGGCCTTGCCGAGGTATCGTAGATTGCTGCTCAATGATTCGAGGACCGGCTTGGCCCGGTCGAAAGCAGACCGTTTGCCCCCGCACATCAGATAGAGCGTGCCCTGCCTCGCCTGGGTGATGCTGCTGGCCATGCAGGCTTCGAGGCTTGCGCCGCCGCGTCGTTCGACCAGGGCTTCGATCTCGACATGGACTTGAGGGCTCACGGTTGCACAGTTAATGAACAGCCGGTTCTTGGCATGTTCCAACAAACTGGCGGGATCGCCATCTGCATAGATCTGGCGCATCGCGGCATCGTCTGAAACGACGGTCAGCACCACCTCGGACAGTTCTGCCACTCTGGCAGAAGCAGGAGCGGCTTCACAGTCTAATTCCTCGGCAAGGGTCTCGGAGATGGCGACATCCTGATCGAAGACTGCCGTGAGGTGATAGCCGTGGTCTTTCAGGCGCCGGGCCATATTGGCGCCCATGCGGCCGACGCCGACGAACCCTGTGCGAAGATGTCCTGCCATGCTCCTGCTCCTCAACTGCCGTAACGCTCGAAAGTGGTTCGTTTAACAGCGATTCTGCCTCAGGTGATATGCCTGATACCTTCGACACCGTCAAGGGATTCTCCTGCAAACAACCAGAATTGTGATGGTTCGAGAGATCATGGTACGGTTCAGCTAGATGAAGGAGCGTGGTTCATGCACGAGAATTCAGGATCGACCATCGACGAGATATTGCGGATCTGCCGCACGATTGCGGTAGTCGGGGCGTCTTCCAATCCAGCTCGCCCATCGAATCACGTGGCCGGCTACATGAAGTCTCAGGGCTATCGGATAATTCCCGTCAATCCGAACGAACAGACCATACTTGGCGAACCGGTCTATCCCTCGTTGACCGCCGTGCCGGGCGAGATCGATCTTGTTAACGTGTTTCGCAAGGCTGAAGATGTGTTGCCGATCGTCGAAGAGGCCATTACCAAAGGGGTGAAGGCGATCTGGTTACAAGAAGGGATCGTGAATGAAGTCGCTGCGGCTCGCGCGAAGCGAGCTGGCCTGCTCGTCGTCATGGATCGCTGCTGGCTCAAGGAACACAGCGCTTGGTCAAGCCGTGGCTGACCACAGTTCTCCGCTCCGTGAAGAACCGGTTTCTCCCGATCCGCAGCCCGATGCAGAGGCGGGACATGGGTTTTGACGTGGTTGCACATCCTGAAATTCAGAATGTCCCTATTCTTCTGTTCCCACTACTGCGCCACAAAGACGTAGGCCGCTCCGGCATTGGCGGCGCTGTTGTCCAGCTGGTTCCCGTTGACGCCTGTGGCGCTGCTGGCCTCGCCAGGTGCTCCGACCACGAGGGTAGTGCCGTCTACTGCAACGCTCGACCCGAACAGGTCACCTTCTCCGGTATTAGAGGCCTTCAGGTACGCCTGCGGACTCCACAGGCCGTTCGTCCGGGTGAAGACGTAGGCTGCTCCGCTGATGGGGGCGTTGGTGTTCGTCTGATCTCCGTTGACGCCTGTGGCGTTGCTGTTTTCCAGGTTGGACCCTACCAGCAACGTGTCTCCGCTTATCGCGATACTTGTGCCGAACGATTGGCTGAATGGGCTGTTGTAAGAGGCCTTCAGGTAGGCCTGTTGGCTCCACAGACCGTTCGTCCGGGTGAACACATAGGCCGCCCCGCTGCCAAACAGACTATTGTCCGTTTGGTTTCCATTGACGCCCGTGGCAGCGCTATCTTCTAGAGGTGCTCCGACGACGATCGCGTCACCGCTTATCGCGACGTTCGTGCCGAACTCATCGCCCGCGTTGGTGTTGGAGGCCTTCAGGTAGGCCTGCTGGCTCCAGACTCCGTTCGTCCGCATGAACACATAGGCCGCTCCGGCCTTGGCAGCGCTGTTGTCCGTCTGATTCCCGTTGACGCCTATAGCGCTGCTGGCCTCGAATCTTGCCCCCACGATAACCGTGTCGCCGCTTACCCCAACACTCTCGCCGAACAAGTCGCCCGCGTTGGTGTTGGAGGCCTTCAGATAGGCCTGCTGGCTCCAGACTCCGTTCGTCCGGGTGAACACATAGGCCGCCCCGCTGCCAACTGAACTATTGTCCGCCTCGTTTCCGTTGACACCTGAAGTGCTACTATCCTCCGAAGGCGCTCCGACGACCAACGTGTCGCCGCTTAACGCGACACTCTGGCCAAAACTGTCGACAGATTCAGCGTTAGAGGCTTTCAAAAACGCCTGCTCGCTCCACACGCCATTCGTGCGTGTGAACACATAGACCGCCCCGGTTGCGACTTGTGGTGTGCCGAGGACGAGGCCATGAGACGGGGCTCCGATCACCAATGTGTCGCCGCTTATCGCGACGCTTGTACCGAACAGGGCTACAAATCCAGTATTGGAAGCTTTGAGATAGGCCTGCTGGCTCCAGACTCCACCCGTTCGCGTGAACACGTAGGCTGCTCCGCTCTGGACTCCGACGCCACCGACCGAAGTGTCGTCTCCCTGGTTTCCGTTGACGCCCGTGGCGTTGCTATCCTCTTGAGGTGCTCCGATTACGACCGTGTCGCCGCTCACTCCGACGCCGTTGCTTCCGCCGTGAGGAAATCCGCTTCCGAACCAATCACTTGCTCCGGCGTTGGAGGCTTTCAGATAGGCCTGCTGAGCAAAAGATGTCAGGCCGGAACCGCCACCGCCGCCGGAACCGCCAGAGCTGCCGGGTATTATCTGCGTTCCGAACGTTCCATATCCTATGCAATCGATGTTCTGCACGCCGCCTGACTCGGAGAGAATTTGATACCAATAGCTCCCCGTGGCTCTGGTCAGCTTACCGGTTTTGTCGAAGGTGGCTTTGCCTCGGAGCATGAGGTAGTGGGCGCTATTGCCGGGATCGGTGCCCGAGAGCGCGAGTTCGATGGTTGAGCCGGTCGTGTTCGCGACCATCGCCTGTCCCTTCAGGGTGATCACATCGATCGTCGCGTTGCCGCCGTGGGTGTCGATGGTGGCCTGAATTTCACCGCTGACCGTGTCGCGCGTGAGGGAGAAGAGCACGAGATCGTTCTTCGTCACCTTCAATGCGCTGGAGAATTTGGGATTGTTCCGGCACCACTCTTTTCCATTCAAGAGCAGATAAGCGGTATCGGTCACGGTGGCGGCCTGAGCCGGACTCAGGAAGCCTAGCCCCATGAGGCTCGAAAGGATCAGAGCGCAGATCGTCGTTGCTTGTCGCATAACAGTCACCCCCGTTAGAGTTTTTTACCGGTGCTGAATGTGCCGCTGAAAATGCAAGTCACCGGTGCGCTCTGAGTGCCGAGTTTGTCAATCGTATAGGTACCGGTAATTTCACCGGCAAATGTCCCGCTTACTTTTATGAGCGCCCCTAGTTTGTCGAATTTGGCTTGGCCTTGTATGGAGAGAAAGTGGCCGTTGTTCAGGGCGCCGAAGAGCGAGATCTGACGCGCGCTGCCGTTGTTGTTGGTAGAGAACGACAGCCCGTTCATGATGATGGCGTCGATGTCGGCGTTTCCGCTGTTGTTGATAGTGGCTCGAATAGCGGTGGCATCGTCCGTGCTGAGCGGGTCACGCGTGATGATCAAGGTGACGCCGTCTTCGGTTTTGGCACGGGTCGTTTCAGAAAACTTCGGATTGCCTTGGCAATACTCCTTGCCGTTTCCCGTAAATTGAAAGGTGTCGACGGTCGTGGCAGCCTGCGTCTGCAACGGGCCGATAAGCCAGGCCCATCCGCAGAAGGTAAGGAACAGGGTTGCCATGTTGAGTTTCCCTTGTCGGGTCATGGTCGATCTCCTCTCATGCGGGATTAATGAGTATCGCTTTGGCAAGAAGGGCCTTCCTTCATGGCCCGTTCTCACACTTTCGAAAAAGTTCACGGAGAACCCTGCTGGTTCCCTCCATGTGAAACTGACGGTCGCACAGGGCGCTCAAGATACGCCTGAGTCAAGATAACTTCCGTAGATCTCCGAGCGTCGTTTTCGATCTAACTCAAATCAATTCGTTGTCACTCCGGACAGTTGCGCTTACGTCTATGAGGGTCGTGGGTGAAGCAATTGGCCGTGACTTAGGCTCCTTGTCCGGATGAAAGTGTGTGTGCGAGAGGAATATAAAGGTAGTCAATGAAGCGGGAGTATATTTCGAATTAGAAAGGCAATGCAGAGAGGGAGAGACAGTATCTCGATCAGGAAAAGTCTCTGGCGGATCAGGAGGATCGTATCCGTGGCGGTAACTGGAGACTTCGCATTCTCTCGAGCGTCGGCTGTGGGTCCATCGCGCTGTACGTCTGTTTCGCATAGACCCTCACCGTGAATTCGATCTGTGAACCGTTCAACGATCAATGGTCGCGGAGTATGCCTGTATCAAGCAGAAATTAATACACGACAATTGGATCTAGAATAAATACTTAGTTTGGATTTTTCGGAAAAGAAGCAGTCTCAATTAGGCAGAGATGCTCTTGCGCATCCGTTAAGGCTGGATTCGATTGGTCGTGCAGGGTGTACGTGTGGTCCTAACCCTGCTGCCCTTGGCATCGAAGTCTTGCAAGGTGCCACCGTGGAAAGTTTCTGCGTGCTCCACGATGGCTCAGACTTCAGGCAGGGACGAACTTTAATGCCGCGCCGTTGATGCAGTAACGCAAGCCGGTCGGCTTGGGGCCGTCCTTAAAGACGTGTCCCTGGTGGCCATCGCAGCGGGCGCAGTGGACTTCGGTGCGGGGGAAAATGAGCTTGTAGTCGGTCGTCGTCTCGACCGCTTTGGGATCGATCGGTTGCCAGAAGCTGGGCCAGCCTGTTCCGCTGTCGAACTTATGCTCCGATGAATAGGCGGGAAGGTCGCAGCCGGCGCAGTAGTAGATGCCGGCTTTCTTGTTATCGTGCATGTTCTGGGTAAAGGGCCGCTCGGTGTCTTCGTGTCGTAAGACACGGTAGGCTTCCGGCGCCAACAGCTTTTTCCACTCCTCATCGGTTTTAACGACTTTCACGATCGGGCCGATGGTGATGTTGGACGGCATAGTTTCCCCCTTCCTTCATTCAGTCGGATATCAGTGTGGTCGCTTGAGCCTCGTATGTCTTACACCGCAGCCTGCTAGTTACGATCCAGAAAGACACCGCCCTTAGGGTATACGAAGACGCTTCCGTTCTGTGGACGTTGGTTCGCCGTCGTAGTGTGATCGGGCGACAGGGTATAATTATCTTTCCCATTGAGATCGAAGAAACCGGCCAGGCTCTGTTCCGACGCATTGCCGAATCCCGATTGGCTGTGGTAGTAATCGGCTCCTCCCTCGTCGATGAAGACGGCCCATCCCATATGATCCGCCAGGCCAAGCCCGGTCGAATGTTCGAAGGCATAGGCGTCGCGCCCTTTGCCGCCGTCGATCATCAGGCTGACGCCATGATCCCATGCGACACCGCCGTTGTAAAATGGGCCGAAGGACTCATACCGGTCGTCCCCTTGCCGATCGATAAAGAGCGCGGTTCCATAATGGGCAGAGGCGCCGTGCCCATACCGAGCGGCCTGGTGATGATCGTTGCCATCGAAATCCAGTTTCATGCCGACGCCAAAAAAGTAGCCGTGGCCCTGGGAAAAGTTTGCGCTGTGATATTGGTCATGTCCCTCGATGTCGAGTAAGATGCCCCATCCGCCGGCAAGGCTGTGGGCCTGCCATTCCGGCCGCTTGCTGAGGATGCGCGACCCGGCTCCCGCGCCCAACCCGAAACAGTCGTACTGAAACATCGGATCGCCAGGTTTGCCGTTGGGTGCATCGTTTGCATTGTACGTGCTGGGGATTTTGTCGCCGCATTGATAGTGATCATTGCCGAGGATGTCGATGAGAACGCCCACGCCCAGTGGTCCGCCAAATCCGATGGCGAATCCATGGCTGGTGTAGCGGTCGTTGCCTGCACCGTCGAGCAGTAATCCCAGGCCGCCGATGGCCGCGCCTTGCGTGAGGCGATTACCCATGTACACATCGTTTCCCTTGGCATCGAACAGAATACCAAGTCCCCCGAACCCTGCGCCGCCCGATCCTTGGTCCATTTGATACACGTCGTCGCCGGCGTGATCGATCAAGAGCCCGACGCCGAGCCGTCCTGTTGCGAGACCGAGTGGCGCGCCGCTGTAGGTGTCATTCCCGCTGAGATCGATCACGACCGCATTGCCCTGCTGGTCGCTGGCCGGAGCGGCGATGCTGCCCCGATACAGGTCGTTCCCGCCCAGATCAATGACGAGCCCGAAGCGCGCATCGAGCTCGTAGGTGTTGGGTCCCGTGCCTCCGACGACGATCAAGCCATAGGACGTGTTTTCGACCAAGACGACGTCGCCAGTGACGCCGGGGGGAACTTGCGAGGCCGGCAACGCGTTTGGAAAAGCGGTGGCCAGCTGATGGAGCCATTGTTCGGTGGCGAGCCTGGCTAGTACCTGGGCTGCGGCAATCAAGGCGGCATAGTCGACTTGCTCTGTCAGCAGACCGGCGAATCGTAGGTTCGCTTTGACCTGTGGGATCGTTTGGTTCGACAGAATGGAAATCTGCGGGCTGTAATGGTCGACCAACAAGGCGGCGTGCTGAAACAAGAACTGCCGCTCTTCTTCCGTGAGATTCGTCAGCGCCTTGTCTCGATGAAGCGCAGCCTGTTCCAGGCTGGCAGTCATGAAGGCCACAAGATCTTTTGGTATCGCATCTGTAGGCAGCGGAATGGCTTTGTGAAATTCAGATGTTCGGTCCATGCCCGCTTCCAGCACATCGAGCAGAGCGGGAAGATTCACGGCGCCTCCCTCTGCCATATCCGCGATAAGAAGTCCGTGGCGTTCCAAGTCAAGCAAGCCTTCCCACGGCTGCTTGAGTGAATCGAGGGCTACGCGGCGCTTGAATTGTGCCGGCACGGCTTCGACTTTTTCATGGGCGGCGAGGATCGTCTTATGCGATGCACCGGCCAACCGATCCAAGTCGCGTCGGACCGGCGGGCTGACGCGTTCGAGCACCGATTCCCGCATAGGGGTGCTCTGCGTAGCAGTGGCCGGCGGCCCAAGAAAAGAAAAGAAGCTTTGGACCATGCTGCAACCTGAAAGTGTGAGGAGGATTATGCCTGCGGAGAGATGACGGTGGGAGGAACGCATATCCCGGACAGAATACTCTGAGCCCCTAGTGCTTGTCATGAGGGGAAGACTCGGATTTTCTCATCGTTCCCCGGACAATCTTGAACTCGTAGAGCCGACATTCCAGGGCGCCGTTGAAAAGAGGCGTGCGTTTGGACGGGGAGAGACCGATCAACTTGGGAACGCGCGCGTCTCCTGTAAAGATGTACGCTCGCCATCCGGCAAACCGCTGTTTGAGCCAGTCGCCCAATTTGGGATAGAAGGACTCCAGTTCATCCGGCTGGCTTAATCGCACGCCATAGGGGGGGTTGATCAGCATGATGCCCTGTTCGGCAGGAGCCTCAAGCGCGAGAATGTCGCTTTGACGGAGGCGGATGTCGATCGCCACGCCGGCGCCCTGGAAGTTCCGTTGGGCGATCTTGATGGCGGCAGGATCCTGATCGGAGGCATAGATGGCGGCAGGAGTTTCAGATTGTTGTTTAAGGCGTGCTTTTTCGCGCATGTTTCCCCAAAGTTTTGCGTCGTGCAGCAGCAACCGCTCAAAAGCAAAGGTTCGCGAAAGGCCCGGTGCGATTCGTCTGGCCATCAAGGCCGCTTCCAACGGGATCGTCCCGCCGCCGCACATGGGGTCAAGCAGCACGTCGTTTGGAGTCCAGCCGCTCAGCTTGAGCAATCCTGCTGCGAGATTTTCGCGCAGGGGTGCGTCGACCGTCGCGATGCGATGCCCTCGCTTGAAGAGCGGATCTCCGGAGGTATCGAGATAGAATATTGCGGTCGTGGCGTCGAGAAAGGCGTCGATTTTAATGTTGGGCTGGCGAGTGTCCACCGTCGGGCGTCTGTGGCGGACGGAGACAAATTTGTCACAAACGGCGTCCTTAATGCGGAGCGTGATGAAGTCCAGACTTTTGAGAGGGCAGTGGCGTGCGCTGACCTTCACTTTGATCGTCTGCGATGGCGGAAACCAGTCCGGCCAGCTCAGCGCGCAAGCCGCGCGATAGACATCGTCTTCTGAGCCATATGGGCTGTGGCCAACTTCCCAGAGCACGCGACTGGCGATGCGGCTGTTGAGATTGACCCAATACATGCTGGTCCAGGGAGCCTGAAACGCAACACCACCATCGGACCTGGTAGTGGCCGGCACACCAAGATTGTGAAGTTCGTCTTCAAGCACACTTTCCAGCCCCCGCGGGCAGGGTGCAAAGAAGCGATGTTTTGTGCTATCCATCCGTCGACCCTGTGGTATTACTGGATTGCGTCATGAACTATTGTGGTGACTGCGGCAAGCCCGTTTCGAGAAAGATTCCTCCGGGGGATAATCTGCCCCGGTTCGTGTGCGATGCCTGCCAGGCTATTCATTACCACAATCCAAAGATCGTCGCTGGATGCATTCCGGAATGGGAGGGGCAGATTTTGCTCTGCCGGCGGGCGATCGAACCGAAGGCCGGTCTTTGGACATATCCGGCCGGATTCATGGAACTCGGCGAGGGGACTGAAGAGGCGGCCAGACGAGAAACCCTGGAAGAAGCCCAAGCGCAGGTGGTCATCACACAGCTCCATTCTGTCTTGAGCCTGCCCCATATCGGCCAGGTATACATGACCTTTGTGGGTCATTTGCTCACGAAACAATACGCAGCGGGGCCGGAAAGCTTGGATGTGCGGCTGTTCGAGCGGAACAAGATTCCATGGGACGCGATTGCATTTCCTGTCGTGAAAGAAGCATTACGCCGGTATTTGGACGACGTGGCTCAAGGCAAACTGCGTCTGCACGTCGCCGATATATCTCATCCGTTGATCTGAGCGGCCCCCTGGACATAGCAGGCTAATTACATCCGAAGCCGGTTGCGATGCACGATGGCGTGGATGTCCAGTAGTTGCTCGGCTCGATCGATCGCATAGAACAGGCGCCATTCACCGACTGCGTATTTGTGCAGGCCCGGCAAATCCTCCGCAACGTTCTCATGGCGGAGATTGTCGACGTTGGATGCGATCCACTTTGTCTTGTCGAACAGGCGCTGTGCCATCGGTGGATCGATGGCGGCCAGGTCTTGGGCGACTGCCGGTTGAAACGCGAGGCGGTACCAGGCCATTGATCGTTACCAGCGAAGGCCGAGCTTTTCGGCAAGCTCTTCCGCCGATACGCGTACGTTGTTGGCCAACGATGACTTGAGTCTCGCGCGAAGCGCTTCCCCAAGCTCCAAGCCGAGATCGGGGTCGCCGATTAGCTCACGCAGTCGGTCATCGACGAGGCCGCGCACGAGTTCTCTCAGCTGTTCCGGCGAGAGGGAAGACAAGTCCATGGGAAGGAAGGATACGGAGCTGGCGCTTGAAATGCAACGGACCGCAGGGATCAGTTCAGGGATGCTGTGGTTTCGAGCCGTTTGATCAAATGGCCGAGTCGATCCTGTTCCGGCTGGGCGATCATCAGGAATTCGATGCCGATGCCTTGAGATCCGCACCACCGAACTGCAGCATTTTCAATCATGATAGGATTAGGCTCGCCCGGCACATGGAGCAGAATAGTGACTTGCATGCCAGTGAAGGGGGACACCAGGCTTTCGACCCGGCAGCCTTTTGCTGAAAGATCTCGAATCGATCCCTTGTGGCGGAATTTATCCCGCTGAACCAACGTGCCGGGCATAGTAACCGCAAACCGTCGATGTTTTCGCGTAACCATAATTCTCTCGTGTCCTGTGAGCTAAGCGGCTGCGGGTTCTAGTCCCTGCAAGAAATGAGTGAGACGTTCCCGTTCCCACTCTTCCATCCCCAGAAATTCCACCCCGAACTCGTATCGCATGGCCCAACGCACGGTGGCCATGCGCACGGTAATGGCAAAGGTTTGTTGAGGAATTTTGAGGTACATTGCCAGCATGGCCCCGATCGTGACGGGGCGATCAGTGACGACCTTGCATCCACCTATTCCGAGGTTGTATACGATCCCTAAGCCTTCGCAATCGCCGGCGAAGGTGGCAGGGAATTCGACCCAATAGCGATCATGCTCTCGCTGATTTAATTCGGACATGCCGTAGCCTTGTGACGATGTCAGAATTGTCGGCCTGAATGCTCCGGTCCCGTATTGGTCCTACAATGTGAAAGCCTAAAGATGACGAGCAGTTTTGTCAAAGAAAACTGTCATTTTGTCACGAAATTACAACCATTTGTGATTTGCGGTGTTCTATGAAGCGATTATTCGACAAAGTCGCGATTGTAACGGGCAGTAGCAGCGGAATTGGCAAGGCGATTGCGCTTCGTTTTGGAGAGGAAGGGGCAAAGGTCGTCGTGGCCGCCAGACGAAAGGCTTTGTGCGAGCAGACTGCGAGGCAGATCTGCCAGAAAGATGGCGATGCCTACGTCATTCAGACGGACGTCAGTCACGAGCAACAGGTTGATGCCCTATTCGAAAAGACCCTTCAGCAATACGGTCGCGTCGACATTGTCGTCAATAACGCGGGGATTTTCGGTGGGAGGCGAATTGCTGAAACGACAACCGAAGCGTTTGACGATGTCATGAACGTGAATCTTCGGGGGACGTTCTTCTGCTGCCGGACTGCGTTCAAACTGATGAAGAAACAGGGTGGTGGGATCATTCTCAACATGTCGAGCGTTGCCGGGGTTCAAGCCTGGGCCGGAACAGGGGCATACAGCGCCTCAAAACATGGTGTCATGGCGCTGACCCGATCTTTAGCGGAGGAAGGAAAAGCATTTGGCATTCGCGTCAGCGCCATTTGCCCTGGCGGGGTAGCCGATGAATTGGTCGATGCGTCTGATGCGGAGATTCTGAGGAGCGAGAAGATCAGCCCATTCGATATTGCGGAGACGGCGGTCTACCTTGCGACACTCGGAAAATATGCCGTCGTTCACCAGGTCGTGGTGGACCGATGGGGCGCAGACTGGTAACGCAATGGTTATCTGCCAACGTTACCAGCGACGGCCCCATTGCCCATAGTAGCGTGGGCCCCAAAATGGGCGTCCATAGTAGTAAGGCGGACCATAGATCCAAGGTCTGCCTAGATAGAGTCCCAATCCCAAGGCCGGCGGATAAACATAGGCGTAGGGCGCCGGCACCACCGCTGTCGGTAAATGCTGTGATAGCTGCTGTTGTAAGCCAGCTGTTGCCGCTGCTTGGCGATCGATTTGCCCCTTCAGTTGTCCGACGGCTTCTTGCTGTGTCCGTACCTGTTCTTCCAGCTTGCGTATCTGTTCACGCTGCTGCTCGATAAAGCCGTTGAGGCAGCGGGCTTGGGCGTCATCGCTATAGTTCGAACATTCCCAGGGAACCTGATCATTGCTTGCATGAGCGGGAAAAGCGGGTAGGGTGGCGCTTCCCAGAAGGAGGGCTACGGCGGCCCAAGATTGAAGCTGGGGTACCCGAGAGGTGCCCATCGTCGTCATATGACTGTCCATGGTATCCCCTCCTTGCTGAATATAGATACACCGTACCACGCGAATCCGTCCTTGAACAGGCGCAACTTCCCAGAAGCTCGAGGGCGCTCCCAGAGGCCCTCGGACTGTTTGATTTTAGCGCAGTCGCTTCATACAATGCCGGTCCAAGAAAAGGTGTCATATGCCGGGCTCCCGTACCGTTCGCACAACCTCTCGTCGAAAAAGAAAGCCGCCCCAAAGGCTGTTCATGCCTGAGGCCGGCCTCAAGCGCCGCTTTCAACGGCGCCTGCTCGCTTGGTACGCAAAAAATGGCCGTGATTTGCCTTGGCGTAAAACCTCGGACCCGTATCACATCCTCGTGTCAGAAGTTATGCTGCAGCAGACGCAGGTAGATCGTGTTGTGCCGAAGTATCATGAGTTTCTCGACCGTTATCCCAGCTTTGAGGATTTAGCTGGTGCGCCGGTGAAGGACGTGAAGAAAACGTGGTATCCGTTGGGCTACAACATCAGACCGGAGCGGCTTCACAGCATTGCCTGTGAGACGGTGGCCCGTTATGGAGGAAGGCTGCCAAGCGATGCAGAGGAGCTGTTGTCGTTCAAGGGTATCGGACGCTATACGGCCGGTGCGATTCGTTCATTTGCCTTCAACGAAGATGCACCGATCTTAGATACGAATGTCATTCGCGTCCTGCATCGGGTTTTCATTGCGAAGGGCGATCCAAAGACACAGAAGTCTGAGTTGTGGAGGTTGTCGGAAGCGTTGATCCCGCGCGGGAAGGGTTACGATTTCAACCAGGCTATTATGGATTTCGGGGCAACCTGTTGCACGGCGCGCGCTCCAGGCTGTTCGGGATGCCCGATGAAGTCTTTCTGTAAGTCCTATCCGTTTGATGCGAAGGGGAAGGTCCGAACGTGAAAATTGTTGAAGTTGCTGCCGGATTGATCCGCCATGAAGGCCGCTATTTAATTGCCAAGCGGAAGCCCGGAGTGCACCTGGCTGGATTTTGGGAGTTTCCCGGTGGAAAACGAGAGACGGGAGAGACGTTGGAGGAGTGCCTGCAACGGGAATTGTTCGAGGAGTTGAGCATTCGCATCGACACGCCCATTCCCTTTCGGATCATCAGACATGACTATTCCGATAAAACGGTGGAACTGCATTTTTTTCGTTGCACGATTGAAAAGGGTCTCGCGGCGCCTCTCGACTGCGCCGAGATACGCTGGGTTTATCCTCATGAAATGGCCGGTTTTCAATTTCCTCCAGCCGATCGACCGATCATCGATGCGCTGCAGCACGAAGGAGTGGCCTCATGAAAGTCGTCCTCGATATTGAAACCATCCAGGCGCCTCGAGAGGAATGGGCGAGGCTCGTCGGCAAACACCAGGCAGGCAGCGATTCAGAGGCGATCGGCGAGGGGTTCGATCTGTTTACTGCCGGAGCGGCGGAGGAGCGGCGGCACGTTGAAGACGAGCAGTACGGCAAATCTGCTTTCGATGGCACGTTCAGCTCAATCGTCTGCATCGGTCTGCTCGAGTTTTCCGATCAAATGGAACCTCGGGGAGCGGTCGCCTGGTATGGGGGAAACGAGCGGGAGCTGCTCCGTCAATTCTGGAGCCGGCTGGCCCAGAGCCGTCCGACGCTCTTCATTACGCACAATGGGTTAGGTTTCGATCTTCCCTTCATCAAGAAGCGATCGATCATTCAGCAGGTCAAACCCAGTCTGGATGTCAATTTGGCTAAATTCAGGACAGAGCCTGTGTACGATACGATGGCGGTGTGGAGCAATTGGGATACGCGCGGTTGGGTTAAGCTGGACGTGTTGGCTCGTGCGTTGAATGTGGAGACCAAGTCGGGAAGCGGGGAGCAGGTCGCGGAAATGTGGGGGAAGGGACAGGGGCTTGAGTTGGCTCGGTACTGTCTGCAGGATACGTATGTGACGTATGCCTGTTATTGCCGTATGAACTTCCGGCAGCCCCTGTCCAGCGAAGTTGTCTTGCTTCAACCGGAGCTTCTCGATGTCGGCTGAGACCGCTCAGCGCGTCGATTGTGCCTCAGCGTGTTTTTTCTTCGGGGCCTGTTTCACGGAAGCTTTCAATGCCTTGATTTCCTCATCACGCTCCCGCAACTCACGCTTCATCCATTCCGATTCCTTTCGTAGCACACTGATTTCAGTATCCTTCTTGGCGATCGTTTCCTTGACCTTGCTGAGCTGGTCGCCGGCTTGCGGACGGATCTGGCTCTCGCCCACCGGCATGGAGAATGCCGGTGCAGACTGCTGCGGCTTTGCTGAGTCGCTGCCCGACAGGGTTGGGGCGGTTGGAGCTTTCGCCGCAGCCATAGCAGCCGGCATTGGAGTCTTGGCCAGCGCATGGAAGTCGATCACCTGCGCGGTCACGCCGGCCATGCCGCCTGCTGCGAATGGCGGCGCGTGTTCGGTATGCGCGGCCGATTCGGGCATGAACGTTGTCGAACCGGCGCCTTTGGCGATCGTGAAATAGATCGAGCCTTGCTGCACATATATGCTGCCCGCGGTGGGTTCAGAGCCTGACCCTGCCGATGAGGATACGCGGAACCCAACGAGCTGTTCGGGTTTCGCCTTTGATAAGCCTTGTGCAAGCAGGGGAGCAAGAAACTCCGCATCCTCATCGCTGAATACTCTCATCGGCTTGCTGCCACCGGCGGACATTTTCGATGACCCGTTCCGGCTCTCGTCGCTGTAGACTCCCTTGACGATTTTCATCATCGTGAGTTGATCGATCACGGCAGGGTGACTGGCTTCGAAGGACCAGTCCGTGACTTCTTCGAGATAGACACTGCCTTTTGAATTGTGAGCAAGTTTTGATGTGCTCGAACAGCCGGTCACGACAACCGCTGCACTGAGACATGCGCATGCCAGCGTTTTTGTCAGAAGCGAAGGGGTGATCATGGCGGTTCTCCTTTTTCGGAATGGGGACCGGAGCGATGGCGTGCAATCGGATATCGCGTTCGACGTTGTTAGGCTGCCTACCAGATCCCCAGGCCCATGAGGGTCATGCTGAGTGCCAGCCATCCGAAAAGTCCCATCGCGATAATGGTCTCGAGACTGACTGAGGGGGAAGATTTTCCCTCTGAATTCTCAGATCGGTTTGAAATCTGGTTCATGCCGCGGCTCCATCGGGGTAAGGGTTGATCTCTTTGAAATCGCACTAGAGCCAAGCAAAGACTGTGCCCTCGGACGTTACAGGAGCTTGGCAGAGTCACGGTTAATCGAAGTGAAGCTACGTGTTTATCTGGTAGCGGCTTGAAAGGAATGTGTCAGATAACGTAATAGATGCAACTCATTGATTGTATGGAAGCTTTATGAAGTATGTGTGCCGAATCCATTCAACGCGCAAAGGAGGAAGATGGGAAATGGGAAAGCGGGTCACATAAAGCCCAGCGCTCTGCGGAGACGACGGCAGCGAAAAGCGCTATCGCTGGAAAGACGATTCTGGTGCAGGTCTGTTCGTTTTTGCATAGTGGAGAGCAGCAGTGAGAGGGAGGGCAGGTGAAGGTTGTGGACTTATGCCGGCCTGGCGTAGAGCGTCGATGCGGAGACGTCATAGACCGAAAGCGAGATGATCTGA
Organism: uncultured Nitrospira sp.; assembly: GCA_964582865.1. Lineage (GTDB taxonomy): Bacteria > Nitrospirota > Nitrospiria > Nitrospirales > Nitrospiraceae > Nitrospira_C. Next base: position 70,128 of record CAZOUA010000005.1, on the reverse strand, counting down.
CCGGGAGTACATGGGGCGTCAGCTTTGTCCCAAACAACGGTGATGTTCCCATCCGTTTTCCCCATGGCCTGCAGATGAGACTTTTTTGCATCCCTTTCCACCAACACAGATAGGGATTTCCCCAGATACTCGCGGTTCCGTTCGACCGAAATCCTTCGTTGAAGCTCTACCAGCGCTGTGACTCGTTCAGACTTGACGCTGCCGGGCACATCGTCCGGAAACTTTCTGGCCGCAATCGTGTTTTTCCGTTCCGAATAGAGAAAGATAAACGCTGCGTGATAACGGACTTCTTCGAGCAGCCTGTAGGTATCGGCGAACTCCGCATCGGTTTCAGAGCAGAAACCGGCAATGACATCGGTCGTCAGCACGATGTCGTGGTTGATTGAACGGATGCGATCGACGAGGCCGAGGTAGTCCCGTCTTGTGTAGGTGCGATTCATCATTTCCAAGATGCGATCATTGCCCGATTGCAACGGCAAGTGAATGTGTTTGCAAATCTTAGGATGTGAAGCGACCGCTTCAAGCAACGGGAGGGGAAAGTCTTTGGGATGGGGTGAGGTGAAACGCACCCGTTCGATACCCGGCACATCGGCGACCGCCGTGAGCAGTCGCGCAAAATCCCACTCGCCGAAATGGTAGGAGTTGACGTTCTGTCCGAGGAGCGTGATTTGCTTAAATCCCTGTGCGGCGATCAGGCGCGCTTCCTCCACGATTCCGACGGGGTCCCGTGAACGTTCCCGGCCTCTCGTATAGGGGACTACGCAGAAACTGCAAAAATTGTCACAGCCTCGCATGACGGCGATCCAGGCGTTGACGCCGTCGTTGCGTTCGGGCACGACATCGTTGTAGGTCTCGTACTCGGACAAGTCCACGGCAAGTCCCTTGAACGCTTCGCCTTGTTCTTGGGAACGGATCGCATTGTCGATCAGGGTCGGCAGTTGTCTGTACGCATCAGGACCGGCCAGCACGTCCACGAGCGGTTCTTTCTCCGTCAGTTCCTCTTTGAGATTCTGGGCCATGCAACCGAGCACTCCCACGACCAATGGACGGGATTTCTTCAACGCCTTGAGATCCGAGAGGTGGGTATAGACCTTGGTGTGCGCGTTTTCCCGGATTGCGCAGGTATTCATGAGAATGACATCGGCGCGTTCGCGGTCTTCCGTGAACGCGTAGCCTTCTTGTTTCAAAAGCGCGCGAACGAGTTCGGAGTCATACTCGTTCATCTGGCAGCCGAACGTCTCGAGGTGAACTTGACGGGGTTTGGGCTCGGTACTCATAGGAGGGGAGACCTCTGTCCGATTTCATCAGCCGAAAGCAACTGCCCGACAGCCCAGCGATCCGATGCGCCGGTAATACGAACATGCCGAACCTGATTGGTCAAATCGATGTCCGCCGGTACGGCGACTTTCAAGAAACGAGGAGTCGTTCCGAGCCTGAGCCCGTCCGCTTCGCCTGACTCGAAGAGGACCGAAACCGCCGTTCCGATCGCCTGTTCGGCAAAGGCCAGTCGTTTTGTTCGGGAAAGTTCAGCCAAGGTTCTGGCCCTCTCTCGAGCCACATGGACGGGGACTTCACTGGAGAGTTTGGCTGCTGCCGTCCCCGGCCGCCTGGAGAAAGTGAAGACATGGAAATACGAAAAGGGGACGCTTTTAACCAGCTCCGCGGTACGCAAAAATGCTTTTTCAGACTCTCCGGGAAACCCGACCATCAGATCGGTTCCTAAACCGAGACCGGGAACCACCGCCAGCGCACGCGTGATGAGCGAGCGAAACTCCGCTGCATTGTAGGGACGGTTCATGGCAGAAAGGATCTCGTCATCGCCGCTTTGGAGTGGGATGTGAAGATAGGGGCAAAGTTTCGAGGAGGAGGCCATCAGATCGAGGAGAGACTCCGTCACCGTCGTCGGCTCAATCGATGAGATCCTGATTCGTTCGAGTCCTTCGATGGTTTCCAACCGCTTGATCAGGCCGACCAGATTCACGCCATCGTGACGGTACTGCCCGATATTGACGCCGGTCAGCACGACCTCTCGATATCCGCCGGAGACCAGCAGGTTCGCTTCGAGCAACACGTCGTCAGCCAGGCGGCTGCGTTCACGGCCGCGTGCGAAGGGGATGAGACAGAAGCTGCACATGACGTTGCATCCGTCCTGGATCTTCAGCAGCGCCCTCGTGGAATCGGGCTCGCCAAAATCGGGGAGCACAAAATCTTCGCGATCGATCGTCTTGGTGTGAAGCACTTCAGCTTCCGGCTGTTTTCTGAGGGCATGCGGTGCCGGCAGGAACGACGGCAGATCCCATTTAAATTGATTGCCGACGATGAGGTCGATACCGGGGATCGTCCGCAATTCTTGAACTCCGGTCTGCGCGTAGCATCCGGTCACCGCGACGAATGCATCCGGTGAATGCTTCAAGGTCTTGCGAATGACATAGCGACAGGTGCGTTCAGCCTCGTCTGTGACCGAGCAGGTGTTCAGGACAAGCAGATCCGTTGGTTCTCCGAGGTCTACAACGCGATAGCCATCGCGACGTAATCGCGACTCAATCACGGCGGTTTCCGCCTGATTGAGCCGGCAGCCCAATGTATGTAGCGTCGCACGTTTCATTGTAGGCTCTGCATTATAGAGAGGTGTTTGCATGCCGGGCAAGCGCTCTTGCCGGGTAGAGTTGGTTGAAGGCCACTTGCCGGAGTGGTAGCATGCATACCAATACCCTTGCACGGCGGGAAAGCCTATTGTGATGATTCGGAGGGGCGTCTTTTCCATTCTCCTCACTGTCAGTCTGCTCGGTTCCGGGAACAACGGCTGGTCCAAGGAGTTGCTTCCGATCGAGCCAGATGTCGGCACTCGCGTCGATGAACTGTACGATCACGAGGCTCGGCTGTTTCTCATGCTGTTCTCGTTGAAGGGCAATGGGCAGGTCGATTACGTGACCGGCCGCTTGGTTCAGGAATACGCCCGCAGTAACTTCGGCAACCCGGTGTATCAGACGGAGATCCATCCGCTCTTCTATTGGTGGAATCACACCATGTGGAACGATCCGGAACAGGACGGGGTCAACGGCAACGAACGCGTCTATCAAGAAAACATCGAGTTCGACATCTCCCGGTACAAACCCTGCGCCTTCAACGGCCAACCCTGCTGAAGTTCAAACTGCTTCGTTAAAGGCGGAGCGAATGCCGTCGCATTTGCTCGGTGTATTTCGTGAATCTCCTGATGCTGCGCCTCGCCTAGTGTTATGCTAGCCGCACGACACGGGTGCTCAACGTTCAATGGCTACAGCATCGCTCAAACAGCTTCTCGGCAACAGACGCATCGGCATCATGCTGCCGCTGGGCTTTGCGTCCGGATTGCCGCTGGCGCTGACGGCCGGGACGTTGCAAGCCTGGCTCACGGTGGTCGGTGTCGATCTCAAGACGATCGGCATCTTCACTCTCGTCGGTCTTCCCTATACGCTGAAATTTCTCTGGGCGCCGCTCATGGATCGGATCATACCCCCGTGGCTGGGTCGGCGCCGGGGGTGGATGTTACTTGCTCAGGTTGCCGTAGCAGTCGGTCTGGCGGTGATGGGCATCGCCGGCCCGGGCGAGCGGCCTGAATTGCTGGGAGCGATCGCATTCGTTGTGGCTTTTATGTCTGCTTCACTCGATATCGTATACGACGCATATCGAACCGATCTGCTTTTGCCTCCCGAGCGAGGATTCGGTGCTGCTGTCTGGGTGAACGGTTATCGCCTGGCGCTCCTGTTGGCCAGCGCCGGCGCCCTGGTCTTAGCCGATCTCATCGGATGGCAGGCTACCTATCTGTTCCTTGCAACAGTAATGGGAGCGGGCGTCGTGACGATTCTGCTTAGCCCTGAACCTCCCGCGGTCGGACCGGGGCCGGCGACTGTGGCTGAAGCCGTGGGGCTTCCCCTGCGAGAACTGTTTGCCCGTCCCGGCATCTATGGATTGCTCGGGCTCATTGTGCTTTATAAAGTGGGCGATGCAGTGGCCGGATCGCTCCAAACTGCGTTCTTCATCGGAGGCCTGGGATTTTCAGCAAGCGATGTGGGCTATGTCAAAGGAATCGGAATTGCCGCCACGCTGCTGGGCGCACTGGCAGGGGGGCTTGCGATGGCGAAGCTCGGCCTCGTGCGGTCCCTTCTGTACTTTGGAATTTTTCAGGCCATTTCGAATTTGGCGTTTATGTTCCTGGCCTGGGCCGGAAAAAGTTATGTCGGACTGGCGGCATCGATCATTGTAGAAAACGTTACGGGTGGGATGGGCACTGCAGCCTTCGTGGCGTTGGTGATGTCGCTTTGCGACCATCGATTCACGGCCACTCAGTTTGCGCTCTTGTCTTCATTGGAGGCCTTCGGCAGAGTGTTCTCAGGCCGTCCATCCGCAGAATTAGTGACGCTCGTTGGATGGGCGCAGTTTTTCTTTATCTCGTTCCTGCTCGCGCTGCCGGGTGTCTGGTTGGTCTGGCGGTATCGCCACCAGCTTCCACGGGAAGCAGAAGAGCACGTACCTGATGCAAGCTCATGAGCCTGGCGTTATGCGGCGCTGAAGAAATAAGACAAACAGGAGAAGCGTCGGCAAGGGCGCGAGCGTGAAAGGGACAAGCCAGATCCAAACATTCTTGGCCCGCATGCGCGCCTGGTCGATCATCCAGACGAAGACCCAGACGGTTAAGCCGATGTAGTTGAGGGCCATCCATCTGGTCGTGTGAATTTTGAGCCCGCTGGCACTATCCGGAGCACCATGGATGAGAAAGGCTCCCAACATGAGCATGAACAGTCCCAACAGTACTGCGACTAGGCGTTTGCTCCAAACGAACATAGCTCCTCCTGTTCGGTCGGTTAGAGGGGGCTGCGGTTTTGCTTCGGGGGTGAAGCGATCGGTAGGCTAATCATGCCGCTAGATTTTGTCAAAGGGAGATTCGCGTGAGCCTGTTCCGCCTTACACTGCTGGTCGCGGTCCTGAGTATATGTGTCGGCCTGGCGCTCACGAACCCCGTGATGGACGACTACCTGAAATTCGTCGAGATTGAAATGGGGAAGGCCTTGGATCGAGGCGATCAGGCGCAAGCGAGCCGAGAACGCACCATGGTCAGATCCATTTTCCGTTCGCACAGTCATGAATTGGTCACGAGCTTTGTCGGCCCACGCACCGTTCGTCGGAATTGGGGACTGGCGAGTTCTTATGAGAGCAGGTTGGGTGATTCCCAGATTCTTGTGCTCGGTATCGCCGGTCGGTTTATTCCGCTGAAAGGAATGGATGAGGCCATCGTTCGTCTTGGACGCATGGCCTTCTAGTTTTTTTCTCCCCCCTGCTCCGTTTTTATCGGATACAGGCAGGTTGCGCAGCCAAAATCTGTGGACAACCGGGCTGTATTTCTTCCCGAATGAGCTTCTGGCAAGGACGCGCAGTTATCCACAGGCTTTCCTCTCAATCCCCAGTCCAACCACAACATTTGGTATTGACAATTATCTTGAATGGCTATATGTAGTCATTCCGCTGCTGAATTCTCGATAGCCGACCAGGAGGCAGCCGTTACCCACGGGTTATTTTTGAGGTCGTATGACCGATCTCGGCACCTCAGGTTTTTCGATTCAGCACGCACCCGCTTAGCGCAACCACATCACCCTTTAGGGGAGGAGAGATCGTGAGAATAGAACGGCGATTTACACGTTCCGGACAAAGTCCCTATGAAGGCTTGAAGTTCGTGAAACGTTCATCGGAGATACGCAATCCCGATGGATCGACCGTATTCAAGTTGGACCAAATCGATATCCCAGAGTCCTGGTCCCAGCTCGCCATCGACATTCTGGCGCAAAAGTACTTTCGAAAGGCTGGAGTGCCCCAACGGGATGAGGCCGGCAATCCGATCATCGGACAAGACGGCAAGCCTGTTTTGGGGGGAGAGAAGGATGCCAGGCAAGTGTTCGAGCGGTTGGCCGGCTGCTGGACGCATTGGGGAAAGGCGTACGGCTATTTCAAAACCATTGAGGATAGTGCTGCTTTCCACGATGAGCTGTGTTACATGCTGGCCCACCAGATGGCCGCGCCCAATTCGCCTCAATGGTTTAATACAGGGCTGCACTATGCCTATGGTTTGTCCGGTCCGGCACAGGGCCACTATTACGTCGATCCGAAAACCCGTGAAGTCGTCAAGGCGACCAACGCATTCGAACACCCACAGCCGCATGCCTGCTTCATCCAGTCCGTCGATGACGATCTCGTCAACGAGAACGGCATCATGGATTTGTGGGTGCGGGAAGCGCGCTTGTTCAAATACGGCTCCGGCACCGGTACCAACTTTTCGCGGTTGCGGGGGGACGGGGAGTCGCTCTCCGGCGGCGGGCGTTCGTCGGGGCTGATGTCATTTTTGCGGATCGGCGATCGCGCTGCGGGCGCCATCAAGTCCGGCGGCACCACGAGACGGGCGGCCAAAATGGTCTGCCTTGATCTGGATCACCCCGATATCGAGGAGTTCATCGACTGGAAAGTGATCGAAGAACAGAAGGTCGCTGCGATGGTGACCGGCTCGAAGATCTGTGCCCAGCGTTTGAACGCAGTGCTGAAAGCCTGTCATGTCGTCGATGCCGACGGCGCTCCGCGCATTTCAATCGATCCAAAGCAAAATCCCATTCTGAAAGAGGCGCTCACGGCGGCCCGGCGCGACGCCGTTCCCGAAGCCTACATTCAACGGATGTATTCCTATGCGCAGCAAGGATTCACGCATTTTGTCTTCCACGAATATGACACGAATTGGGACGGCAGGGCCTATCAAACGGTCTCCGGCCAGAATTCCAACAACAGTGTCCGTATCCCCAACGAGTTTTTCACGGCATTGGAAGCAGACAGCGATTGGCAACTCAAGCGGCGAATCGACGGCAAGGTGGCCAAAACCGTCAAGGCGCGGGATCTGTGGGACCGCATTGCATGGGCCGCCTGGATTTGCGCCGATCCGGGGACACAATACGACACGACGATCAACGAATGGCATACCTGTCCGGAAGATGGGCGCATCAATGCGTCGAATCCTTGCTCCGAGTATATGTTCCTCGACGACACGGCCTGCAATCTCGCATCCCTCAACTTGTCCCAGTTCTTCACACCCGAGGGCCAGTTCGAACTGGAACATTTCCGGCATGCCGTGCGCATCTGGACCGTCGTGCTCGAAATCAGCGTACTGATGGCTTCGTTCCCCAGCCGGTCGATCGCCGAGAAGAGCTATCAGTTCAGGACGTTGGGTCTTGGCTATGCGAATCTCGGCACGGTCCTGATGCGGCAAGGGATTCCCTATGATTCCCCCAACGCGATGGCGATTTGCGGAGCCCTCACCGCCATCATGACCGGTGAAGCCTATAGCGCATCGGCGGAAATGGCGGCGGAACTCTGGCCGTTCCCCGGTTATGCCAAGAACCGTGAAGCCATGTTGCGCGTCATCCGCAATCACCGCCGCGCAGCCTATAATGCACCTACAGAAGAGTACGAAGGATTGACGATCACGCCGATGGGCATCCAGGCGGAGCATTGTCCCCCGGATTTGCTCATTGCCGCGAGGCGTGCCTGGGATCGCGCCCTCGAATTGGGGACGGCCTATGGCTATCGCAATGCCCAGGTGACCGTCATTGCGCCGACCGGAACGATCGGTCTGGTCATGGATTGCGACACGACCGGTATCGAGCCAGACTTTGCCCTGGTGAAATTCAAAAAGTTGGCCGGCGGCGGCTACTTTAAAATCATCAACCAAAGCCTGCCGCCCGCATTGGCGACGCTGGGCTATACGGAATCCCAGGTGCAGGACATCGTCAGTTATTGCGTCGGCCGTCAGACCTTGCAGGGCGCGCCGTTTATCAATCACGAAACGCTGAAGCAAAAGGGCTTCGACGATGCCGCGCTGGCCCGGCTGGAAAGCGGATTGGCGCAAGCATTTGAAATCCAGTTTGCCGTCAATAAATATGTGCTCGGTGAAGACTTCTGCCGCGAGAAGCTCGGACTGACCGACCTCCAGCTGACCGAGGCGAATTTCAACATGCTGAAAGCGCTGGGATTTACCCAGGAAGAAATCGCGGCCGCCAACGATTATTGCTGCGGTACGATGACGGTGGAGGGCGCGCCGCATCTCAAAGCCGAGCACCTGCCGATTTTCGATTGTGCCAATCGGTGCGGCCGAATCGGCCAGCGGTACATTGCCGTCGATGCGCACATTCGCATGATGGCGGCGGCGCAGCCCTTCATCAGCGGCGCGATCAGTAAGACGATCAACATGCCGGCGGACGCCACGCTGGAGGAGGTCAAGGCCGCCTATCTCTTTGCGTGGAAGAGCATGGTCAAGGCCGTGGCGCTCTATCGCGACGGGTCCAAGCTGAGCCAGCCGTTGTCCGCATCGACGGACAGTGGAAAAACGGTTGAAGCGTCGACGGAAGTGCTCAGTGTCGCGGAAAAAATTACCGAACGGGTTCTCGTCCGCTATTTGGCCAAACGCCGTCCGCTTCCGACCCGGCGCAATGGATATACGCAGAAGGCCGTCATCGGCGGCCACAAGCTGTACCTCCGGACGGGTGAATACGAGGATGGTACGGTCGGAGAAATTTTTCTCGACATGCACAAAGAAGGCGCGGCTTTCCGCAGCTTGATGAACTGTTTTGCCATCGCGATCTCTCTCGGTCTGCAGCACGGGGTTCCGTTGGAAGAATTCGTCGAAGCGTTCGTCTTTACGCGGTTCGAGCCGAACGGTCCGGTCAAGCTGAACGACCGCATCAAGATGTCGACGTCGATCATCGACTACATCTTCCGCGAGCTTGCCGTGACCTATTTGGACCGGTACGATCTGGCCCAGGTCAAGGAAGAGGATTTGCGGATGGATTCGGTGAAGAAAGACGAGCAGGACCCCGAATGTTCCGATGAGGAGGCCAGCCCGGAGACGTTGGCTTCGGCCTCGATCAGCACGGAGATGTTTCCATCACGCCGCGGCATCACTCCGCTCCATAGAGGGAATGGGCACGGCAATGGGAACGGCAGCGTCGCGCACAAAGTCGAACTGACGCGTGAAACGCTGACGCTGACGGCTGTGCAAGTGGCCCGTCAAAAAGGATACGAGGGAGACCCTTGTACGGAGTGCAAGCAGTTCACCATGGTGCGCAATGGCACCTGCCTCAAGTGCGAGACCTGTGGAGCGACGAGCGGCTGTTCATAGGCCTGAGGGCATTCTTATGAGCACGACGCTTCGGGAACAGGGCATCGAGACAGTTCACGATCAGGTCGTCAGCCTGGTTGCTCAGCGGTGGGCTAAGGCATTCGTCTGCAAAGTGACCATCCGAACGAGCCTCGAATTGAATCCCTGGGCGGACCCCAGCCAGCAATGCGATATCGTCGGCTGGTTTGTCAGCTCAGGCGGCAACACGATGGAATGGATGGCGGAAGTCGAGACCGAGGACTCGCTTGCGGATCCGCAGACCGTGGACAAATGGAAAAAGGCTGTGACCAGAGGCATCCCTTTCTATCTCCTCGTTCCACGGGGGCTGAAGGAATCGACCCAGAAGCTGGTGGCCGATGCGTCACTGGCATGCAGCTGCATTTATGAATACACATTCGTCAACGGAATCTGTCATGTGCTGTAGGTGTTGCCATGAGTCTCTTGGGATTGGTTTCTCCGCGTTCAACCGCTACCATTGAGCCGCGAAGCGTTGACGAGTTCATTTCGGCGGAGCAGTTTGTCGAGCGCCTTCAGTTTCGCATTCAAGAAATGGAGCGATCGCTTGCATTCGAGGAACGGCTGGAAGTCTCGGCTTTTCTCCCGTCGGGGAAAGCGATCGCCGTCGAAACCATCGGCTACGAGAACCCGGCCTTAGTGATTCTGAACGGCCGCGAACAGGAGTCGGGCAAACCAAGCACCTTGCTGGCTCATCCATCATCCGTCCAGCTGCTGGTTTCCGTCGAGCCGCTTCCTTCAGGAGAAGACCGAAAGATATTGCTGTTCACCCACGAGAAATGATAGGAGTCGTACTCGATCCCGGTAACCGGGGAGGGAGTGATTGAATGCCTACCACCACGCAATTGGTCATCAGCGGACAGAGTCGGCCTGGTGTCATGGCGCAGGTGGCTTCTGTGCTGGGTTCAGCAGGGGTCAATATCAAAGCCTTTTCTGCGCCGGAAGTTACGGGAACAGGCAAGCTCAGAATTTTGGTTGCGGATCTTGATGGCGCGCGGGCCGCACTGAAAGCGGCCAAGATCAAGTTTGCCGAAGAGACAGCACTCCTGCTCAGTCTGGAAAATAAACCAGGTGCATTGAACGAAGTTGCCGACATTCTCACGCGCGCTCGCATCAACATCAAATGCGGCTACTGCACTCCTTCGCGAGAAGGAAAGCGGGCGATCGTCGTTCTGACAGTCTCCAATACCGAGAAAGCCCTTTCCATTCTGCGGGATCAATCGCTCGACGAGTTCTAATTGTGCGACAGGGACCTCATCTGCTGGGGCTCCGTTTCCTCCACAGTCTCCTCGGCATTTTCCTTGTTACGTTTCTTCCTGCCTGCGGAGGACACCCTCCAAAACCGACCTATTTCCCCGGATATCCCATCGGCTATGTCGAGCGTGGCATGGCTTCTTGGTATGGACCCGGGTTTCATGGCAATAAAACTGCCAACGGTGAGCGGTATGATATGCATCAGATGACAGCCGCCCATCGCACGCTGCCTCTCGGATCCATTGCCGTGGTTCGTTCCATCAGCACCGGCCGGCACGTTACCGTCAGGATCAATGACCGAGGTCCGTTTGCGAAAGGACGGGTGCTGGATCTTTCGCTTGCCGGCGCCCAGGCGATCGGGATGGTCGGCAATGGAACCGACCAGATCGAATTGAAGGTCGTGGGATACCAGGGAAGGGTGGCGGATATGGGGCCCTTGAGGGTCCAGATCGGCTCTTTCTCGGAGTATCAGAATGCCGTGAGCCTGCTGGAACGGATGAAAAGAGTCTATCCAGGAGGTCGTATCCAGACCGTCGATCTTCCAGAAGGCCGTCGCTATCGGGTCCAAGTTGGAGAGTTTAAGACCGAATCCCAGGCTGAAGATGCGGCCGGGCGATTGGAGTCCGAACTGTCGACCCAGCCCTATATCGTAAGAGATGACGGGTAGGGGCTCAAAACCCTAGGATTCTTGCGGGCATAGAACGCAACTGCTTGATTTCATGACAGCTTTTTATCATCTGCTTGCCCCTCACCCCCTCCTATGATAGATCTACTCTCCATGAATACTATTTCTCCCAAGAGCCCTGTTCGAATTCCCATTGGTTTCGCTGCTGTCCGCTCACGTTCCATCACGACGGGTGATGGCGTAACGATCCACGGTCATGACCGGCTCATCGGCATTACCGGCCGTCCCTAATCTCATTCCCATGGATATTGCGATCTTACTGGGCCTTATTCTTCTTTCTGCCATTATTTCAACGGCGGAGATCGGCTTCTTTGCCGTAAACGAGACCAAGCTGCGTGCCTTGTCTCAGAATCACAACAGGCGCGCCAAAATGGCCCTTCTTCTCAGAAGCGACCCGCAAAAGCTTCTGGCGACGATCCTGGTGGGTGATCGTCTCGTAGGAACCGCCATCCCGATGTATGCCACTTTTCTGACGTTGAATAAGTATGGCGGGGAGCGGACGTTCTTCGACGATACCATTGCGGTGGTCGTGGGCCTCCTTACCTTCGTGCTGCTTGTCTCGGTGGACGTCATTCCAAAGACACTGGCGGCCAAGTTTGCCGTTCCGGTCACCTTGAATATGTCCTATCCTGTCTACTGGGTGCAGCTCCTCCTCAAGCCGATTCTCGCTGTCATGGTGCCGTTCATCCATAAAGTGACGGGCGGAAAGGGCCTGACCTTGCCTCTCGTGACGGAGGAGGAACTCAAGATCATGCTGGACGAGGGGGGCAAGGCCGGGGCGATCGAAGTTGAGAAGGTCAAGATGATCAAGAACGTCTTCCAGCTGAAAGACATTACGGCGGAAGATGCGATGACTCCGCGGCTCTACGTCTTTTCATTGGATGGCAATCTTCGTCTTAAAGAGGCGCAGGAGCTGCTGTACAACTCAAAGTACTCCCGCATTCCGGTTTACGACGGCACGCTCGACAACATTACGGGTATCCTCTACAAGACCCGGGCGTTGACGGAACTGGCGAAGGGGCAATCCGACGCCAAGTTGAAAGACATCGCCTACCCGCCGATTTTCGTTCCGGCCGGCAAAACGGCTGACGATCTCATGAAGCAGTTTCAGCAGGAGAAGCGGCATATGGCCGTCGTCGTCAATGAATTCGGCGGTGTCATGGGGATCGTCACCCTCGAGGACCTGCTTGAAGAAGTTGTCGGGGAGATTATGGATGAAACGGATATCACGGAAGAATTGATCAAACGCCTTGGGAAGAACCAGATCCTCGTGCACAGCCGGACTGAAGTCCGGAAGGTCAACGATTTCCTGAAGGTCGATCTCGGCGACGAAGCCGTGACCATCGGCGGGCTGATTCAGCAGGAGCTCGGGAGAATCCCCAAGGTCGGGGAGGAGCTACACATAGGAAACTGCCGCATCATTATTCATGAGGCCGAGCCGCGCTCGATCCGCAGCGTCCAGATTTTCCGGGAAGAAAAGCATCCGGCTCCCGTCGAAACGCCCAATCTGAATCTCGTCAGCTAGTTGGCCGCACTCGCCGGCGGACGGCTACGGATCTCCATCCACTAGCTGCAGAAATTCCTGCTCGGACAGAACCGTGACTCCGAGCTTCTGAGCTTGTTCCAGCTTCGACCCCGCATCGGCTCCCGCCACCACATAGGATGTTTTCTTGCTGACGCTGGAAGAGACCTGTCCGCCGCGAGCCTCTACCAATGCCTTGGCTCTTTCTCGGGTCAAATCAGCGAGTCCCCCTGTAAACACGAATGTCTTGCCCGCCAATGTGTCATCAGCGGGAAGAGCGCCCGAAGCCGTTGCAATCTGGAATCCGGACTCGATCAGTTCTTGGATCACCCGGCTGTTGTGTCTTTCGGAGAAGTACGACACGAGGCTGGCCGCAATCTCGGGCCCGATCTCTTTCACCTGCTGAAGCCGGGCCTCGCCGGCTTCCATGATCAGGCCTAACGAACCGAATTCACGGGCCAGAACCTTGGCGACATGTTGTCCCACTTGCCGGATTCCCAGTCCCATCAGGAAACGGTCGAGCGGGACGGTTTTACTACGTTCGATGGATTCCAGCAAAAGACCGGCCGATCGGTCGGCAAATCCTTCCAGCCCCAGAAGCTGCGTTTTCGTCAGCCGGTACAGATCGGCCAATGAGCGAACAAGACCCGCGTCCACCAGCTGAGCCACGGTTTTCTTTCCCAGCCCCTCGATATTGAGAGCGCTCTTCGAGGCAAAATGCTCGATAGCACCTTTGATCTGGGCCATGCATACCGACTGTCCGGTACAGTAATAGTAGGCGCCTTCCCGCGCCACAGCCGATTGGCAGACAGGGCAGGTGTCAGGCATGCGGAACGGTTCGCTACGGCGTTCTCCCGGAACAGGAATACGTTCGGCTATTGCAGGAATGACGTCGCCGGCGCGTTCCACCTTGACAGTATCACCGACACGGATGTCTTTCCTTGCGACCTCATCGGCGTTGTGGAGCGTGGCACGGCTGATCGTGACTCCGCCGACCTCGACAGGGGTGAGGAGCGCGAGAGGTGTCAATGTCCCGGTTCGTCCGACGGACACGGCGATGTCCTGCACGATCGTGATTTCCTTGCGCGGCGTGAATTTGTAGGCAATGGCCCAGCGGGGGCTTCTGGACTTGAAGCCGAGCAGTTCTTGCCAATCCCGACGGTCGACCTTTACGACGATTCCGTCGATCTCGTAGGTGAGACTGTCGCGCATCGACTCCGTCTCGTGATGATACGCGATCACCTCTTCGATCGACGCGCATTGCCGGCGGTGAAGCGGGACGGGAAATCCCCACCTGGTCAAGGCATCGAGCTCGTCCCAGTGAGAAGTCAGCTCAAGTCCCGAGTGGGCCATCACTTCGTAGCAAGTCACGACGAGCGGTCGGTCCGCCGTGATTGTCGAGTCCAGCTGGCGAAGTGCTCCGGCGGCGGCGTTCCTTGGATTGGCAAAGGCCTCCTCACCCCGCTCGGTCATTCGACGGTTCAAGGCCTGAAACTCGTCCAATCGCATGTACACTTCCCCCCGCACGACCACGTGATCGGGGAACCCTGACTGTGGAAGCAGCTGTAACGGCAAGGAGCGAATCGTTCTCAAATTGACGGTGACATCTTCACCCATCGTGCCATCGCCTCGCGTGGCTCCTCTTGTGAACAGACCTTTTTCATAAAGTAATTCGACGGACAGGCCGTCAAACTTTGGCTCAGCCGTGTAACTGACGGAGGAGACGTCAAGCTCCCGCTTCATGCGCTGATCGAATGCCAGCACGTCGGCCTGATCGAGGATCGAATCCAAGCTCAACATCGGGCGCTCATGCCGAACTTTCTTGAGTTCTGCCAGAGGCGGGGCTCCCACACGTTGAGTGGGGGAATCGATCGTCACCAGCTCCGGGTGAGCCCGCTCAAGCTCCGTGAGTTCCCGAAACAGGCGGTCATAGGCCGTATCTGAAATCTCCGGGCGTGCCTTTACGTAGTAAAGGTGATCGTGGCGGCGAATTTCATCCCGCAGGGCAGTCAGTCGAGCCTGAACGTCCGTGATAGCCATCGAGTCGGTTGAACTGGAGATATGAAGGCAGAAGCCGTGAATCTTTCAGGATCGGTTTGACGCTCGAAGCGGCCAAACGGTAGCATAGCCCGAGGGAGCCGGTCAAACCGTGAAGCCGCCCCAATCCCTTTGACTTTCGCAGCGTTAGCCACTATTCTATCAAATCCTATTCCTCAGTTTTTGTATCGATTGAAATCGCCGGTAATGGCTCTGGCCGGAAAAATGAAAGCCTCGATAGTCGATCAGGAGGTGTCCATGAAGGAGGTCTATCACGTGAGAAAGTCGATACTCAAACCTGTTGCACGGGTCCTCACCGTAATTTGTGGAGGTCTTCTTCTCAGCGGCTGCGTTCTCACTGAGAAGTACGAGGCAGAAAAGGCCCGTAGCTTGAATTTTCAACGGCTTCTGGCTCAAGAGGAAAAGCGAACCGGAGAGTTGGACAGCGAAGTGAAACGGAGCAAGCGGGAGTTGGCGGAATATGAAGCGAAGACCCGCGAGTTGAGCGCGCAACTGCAAGCGGTCCGTGAGCAAATGGCGCATGTGCAGGAGGAAGCCGAAGCGATGAAAGAAGCGGCGCTCCTTGAGCGCAAGGCCAATGCGGGCGTCAAGCGTACAGCGCCGGCGCCCGAAAAATCTTTCCCGAAGGAGTCCGTTCCGAGCATTACGGAATTGCTGGGAACAGCGCCCAGTTCACAGACCGAGGCTCTCGACACGTCGGCTGCGGCGGAAATGCAAGCAGAGAGCAAGAGCGCTCAGAACATTCACATCGTAAAGCCGGGCGAAACCCTGTATCGCATCAGCCGGCGTTATGGAGTCAAAGTCGATACGTTGCGAAAATGGAACAAATTACCGGATGACATCATTGAAGTCGGGCAGAAGTTAATCGTCAGCCAGGAGCGATAGGACCATTGTCGTGCCGACGCCAGCGTACTCACTGAATCTTGATCAGTTTCGCCAGTACGCCCGAGAGGGAAACCTCATACCGATCTACCGGGAGATTCTGGCGGATTACGATACTCCCGTGTCGGCCTTCGCCAAGATCGATCATGGCCCCACCGCCTATCTCCTGGAAAGTATCGAGGGTGGCGAGAAGTGGGCGCGCTATTCCTTTCTGGGAAGCGGTTCTTCCGTCGTCATTTATGAAGATCGCGGGGATCTGATCTATCTGCGGGGCAAGCGGAAGAAACGCATTCCCAGCCGGGGCAATCCTCTCGAGCGCCTGCGCGAACTGATGGGTGACTACCGTCCGGTGACGGTTCCCGATCTGCCCCGGTTCGTCGGAGGCGCCGTCGGCTACTTAAGTTATGACATCGTCCGGACGTTTGAGGAATTGCCGGGCCGCCAGAAAGATCATCTCAATCTGCCCGATTTCGCCTTTCTCCTGACCGATACGCTCCTCATCTTTGATAACGTGGCTCAAAAAATCAAAGTCGTCGCCAACGCGCACGTGACGTCCGGTCGCGATCGGGACATCAAAAAAGCCTATCGGGCGGCCGCGGAGCGTATCGAGCGCATGATCGCGCGCCTCAAACGCCCGCTTCGCCACGCTCGTCCCCATCGCCGGCGCAAGCCGGTCGCGTTCACTTCGAACATGAGCAAGGCTGATTTCGAAAAAATGGTCGTACGGACCAAAGAATATATCCGGGCCGGGGACGTCGTGCAGACTGTGTTGTCACAGCGCTGGGAGACGAATATCCAGGCGCCCCCGCTGCAACTCTATCGGGCGCTGCGCGTCGTGAATCCGTCACCCTATATGTACTACTTGAGGGTGGCAGGCGTGGAGCTGGTCGGTTCCTCCCCCGAAACGCTTGTGCGTTGCGAAGACGGCGTTATTTCCGTCAGGCCGATTGCCGGGACGCGTCGACGCGGACAGTCGCCCGAAGAAGATCAGCAACTGGAGCGGCGACTCCTGGCCGATGAAAAAGAGCGGGCAGAGCATGTCATGCTGGTGGATTTGGGGCGCAACGACGTCGGACGCGTCGCGCGCAAAGGTTCCGTAGCGGTCGATTCGTTGATGCACGTCGAGCGCTATTCGCATGTCATGCACATCGTATCGAATGTGACGGGCAGGATCGATCCTTCCAAGACTTCCTATGACGTCTTGCGCGCGTGTTTTCCGGCCGGGACCGTATCTGGAGCGCCGAAGATCCGTGCTATGGAAATCATCGATGAACTGGAACCGACGAGACGCGGCCCGTATGCCGGTGCCGTCGGCTATTTCAGTTTTTCCGGGAACATGGATATGTGCATCAACATCCGCACGGTCGTCATCAAGAGGCATCAGGCATTCGTCCAGGCGGGCGCCGGTATTGTGGCGGATTCGAATCCCGAGCACGAGTACGAAGAGACGTGCAACAAGGCCCGTGCAATGATGAAGGCCATCGAACTGGCGGAGCAGGGGCTGGAGTAGGGCAATGCCGGGCTTTCGGCCCTCAGCTGTCAGCTCCGAGCGGATTCTGAATGATCACATTTCTGAAACGTGCCGAGTGCTAAGAGCTGACAGCTGATAACAGGATTTGCCCATGCTGCTGATGATCGACAATTACGACTCCTTTACCTACAACCTCGTGCAGTATTTCGGCGAATTGGGTGAAGACGTCCATGTGTATCGCAATAATAAGATTACGATCGAGCAGATCGAATCACTGAAGCCGAGCCGTATCGTCATCTCTCCCGGCCCTTGCACGCCGAATGAAGCAGGCGTGTCTGTGGAAACCATCCGGCATTTCGCAGGCCGCCTCCCGATGTTGGGTGTCTGCCTCGGACATCAATCTCTTGCAGCCGCCTTCGGCGGCGAAGTGGTTCGCGCTGAACGACTGATGCACGGAAAAACCTCCATGATCAAACACGACGGCCGCACCATTTTTCATCAGCTGCCGAACCCCTTCGAAGCGACGCGCTATCACTCGTTGATCGTCAAGCGGTCGACGTTGCCGTCCTGCTTTGAGGTGTCGGCGGAAACGGACGAAGGGGAGATCATGGGCATGCGGCACAGAACGCTCGGTGTCGAGGGGGTCCAATTTCACCCGGAATCGATCCTTACGACGGCCGGGAAGGATCTGCTCCGTAATTTTCTCAAATTGTCATAATGGGCATGCGGCACGGGGCCATCAGCGTGAGGTACAATCCTTTCTGAGCAAACGTGCGGATCCCCCGCCGCACGCCAATCACCTCTTGTCTGACCGACGATGATTAAAGACGCCATCGTAAAACTGGCTGACCGCCTCCCGCTCACTGAGAAAGAAGCCGAGGCGGCGATGAACGAGATCATGGACGGAGCCGCCACGCCAGCCCAGATTGCAGCCTATCTCATGGGCCTGCGCATCAAAGGCGAAACCGTCGAGGAGATCGCCGGCTCGGTACGGGCCATGCGCGACCGTGCCGTGAGAATCGCCATCGGCGATCCGCTGGTCGTGGATACTTGCGGGACGGGCGGGGATGGACGCCATACGTTCAATATTTCGACAACCGTCGCTTTCGTCGTGGCCGGTGCCGGATTGACCGTGGCCAAACACGGCAACCGGTCCGTGTCGTCCAAGTCAGGGAGTGCCGATGTTCTGGCCGCGCTCGGCGTCAAGATCGACCTCTCGCCGGATCGTGTAGCCGACTGCATCAACGAGGTCGGGATCGGATTTCTCTTCGCGCCTCTCTACCACGGAGCGATGAAGCACTGTGCCGCTCCCAGGCAGGAGATGGGCATTCGCACGATGCTCAACGTTCTGGGCCCGCTGACGAATCCGGCCGGTGCGACGATTCAAGTGTTGGGCGTATACGAACCGAGACTGACGGAACTGTTAGGCAAGGTCTTGATGCACCTCGGTTCACAGCATTGCTTCGTGGTTCATGGGATGGATGGGCTCGATGAGATGACATTAACTGACCGTACGATTGTCTCGGAGGCCAAAGGCGGCGTCCTCTCGAACTACGTCATCACTCCCGAAGAGTTTCATCTGAAACGGGTGTCGCCGAAAGAGCTGGTGGGCGGTACTCCCGAGGACAATGCCAAGATTACCAAGGACATTTTACAAGGACGCAAAGGTGCAAAGCGGGACATTGTCTGCCTGAATGCCGCGCCCGCATTGGTCGCCGGACGCAAGGCCAGGAATCTGCAAGAAGGTTTTCACTTGGCGGGTCGCACGATCGATTCCGGAGCTGCCGCTGAAAAGCTGGCTCGCCTGGCAGCCTATACGGCCAAAGGGTAACAGGCATGATCCTTTCTCGCATTATCGAACATAAGAAAGCGGAGCTGCGGCACAAGCACAGCCGCGGTTATCTGTCCGAATTGAAATCGAAAATACAGGATGCGCCAAGTCCTACGGGGTTCGCCGTGGCGCTTGATGCCACCCGCACCAGTGGAAGCCCCGCGTTGATCGCCGAAGTGAAGAAAGCCTCGCCAAGTCTTGGGCTGCTTCGGCCGGAGTTTCAGGACAGGTTCGATTACGTCGGCATCGCTAAGACATATCAGGAATCTGGAGCGTCGGCCGTCTCGGTGTTGACGGACAAGGATTTTTTCCAAGGAAGTCTCGACTACCTTCGTGAAATCAAGCGTGCGGTAGCTTTGCCGGCACTCAATAAAGAGTTTATGGTCGACGACCTTCAGTTTTATGAAGCCCGCGCCTACGGAGCAGACGCTGTCTTGCTCATCGTTGCAGCACTCGAGCGCCGTCAATTGACAGACTTCCACGCGTTGGCGAGGGAGCTGTCGCTGGACGTCTTGATCGAGACCCATCATGAACGCGAACTCGATACGGTGCTGGAATGGGTCCCGGATGCCAGAATGATCGGCATCAACAATCGCGACCTCAAGACGTTCACGACGGATCTCACCGTCACTAAGCGGTTGGCTCCGCGTATTCCCCCGGACAAGATCATCGTCAGTGAAAGCGGTATTCACCAGCGCGGCGATGTCGAGCAGCTTCTGGAAATCGGCGTCCATGCCATGCTGATCGGGGAATCTCTGATCAGGGCCGACAATGCCAGCGCTAAGATCAGGGAATTGCGCGGCATCTCCACACCGACTCCGGCATAAGCCATGGTGAATCGTTGCAAAGTCAAAATCTGCGGGACGACCAATGCGGAGGATGCAGCTGCCGCCGTCGAAGCCGGTGCCGACGCAGTGGGGTTCGTTTTCTATCGTAAGAGCCCGCGATATGTTGATCCGTCTGTTGTGAAACACATCGTTGCAAGTCTGCCTCCGCTGGTCACTCCGGTCGGGGTTTTTGTCAATGAAGAAGTGGCCACGGTGCGCGCCATTATGGACAGTTGCGGGCTCGCCCTGGCTCAGCTGCATGGCGATGAAGCCGCCGCCTATTGCCAGGAACTTGGACGGCCGGTTATGAAAGCCATTCGCTTGAAAAATCGGGGAAGTTTTCTCGCCTTGGCGGAATTTCAAGGACGGGCCGGAGTCCGCGGCTTCGTCCTCGATGCCTTCTCCGAACAGGCCTACGGCGGAACCGGAGAGGTTACCGACTGGGAACTGGCCGCCGAAGCGGCGAAAACTGCTACCGTACTCTTGGCAGGTGGACTGACGCCTGATAACGTGGCCGAGGCTATCCGGGCCGTATGTCCGTATGGCGTCGATGTCAGCAGCGGAGTCGAATCCGCGCCGGGGAAGAAGGATCACGGCAAGCTGCGTGCATTTCTGCAAGCCGTCAGGGTTGTCTCCTCGACCTGAGGCCGTTTATACTGCCAACGATTCGACGGTAACAAGGAAAGCTATGGCAATTGTTCCTGACAATCGCGGCCGGTTCGGGGCATATGGCGGACGCTACGTCCCGGAGACGTTGATGCCCGCCTTGCTGGAATTGGAGCAGGAATACGCAAAGGCCAGGAAGGATCGACATTTCCAGGCCGAACTGGCCTACTACCTCAAGCACTATGTCGGCCGGCCCACCCAGCTCTATTATGCGGAACGTCTGACCAAGCGCCTCGGGGGAGCTAAAATTTACCTGAAGCGCGAAGATCTCTGTCATACCGGCGCCCACAAGATCAACAACGCCATCGGCCAGGGGCTTCTGGCCAAACGGATGAAGAAGCCGCGGATCATTGCGGAAACAGGCGCGGGCCAGCACGGCGTCGCGACAGCGACCGTGGCAGCCATGTTCGGCTTGCAATGCGAAATTTACATGGGCACCGAGGACATGCAGCGCCAGGCGCTGAACGTCTTTCGCATGCGTCTGCTGGGTTCAACGGTTACAGGCGTGGATGCCGGAAGCCGCACGCTCAAAGATGCGATCAGCGAAGCGATGCGCGATTGGACGACGAACATCCGCACCACCCACTATATTCTGGGATCGGTTCTCGGCGCACATCCCTATCCGATGATGATCCGTGATTTCCAGTCGATCATCGGCAAGGAAACACGCAAACAGATTCTGGCCGCCGAGAGCCGATTGCCGGATTGTCTCGTAGCCTGCGTGGGTGGAGGAAGCAACGCGATGGGCCTCTTCCATGCATTCCTCGGCGATAAGAAGGTGAAGATGATCGGCGTCGAAGCAGGCGGCCTCGGCGTGGCAAGCGGGAAACATGCCGCGCGGTTCTCTGGAGGCAAGCCGGGCGTCCTGCAGGGAACCATGACCTACCTGCTCCAAGACGATGACGGCCAGATCAATTTGACCCATTCCGTCTCCGCCGGACTGGATTATGCCGCCGTCGGTCCCGAACATAGCTATTTGCGTGAAATCGGCAGAGCCTCCTATACCTCTGCCACCGACGATGAAGCGATGGCTGCTTTCGATCTTTTGGCGAGAGAAGAGGGGATCATGCCCGCGCTCGAAAGCGCTCATGCGATCGCCCATACGGTCAAGCTCGCACCGACCATGAAAAAGAGTCAGATCGTGGTCGTGAATCTTTCAGGCCGTGGCGACAAGGACGTGCAGCAGGTCGCGCGCATGAGAGGCATCACGCTGTGACATCCCGTATCGACCAGACCTTTGCGCGTTTGCATGAACGAAAAGAGGCGGCGCTGATTGCCTATGTGATGGCTGGCGATCCCACGCTGGGGGAAACTGAACAGCTCGTCCTTGAGTTGGAACGGGCAGGGGCGGATATCATCGAGCTGGGCGTGCCCTTTTCCGACCCCATCGCTGACGGTCCGGTGATTCAACAAGCTGCCGAACGCGCGCTCAGAAGCGGAACGTCTCTTCGAAAAATCCTCCCGATGGTGAAACAGTTGAGGGCCAAGACGCAGATCCCGCTCGTTCTCATGGCCTACTACAACAACATTCATGCCTTTGGTCCCGAGCGATTTTTCAAGGAAGCATCCGCTGCAGGAGTCGATGGGCTAATCGTGCCAGACATGCCGCCGGACGAGGCGGGACCTCTCAAAGGGCCCTCGGCCACATACGGACTTCAATTGATTTTCTTGCTGGCCCCGACCAGTACGGCCGAACGGCGAACGTTCGTGGCCCGGCAGTCGCAAGGGTTCGTCTACTATGTTTCCCTGACCGGTATCACGGGGGCGAAGCTCAGCAACGTCGCCGATGTCGGACGGAATGTGGAAAAGATTCGGAAAGTTTCGAAAACTCCCGTGGCGGTGGGATTCGGCGTTGCGACGCCTGAAGATGCCGAAAAAGTATCGGCCGTAGCCGACGGCGTGATCGTAGGCAGTGCCATCGTCAAACGTATCGCCGCACATCAGCAGCAGCCAGACATGGTGGCGCAGGTGGCGGGATTCGTCCGCTCCCTGAAGGCTGCAATGGCTTCCCATCCCGCATCAATCCGCTAATTTCTTCGCGAATCGAATCTTCAGGCAGGAAGAGCGCGTTCTATTCTTGTTGAAAAGAGAAGACGAGGCGGTTGCCCTGGAATGGAAGGTTACCGTTTTCCATGAGGAGGCATGGACGCGATCATTTCTGCTGCCAGATCTTTGGCGATGTCCTTGAGATTGGGCCTGTAGAACATGTAGCTGCTGGACTTTTCATGGCGGGCTTTCCAGACCGTCGTGCCGGTTGTCGCATCGATGAGCCGCAGACTGAGTCCCACGCGGCCGACGTTATCCCCTTCCTTGCGGGCATATTCCCAGGAATTCACCCGCACGACAAGGAAGGAATCCACGTTCAACGCTTTTCCCAATTTAATGGCGGCTTCCTTATCGGAGTGGCCGGTCATTTCAAGCCGGGAGAAGTAAAATACGAGTGCGTCGAATGCTTCTTTCGAGGCCTGGAACACATCCGTCACGGTTTCCGGACTGACGACCCGCTCGATACGGGCAACATTTGTCAACGCTGCGGAAAGAACATCCTGAATGTCCTCGCGCGCGCTATCGTATTGACTCGCCATCGGTGGGAGCACGGCGATCGCTTGCGGGCGAAACACCTTTGCGCTGGGCCCTTCCCAGACTTCCTGCAGTCCGCCGCAGCCGGACATAACCAGGAGGAGCAGGCAGAGAATGAAGCGTGCACTGGCTGTTTGCAGAGTCATCATCGGATCAGTATACCATTTTAAAACGTCCACGCGAGCGCGACGGAGGCAATTGCGCCGCCTTCGTTAAAGTCGTAGCCGCCGGCAAGATCCAGCCGGAATGAATATATTCTGATGCCGAGTCCGGCCGTCGGCGTAAAGATCGATCCCGCATCCTGCACATTCTTATAGGTCCCGACCCTGAAGGAGAGAAACTCCGACAGCAGGGTCTGCTCCATGCCAAGGCTCAACACTTGGCTCTTAAGGCCGGGAGTCAGCGTCTGATTGGACGTGATATCCATGTCCGCAGTAATCGTCATGGTCGACCAGGGATTTACCGCCATTCCGCCTCGCACTTGCGGTGTCAGTTTGAATTCGCTCCCATTCGGAGCGTCGAAGGTCGGTTGATTGATGTCTTTTGCCACGACGCCGAATCGCAGCCATGAAGAGGGCCGATAAATGGCGCCGACATCGATGCCGTAGGAGGTAGAGATCTTGGCTTTGCCAAAGTTATTGAGCAGGTCGGGGTCCTGACCGCCTTGGAGATTCACGGTGTTGCTGTAGGCGGCACCTTGATACAGTTTGGCGGTGATACCGAGCGCAAAGGTCTTATCGGCAAACGCGTAGGCGTACGAGAAGGCTGCTTGCCTGGCCTCAAGCCCTCGCAATGCCATCTGACCGTTGATATTGACCTGTCCGGCCGTTGAGACCTGCAACGGCGAACTGACATACCCTCCCGATGTCGCCACATCGGATATGTTGAATCCAAAGGCATGATCGCCGAGGTGTCCTTTAATGTAGAGACCCCCGGTACCCACTCCGGAGACCGTGGCGCCGGCCCGGTTGATTTGATTGGCGATGCTCTGGGCCTTGGCCTGGTTGGCCGGCGACGTGTCATTCGGGTTGAAGTCTTGGAGATCGTTCAGGGCGTTAGCTATTCCCAGTCGATCCGTCACCTGAGCCGTCGCTTGGATTCGAATGTCGGCGGATTTGACCATAGCGAGCCCGGCCGGGTTCCAATAAGTGGCGTAGGCGTCAGTGGTCACAGCCACTCCGGCCCCACCCATTCCGGCCGCACGGGGACCGACAACCGCAAATTCGACAGCCATAGCCGGCGTTACTGCCAGAGACAGGCACACACAGGTAAAAATCCGAATCGATAGTGATTTTTGCTGCATAGGTCGAGGAGCACGGGGACTCATGACTTTTACCGAGTGTATTGAACGAATGGATGCTCGTCAAGAGTTAGACGATCTGACCGTCCTGCATGTAAACGATCCGGTCGGATTGGGCCGACAGCTTATCGTTGTGGGTGACGATGACGAAGGTGGTGCCGCGCGATTTGTTCAACTCTCGCATGAGGCCGAACAGGGCATCGCCCGTGTGAGTATCCAGATTGCCGGTCGGTTCATCCGCGAGTACGAGATCCGGTTTTTGAAGAAGCGCACGGGCGACGGCCACGCGTTGCTGCTCGCCGCCGGACAGTTCGCCAGGCTTGTGATGAAGACGGGCGCCTAATCCTACTTCTTGGAGAATTGCAGTGGCTTCCTTTTCAACCTCAGCCGGCTCCCGTCGTTGGATCAATGCCGGCATACAGGCGTTTTCCAGCGCCGTAAACTCCGGCAAGAGGTGATGGAACTGGAACACGAAGCCGATCCGGCGGTTGCGAAAGTCCGCTTGGTCAGTCTCAGAAAGCCGAAACAGATCCGTGCCATCGAACTGCACGGTCCCTCTCGTCGGCCGGTCGAGCAGGCCGAGCACATGCAGCAGAGTGCTCTTGCCGGCGCCGGACGCTCCGACAATGGCGATCAGTTCCCCCCGTGCAATGGTGAGGTTGATCCCTTTGAGCACCTCGAGACGGTGCTCGCCGATGACAAATGATTTATGGAGGTCGGTGACGGTGATCATGTCATCTGGACGTGCTGAGTACTCAGGAGTCAGCATAGCGGACGCCCGGACCGGCTTTGGGCGGAGTCCTCGATCCTGAGCCCTGCGTGTCTATTCATAGCGTAACGCCGCCACCGGCTCGAGTTTAGCCGCTTGAAACGACGGATAGACGGTTGCTGCAAAGCTGATCACAATGGCAGATCCCGCTACCAGGAGTACGTCTTCCGCCAGGACATGAACGGGAATCTTGGAGATGTAATAGACGGTCGGATCGAACGTCCAGAACGTTTCGATCAGCCAGAGAAAAGCGTAACCGAGTGGAATGCCGATTGCCGTTCCGGAGAGTCCGATGATCAAGCCGTTCAACATGAAAATCCGGCGGATGCTCTTTTTCGTCGCGCCCATCGCTTTCAGGATGGCGATTTCTTTCTGCTTCTCCGTGACGATCATCGTGAGGGTGCTCACGATGTTGAATGATGCGACGATCGTAATGAGAACCAGCAGAAGAAACATCATGGTCTTTTCCAGCTTGAGCGCCGAGAAGAGATTCCGGTTCATCTGCATCCAGTCCCTTGCGCCGTAGCTGAACCCGAGCGATTGTTCCACCCGGCGGGCGATCTCGCTGGCGCGAAATACATCGCTGACCTTGATTTCGATTCCCGTGACCGTGTCGCCCATGTTGAAGAATTTCTGCGCTTCCGCCAGATCAATGTAGGCGAGAGAGGAATCGTACTCATACATGCCGGACTGGAAAATCCCGGCCACGGCAAAAATACGAATTTTCGGCACCATGCCCATTGCGCTGATCGGTCCGGCGGGGGAAACGACCGTGACCGTATCGCCGACAAATGCGCCGAGGCGCAGCGCCAACTCTTTCCCCAAAATAATGCTCGGCTTTTCAGAGGGCTGCGGCGGACCGTTCGGGTCATCAACGGGAGGCAGCAGTACCTTCACGGGCTTGCTCAAATCCGCCAACTGTCCGGACGCGAGATTCTTGGCCAGTTCGGTCACCTTTCCCTCGCGGCGAGGATCGATGCCGCGGATCACGACTCCTTGGGCGCTGCTCTGAGTGGTGAGCATGACTTGTTTGAGAATAAAGGGCGTAGCTGCGATCACGTCCGGGACGGATTCCACCTGCGTGGCCGTCGCGTCATAGTCGGTCATACCGTCCTTTATGCGGTCCTGCACGATGATATGGGCCGTCGTGCCAAGAATCTTGGCCTGAATATCTTCTTTGAATCCCGTCATGATCCCGACCGTGCCGATCAGTGCCGCGACGCCCAGAGTGATGCCGGCGACCGACACGAAGGTGTTCAGTGAAATCGTCCGGTTGCGGCGTTTGGCGCGCAAGTAGCGCAGGCCGACGAAAATTTCATAGGGGAGAGCCACGGATCGTTATTTCTCCGGCCTGGCAGAATGTTGGAATGCGCTCGCTGATCGTAACGTCATTTTTCAGGCCTGAGCTGCGGAAACAATACCACGTCGCGAATCGAGGCCTGGTTGGTAAAGAGCATGATCAAGCGGTCGATGCCGATTCCTTCGCCGGCCGTCGGAGGCATGCCATACTCCAGGGCGCGCAGGAAGTCTTCGTCCACCAGATGCGCTTCTTCGTCCCCCGCGGCGCGTTGTGCCGCCTGTCCTTCGAATCGCTCTCGTTGGTCGAGTGGATCGTTCAATTCGGAAAAGGCATTGGCGATTTCTCGGCCGGCGATGTAGAGCTCAAACCGGTCGGTGAGGGCGGGATTCGAATCCTTGCGTCTGGCCAGCGGCGAAATCTCAATGGGGTAGTCGGTGATGAATGTAGGCTGCAAGAGGTTTGGCTCGACCGTTTCCTCGAAAATTTCGTTCACGATGTTGAACAGCGGCCATTTTGGATCGACGGGAACGTTCAGATGTTTGGCCGCCGCGATGGCTTTGTCCTTATCGTGCAGCACCGACGCATCCAGCTTGTTCACCTCAAGAATCGACTCGTGATAGGACCATCGACGCCAGGGAGGGGTGAGATCGATGTCCTTGCCCTGATATTCGATGACCGTCTTTCCCAGAATCTGCTGGGCCAGTGATGCGATCAGCTCTTCGGTCAGAATAATCAGATCGTGGTAGTCGGCATAGGAAACGTAAAACTCCAGCATCGTGAATTCCGGATTGTGAATCGTCGAGATCCCCTCGTTCCTGAAGTTCCGGTTAATCTCAAATACGCGCGGGAACCCGCCGACGATGAGCCGCTTCAAATAGAGTTCCGGCGCAATGCGGAGGTACAAATCCACCCCGAGGGCGTTGTGATGGGTTACGAAGGGCTTGGCGGCCGCGCCGCCCGGGATCGGGTGCATCATCGGCGTTTCTACTTCGAGAAAGCCCCGCTCGATGAGGAACGAGCGGATCCCGGCGATGATTTTGCTCCGCGTCGCGAAAATGCCGTGCACTTCTGGATTGGCGATCAAGTCGACGTAGCGTTGCCGATAGCGGGTTTCGACGTCGGTGAGCCCGTGCCACTTTTCGGGCAGAGGACGCAATGCCTTGCTCAAAAACGTGAGCTGATGAACCTCGATGGTCAACTCGTTGGTCTTCGTGCGGAAGAGCACCCCGCTGACTCCGATCCAGTCACCCAGGTCGAGTTGCTCTGCGACCGTATAGGCCTGCTCGGATAAGAGATCCTTCTTCAAGTATGTCTGCAGGCGGTCCGATCCATCCTGTAGCACGGCAAACGCCGCTTTGCCGAACCGGCGAAGCGCAACAACGCGCCCGGCAACGGTGCAGGGAATCTTTTCTTGCTCCAACGTGTCTTTTGTCTTTTCGCCGTGGAGCTTCATCAACTGTCCGGCGCGGTCCTTGACCTCGAAGCGTGTGCCATACGGCGCCACGCCGGCCTCGCGAAGGTGATCGAGCTTCTTAATCCGTTGCTGCCGCTGTTCGTTCAGTTCATCCATAGCTGCTCCAGGCGTGAGGCGATGGGCACAGGGCTAGAGGGAGGGCTCATCCAGCGCCTCTTGCCTCGTGCCTTTTGCCATCTTTCCTTTCAAATAGGCCTCGATGAATCCATCTACGTCGCCGTCCATGACGGCAGCCACTTGCCCGACTTCATACCCGGTCCGGTGATCCTTTACCATTTGGTAAGGCTGAAACACATACGACCGGATCTGGCTGCCCCAGGCGATGTCTTTTTTCTCGCCGACGATGGCGTTGAATTCCGCTTCCTTCTTTTTTTGCTCCAGCTCGTAGAGTCGAGACTTCAAAATTTTCATCGCCCCGTTGCGGTTCTGCAGTTGCGAGCGCTCGTTTTGACATTGCACGACGATGCCGGTCGGCAGGTGCGTAATCCGGATCGCCGTCTCCACTTTGTTGACGTTCTGGCCGCCGGCTCCGCCGGCACGGAACGTATCGATCCTGAGGTCCTTGTCCTCGATCGCCACGTCGATGTCCTCGTTCACTTCCGGATAGACGAATACCGAAGCGAACGACGTGTGCCGTCGTTTGTTGGCATCAAAGGGCGAAATCCTCACCAGCCGGTGCACACCGGCCTCCGCCTTCAAATATCCATAGGCATAGGGACCTGTGACGGAGATCGTGACGCTCTTGATGCCGGCCTCGTCGCCGGCCTGCAGGTCCAGCGTTTCCACTTTGAATTTCTTGCTCTCCGCCCAGCGCACGTACATGCGCAACAACATCTGAGCCCAATCCTGCGATTCCGTTCCTCCAGCGCCGGGATGGATCGCCATAATCGCGTTGTTCTGATCGAGTTCGCCGGAGAGGAGGTGCTCGACGCGGAGTGCCGCCAACAGCGGTTCAAACTGATCGAGTTCGGCGCCCAACTCCCGTTCGAGCCCGGCATCGCCGCTTTCCTGCGCCAGTTCGAGCAGGGTGGTCACGTCGCTCAGCTTGGCTTCGATGTCGCGCCATTGCTGCAGATCACGTTCCAGTTTCACTTTCTTGCGGCTCACGCCGGCTGCCGCGCGCGCATCGCTCCAGAAATCCGGCTGTCCCATCTTGGCTTCGAGTTCTTCCAGCTCTGCGGTCATGCGGGCGAGGTCAAAGATGCCCCCGAAGTTCGGCAACCTGTTCGGCAACGGCGCGCACACGGATACGAATGTCATCCAACATCGAACGATCCTTTCGGCTTACACGGGGGTGGCCGCAATGGCATCGGGTTCAGGCCCCTTCGTTCCGAAGAGGCCAAACAGGCACAATAGCGCGCAGATTATCACACAGCCATAGG
This sequence comes from uncultured Nitrospira sp., assembly GCA_964582865.1. Lineage (GTDB taxonomy): Bacteria > Nitrospirota > Nitrospiria > Nitrospirales > Nitrospiraceae > Nitrospira_C. Next base: position 40,925 of record CAZOUA010000005.1, on the reverse strand, counting down.
CAAAGACATCCCCGTGGCGGCTGTAGAATGTATAGGGCTGCCGGACCGGGATTGTCGCTTGCAACGCCGTCCGAGTGAAGATCGGCGAGGCCTCGATGATGCGCCCGAATGGATCGATAAACCCGGAGATCCCGGTGTTGGCCGCCCGGGCAAAAGACAGGTGATTCTCCACGGAACGGAATACCACCATCGAAAAATGTTGAGAGGGGGCGGACGATTCGCCGAACCAGGCATCGTTGGTGATCGTCACCAGAAATTCCGCCCCGCTGGCCGCCATGCGCCGGACAAGATCGGGAAAGATGACTTCATAACAAATCGCCACTCCGAACTTGACCGGCCGTGCCACAGTGTCCGGACCGGAGGCCTTCGGCTGGAACGACAGAACGGTGGGCCCTGGCCCGGCTTGAAAATCGCCGATCCCTTCCACCAGCTTGTCGAGAAAAAACAGCAGCGAAGATTTCAATGGAATGTATTCACCGAACGGCACGAGGTGCTGTTTGTCGTAACGCCCGAGCAAATGCCCGTCGGGAGACAGCAGATAGGCGCTGTTGAGCAAATAGGGCCGTCGATCCGCGTCATATCGAACTGCGGGACTTCCGAAGAGCAACGGCGCCGAGGCGCGGTTAGCCAGCGCAACCAACTGCAGCTGGTAGACTGGCTCGCGTTCGTAGACGAAGGGCGTGGCGGCCTCCGGCCAGATGATGAGATCCGCGCCATAGCCGAAGGAGCCCGTCAGCTGGTCATAGCGCCGCAGCGTTTCCTCGCGGTAGCCCTGATCCCATTTGACCGCCTGATCGATATTCGGCTGTACCACGCCGATATGCAGCGTCGCTTTTGGCGTCGCAAATCCTTCGTGGACAATTACCGAGGTGCTGTAGGCCCAGGAAAGAGCGACGAGAATTGCCGATGTGCTTACCAGCTCCCAAGGGAGCCTCGCAGGACGGAATCCGCGAAACAGCGGCGTCAGCCAGAGATACAGTTCCGCCAGTGCCACATTCGCCAGCACGATCAAGAACGACACGCCGTATACGCCCAAGTGATCCGCAATCTGAATGAGATCCAGCTGGCGATACTGCGAGTAGCCGAGCAATGACCAGGGAAGCCCGCTGAGCAGATAGGTTCGGATCAATTCCAGCGTTACCCAGAGACATGGCGCGGCAAAAAGGCCGTATCGGGGCACCAGTGTGCGGAACCAGACGAGCCCGGCGCTATAGACCGCCACGAACAGGCCGAGATAGGCCGTCAGTAGAAGCAGAATGCCGTAGCTGATGACGAGCGGTACCTTGCCATAGGTGTGCATCGCGGTTACCACCCAGGCCATGATTCCGGTAAAGCCGATCATCCCCGAAAGCCAGCCCAGCCAAAAAGCCTGCGTTTTGCGGGTGCCATCCAAGGCAATATGCAGGGGAATTAGGGCTATCCAGGCCAGGAGACCGAGATCGAATTTGGGAAAGCAGAATGGAAGGAGGACCCCGGACAGGACGGCGAGCACGATCTGGCGAACGGGCCAGTGATTCATCGCGCGTACCTTAACGGAAGGGTGGGCTTGATGCAACCGCCGGAGAGTGGGGGCCTTCGTGGGAAAAGGACGAGAGTGAAACGAAGCCGAGCCGTCGAAGTTGACCGGATCCTGACTCAGTGGGTCATAATTGAGAGCGGCCCTTGCTGACGTTTGAAACCTTCCTCATCCAGTTCGCTGATCGGCCCGCAATCAGACTCGCTCAGTTCCACGCCAAAATGCTCTTCATCGACCCAGCGTACCGTGGCTTTCTTGATCATGATGGCCCGTTGAGCCGGTGGAATCAACAAGACCATAAGTTCCATGCCGACTTGCACCGAATGGGTGCCGTGGAGACAGCCGCCGCTCGTGGTCAGATTTTCCGTGACACCGCTGGCGTGAAACGCCCCGTCGGAGTAGTACACCGCACAGGCTAGGGGAGTCCGGATATTACGACGTTTGTCTGCGTGATCGGGCATGGTGGGCGTGCTCCTCGCTCAGGACATTTTCGGATAGGATTGTTGTGCAACGATGCTCTGGAACGATCGGGGGTGCCACCACGTCAGAAACGCTGCCACACTGATCCCGATGGCATTCACAATGAGATCGCCGCTGTCGACGACACGTCCGGGAACAAAGGCTTGACACATCTCCATCCACAGACCGAACAGCCCTGCTGCAGCCATGCTGATGAAGAGTGCATGAGTGAAAAGCCACCCGCGTCGATGCAAGGCCGTGGCGAACAGCCATGTCAGCAGTCCGTAGGCGGGCGCATGAGACAGCTCTGTCATCTCATTAGGCAGCAAGGCGATCAGTTCACCGAAAAACCCGACACCCGGTGAAATCAACGCGCTCCCTCCAAGCAGCATCATGTAAGAGAGCACGAGCATCAAACTCATGGGCCAGCCTCCGAATTCCGAACGATGACGGAAGACTACAAGAACAGCCTACCGAGAAACTACTGGACAATGGTAGGGGAGCCAGAGGGGCACGGGAGGCGTGTCCGAGCTGGAATTCGCCGCAAAGAGGTCAGGAAGATTCAGCCGCCTGCTGAATTGGTGAGATCGGAGACATGGTCTCAGTTAGAAGAAATATCAATGACTTAGAGGCACCTGCCAATCACGTGCGCATGGGCTTAAGGGGCCATGACTGATTTAATAATGGGATGTGGAAACAACCGGTTCGTCTAGAAAGTTATGGCAATCACTGGCTGTTTCATCTTTCGGGGGGCGAAAAACTTTGCATCAAGACGGGTGATTTATTCGGAGGGAACAGGTATCCTTCCCGCCGTATTGTTTCATTTGTAACAACAAGACATTCGCATGCAGGACCACGCAAGATGAACAGATGGACGACCTTCGGCATCGCCTGCCTCACCCTCGTAATCAACGGCTGCGTGATGAAAAGCACGTATGACGCAGCCATTCAAGAATCGAGGTTTCTCAAGGAAGAACTCGAGCGCGCCAAGGACGAACAGAGATTGCTCGCCAGGCAAACGAAAGAGCTGGAGCGGCAGAATCAAGAGGCTACGCGCGACGCAGAAGCCACCGTTATCGCTGTGCTGCAAGCGAAGACAGATAGGGAGAACGAGCGTCGTCTTACGGAGGAGCAGCAGGCCAATCTGAGACAGAAAATCCTTGTGCTGGTCAAGCAGCAAGACGTCATGCGGAAGGACCTGGTGATTGCGAAGGAAAACAGCGCTGCCTTACAGGAACTCGTCGATGTGTATCAGCGCAAATTAGCCGAGTTGCCGAAACACACGGCGGCACCCTCGCCTGCGGACAGCACGCTCAAGCCGTTCGACCCCTCATTGCTCCCGCCTGCTCAAGAATTGCCATCGCCACAAGCCGTGACGGAACCTTCCAAGCCCACACCCGCGCCTCCGGCAAAACAGCAAGCCGAACCGGCCGATGCAGGCTGGCTTTCCGTGATCAAAGAATGGGTGGTGTCACTCTGGCGATCGGTATTCTCATAGGCAGGATCTCATTGGAATCAGTTACCCGAGTCGCTGCTCCATCTTCAGAAAGTTCCTTTGTACATCCGGCCGCCCGCGTGTTGTTTTCTGCAGGAAGCGGTATGATAAAAAGAATCGGCGTTGGTAACACGCTGACACAACAGGTCGAAAGGGGGCAATCCGATGAAATACGCATTGATGGTGTTGGGTCTGTGTCTGACTGTCGCTATGGCAGGATGCGGAGGCGGTGGTACGGCTCAGGTCAGAGAAGATCGTCTGACGGTCGGGAAGGTCCAAGGCGAGATCAAAGTCGGCATGCCGGCTTCCCAGGTTGCGGAATTGCTCGGCAGTCCGAACATCGTCACAACGGATGACAAGCGCCGCGAAGTCTGGATTTACGACAAGGTCTCGACTGATCGGGTGGACATGGCGAATTCGTCCTTTGCCGGCATCATCCTCATTATGGGCACACGATCCAGCGAGAGTTCCAGCTCCACGAGGCAGCGCACGCTCACTATCATCATTAAGTACGACGAAGAGAAAAAGGTCCGCGACTTTGCCTACAACTTTACGCAGTTCTGAAATCCGGCACATACGCAGCGCCATTCTGATCCCCCTGTGCCTGACAGTGCTGAGCCTGTGCAGCGGCTGCGTCACCACGTTGTCCGAAGAGTTCTTCCAGCTGTCTCCTGAGAGTCCGAAAGACCGCGCCATGCAGACGCGCATATTCGAGACGTCCGATGAGAAAGAACTGCTCTCGGCCTCAGCTGCAACGCTCCAGGACTTGGGTTTTGAAATCGAAGAGAGCGTCTGGGATGCCGGCTTTCTTCGCGCCGCCAAAGAGCGCAGTGCCCGAGAATGGGGCCAGCACATCGGTCGGTTCCTGGTGATGATCCTCACCAGCCCGCTGGCGATAGTCGAGGCCGGCCCCGTGATACCTCCCATCGATCTTCATCAGAAAATTGCTGCCACGATTGTCACCCGGCCGCTCAACTCCGAGCGATCACGTCACGAGGTGCGCATCATGTTTTACCGGGTCGTATGGAAAGGGGAGGGTGCAGCCGGTCGCAACTCCTTCCCCCCAGGTGAACAACGTTCGGAAATGATTCGTGACGCCGTCATCTACCAGCAGTTCTTTGCCAGGTTATCCAAAGCCGTGTTCCTGGAGGCGCATAAAATATGAAGGGTGAGTCCACTAATACCGTGCGGATCTTCAGTGTGTGGCTGGTGCTCGCGGCGAGCCTATTTGTCTACGGTTGCGCTCCGGAACCGAGCCTGGATTTGTTCGCGCCTACCGAAGCGCAGATGAAATTGCGCAGCTTCCAGACGCGCATCTTCGATGTGAAGGATCGCCAGACGGCCTTGCGGGGCGTCATTGCTGTGTTGCAGGACTTGGGATTCATCATCGAACGAGCGAACGAACCGCTTGGTCTGGTGACCGCGGCTAAGTTCTCCGAGCCCAACTATTTTGAGATGGTGGGTGTCACCGTCACCGTGCGCCCCCAGGAAGACGGGCGCATGATGATTCGAGCCAACGCCATTCACAACAACAAGCCCATCGTAGATCCCAAGGTATACCAGAACTTTTTTGCCTCTCTTGAGCGGTCTCTCTTTATCACCCGAGAATGATGAGCAAGTCGAGGCAGGCTACGATTGATATCATGTGCCCGACCTTCTCCGCCCGGCTGGTTCGAGGTCTGCTCACAGGCGCTGTCGCAGGGCTCAGCCTCTTGACCCAGGGATGTCTGACCTACGAATGGGCGCATGAAATCCAATGGGACTCCCGTGATCAGATCCTCACGTCAGAGGCGAGCCAGGTAAAGCTTCGTGCCGCGCAAACCCGCAGTTTCGACACCACCGATCGCATGCAGGTCCTTCGGGCGACCGTCCTCTCCCTCCAGGACTTGGATTTTCAGATAGAAGTGCTCGACGAGGAGCTGGGCATTGTCTCGGGGAAGAAGTTCGTAGAGATCGAACGGCCCAAGCTGGGCTACGACCCGACGTATCATTTGTACGACGATGCCGGCCTGCTCCTCTTTACGAGGCAATACCGCCGCTGGGGTCCGTTCTGGCATCGGAGCGACCTGGTAAGGATAACCGTGACAGTTCGCAGACGCAACGAAACGCAGCTCATCGTGCGCGCAAGTGCGCAGTTTTACTTGCGTCCCGTGGAGGATCCGGCCCCCTATCAAATATTTTTTCGCACCCTCAATCAATCTCTTTTCCTTCAAGGCCGACCGGTAGAGTAAGGGACCGGTGCGAGCATTGACCGCTCGGTCAAACTCTCCCTCTCAGGCACGGAATACGTGCTATTTCTGTCATGGTCGCCAACTCTTCAGCCGGCAGATACGAAGTCATTCGCCGTGAAACACGTGAATCTCCCCCATTGTGCGGTGGAGCGGAGAGAGTCAGCTCGAAATTATGAATCAAGAGGGATTCGGCAAGGCACTGATGGAGGCCGATCAGCGGAGAATCAGAACTTGTATGCCTTCCTATGGATCTGTTTGATCGCTAGATTTTGAGCCAAAACCGGCACTTTTATAAAAAGACCCGTAAGGCTTCTTTCCACAGGGAAGCTGATTTGCTGTGTATAACTGAGCTTTTTCGCCTATTCCTGTAGGACATTTGTCCAGCTCATGGTGCATTGACGGATACTGCTGCTCCGCAGGGGCACGAATTGTGGAAAAGAAAACGTTTCAGGCGTCAAGCCACTAAATGTTGGGGGTCTATTCTATAGAGCACAATGCCTAAAAATTAGGCAATCTGGTCCCATCACTCTGCTTGTCGGGCTTTTCTCATTCAAAACGGCGTTCATGCACAGAGTTATCCACAGAAGCTGGGGAGTCACAAAACAACGCCATGCAGACTGCTGAAATTTCATGCAGATGCGTCATTTTTCTCTGCGGTCCTCCACTGTTGCTCTGATGATTGCTCGTTGAAACAGGTCGGAGACAATTCTGTACGCGGGAATTGTTGTGCGGCATGATTTTCCAGTCCGTGTAGCGTGCGATTGCACGCTACAAAGGAACCGCGAAGAGAAACAGCGGGCTTACTGCGGTGCGAACTCGAGAAAATATTGTTTGGGTAGAAACATGTGTTCTTTGACGAGCCGATATCCGGCTGCGGCGAATTCTTCTACGACGGCTTGGCGGGGTACGAGGTGCTTCTTGGGAAAACCGAGGTCGCCGGATCGGTTGTCGTGATAGAAATCAACGACCGCGATGCGGCCTCCCGGCTTGAGCGCCGACTTCACATTGCGAACGTAGAGACTGCGATCTTCCAAGTGGTGATAGGTGTTGCAGATGAAGATGAGATCCACCGACTCCACCGGCAGCTTGGGATTATCCGGACGGGCCAGAATGAATTCGGCCGTATAGGGCCGATGCATGTGGACGAGACTCTCTTCGACATGTTTGAGAGCGTCCGGTTCCACGTCGATGACATAGACCCTCCCGGTTTCGGTCACTGATTCCACAAAACGCCTTGTGAAATACCCAGATCCTGCCCCCAGATCGGCTACGCTCATCCCGGGCTTGAGTCCGAGTGCCTCGACGACCTGCGCGGGCTTCTGATCCTGATCGCGTTCGGGACGGTCGAGCCGATCGAGATATTCCATCACGTTCGGCATGCGCTCGTGCTGGTGCTCCTGTTGCGCGAGAGCAGGCGAAAGCCGGAGCGGGCTCAGTAAGAAGAAGAGCGAGAGAAGGGCGGTCGGCAAGGAGTAATATTTGATCGCAGCGAACATCTGGAAAGTTTAGGCTTCTTCCTGCCAATTCACAAGGGACCTCCTTTGCCTGAAAAGTCTCGCTTGACGAGCTGGCAGTTGGGGGCTATCGTGATTTTGTGGGAGGAGTTAACGCCCCGAGGGAATATGGTTCATCTGGAGGTCGAGCGTTGAGGATGGTGTGCAGGACCAGCTTGTACTGGGAAGCCTAAAGTCCTCCCAAGATCTCCGCCGTACCTAATCGTCCTCGGTTAGGTGCGTGCTCCTCCCACCCTTAATCGTCCGTTGAAAACCACCAGCGCTACGGTCTCGCTGAACGCCCATTTGGAACACTACTCACGTTTGTGCGGTGCCTGTGCGCGGACGCGTCTCAGGCAGCGGTCCGGCAAACCGCACCGGCCGGTAGCGGCAAGAAAGCGATGCTGTTGCGGCCGTTTTGTTTCACCCGGTACAGGGCTTGGTCGGCTATTTCCCACAGTAGATACGGGATGGCTGGCTTGTCGTTCGACCATGTCGTGGCGCCGATGCTGACGGTGACCGATAGAGGGCCGGCTTGGGTATCAATCGGGGTGCCGCCGATGGCGAACCGAATGCGTTCGGCAAATTCCGAGGCCGAGGCCTCGTCGCATCCCGGCAGCAGAACCAGAAACTCTTCACCTCCCACACGACCCACCAAATCGTAACGGCGGGCTGCTTCTTGAATGCGCCTGGCGACCTCACGAAGGACGACGTCTCCCACCCTGTGACCGTACGTATCGTTGATGCGCTTGAAATGGTCAATATCGGCCATGATGACTGCCAGTCCTTCATGCTCACGGCCGGCTCTGGAGACTTCCCGGTTCAGGGCATCGACCGAAGCCGAGTGATTCAAAAGGCCGGTAAGGGAGTCGCGCAGGGCCTGGTCTTTGGAATCCTGAAGTAATTGAAGGTTTTCGATTGAAATAGCGGTTTGCGCCGATAGCATCAGCAGAATTTGTTCGTCCAGGTCGGTGAACGCGGTAGCGGTTCCTTCATTCGAGATTTTCTCGGCGAGATAGAGCTGTCCGTACAGCTGTCCGTGACAGCGGATCGAGATTCCGAGGAACGAGGTGAGGGGGAGATACGGCGGCAGGTCGTTACCGAGCAAGATCTGGGTGCTGAGGTCGTCGACGCGGAGCACCCCTTCTCTCTGCATCAGGCACTTGAGTATTCCGCCTTCCACCGGCAGGGCGCCGATGGCACGCACCCGCGTTTCGTCGAGTCCGATCGTGAACATTCGAGAGAATGTTTCCTCTTCCTTTTCGATGATCCCCAGCACTGCAAACCGGGCTCCGGTAGTTTTCCGCGCAATGTCTAGGACCTGATGCAGCATCTCGTCGATCTGAGGCGTCGATGCCATCTGTTTCGCCGCGCGGACCATCGCATGGAGTGCTTCGGCTTTCACGCCGAGGGCCGCTTCGGCCTTGCTGGCGCGCTCCGACTCCTGTTTGACTTGATGCCACTTCCGATGAAGTTGTTTGACCAGCCAGATCAACAGGAAGCCGATGGGCGCCACAATCAGCATCGTCACGATCATGAGCTGTTTCAGGAACGTTCTGATCGGCGTCAGGATGCTGTCCCGGTCGACCCGAATCAAGATCCCCCATCGCGACAGAGGTCGTGCGTGCTTGATGTTGACTTGGGCATAGGCGGTGACGACCGGCTCGTTACGACGAAGATGTTGTTCTTCCACGAATCCTCGCTCGGAAATTGCCACCAGCTGGGCGGAGAGAAGGCCCATACTTCTGAGGTTCAGGCGGCCTTCCTGTCGAAGAGCGGAGTCGGCGATGAGATCGCCCTTTCCGTTGAGCAACTGATATTCGATATGGGAATCCTCCGTCCAGGCGACGCCCTGCAGGACCCGTGTTGTCCGATCCAGCAGGTCGAGAAGGTAGGGGATCTCCACGACAGCGGCTACCACTCCATGGAGGCGTCCATCGAACGTCCGTATCGGTGCCGTGATGGTGATCGCCAGGCGGCCTTTGGCATCCTTGCTGGTCCCGGCATCAAGTATCGTCAACCGATTCGTGGAGACGGCCTGCTTGAACCAGAGACTCTTGCTGCGATCCTGCGACACCTGGGCCCGATCGGTCGCGGCGATCAGGATGCCGTTTGCGTCCGTGACACCGACCCACTGATAGGCGTGATAGACCTCGAGGAGCTGATAGAGATGGAGGGTCAGCGCCTGTCGATTGTCTCCCCGCGCAATGGCCGACGACGAGAGCATCTCGATGTCGGCGGTCCGTTCAGCAATCATCAACTCCAGTTTGCTGGCGGAGTCGCTGGCGGCCTGCACCAGGCTATGCCCTGCGGAGGCGACCAGGCGGCGTTCGACGGTACAAGCTCCCCAGCCGATACAAAAGATGAGTACGATCGAAATAGTGATGACGAGATACGTGGCAAACTGATTCGGATAATCTGTCGGCAATGTCCTGATTCGCTGAGTCGCAGCAATGACTCCGGCGGTGATCACGGATAACCGTCTCCTGGAGGCACCGTTGCGCTCATTGAGATCCGGCACATCTCGCCACTTCATGGTGCTGCAATCCTCTGTTCAGAAACGTACCTTTTTATTACGTAGGTTTCTGCAAGGAGAAGGCCAGAGAGGCTGGAGAGTCATCATCGAGGAAATAGCTGCTATTTCGCACGCCAGCACATTCGCTCTATTTTTACGGAGACCCGGAAAGGAAGTTTGGCGGCATTTCGGTTGACAATTTGCCGGACCACTATTTTGCACAGTACAAAAGAGGGGTGGAGACCTATTCTTTCGAGTCGGCCTGTGCGCTGTTGTCGAAGCGATCGATCTGTTTCTCATGATGGCTTGCCATCTTCCCTGTTTCCGCGAGATCTCGGTGCAATTGTTCGATGCATGCGGTGGTCGAAGTCGTCTCCGCATCAACGAGGTAGAATCGGCGTTGCTTTTTGTGGTACCAAGAGGCATCGTATGCATTTCATGAGAGGGTGAATGGCCAAGAAGGAATCGTCTGCATCAAACTCGAATTCGACATCTCCCGCTTCATCTGCTCCTGAATCAGCCGCGCCGAAGAAGTCGTCTGCAAAGCAGCCGCAAGCGGTGACAGCGGTCGAAATGGGGGCGCGCCAGCGGGAAATCTCCGTCTCGGAATTCTTTACGAAGAACCGGCATCTGCTCGGCTTCGATAATCCGCGCAAGGCGCTCCTTACCTGCGTGAAGGAAGCGGTCGACAATGCCTTGGACGCCTGCGAAGAGGCCGGCATTCTCCCTGACATTATGGTCAGGCTGGAAGTCGTGGCTGACGGAAACACGCCACCGCCGCCGGCGAGTCAGGCGACCAGATTTCGCATCACGATCAGCGACAACGGCCCGGGCATCGTCAAGCAGCAGATCCCGAAAATTTTCGCGAAGCTCCTCTACGGTTCCAAGTTCCATCGTATGCGGATGAGTCGAGGCCAGCAGGGGATCGGAATTTCCGCCGCCGGCATGTATGCCCAGATTACGACCGGCAAGCCGGTGAAAATCATTTCGCGAACAGGGGCAAGGGCTGCCGCGCATTATTTCGAAGTGCAGATCGACACCAAGACGAACGAGCCGCGCATTTTTGAAAATATGCAGGTCGAGTGGGGGCAGCCGCAAGGAACGCAGGTGGCGTTGGAGGTTGAAGGCCGTTATCAGAAGGGTCGGGCTTCCGTCGACGAATATCTCGAACAGACGCTCATCGCCAATCCCCATGTGATGCTCACCTATGTGACGCCCGAAGGGGAGACAAAGGTCTATCCGCGCACCTATAAGGAGCTGCCGCCCTCGCCGAAGGAAATCAAGCCGCATCCCTACGGCATCGAGTTCGGCATGTTTCTCAAGATGCTCCACGATACGAAGAGCCATGCGCTCTCCGGTTTTCTGGCCTCCGACTTCTGCCGCGTCTCGCCGCAACTGGCTGTCGAGATCTGCAAGGAGGCCAAGATCTCCCCGAACGCCAAGCCTCGTGATGTTCACGGGCATGCGGCAGAGCATTTATACAAAACAATCCAGGCAACCAAGATCATGGCTCCGCCGACCAACTGCCTGGCGCCGATCGGGGAACAGGCCATTCTGTCCGGTCTCTATAAGCAGATCAAAGGAGAGTTCTACACGGCCGTCAGCCGGCCACCGGCCGTCTATCGCGGCAATCCCTTTATCATCGAGGCCGGCCTCGCTTTCGGCAACCGGCCGGAAGATCAGTCCAAACCGCAACAGCCGGCGGTTCCGAAGGCCGAAGGTGAACATGAAGACGAAGATTCCGAACTCGCACGCGTGATCCGGTATGCGAATCGTGTGCCGCTACTCTATCAGCAATCTGCCTGCTCGACGTTCAAAGCGGTCTTGAACACCACCTGGAAGAATTACGGTGTTTCGCAGTCTCGCGGGGCGCTCCCTGGCGGGCCGATGGTGATCTTCGTGCACATGGCGTCGGTCTGGGTCCCGTTTACGAGTGAAAGCAAAGAAGCCATTGCCGACTACGACGAGATCCAAAAGGAAATCACCCTGGCGTTGCGCGAGTGCGGAAGACGATTGGGCCTGTTCCTGCGTCGGCGGGAGCGGGCGGCGGGAGAATTTAGACGGCGGAATATTTTCGAACTGTATATCGAGGAAGTGGCCGAGGCCTGTAACCGGTTGAAGGGCGGCAAGCTGCAGACAGAAAAGCTCAAAGCGCAGTTGCAAAAGATCGCGAACTCACGCACCGGCGGGCAGAAAACGGACGAAGCGCTTGGGAAGAAAGGCGGAGGGCCTGAAGGCCTTCCGGATTCCATCATAGTGACAGCTGAGGGAGTCGAAGGGGCCGTGGAGATCGCCAATCAGGTGGAAGCGGACTTGGCACAGGTGGCGGCCGATGCTCCACAGGCGACCTTGCTTCCCGGAGAAAGACCGGTCAAGCAGAGCGGCAAGGACAAGGGCGTGACGGCCGTCAAGCGGGGAAAGCCTGAGCCGGCGAAGAAGGGGAAGGCCTCTCAGTTAGGACTCTTTGCCGGTGCCCCGGCAGGCAAAGGTTCGAAGGGGAAGGCCGGAAAGTCGGTACGCGCTAAAACTCCGCGCGGGAAGAAATAGGATCCCATGCCCAAAAAGATAAAACCCAAACAGAACGCCGCCGTCGCCAAACGATTGATCGGCGTCGCCGACACCGTGATTGCTGCGGCCGAGCGGTCCAAAGATCCGACGCTGTCGATTCCGATCCGCGCGCTCTCGAACGTGTCGTTCAATGAGCGCAAAGGCCTCATCGAGATGGGTCACAAGAAACAGGCGCGTTCGTTCTTCAACGTCGGCATGGCCAAGAAGTTCATGCAGACGGTCTTGGTGGCCGATGCCTTGTCGGAATTGCAGCGCGGCGACCTGACGACCTCGCTGCGCGAAATCTACTACCGCACGAAACACACGATCAAAAACTCGCACGAAAATACGTTTGACACGCAGGACGAATCCGATCCGGTGATCGAGGACTTGGAAGTCTCGCTTTCCGCTCTGCGTGAAGAACTGCACGTGCGCGCGGAGAACAGCGGCAGCATCGTCGGGCCGGTGGTCTTCGGCGATGACGGCGACCGGGTGGACTGCGCCCGGCTCGGCAAAGGCGGTTATTCCGTGCCCTCGATCGTGGAGCCGGAATATCTCGAGATCCGCCGCTGCACCGCGGACTTTCTCCTGCTCGTCGAAAAGGGCACGCAGTGGAACCGTCTCTCGGAGGATAAATTCTGGCGGCGGTACAACTGCGTGTTGCTGACGGGCAATGGGCAACCGCCGCGCGGCGTGCGCCGTCTGGCCCGCCGTCTGCACGAGGAACACAAGCTCCCGGTGTATGTTCTGGTCGATAACGACCCCTGGGGGTATTACATTTACTCCGTCGTGAAACAAGGCTCGATCAACCTGGCATTCGAGAGTCAGCGGATGGCGATTCCGAAGGCAAAGTTCATCGGCCTGTCGAGCGCCGATCCGGAACGCTACGAACTGCCCCGCAACGTCGGGATCAAGCTCAACGAAAAAGATATCGCGCGTGCGAAGGAATTGATGAACTATCAGTGGTTCCAGAAACCGGCCTGGCAGGCGGAGATCAAACGCATGCTGGCCAGCGGCCTGAAGTATGAACTCGACGCGCTCGCGAACAAGGATTTTCAGTATTTGACGAAGAAGTATCTGCCGAGGAAGCTCAAAGAGAAAGACTGGCTCGACTAGCAGCCCGTCGCGGTTCCCCCACATCATTCGGATCGATGCGATCAGGCTGGCCATGCCAGAGGCATGGGTCCTGACCTGTACGTCAGGCGAGGCAGAGACGCAGAATGAAGAAGACATTGCCGGCCTGGACCGTGCCGCTTCGCGATTGGCAGCGCCGGGCCCTCGCAGCCGTGCAGGCTCATGCAACGGCAGACTTCCTGGCCATGGCGACTCCGGCTGCGGGTAAAACACGTTTCGCATTGCGGGTGGCGCATGACTTCTTGCTCAGAGGCACGGCCGTGCGGCTGCTGGTCGTCTGCCCGACCAATCATCTGCGCAGTCAATGGTCGGAGGCCGCGGGCAGAGTTGGTTTGCAGCTCGATCCGGCTCTCACCAATGAGCAAGCGGCCGAAGCCTCCGATTACCACGGGGCGGTGGTGACCTATCAACAAGTCTGCCTCGCGCCGACGATCTTCCTCAGGGCCTGCAAGCAGAAGAAAACCTTGGTCATTTTGGATGAGCTGCACCATGCGGGTGACGGCAAGAACTGGGGAAAAGCCTTGCGCGCGGCCTTTGAACCGGCAGCTTTCCGCTTGATTTTATCCGGCACGCCGTTTCGATCCGACAACAATCCGATTCCCTTCATCCGCTATGAGCAGGGAGAAAGCCGCGCGGACTTCGCCTATGGGTACACCGAGGCGATTCGCGACAGCGTGTGCCGGCCCATTGTGTTTCCGAGCTATGAGGGCGAGCTCACATGGCTGTCGGAGGGCCGCGAGCATACTGCGACGTTCGAAGATGGCCTGACGTTCGACCGGCAGCGGGAACGTTTGAAAACGGCGCTCTTACAAGAATCCTGGCTCGGTCCCGTCATCACCGATGCCCACACTCAATTGTCCCGATTGCGGAAACAAGAACAGGCGGATGCGGGAGGGCTGATCGTCGCGATGGATCAGGACCATGCCAGATGGGTCGCGGAATTGGTGGCCCGCATCACCGGCGCGAAGGCGGTGGTCGCGGTGTCGGACGATCCGGCAGCGTCACGCATCATCGATGCATTTTCTGAGCATAAGAAGCAGCAGTGGCTTGTCGCGGTGAATATGGTCAGCGAGGGAGTCGACATTCCACGGTTGCGTGTGGGCGTGTATGGCACAAATGTGTTGACGGAAATGTATTTCCGGCAGGTGGTGGGCCGTTTCGTCCGCATGCAGGATGTCGTGCCGAAGCCCCAACGGGCCTGGCTCTATCTGCCGAAAGATCCGGTGCTTGTGCAGTATGCCAGGCAGATCAAGGCCGAACGCGACCATGTCCTGGAAGACATCATGCCGGCGGGGCAGCGGGATCTCTTCGGTCGCGTGACGGTATCGACCAATGAGTATATACCGCTGACGGCTGTGGCGAAGATGGACACGTTGATCGGCGAAGAGGAGGCGGCGGCGGAGGAGAGCGGCGGCGCGACACCGGCCGGGCCGCAGGTCTCATTGCATGAACAGAAACGCGATTTGCGCGATCTCCACCGGCTGCTGGTCAGCGCGGTCGCGAGAAAAAGCGGGATGGACCATCGCCGGCTGAATGCCGAGCTGATTGCACGCACCGGGAGCCGTGTGGATCAAGCGACCACGGAGCAGTTACAGAAACGTGTTCAACTTCTCGAGCGCTGGCAGGAGCGAGGGTATGACGGAAAGCGGTGAAGGACCGGGGCCGCCGGCCTCATCGATGCCCGGACGCACCATGAACCGGCAGCCAAGCCCTGTATGCGCGGATAACGGCACCGATTAATTCGGCGGCAGCATCCAATACGACCAGGCGAGAATGATCGGCGTGGCCACATACATCGCCGTTTTCCCGAACGAGTCGTAGACTCCATATATCAGTATGACGGCGATGAAGCTGAAGTACAGCATGCCGACGCCTCGATAACTCGCGCTATGTTCGGCGGCCATGGCGAGGGTTGGCGATCCGAGAATCGCGGTGGACGCAAGCATTCCCAATCGTTTCATCGAAAACTCCTTCCAAGTAGGGGTGAAGGCACGGCACGGGTGGTTGGCGCACTGTCGGCAGGGGGCAGAACAACGCCCTCGTGACGGTGAGCGCCAGGAGGGCGTAGATGGGTTTGCACGCGAGAGTCTATGAGGGAGTCGGCTGAGCCTAGCAACTAGTCACAGAAAGCCTCTTTGTCTAAAGGGGTGACTCATGCTGCGCCTTCCGGGCAGGAAAGTCAAACGCAAGGTGGGTCCTCCGGCAGGCCGGTGACTTTCTGCGTGCGTCATCGTCTAAAGGCATAGCGGTATAATACGCAGCATCCTGCGCGCACTTGGGTCAATCGTCTGGCCATGCAACAGGCTGATCGGCCAAGGAGGTCACGGTGACCGGCTCACGACGCCTCGTCGTTTCCATTCTCCTGACGTTCATCCTGACAATGAGCAGCGCTTCGGCCGCCGTTCAGGCCGGCACACAAGGGCTCCAGCTTCGTTTCCATCGTCCCCCTGACGTCACGCAGGAACGGCTTGATCGTCCGCTGCGTGACAGAGACCGTCCCACGGCCGAGGCGAAACAGGGCAGTCTGACGCAGGCTGATGCGATCAAGAGCGCGAAGGCGGAGTTGAAAGAAGCGGTCGGGAAGGCATTTCGAGATTACCGAATAAAGTCTGCTCTGTTCGACCCTGACAAGAAAGAGTGGACGATTACCTTCGATCCCCCGCCCGCAACGCCTGCCCTCGGTTGCATCACCGTGTTCGTCGACGACGAGACGCGCGAAACCATGTTGCTCCGCTGCCGCTAGCCTTGCCCCTTCGTTCCAGCGGGTGCTAAGATCCGTCATCACGCTATCCGGAGTCTATCGCATGCCAAATATCACGTTGCTCGTTTCGCCCAGTTGCGGCGCCTGTCCCTCAGCCAAGAGCCTTTGGAAACAGATGCGGGTCAAGTACAGCTTCTCCTATCGGGAGGTCGACATCACGACGCCAGACGGCCAAGAGTTGGCCAATCGACATTCGGTGCGCGCGGTGCCGGCCACCATCATCGATGGACGCTTGACGTTCGTCGGCGTTCCGAGCCGCGAGAGTGCAGAGAAGGCGCTCCAACTCAAGATGAAGCCGAGAGAATAAGGATTCACACCATGGTTGCCGACGACGATGATTTCGAGCTGCCCGAACTGCCGGTTCTCAATAAGGGGCCCAAACCGGACTGTCCCATCTGTGGCGACCCGATGGCCTTCATCGACGGCGATTGGGCTTGCGTCGATTGCAACGGGGAGCTTTTAGGACCCGAAACGGGCTAGAATCCCGGGCCATGTTGCGGGTTATCACCGGTCGTTTTCATCCCCATCTCGAATCCGCCCTTGCCGACCATATTCGGCAGGCCAAGCTGGCCGATCCGTTCGCACCGCTCGCAGTCCTCGTGCCTTCGACGGTCCTGCATGCTCGACTGAAGCGATTCCTTGCCGTCGAGCAAGGCTTCTCGCTCCTGAACGTTCACTTTCTGACGTTCCATCAGCTGGCGCTTCGTCTGGCAGAGGAGGCACGCGCCCTCTCAGACGAGATCCATTTTCCAAGAGTCGTCGACGACCTGTTCTTCGAGCAACTGGTTCGCCATCTCGTTCGGCACAGGCTTTCCGGCCTGACTCCGCTGCAGCATATCGGACATTCTTCAGGGACATGGGGAGCCCTCTGGTCGACGGTCCGAGACCTGAAGGACGCGGGCGTCGACCCGGCGCAAGCCATCCGCGGCCTCGGCGAAGGCTGCTTCGACAAGGATGACGCCGCATGGCTCGACGCACTGTTTTTCCTCCATGCGGCCGTAAAGGATGTGGGAAGGACCCTCGAAGTCGGCACGGCGGACGATCTTGCCGAATCGCTCATTCCCGTGGTGGCGGCATCGCCATTTCTCACCACCTTGCGCCGGGCTTTCTATTACGGATTCTACGATTTAACGCAGGTACAGCTATCCTTCTTCGAAGCCGTGAGCAAGACGGTTCCGACGACGCTATTCTTCCCCTTGGAGGACGGACCATCGTTTGGATTCGCACGGCGCTTTTTCGACCGGTATCTCCAACCCCGCGTCGCCACCCCCGATGGAGTAACGGCATCGGCCGATGCGTCGAGCGTTGATCGCGCCTCCGTTGCACTGTCGCTGCGCAGCACGATCGGAGTCGAGGAAGAACTCGCCTCGACCTGCCGTGCGATTCTCGATTTGGTGGAAACCAATGGTTATCGGTTCGGTGACATCGGCGTCGTCGCCCGTGCGCTCGACCCCTATCGGCCGCATATACAATCGATCTTCGACCGGCATCGCATTCCGTTCACGTCCGGAGCCGGCAGGGCCTTGATGCAGGAGCCGCTCTGCAAGGTGCTGCTGCAGCTGGCGACGTTGCCGCGGAACGATTTTTACCGCACCGCGGTCCTCGACGTGGTGACCTCGCCGCTTCATGCGTCGGCATTGTCCAACGAGACATCTGCACACTATCGTCCCGATCAATGGAAGGTGCTTGTGCCTGCGTTGCGGATCACGCACGGACTTGAGGAGTGGGAAAGGCTGGACCGTGCCAGCCGCTCGCCGCTCGAGCTGGAAGGCGAAGAGGACAGTGCGGTCGATTCGCTCGGGATTGCCCCGGATGTGATCAGCCTGCTCTGGCAGACCGTCTCCCAGCTCTTCGCAGATTGTTCGGATCTTCCGGAGCGAGGCACGATCGGGACCCTGGTCGACGCCTTTGAGCGGGTCGTTCGCCGGCAGCTGCGCTATGCAGAGCCGGACGGCACTTCAGAGCCGGACTCGTTCGAGCGTCGTCTGGCTTCGACGTGGAGCGCCATCGAGAAAACATGGGCCGGCCTGCGGGAACTCGATGCCATCGGTGAAGAGATGAGTTGGGACGAGTTCGTCGAACTGCTCACGCACGCATTCGAGCGGGCCCTCGTTCCTCTGGAGGCCGCTCCTCACGAGGGCGTGCAGGTGCTGGATGCCATGGCCGCAAGGGGTTTGCCATTCAAGGCACTGTTCCTTCTGGGGCTGAACGAAAAAGCATTCCCCCGCTATATTCGGGAAGATCCCTTCCTTCGGGATCGGCACCGGCGTGTGCTCGATGCGACGCTCGGCTTTAAAATCGACGAGAAACTGATCGGCTACGAGGAAGAAGCCCTGCTCTTTCGGCTCTTGTGCCAGGCGGCCGGCCAGCGGCTCTATCTGTCGTTCCAGCGGGCGGACGAGGCCGGTCGCATGCTGGCCGCTTCCCCTTATGTAGACGAAGCCGGCGGCCGATTCGGGAACGGGGAGCAGCCGGTCGAGCTGCTGCCGCGTCGTCTCAGCGAACGCATGGCTCAACGGCCGGCCATGCGCCTGTTTCTGCCGCCATCCGACCTCGCCCAGTGGATGGCCATATGCGGACAGGACCCAACCGGTCTCCTGCGTGCTGTCGGGCAGGATGGGGAAGTGTTTCGACAGGGTCTCGACGCGCTGGATCGCATCGAAGACGACAGCCCTGCGCTGACACCCTTTGACGGACTCACGGGAACGCTCGATGGGCATTGGGCACGCCTGCTGAAGCGCGGGATGGCTCCGACGCCGTTGGAACGATACGCGCGTTGCCCGTTCCAGTATTTTGCCGCCGACGTGCTGAGACTTGAACCCGTTCGACGTCCGATTGCGCAGGGACCGGATGCTGCTCTGCTCGGAACCCTGTGCCACGCTGCATTACGGCACAGTTATGAGGATCTGGTGCGAGCCGGGTGGCCGGCCGCTGCGCTGCCGGACGATGCGATCGCCCGATCCATTCACAATGCGATTCAGCAGGCGGCGATAGAATGTGAAGCCCGCCAGCACACCGGGTATTTTCTCTTGTGGGAGCTGGCGAAGGAGCAGGTCGCGGGGCTTGTCCGCGAGGCCGTCAGGACCGAAGAGGCTGCACAGGCGGACGCACCGTTTTCCCCGGTCGCCTTCGAAGTCGATGCGGAGGGAAGCCTGACTATCGCTCAGCTGCCCCCGCTGAAAATTCACGGGCGGCTGGACCGTGTCGATCGCCATCGAACCTCCGGCGCGATCCGTATTGTCGATTACAAATTCAAAACCGGTTCCTCCATGAAACCGGAGGACCGCCGTCTCGTCCAATCGGCTGTGCGCGGATACCGTCTGCAACCGCCGCTCTACGCCCGCATGACCATTCCGGGTCAGCCAGAACCAAGCTGCGTGCAGTTTCTTTTTCTGGCGCCACAGTGGGCGGCGACGATTGTCAGCTCCACATTTGACGCCGCGGTCTGGTCATCCGGCATTGGCGCCTCGATTCAACACAGCATGGGCCTCTTGATCGAAGGTATCCGGGCCGGGCGCTATTTCATTCTGCCTGATGCATATTGCGAGAACTGCGAATTTCGCGTGGTGTGCCGCAGGGAGCATCAACCGACCTGGTGGCGTTCCTATCGGGCTGCAGAGCCGAAGGTGCTCAAAGCAATACGCGCGATTCGAGTCAACGAGGACTGACGTGGAGCAGATTCCGGACAGACAGGCGCGCAGCCTCGCGGAAACGACATTCGATCGCAACGTCGTCGTCGTGGCCGGTGCAGGAACCGGCAAGACAACGCTGCTCGTCAATCGGCTCGTGCATCTCTTGATCAAAGAACCCGATCCGATCGCCATGACGCACATCGTGGCACTGACCTTCACCAACAAAGCCTCCACGGAAATGAAAGTGCGTTTGCGCGAACGGTTAACCGCACTGACACATCCGGCAGAAGAAGGGGGGAAGCAACGGACCGACGGAGGGGTCGTATCGGTCGGAGAACTGCGGGATCGATATGGACTCTCACGCGAGGA
The DNA here is from genome assembly GCA_964582865.1 of uncultured Nitrospira sp. Lineage (GTDB taxonomy): Bacteria > Nitrospirota > Nitrospiria > Nitrospirales > Nitrospiraceae > Nitrospira_C. The sequence continues at coordinate 20,773 of CAZOUA010000005.1, read as the reverse complement.
GATCGCCAAGCGCGCCGCCGCCGCCCTGCAAGATCTGGAAAAGGCGCAAATCGGAACCCTGCACAGTTTTGCTGCTCACCTCCTTCGGCTCTATCCGTTGGAGAGCGGGGTCGATCCTGCATTCAAGGAAGACGATGGTCTGCGTTTCGAGGAACACTTCACGGCGGCATGGGATCTCTGGATCGATCAGGAACTGAGCCGGAAGGGGACGCATCACCAACTGTGGCGAACGCTCCTCCGTATCGCCACGTTGGAGGATCTCCGCGCCATGACCGGTTCGCTCTGCAGCGAACTGGTCGAACTGGACGAGGTTCGGCAACAGATGGATTCTGCGGTTGCGAATCCGACACTGGTGCAGTGGTGGCGCAGGACTGCCGGGCAGGCTCAGGCGCTCCTGGAGGCCCACGACCGGCCGAAACGCCGGAAGATCGAGCAAATGCTCGCCGCGACCCTCGCGTTTATGAATCTCTTGGTCGAGAAGGGAGCTTCTGCAGCTCATGACCTCTCGGCCTCCGATCGGGAATGGCTGAGCAAAGACCCCGGCAATGCTGTGGCCGGCTGGGAAAAAGAGGATTTCAAATCGGCATCCTACTGCATCAATACAGCCAAGCAATTACTGCAGGTTGATCATATCTTCTTCAAGAATATCTTGAATCTTCTGTCGCCCTTGGTCGCTGAGATCCGCACATCTTTTTCGCACAAAGGATGGCTGTCGTTCGACGGCCTCCTTGCGCAGGCTCGCAGGCTGCTCCGCGACCATCCTCACGTGAGAGAACGGATCAAAGCGGAATATCGTGCGGTGCTTGTCGACGAGTTTCAAGACACCGACCCGGTCCAGTACGACATCATCCTGGCGGTTTCAGAACAGCGGGGGAGTCATTCGACGAACTGGCAGGAGATCGCGCTCGAACCGGGCAAATTGTTCATTGTGGGCGATCCCAAACAATCGATCTATGCCTTCCGGCGGGCCGACATCGAAGCCTTTGATCGCGTAGTGCACAAAATCGAGTCCGATCGGGGCATGGTCCAGACCTTGACCACGAATTTCCGCAGCGATGCCGCGGTCCTCGGCCCTGTAAACGATGTCTTCGACCGCCTATTTAGGCTGCAGCCGCTCGTACAACCGGCGAATGTGCACTTAGATGTCCGGCCACAACGACGTCCGGCGGTCGTGGAGCCAGGCGTTCGTTTGCACATGACTGTTCCGGGTGATGCAGACGAACCGTTTGATGCGGCGGGAGCGACTCGGGCCGAGGGCGAAACCCTGGCCCGTTGGTTGAAAGACGATCTGTTGGCCCGGCCTGCTGTGAAACCGGGGCATGTGGCGCTCCTTTTCCGCAAGCTCACGCAGGCCGATACCTATCTGGACGCACTGCGGCGGCACGGCATTTCCTATGTGATCGAAGGGGAAAAGCATTTTTACCGGCGGCAGGAGGTCATTGATCTGATCAATGTGTTGCGGGTGCTCGATCACCCGCACGATACGGTGGCACTGGCCGGTCTGTTACGGTCGCCGCTCGGCGGACTGAGCGATCGCGATCTCTACGATCTCCGCACGGCCGGCTTATTTGACTATCTTCGACGGCAGCCGTTTGATTCATGGGCACATGCCCGTGCCGCTGCCGTTCAGCGATTGTATGGGCATTTAGCCTGGCTCCACCATACAATCGCGGCTCTCCCCTTGGCTGAGGCGATTCAGCTGATTTTCGACCGCCTGCCTGTCCTGGAGCTGGCTGCGGCGTCGCTGCACGGTGAACAGGCCGTTGCCAATCTTCTCAAGGTGAAACAGACCGCCGGCGCCCTGTCCGACCGGCCTCACCTGACGCTGAGCGGTTTCGTGGACCTGATGGTGAGCCGGCTCGAAGAACAGCCGGATGAGGCCGAGAGTCCGATGGCCGAGGAGTCGGTCGAGGCTGTCCAAGTGCTGACCATCCATAAGGCGAAGGGGCTCGAGTTTCCCGTCGTGATTCTGCCGGGCCTTCATCAGGGAAGCGGACGCGATCGCGCGCTTCCGAACGTCGTTCACGACTGGTCGAGCGGGACGTACGGACTCTCGCTGGGCGATCATTCCACGTTGGGCTCCGTGCTCATCCAAGGAAAATTCTCGGCGCGCGAGGAAGCGGAGCGACGGCGGGTTCTCTATGTCGGCATGACGCGCGCCAAGGAGCTGTTGGTCCTGTCCGGAGGCATGACTGCACGATCCATGGGAGAAACCGTCTTGGAGCTGTTGCAGGGCATCGGGGAAGGGGAAGTCGGTTCGGCATCGACCACGGCGCTGATGATTGGAAACAGTGCGATTCCTCACCGGGTCGTGACTGCGCCGGATCGCAAACGGCCGCGCCGGGCTCTTCACAACGCTGGCGGGTCTGCTGCGATCGACCCTGTCTCGATCGCAGATCTCTGGACTGAACGAACGGCTCGGTGGACCACAATACGCAAGAAGCCCTTGCAGCTGACGCCCACGGCGCTCCTTGAAAGACAAGCACCCGTCGCATTTCGATCATCAGAAGCCGGCCCTGACCGCGAGAGCAGCAGACTCGTCGGTGTGCTGGCGCATCGTCTGCTCGAACAGTGGGATTTTGCTGCTGCCCCAGATGGCTTGCTCCAGGCCATAGCCCCGGCGGTTCAGCGTGCGCTCACTCCCGACCAGCAGAGTTTGAGCCCTTCCATTATCGAATCATTACAGGAACTGTTCACTGCGTTCGGCCGGTCCGATGCCTATGCGCGACTTCGCTCGGCCACGATTCTCGGTCGCGAAGTGCCGTTTATCATGCCCTGGGGAGATGATCAAACCATGGAAGGGGTCATCGACCTGATTTACCGGCTTGACGGAAAAATCTGGATTGTGGACTATAAGACCGACAGGGTGACCAGCCTGGAGGCCGGGACGAGAGCGGCCCAGTACCTTCAGCAGGCGTCAGCATATCGCGCCGCAGCCTCTCGATGTCTGGGCATTTCACAAGTTGCGTTTTGTTTTGTCTTTCTTCGTCCGGGTGTCTGTATAGAAATCTGATGGAGGTTGCGATGCGCAAGGCGAATCGACTCGTACTTCTGTTGGCACTGTCTCTGTTTGTCGGCTGTGCAAGCAAATCCGGCAAGGCGGCTATGGTCCTGCCTGCCCCGACCGGTACCATGCCGGCGGTCGCCGCTCAGCTTGAGAAGGGGAACGCGCTGTTCGCCTCGCGCGATTTGGCCGGAGCCGAGCAGGCATTCCGCCAAACGATTGCGGCCGACCCTGCATTGGCTGAAGCGCATTATAACCTTGCCGTCACGCTCGAACGGGCGGGGAATTCAGCCGAGGCAAAGCGGCACTACATCGATGCGGCCAACTTGGCTCCCGGCAATAAGGTCATCTGGGATTCTCCTCCTCTCCGTGAGCAAACAGGAGGACTGAATCACGACATCAATAGAAAATCCTTTCTGGATCCGACCCCTGGAAGATTCTAAACATGCCTCGCAAACCACGGCCCGACTTCTCGCCTGAAGCATTCGGATCGCTGGTTCAACAGGCGCTCGCGGAGTTGCCGCCGCCCTATGCCAAATTGGCGCAGGAGGTGTCCGTGGTGGTGGAAGAGGAGCCTCCTCCCGACATTCTCGAGGACCTGGAGTTAGAGTCGGCCGACGACCTGCTTGGTCTCTATCAGGGTCTTTCGCTCGCTGAAGAATCATTTTTCCAGCCCGGCGGCCAGCCGCCGGCGCGCATTGCCATCTATCGCGGACCGATCCTGCGCCTCTGTGAGACAGCAGATGAGGTACGGCAGGAAATTCGGGATACCGTCGTGCATGAGCTGGGACATCACGTCGGTCTGAACGACGAGGAGATGCCGTATTAGAAGAATCGCTGAAGAAGGTCGAGGTCGATGGGGGAGCCTGGCGCCGGAATTTCCTCAACCTGAACTTCAGCCGTAACCAGGGATGGTTACGCTGGCTTCGAGCGGTGAGCCAGCGCCTGCCGCTGATAGCCAAGGCTCAACATGAAAACCCCGACGACAAGCATCGGCAGGGAGAGAATCTGTCCCATGGAGAGAGAGCCGAAGATGAACCCGATATGGGCATCCGGTTCTCGAAACAGTTCGACAATCATGCGGCATATTCCATAGCCGGTGATGAAGGTCCAAAAGACCGTTCCGGGCGGCGTCGCTCTTCGCTCGACCAACCACAGCACCGAAAATAAAAGCAGCCCTTCGAGTCCGGCTTCGTAGAGTTGTGATGGATGGCGGCAGGCGGGTCCGCCGTTGGGAAACACCATGCACCAATCAACGTCGGTCGCCCGTCCATAGAGCTCCCCGTTAATAAAGTTCCCCAGACGTCCGAATCCCAATCCGATCGGAGTGACCGCCGCGGCAAGGTCTGCGATCGTGTACAGGGGAATGCCCCGGCGTTTGCCGAACCACATCAAAGACACGATCGTTCCGAGCAATCCTCCGTGAAATGACATCCCCCCCTCCCAGACGGCAATGATTTTGGCGGGATGTTGGATGTAATAAGAAAAATTGTAGAAGAGCGTGTATCCCAGCCGGCCTCCGATAAAAATCCCCAAGGCGGCCCACACGATCATGTCGTAAATCTGATCTCTGGAGATCGCGAGTCCGTTTCGATCGACCCTGCGGGTGATCAGGAAATAGGCTGCGGTAAGTCCGAGCAAATACATCAGCCCGTACCACCGGAACTGCAGCGGGCCCAATTCAAAAAAGATCGGGCTGATATTGGGATAGGGGATGGCCTGCAACCAACTCATTCTTGCCTCATGTGGCGTTGTGGCTGGATCATATGTGACCACTTCGATCATTGCAAGCAGACTTCCAGGAACGCGACTCTCGACGTAGTACCGCCAGAACAGGCCATGGAAGCCGGTTCCCCTGTACCCCCTCCTTCAGGCTGTAACGTTTCTGTCACGCTTGTGTCCTGTCTGTACCGCGCACTGTGAAGAAAACGCCACCAAAAATTAATCGACATTAATCCATCAGGCCCACCGAGACCAAAATATCTGCAATCTCGGCAGCGGCACGTCTGGCACGGTTGATGCTGAAGCTAACAGCAAGAATGTGATGGTGCCCGCGGTTGACGAGAACAATTTAACCGTTACTAAGGAGGTAGCCATGTCGGAACAAGGAAAACAGGCAGCACGTGTTGCCGCATTGGTGGCCGGTGGAGCTGTGATCGGAGCCGGGCTGGGATTGCTCTTTGCCCCGCAGACGGGGGCGGAAACCCGCCGCGACATCGGACGTTATGCCAGAAAGACTCAAGTCACGGCGACACGCTGGGGGCGGGCAATTCAATCGGGCGTGAAAGACGTCGTGGACCGCAGCAAGTCGCTGGTGCAGAAGCGCGAGCAGCATCCGAGGATCGAAGCAGTCTAGAGTGTGCGAGACGAGGCTTCGGCCCGGCGAATCGTACGAACTCCTCGCTCGGCCTTGACCTCCGCCTCTTGAATCCTCTTCCACATGCAGCCTGTCGCCATAACTGGCACAGGCTGTGTGCGTTTGCGCGCCGACCTTGACCGACCCACCACCCGATGCTCGAGTCCGCCCGTCAGAGAAAAAGTAGAGGCTGAGGTTGAGGCTAGTCCAGGAGCCACTTCCCTCCGAGTCAATCAGCAATGCGTAACATCATCCGGCAACAACACGTCAAACCTGCCACAGACTTTCCGACCTACGCCTTCCCGTGGTACTCTTCGACTCTCCAGTCTCATTTGGAATGAATGGGAATAGAGCGGGGATGTGGCGAAACTGGCATACGCACAGGACTTAAAATCCTGTGACCCGAAAGGGTCGTGTGGGTTCAATCCCCACCATCCCCACCAAGTCGCCTTACCTGTCGGCTAGACTTCTCCAACTTCTTCACATACTCGCTGGTATTCCGAAAGGAAGTCGAACGCGAGGCCAGGTCTTTCTAGTCATGGTGGGCAGTCTGCAAGTACCTGAAATGCCTACCATGCACGTTTGATGAGAAGAATGGGCAGGGATGCTATGCGCGAACGAGGATGCGGTTGAGTTGAGCCGGTTGTTCCCGGTTCAATGCTGCGCGTGTATCGACATACCGTTTCAGCCTCGTACGATCGTGCGAAGCCATCTGGATCACTTCCACCGCAATCCAATGATTCTGAACTTTCGTCACTTCTGCAAGCCGGATGTCGATAAATGCGCCGTCATCTTCGAGCCACAGCCGGACTCTTACAAAGTCGCCTGAGGCCAGATCATTAGGGGTGGCCAGTTTGCAACTTGCCTCCGACAGTTCGAGCAGACAGCCGTCCGCTTCGAGTTGCCCGATGGCGGTCGCCAGCATGCAGTCAATCGTCAGCTTGGGGCTGCACCAGGATGCCTGTCGTTTTTCCAGTGCCATATCGTAGGGCTTAAGCTAATGCGAGACGGGGTTGCTTGGCTATCCCTCTTGAGAGGGGTGGATGGCGAAATTGTGAGGGACCGATGAGTTGCTTGCGCTACACTGCCGGGCTGCGGTACGTATGAGCCGATCTGGCTCAGGGATAGGTATGGTTCTGTTCGAAAGAGCGCGATGTATGCAGACACTTTCTGGAAAGGAGAAGGTATTTTGACAACCAGCCGGTCATCAGTATTTCTGCTCTTCGGCGCGGCCTTTGCGGGTCTTGCAGTGGCTGGCGGCGCCTTCGGGGCGCATTTTCTGAAAAGCGCCCTCGACCCCTCCATGCTGGCGGTGTTTGAGACTGCGGTGCGCTATCAGATGTACCATGCTCTGGGCCTCTGCATCGTGTCGTGGGCCATGGAGCGCTATCCGGATCAAGGACTCTCGAGAGTGGGCTGGTTTTTCGTCGCAGGTATTCTCTTGTTTTCCGGAAGTCTCTACGGCCTATCCTTGGCGGGATTGCGATGGTTGGGGCCCGTGACACCGCTGGGAGGCGCGTCGTTTATTGCCGGTTGGGGGCTCTTGGCTTGGAAGTTATGGAGGGCCGGATCGGCCGAGAAGAAGTAGCGGCGGCTATTGAAGCGTGCAGGATGCGGTTCGCTTACCGCTGATAGAACCCCAGCCTCCCTGAGAGTTGACGAAGGTTCCTTCCAAACGTTGTCCTTCTTTCGAGAAGAGCAGGCTGTCCTCCTGCGTTTTTCCTTCCATTTCCCAACGCAGATACACGATGTCTCCCAGCACGACAATTTCGCTCAGGCCGGAAATACCTGTACCGCTTTTCCCCGGAGGAGGAAATATCAGCGAGAGCTTTTGCTCTTGATGGTGGTTTTGATGGTTATGGATCGCCCATTGCCACGTGCCACAGAGACGGGACTGTCCGCGCGCGACTCGGACACGGTCTTTCCACGTTTTCAACTGCCACCATTCCGTCATGGCTTGCTGACCGGCCTCTTGTGCCAGTCGGTTGAGGGACGTTGCGATAGCGACAGCGCTGCGCTTTTCGTCCTGCGAACCAGTCGATGCTGCATCAGCGGGTGTCATTTGCCGGATCGAGTCGGTCAGCGATGGAAATGGGCCATTGGCCGCGAGCCATTCTACTTGCAAGGCAGAGACAATCACGCTGCTTGCCGGCTTGTCGTTTTCAGCCATGGTCTGGATCAGCTGCTCGGAGAGATGCAACGTTGTCAATGCGGCGAGAAGCCGCTGGGCAGATTTCGTCAGTTCCGGAAGGAGCAAATCCTTCGTCATCCGTGTAGGGATCCCCTTGGCGCCAAGGGTGCTCGCTGCATCGGTCAGGGAGGTTGCCGGTCCGATCGCGCTCACGAACAAGTCGATCGCCGCTTGATCCGAGTTCAGCTTGTCCAAACGGTCATGATGGGCTTGGACGATTCTCGACCAATCCGGCACGGCAGAGGTCTGTCCTCCCTCGGTTGCCCATGTCGTGGCGGAGAAGACAAGAGAGAAACAGAACAGGATTGTCGTGTTGAGGATCGCGATGAGCCTATATCTGTTTGTGCGGGAAACAGCGAGATTCAACATGGATCGATATGCCGGGGGTCTCTAGTCTTCCAATGCCGGGACTACGGTTCTTCAGGCGCCTTGAAAGCAGTCTTTCAAAAAGATCGCGGTGGCCGTCCAGGCTTCCGCAGCGACGTCTTCGCGGAACACATCGGGGCGCGCATCGTTGCCAAACGCATGCGGTGCATCCGGATAGGATCGAATGTCCACTCGCTTGTGATGCTCCGCTGCGAGTGTCCGTAGCCGGTCAACCTCCTGGGCCGGCACCCAGGTATCTTTTCCTGCATGATGGTAGAGCACGGGGCAGATCAAGTCTTTGATGGCCGTTTCAGGTTGTACCATCCGTCCATAATAGGATACCGCCGCGCGCAGTCGTTTTCGCTGGCAGGCGAACTTCAACGCAAACGTTCCACCCATGCCGAATCCCACCACCCCATGGATGTTCCGCTTGATATAGTCCCTGGTATTCAAGAATTCGCAGCAGGAATTGATGTCCTGGATGATCAGCGTCTCATTCAGCTTGCCCAGTAAGGCTTCGCCGACTTCCGCATTGGCTGTGACCATGCCCCCGATACGGCTGTAGAGGTTGGGAATGATCACGCCATAGCCTTCGCAGGCAAGGCGTTTGCCCAGATCCTTGATCTGGGAATTGAGTCCCCACCACTCGTGCAACAAGACGATGCCGGGGTAGGTCCCTTTCTCCTGAGGCCAGAACTGAATACAATCGACCTGCACGTCTTTCGATTTGCGCGTTTGGATATAGGGATCCACCGCGGCATCGGTGAGGGTGGGAATGGCGACTCCGCTCGGAAAGCGAGAGGTCCCGGTTCCAATCTGATCCAAGGTGAAGGGGGCCATAGTGGAAATCATCGTGGTCCTGGTGCTCCTTGCGTCATAACGGTAGCCCTGCCAGCCGGTCGAGCCGGCGTTTTTTGTACTATAGGGACCGCTCCGCCGGCTTGTCAATGCAATGGGAATTGGATTGACCAACTCCTGATTCCTTTCTACAGTCCTGTCCAATAATGACACAAACTATGACAGGAAAGTTGGGAGTCGGACTCGTCGGAGTCGGTCGGCATGGCAGCCGGTATGTCCAGTACCTGCTGCAGGATCTGCCGGAGGCTACTCTCGCTGCCATCTGCCGGCGAAGGGTTGAGGAACATTCGCTCACCGCCAACATCCCCTTGTACGGCGATTACCGGGCCATGATTGCCGATCCTCGCGTGCAAGCCGTCGTCGTCGTGACACCGCCGTCGCTCTGCCGGGAAATCTGCCTTGCGGCCATTCAGGCAGGGAAGCCGGTCCTTGTTGAAAAACCCCTGGCGACCAGCGGTGCCGATGCGCGCGCCATGGTGGAAGCCGCCGAGCGAAGGGCCGTACTCCTGATGACGGCGCAGACATTGCGATTCGATCCCGCGATTGTCTTGATGAAAGAACAGATCAGGACGATCGGCCTGCTGCGGTCGGCCAGACTCACGTGCCATATTGAAACGAAAGCGAATGTGTCGATGGGCGAAGGAGGCCCGCTTCCGCTTGGTGCGCTGCTCGAGCTCGGCATTCACCTGCTGGACCTCGTTCGTTTTCTAACCGGGGAGGAAATCCAGGAGGTGCGCTGCACGATGACCCCGCTGCCGTCGCAGGCGCCGGAAACGGCGGTGGCGGCCGTGCTGCGCACGTCGTCGGGAGTGACCTGCGAGCTGGATATCGCGCGAGTGGAATCCGCACGCGTCGGAAGGGCCGAGTGGACAGGCACCGAGGGCACGATCACAGCCGACTGGCCCGGACGAAGAGTCGTCAGGACAAGTTCTGAAGGCGCAATCCAAGAGTGGATGGTCGAGCCGCGCCCGACGGTCTTGGTGACTCTCCAAGCTTTCGTTCACGCCATTCGCACCAACCGGCCACCTCCAATAACAGGCCTGGACGGCTGCCGTGCCGTTGAAACGGCTGATGCCTGCTATCGTTCGGCAGAGCTCGGCGGCGTGTGGGTCAACGTCGCAACGTTGCGTTAGGTGTCAGCAACAATGTGCGTGTCTGTTTCCTCTACGCCTTCGATCTGATGAATCTTGGTAATCACGACATCCGAGAGAGAGCGTTCGTCCTGTACGCTGATGAACACGAAGATGTCCGGTTGTCCGAAGCAGGAATGGGCCTGCTCGACACCCGGAAGTTTCTTCAATGACTGCAGAACCTCTTTGGTCCGCCCCGCCTTAACCTTGATGAGAATGTAAGCTTTGGTCGCCATTGCGTTTCTCCTTTCGGTCATCGCGTTGTCCGCCCGGCATGGTCCGTCTATGTGCCGCAAATACTTGATGGATATCCCGGCCCCGTTGGGCAAATCTGGCCTGAGCCTTTCCAAACAGTTCGCTCAATAACTCAAAATCGGCAAGGCGCATGTTGAATTGTGCAAATGCGCCCGCCATGCGTTCCCGGTCCTGCATCGGGAGTGTCGCATACTTGGCGGTAATGGCTTCCAGCACTTCTGTCGTCCATCCTTTTGATCGAAAGCCGGCGCTCAACTCCTGCGCCCTGTCTGCCCCTTGCGACATCAATGCCTGATCGAGAAACCCCTGTACGGCGGGATCGGAGCTTTTCATAAATACTGCCTGAAATTGAATGACCATTTGAATGACCCGATTGGCTTCCGCTGTTCCTTCCGGAGGAAGCACGTCGGCATCTTGAAGCGTGGCGAGCAGGGCCATCGAAGCCCCAACCGGTCCGGACGAGGTCCGGCCCTGCGCCTGGGCCGCCACTGTCATCGGCAAACCAGTCAGCACAGCTGCAAGGAGAAAAACCGCAACCGATCGCATGGCGCGATTATACAGAAGGGTAGGGACGTGCACCAGCAGCGTCTTGGCGTTCTCGAATCACTCGAAATGGAAGCATATCCGCATGCATAGCACGCGATGTTCTTGAATCGGTGAGAGGGGCTTTCTATAATTCACGCACTCACTTACCGCTCGGAGACTCCGATGCTTGCGAAGGTGCTGAGTGCCGCGCTCGTCGGTCTGGATGCCCATCTGATCGATGTCGAGGTCGATATTGCCGGGGGGCTTCCCCAGTTCTCGGTCGTCGGGTTGCCGGATGCCACGATTCGAGAAAGCCGCGACCGGGTCCGCTCTGCACTCAAGAACACCGGATTTCATTTTCCCGCAAAGAGAATCACGGTCAATCTCGCCCCGGCCGACATCAAGAAAGAAGGCGCCGGACTCGACCTCGCAATCGCAGTCGGCATTCTTGTCGCGGAAGAGGTAATTCCCGCTGATTGCCTTGCACGTAAGGTCTTCATCGGCGAACTTTCATTCGATGGGCAGATTAAACCAATCGCCGGCGCGCTCTCGATCGGAATCGCCTGCCGCCGTCAGTACGATCTGCTGCTCCCCGCCGGGAACAGCGGTGAAGCTGCCATGGTGGAAGGCGTGTCCGCGTACCCGCTGCATACGCTGCCCGAGGTGGTGGCGTTTCTGCGTGGTGAGCGTTCCATCGAGCAGGTCAGCACCGATCGAGCCGGGTTGTTCTCGGCACGACCGGCGGAAGACGATGACTACGGCGATGTCCGTGGGCAGGATCACGCCAAGCGCGCCTTGGAGGTTGCGGCGGCCGGCGGACACAACGTACTCATGGTCGGTCCTCCCGGGTCGGGTAAGACGATGTTGGCCAAACGCCTGCCGACGATCCTGCCGTTGATGGAACCGGAGGAGGCGATCGAGACCACTCGCGTCCACAGCGTGGCAGCGCAGCTGCCGGCCGATCGTCCGCTCATCACGGCTCGACCGTTTCGCTCGCCGCATCACAGCATTTCCGATGCGGGGCTGATCGGCGGCGGAACGATTCCGCGCCCGGGCGAGGTATCCCTTGCACACAATGGCGTCTTGTTTCTCGATGAGTCTCCGGAATTCCGGCGGCCTGTCCTCGACGGACTTCGTCAACCGCTGGAAGAAGGAACCGTCACGGTGACGAGGGCCAGCGGGTCTCTCCAATACCCGGCCCAGTTCATGCTGATTGCCGCAATGAACCCCTGTCCTTGCGGATATTACGGCGATCGGTCCCGCGAATGCCTCTGCACACCGCAGCAGATCCACCGGTACCGTGCGAAAATCTCAGGTCCGCTCCAAGACCGGATCGATATCCATATCGAAGTCCCGCCGGTCCCGGTTCGGGAGCTGCATGATCAAGGGGTCCTGCCGGAATCTTCCGCCGCCATTCTCACCAGGGTGCTTGCCGCACGGGAGCGGCAACGGGTGCGATATCACCAGGATGGCATCCGTACGAATGCGCAGTTGAAGCCGCGCCTCCTGAAGCGGTATTGTAGGCTCGATCAGGCTGGGCAGAGTCTCCTGGAACAGGCGATGACCAAACTGGGACTGTCCGCCCGCGCTCATGGACGGATTCTCCGTGTGGCCAGGACAATTGCCGATTTGGCCGGATCCGAAAAGATCGATCCCGTCCACGTCGCAGAAGCGATTCAATATCGCAGCTTGGATCGCCGCTTGGAATATTGAGGAACGATTGTGGTGTCGACAGTGAAAGTGTTTCTCTGGTGGTTCATCGTCGGAGCTACGATGGCCCTGTCGGTCATCATGCTGCAAGGCGGCATTCGCGAGGTCATGCAGGCTCAAGGTTCCGTCTGGGAGCTCAAGCTCGTGGAGTTGATGACAACGATTATGGGCGGAGGATTGCTCGGAGGCTGTATCGCCTTGATCCTTGACCGGATCAAGAAATCGTAAAGAGCATCATAACTATCCGAACGGAGACCCTGTCTGCAGATGAGGAGAGACGATGGACTTGGAAGTCGGTTCGAATTTGTATCAGAACACAGATGGAACGATCGAGATCGAGGGGGTTCCGCAAATTGAGATCTCGCTCAAACCCCAGACCAACGCCTTACTGGTCAATTTCGCCCTGTTCGATGAAACCGGAAAGATGACGGCAAAACTGGTCGACAGCACGCTGACGTTCAACGAGCGGCGCGCCTACGAAATCACCAAGGCTCCTTCGCGCGTCACGCTCACCCATGCGGAATCAAAGAACATCGTCCTGCAGATCGAAGTCAAGAAACCGGACGTCGTGGCCTTTACCAAAGGCGGATTCCACAGCGTCAAGGGCCATCTGCTCGAAGTGTCTTCGACCGAATGGAAAATCGACAAGCAACGCGCCAGCGGCACCACGCAGGACGTCAAGGGCGGAGCGGTCAAGCTCGGGTAATGCCCCCGCGCTAGCCTTTCGTCACGGTCGGCACGATCACGATGTTCTTGCCCTTCACATCGACCATCGCCTGATCTCCGTCCCGCAGCTCACCCTTCACCAATTGCCTGGCTATCGGTGTTTCCAGCTCCTGCTGGATCAGCCGCTTCAAGGGTCTCGCACCGTAGGCGGGATCGTACCCGCGCTCGCCGAGATGCCGAAGCGCAGCCGGGGATACGGTCAGCGTAATCCGCCGCTCGGTAAGACGCGCACGCAACCGCTCCAACTGAATCTCCACGATTTTCGTCAGTTGATCCGTGCCCAGCGGGTGAAATACGACCGTTTCGTCCACGCGATTGAGGAACTCCGGACGGAAATGCTGCCGTAGTTCGCCGAGCACCACCCTCCGCACCTCTTCGTACGACGATCCTTTGTGCTGGGCCTCAAGAATCTGCGGGCTGCCGATGTTGGAGGTCATGATCAGCACGGTGTTCTTAAAGTCTACGGTGCGGCCCTGGGAATCCGTCAGGCGGCCGTCGTCCAGCACTTGAAGCAATACATTGAAGACGTCATGGTGCGCTTTTTCGATTTCATCGAAGAGAATGACGGAAAACGGCCGGCGGCGTACGGCTTCCGTCAACTGGCCTCCTTCCTCATAGCCGACGTAGCCGGGCGGGGCTCCGATGAGCCGTGCGACCGTGTGCTTCTCCATATATTCGGACATGTCGATGCGCACCATGTTCGCTTCGTCATCGAACAGCGTCGCAGCAAGGGCCCTGGCAAGCTCCGTCTTGCCCACACCGGTCGGGCCGAGGAATAAGAAGGAGCCGATCGGCCTGTTCGGATCTTTGATCCCAGACCGCGCGCGAAGGACGGCATCCGCAACGGCCTGCACCGCTTCTTGCTGCCCGACAACACGCTGATGGAGCAAATCTTCCAGCTTGAGTAATTTTTCCGTTTCGCCTTCCACCAAACGGGACACCGGAATGCCGGTCCAGCGGCTGACGATCGCCGCAATATCGTCTTCGTCGACCTCTTCCTTGAGCAGCCGGCTTTCTCCCTGCTTCTTTCCGAGCTGCTGCTGCTCGATCGCCAGCTCACGCTCAAGGCGCGGCAATTCCCCGTATCGCAATTCGGCCACGCGGTTGAGATCATAGGCCCGCTCCGCCCGCTCGATGGACTGTTTCACTTCTTCGATCGCCTCCCGCGTCTTGCGAAGGCGCGATACCGAGGCCTTTTCGGAATCCCATCTGGTCTTGAGCGCTTGCAGGTCACGCTGGCGTTCACTGAGCTCCTTTTCAAGTGTGGCCAGGCGAGCCTGACTGGCGTGGTCCTTCTCTTTGCGCAAGGCTTCCCGCTCGATTTCCAGCTGCATCACTTTCCGCGAGACCTCATCGAGTTCTGCGGGCAAGCTGTCTATTTCGGTCCGGAGGCGCGCGGCGGCTTCGTCCACGAGATCGATGGCTTTATCGGGAAGGAACCGATCCGCGATGTACCGGTGCGAAAGCTTGGCGGCGGCGACCAGAGCGGCATCCTTGATTCGAACGCCATGGTGCACTTCATACCGCTCTTTTAAGCCGCGCAGGATTGAAACCGTGTCTTCGACGGAGGGCTGATCGACGAACACGGTCTGAAACCGCCGCTCCAGAGCCGCGTCTTTTTCAATGTGTTTACGGTATTCATCCAGCGTGGTCGCTCCGATCAGATGCAATTCCCCGCGAGCGAGCATCGGCTTCAAGAGGTTTGCCGCATCCATCGCTCCTTCGGCAGCCCCGGCTCCGACGACTGTGTGCAATTCGTCGATGAACAAGAGAACTTGCCCCTGCGACGCCTGGATTTCTTTCAGAACGGCCTTCAAGCGTTCTTCGAACTCGCCGCGAAATTTGGCGCCGGCGACCAATGCCCCCATGTCGAGCGACACGACCCGCTTTTGCTTGAGCCCTTCCGGGACGTCGCCCTTGACGATGCGAATGGCCAGCCCTTCCACGATGGCCGTCTTACCGACGCCAGGCTCTCCGATCAAAACGGGGTTATTCTTCGTTCGGCGGGAAAGGATCTGCACGACACGGCGAATTTCTTCATCGCGCCCGATCACGGGATCGAGCTTGCCCTGGTTGGCGAATTTGGTGAGGTCCCGGCCATACTTTTCCAGCGACTGGTAGGTGCCTTCCGGGTCTTGGCTCGTCACGCGCTGATGCCCCCGTATCTGCTGCAACGCGGAGAGGAGTTTGTCTCTGGACAATCCCAGCTTCTTGAATACTCCGCCTTCCTGCACCATGGCCAACAACACATGTTCAACGCTCAGGAAATCATCCTTGAGCGATCGCTGTTCCTCTTCCGCTTTGGTCAGGACCTGATTGAGGCGGGGAGTCAGATGCAACTGGCCCGGACTGCCGGCTGCCCCCTGGACCTGAGGAAGCTTGCCAAGCGCCTGTTCTGCCGTCTGCTTGACGGAAGAAACCGACTGGCCGGCTTGTTCGCAGAGCGTTGGCACGACACCGCCATCCTGATCGAGGAGGGCCAACAATAGATGCTCCACATCCATGCCTTGATGACTGCGCTTCATGGCATGAGACGAAGCGGTTTGTAAGGCTTCCTGCAGTTTGATGGTCATCCGGTTCATATCCATTGTCGTCGTCTCCCCCGTGAAGGTCTCGATGTGAATGACATAATCACAGCCCGGGAAAAGTCAACCGCGCCGAACGGAGAAGGCTTGACCATAGGTGCGCCCCAGACTATTGTCTGCTATGGTGAATCAACTCTCGGCCGCGGTGGAACTCTACCGCAACGCCCTTCAAAAAACATGGCAATCCCTCCTGCGTGGCTGGATTACCATCGTGGCCGTAACCTGCTTCCTTTTCCTCCTTCTGCTTGCCCAGGAAATCGCCGCCCCTCTGGGTATGGCCGGTGGGTTCCTGCTCGGCGCGGTCAACGCGTTGCTCGTGGGTGCGACGCTGAGCCTGATCGAACAATCAATCTCCTATGCCCGCCGGCTCACCGTACGGGATGTGCTGGACAGTTTCGGCCACTACTTCTGGGACGTGATCGGAGTAGGCTTCGTCCTTTGGCTCCCTCTCATGGCTCTCGACATAGGCACCCAAACGAATCCCAATGGGCTGGTCTTCTCCTATGCCGTGATGCTGTTGATCTTTATCCTCCTGAACCCGGCGCCGGAAGTCATCTACCAAGTTCGTCACGATTCTCCGTTGGATGTCTTCAAGAGCGCCTACGAATTCGTCGTAGAAAATTGGATCGAATGGTTTCTGCCGATCGGTCTGTTGTTGGTGCCATTGTTGACGGCGCCGGAAGGACTGAAGTCATTTTTCCGGCTGTCTCACAGGGCAGGGAGAGGGGCGGGTTTGGACTTTTCACAGATTCTCATGCTGCCATTTACGATATTGGGCGGATGGTTCAGCTATCTTGGAGTCGGCTCAGAAGCCGGCTGGTTTATCATGCTATTGTTCACCCCTCCAACAGCCGTTGCCATCCTCTTGTTTCGTGGCCACCTCTTTGCATCACTATCGAGATCTTCTCGTCGCCAACGCCAGTTTGCATCTCAGTTTTCTGAACGAGAATAGGCCCCTCAGGCTTTAGAATCACGCAAGGGCTTTGCTGGGGCCTATTCAACAGGTCCAAGGCGCGTCACGAGATTCTCTTCCAGTCAATAGATTATGGCTAAGTCTTGAGAATAAAAAGGAATTAGTGTATGGATTTACCTACACCTATAGCAGCCGGCAGTGGTCAGATCCATAGGGGAGCCTCACTCGTGCGGTTATCGATATTTTGGCGAATCGTCCTGACCTCCCTTTTGATCATCGTGGTCATGGCCGCGGTCAATCTTTATGCGTTATTTCAGCTCCGCCAGCTTTCCGCTCTCAGTACCACACTGGCTTCTCAGCATTACCCCGCGATTGAACTCGCGAAACGAACTCTCACTGTGGCGTATGAACAACTCAATAGCGAGAAGAAGTATCTGGCAGTTCGCGACGCTACCTTTTTGCAGCATTTCGACGAAGAGGTTGAAGAATTTCATCGTGGCATTGAGGCCCTCCTTCGCCAGGAAACGTCCACAGAGGGCCGCCAACTTCTCGATCAGGCCAAGCGATATCAACAGGAGCGGCTGGTGTTATTTCATGCGGAACTGGAAATCATTCCGCCGGCACCGGGTCTCCTTACTCCCGACTATGAGAACCGGCGCAACGCGGTGATCGATCAGATGACCGCCACACTCGACCACTATGTGGATTTTCACGAAGCCGCGATCAGCGCCGGTGTCGGCAGATCGCGGGAAAGCTCCGCTCAAGCGGAAGCGGTCACCGAACAGCTCGTGCTGTTGGCACTTGTGTTCGGCATCGGACTCGCCGGCATCGCCAGCTATACGATTCTCCGCCCGCTCCGCCAATTGCAAAGTCACATCAAGCAAATCGGCCAAGGCAACTTTCGCGCATCGTTGCACATTCGCGCTCCCAGCGAGCTTCGCGATCTCGTCGATACCGTGAACTGGATGGGAGGCAAGCTCCAGGAGCTCGACGATATGAAGGGGGAGTTTCTAGCTCACGTCTCGCACGAACTGCGTACGCCCATGGCTTCAATTCAGGAGGGCACGCATCTGCTTCTCGACGAAATTCCCGGCCCCCTCTCCCAAGAACAGCGGACCACGCTGCGTATTATGGCCGACAGCAGCCGGCGCCTGATCACGCTGATCTCCACCATTCTCGACCTCTCAAAAATGGATGCTGGCATGATGGAGTACCGGATCGTTCCCACTGATCTCAAACGGATTACCGACATGTCCGTGAACAAGATCCGCCTCCTGGCCGATGCGAAACATGTTCAGCTGGTCGTCGAGGCGCCCGCACAGCGAGTTTGGGTTAAGGCCGACGCGATTCGTATTGAGCAGGTCCTGGATAATTTGCTATCAAATGCCTTGAAGTTCAGCCCGGAAGGGGGCATTGTAAAGACACAGATGGCTCCCGACCAGAAGGCCGGGGTTCTCGAAGTTGCTGTGTCTGATGTTGGACCCGGCATACCCGCGGACGAATTACCGCATATTTTCGAGCGGTTCTACCAGGGAAGCACGAAATCGAAACATTCGACGCCAGGAAGCGGCCTCGGCCTTGCCTTGGCAAAGAAGGTTGTTGAAGCACATGGAGGGCGGATTTGGATCGAAAGCGAAGTGAAGAAGGGAACCACTGTACGGTTTATCCTACGCTTGACGAAGCAGGGAGCCGCAGGGTGAATCAGTATCTGCCTCGATTTTGCTGTGTCGCTCTTGGGTTCCTGGTGCTGGGTGGATGCGCGTCTTGGTCGTCCGTGCCGCCGATGTCTCAACCCTATTTCGTCGTCGAACACAGCGATGCGAGAAATTTTCATGTCCTGGGGAAGAAGCAGGATGCCGTTGCGGCAAAATGCACTGAGCATAATTCGTGTGATCACGCCTATTTTACTCGTGCCCTCATAGGCTTATACGAAAGTCGAGAGACTGCCATCAAATATTTCGAGAAGGTGATCGCCGTCGCTCCAAAAGGACAATTGGCTGTATCGAGCAAACTTTGGCTCCAGGTACTTCAACAGCATCCTGCTCCGGTTGAACGTTCATGGATCACTTCTGTAATGGCCGCCCCGGCTGTATCAGACAGCCAGGTGATGCTGGGCCAGGCCTCCGATCGTCTGGTGCGGGACTTGCTTGACCGTGACATGATGATTCAACAATTTAAAGCCATCAAAGAGTCCGACGCTCAAGCCATCGAGCAACTCCAGCGGGATTTGGCTGATCGAGACCGCAAAGTCGAATCGATGAGCGGCAAAAAAGAGCCGCCCAAGGGGTCTACAGACACTGCGGCAATGCAGACTCTTCAAAAGCAGCTGTCCGAACGGGATAAGAAAATTGAAGAGCTGTCCAGTCAACTCGAAGCATTGAAACGTATCGATCAGGAAATGCGCGACAAGGTACGCCCCATCAGGCCTCCATCAACCGTTGCGCCGTCCCCCGTGCCCGAGCCTGCGAATCCGTAGAAAAGGAACGACATGGACCAAGAGCATATCCTCGTAATCGACGACGAAGAAGGGTTGTTGCAGTTAGTGAAGATGAGGCTGACCGCCATGGGGTTTGCGGTCACGGCTTGCACGACAGGCCGCGATGCCATCAGCACCGCCAAGACCAACCGGTTCGACCTCGCCATCACGGACCTGCGCCTTCGGGGCGAAGACGGGTTGGATGTCACCGAAGAACTCCTCCGCATTCATCCGGGTCTTCCGGTGATCATTCTGACCGCGCATGGGAGTATCCCGAATGCGGTGGAGGCCGTCCAACGCGGGGCCTTCGGCTACCTGACGAAGCCGTTCGACGACAAAGAACTGAAGGCGAAAATCGAGGAGGGGCTCGCTCCTCAGCGCATGAGCCGTGAAATTCAGCGCCTCAAGTCGTTGGTCAACGAGCTCTACGGCATGGAAAATGTCGTGGCCCGCAGTCCTGCGATGCAACGGCTCCTTCAACAGGTCATCCAGGTTGCGGACTCCGACGCGACCATGTTGTTGTTCGGAGAAACCGGAACCGGCAAAGAAGTCTTTGCCCGAGTGACGCATGCCAATAGCCGCCGCAGCAAAGGCCCATTTGTCGCCCTCAATTGCGCGGCTATTCCGGAAACCCTGTTCGAATCGGAACTGTTCGGCCACGTGCGCGGCGCTTTTACCAGCGCTCATGGCCCCAAAAAGGGTCTCTTCCAAAGCGCCAATGGCGGCACGCTGTTCCTGGACGAAATAGGGGAAATGCCGTTGTCGATGCAGGTAAAACTCTTGCGCGCCGTTCAAGAAAGAGAAGTCAGAGAAGTCGGCGCCGAGCATACGACTAAAGTCGACGTACGAATCATCGCTGCAACGAATAAAGACCTGGGCGAAGCTGTCAAAAACGGTACCTTCCGGAACGATCTTTATTATCGAATTTCGGTGGTCCCGCTGTTTATTCCACCGCTCAGAGATCGCCGGGACGACATTCCCATCCTGGCCCAGCATTTCCTGACATCGAGCTCGAAACGGGCCAACAAAGATGTTCGCGGGTTCACGCCGGCGGCCCTGCACCGGCTTGTGACGAATCCCTGGCCGGGAAACGTCCGTGAGCTCGAAAATGCGATCGAAAAGGCGGTGGTCATGTCGAGACAGGATATGATCACGCCGGATCTGCTTCCATCGCTGGGAATCGCCCAAGATTCGCAGTTAAAGCCGTTGACAGAGGCCAAAGAGGAGTTCGAAAAGACCTATCTCAAGAATGTACTGCAGCTGACCGGAGGCAACATCTCACGCGCCGCTCAGTTTGCCGGACGGTACCGAGCGGACTTCTATAAAATGCTCAAGAAGTACGGACTCCATCCCTCGACCACGAAGGGAAAACCGGAGCCGGAACTCGATGAGCTCGAGTCCGAAACCACTCTCACCGAAGCAGAGCGATAGCAGGGCGCCCTTTCGGCCGATCAATCCCACGCACTGCCAGTCATTCACGTTCAGGGAAGACCATTGGCTTCTCCGGAAGTCTGCCTTGAATCGCCTTCTTTCTTCAGAAAGCCATACGCTGTAGGTTCAAGGACAGAGGCACTGGGAGATGTGTCCGCGCCCCAATTCGATAAAGCGATGAAGAGCCGCGAAATACGCTGAAGGGGGATCCTGTCGCGCTTATTTTCGTAGCGCTCCGGATCGAGCA
>CAZOUA010000004.1:98778-102432 GCA_964582865.1 uncultured Nitrospira sp. | reverse complement strand
CCGACATTCACCATGGCATTGGGGCCGAACAAGAACCCATATGGATTCATGAGAAAGAGATTGGCGTTCGGATAGTAGGTGGCGCTGTCGACGGTACCGAAGATGGCGGACGGACTTCCGCCGGTCACTCGACCAAGGATATTGCTCGTTCCTGTGTTCGGGATCAGGTTGGAGGTTTGAAATTGGGCGGTATCCCCGGTCGCGACGTTGAAGTCGGCGAAGCTGTGAAACAGATTGGTGCCGACCGGTTTCCCGCCCGTGATGCCATAAACGTTGTTGCTCGGCGGCAAGACTTGTGTGCCGAGGCTCCCGGTGCCGGTTGTCGGTGTGATGCTTGAGGCGGCGTGAGCTATACCTCCAATGGCCATAGAGAACAAGACACAGCCCGCCATCCGGAGAACCATCGAATTCAGGCTAAGATGGCGTTGAATTACAGGAGTGAGACAGGTTTTCATGTTGCTCCTCTGTCTTGCGCTCAAGCGATGTACTCGAATCAATTCCTCGCCAGCGCACCTTCATTTTTGAGGAGTGCGCGGCTTCCAGGTTTTATGGGACTTTCTTTGGCGGAGCCGACTCGTCGTCTTCGCCGCACCATGGAAGCCAGGGAAGCATAGAGCAGGCACCAGATGGTTTCTTGGGGCATTTCGGTTTCAGATCGCTTGGCAGCCACATAGGTGGTGGTGGCGGACATTCTTCTTCTGCCGGGTCACAGTCTGCTTGCAGAGAGCTGTACATCTTGATCCCGGTTCCAAGGTCCAGGAATTTTCCATTAGCCAAATTGAGAGATACCTCGACCTTTAAGACGCGGTCACCTGTGAGATCATTGGCTCCCACTGGCGGTGTCGGCCAGCCCTGAGAGATCGTCTTGTTAAACGCGAGCGGATAGGTAGGAGGGTTCGGAGTGTATTGGAGCGATTTTAAGAACGTAAATCCGGCGGAAAGGGGATTCTTGACATACTCTCCGAATAAGATTGAGCTACCAGAGGCCTGTTCAAATATTCCCACGGCGTTTGTTTTGTAATATTTTCCAGGAGGGGTAACGGGGCCTTGTGTGAACCGGCGTTTGAACGTGATCGGGAAATTGATGACACTGGTGTTCTCCGCCTTGATTTTAGCTCCTAGGAGTTGGAAGGTGTCGTTGTTCGTGTCATTAAAATCGGACGACACTTTCACGCGGGCCGGCGAGTTCGTGGATGAGTTGGATATCGTAATGGTTCCACCGGTCGCAGCGTATGTATAGCTTTGCAGCGGAATGTCGACAGAGCTGTGTGGCGAGGTACTGGTAATGGTTGTGTCGCCGATCGTGACGATAATTTCATAATCGTGCTCGGCATAGCCGATCCCGGGCGTGATCGATATTGCAATCAGCAGCAAGAGAGATACTGCAAGAAATGGCTTCATTGGTTCCCTCCGAAGGTTAGTTGTGCGGTGCCCAGGCAACAAACAACTTGCTGTATCCCCTGTTATTTCTGGCAAAGGGTCTAGTCATTCGGAGAGTTTGCTTCCAAGAGGTTGTCGGTCTAAATGCGATATCACCTAACCTTTTGATCGCATTCGCACAATACCACCTCAGAGGGGGCCGGAGGCAAGGTTGCTCTCCTTGAGTGAATCAAGCTAAGCAATCCAGGTACCATGCAGGAAGATCGATTGGATGCGTTTAAACAGACGCTTCAATCATTTGATTGCGAAAAGGTTTTGGCAATCTCCTCTTGCCAAGTCAACGCAGGGCCATGACGCGTTGACTTATTGGTGGATCAAAAAAGATCCAGGGGAGAGTCTAATCCGATTCTATTTGATTGGTCGGGCGCTCCATAGGGCTATAAAGCGCTGAAGAAGTAGAGGTGTCATCTCTTCATGATGCGGCATATACTTTGCGGAGTTGCTCAGTAGGGGATCTTCTCGTCTCTTCTGCAGGTGGCTGTTCAGCAGTGATCCAGTGATCCTCGGAGTAGACGAAGCGAGTTGGCCGGTTCATCGAGACAAGAGGGATGCTCATGAAAGAGGAATGGATGGAAAATAAACGGGCCGAACCTGGGAAGTGGAACGTAGTTCCACTAACGAGGAAATCAAAACGGCGGTTGGGTGTTTTTGTTGTGGTGTTGTGGTTTTTGATTGCTGGACCCGTGCTCCCTGGTCTTGTCATGGCGGAGTACCCGCCGCTTCTTGCTCCATTGCCTCAAGATGTGACTAACAAACTTAATGAACTTGAATGGGCGGCGATCAAACGATCTCCCGTCAGGACTCAGACCGTAACCGCTGTCACTCATATGAGCATCAACGCGGCCGCCTTTCAGCAACTTCTGTCGAGTTTCCCAGTCGGCGCTCCGGCATTTCAGTTTAACTTGCCTGGCATTGCACCACTCTATTTTCAAGTAGAAACCATAAGGCAAGCAAAAGATGGCCGTATGGTCTGGACAGGCGTTGCCACGAACGGCTGGCCTGGAACTGCCCACCTTATTGTGAACCCTTTGAAACGGACGATCATCGGGGATATCCGGACAAACAAGTGGGTCTATCAGATTCGGCCTGCCGGGAATGGTGCCCATTCCATTGTCACAGTTGATGCAAGCCTGTTTCCGAAAGGTCATACCCCATCGAAGAACAAAACTATACCTTCGTCGAGTAACACGAATGATCCTTCAGAGGGCTTGATTCCAACTCGTGCTCCTGCGACGGATGATCAAGGTGATCTTTTGGGGGCCGATGGACCGGTTAGATTGATCTCTCACGGCAGTGGTTCGATGCCGACGGTCGATGTGACGGTGCTGTACACGCCACAGGCAGCGAGCGCGTTTGCACAACAGGACGGCATTCTTAATGAGATCGATGATGCTTGGGAGCAGCTGGTCACCTCCTTTCATGCTTCCAGTTCGAACGGAATCCATGCCAACCTGCGTCTGGTGTCGGAACGGTGTATCGAAGGGTTTGAGAGTGGGGCTGTGGAGAGCGAGGTTGGCCAACTGAAGTCTGCTCCGCAAGTTCAGTCATGGCGCCAGTCAGACGGGGCAGATCTCGTGATTTTATGGGTTAAGAACGCGGGATTGTGTGGAGCGACGATTGATCTTGGAATACAACAGATCCCTATTTCAGCTTCAAGGAGCGGCGAGGCGTTCTCGATCGTCGATGTAGCTTGTGCTACGGGAGAGCGCAGCTTTGCGCATGAATTGGGACATCAGCTTGGTCTGTTTCATGACCGCCTCAATGCTGGAGCTGGCAGTGACCCTCTTTATAATTATGGTTTTGTCGGCCCGCTATGTACCCCAACAAACTGTCCTCTTCCTGAGTGGAAAACTATTATGGGGTGGGACCGGAAGGATTGCGTGTTCACAAGTAGTAAAGGATTTCCTTATTGTCCGCGGATCAATGAGTGGTCGGACGGTGGAAGAAACGGCAGGGGCGTTCCTATCGGCATGACCCCAGATTGGAGTACCGGATATGGCCCTGCGGACAATATTACGGCTTTGAACTTGAACGTAATGGTTGCAGCGAACTTCCAGCCAACTAAGCTCGAGCTGGGGGCAATCCCTGTGATGAGTGCCTGCCCCGTTAATAACCCACCGCCGCCTGCGCCAACAAATCTTACGGTTCAATAGACCAGAGGTCGCTTTCTGACATGCAATGGCGTAAAAAGGCCGCGCTGCCAGTGATGGTGGA
>CAZOUA010000004.1:0-98678 GCA_964582865.1 uncultured Nitrospira sp. | reverse complement strand
AAAAAGGCCGCGCTGCCAGTGATGGTGGAAGCGCGGCCTGGTCGGCGTGGAGGCAACCCATCAGCTCTGGAAGGGTCAGGACCAGAATCTGCTCGGAGAAGGGCTGTCACTTGGCAACCGGTTCTCCCTGTCGGCTCCACACCACATACGGCTGGCAATCCTGAGCCTATGCCTGTCGCACCATCGCTGTTCAGTGAGCAACCTCATTCGCAGTGTGATTCTCTGATCCCCGCGTCTCACCTTCAAGACCTCACTCCTGACGCGCTTCATTAGTCCTGCCAGATTCTGGTTACGATGAAGTAGATGAAGCCGGCTAAGAGCGTGTTGCTGACGACGAGGATGATGGCGAAATCCATGGCGTATTCCTTTCCTGCTGGATCCCTCAGGCCGAGGCCGTGAGCGGTTTCAACTTCGAGCAGGTCAGCGATGCGTCAAGCCCCACGGTTCCGGACAGGAGCCCGGGGAGGGCGCCTTGCGGCGTCGGGAAGATCATACGGGCCAACAGTCCGGTGCGGGTGGTGGTCTTGGTTTTGTGCATGATCCGCTTGAGGTGTTCTTTGACGGTGTATTCGCTGAGGTTGAGCCGGTTGGCGATCTCCTTGTTGGTGAATCCGAGCATGAGGTAAATGATCACCATCTGTTCGCGCTCGGTCAGATGATAGCGCTGCTGAATGTTGCTGTCGGGGCATTCGAGTTTCTGGTTGAGCTTTTCCAGAATGATCAGGAAGCGGCTGTTTCTGGCGAGCGGTTCATCGGGGACGCAGATCCCGCGAAGCAGCAGCCGCTGGTCCGATGCGAAACACAGGCGCTCGACTTGGATGGATTCGCAATCTTTAGGATGGTCGCAATGCATCAGCCGGTCGATGAGGTCGCGCACGACTGTGTGAATGTCTTCCGGGATGAGGCAGGTGCCGCTTTCCCTGTTTGAAAAGGGTTGCAGCTGCCGGATGAACAGCTGGGCTTCATGGTTCATGAACAGGAGCTGGCCGGTGCTGTTGAACAAAATGACGCCTGTGGTGGCATGTTGCGGCATGGTCTGCGCCGGCTTTCGCTCATTCAGAAGTGCAGTCGTGCCATTCAGCGTTTTCATCGGCTCCCCCTGTTCGTTTTGGTCCTGCTTCTGTCCATGTGCGGTGACAACGCATGTACTTTGATCTCGTTCCCCGCGCCCTGCCTATGTGCAAACGACGGGCCAAAACCTTGATCGCTGAGTGAATCGAACGAATGCGAGGGAAAAGCATTGTCCTGGCTTGCTTTCTCGCACGGCTGCTTCTTTTCGCCACGCTGCCCGGAGCGTCGCCTTTATCTAACTTTCTGACTCGGAAACGATTCTGGATGAATCTGAATTGATTCAAGATTTGAGTCTTTTCAATAGATTGGCTGTAGAGCATCAGACGTTTCCGGAGAGGCGATCGAGCGGAAATGCCGAGGAGTTGGCGGTTGGTTCTTTCTTCCCGTTTGGTTACACTTGCGTCATGAAGCGGATGGCTATTGTGCTCCCTGGCTCATGCGAGACGGCGTTGCTCGAGCGATTCCTGAAAGCCGAGGCGATGGCTTTGTGGTCGGTTCGCGCGGCGCAGGCGAAGGATGTTCCGCCTGGCGTGCTTCAGTTCTTGCGCCGTCATGAAGAGGAGGAGGCGCAGCATCTCAGGGAGTTCGAGGTGCGGCTGGGGGTGCGCTCGCATGCCAGAGAGAAGCTTCCTCGTGTGCCCAGCCAATGGTGGGCGCTGGTCATTCATCTCTATGGGTATGAAACGCTGGGACTTGAGTTTGCCAAGCTGCTGGTACAGGTGCAGCCGGGCTTGCAATCGATTCTTGACGATGAGGAAGTGCATGTGGGGTTTTTCGAAGAGGAGGTCAGGAAGGTGCTGGCGCAGGGAGGCGCCGCCGCAGAGGGAGCCAGGCAGTCGGCCGCCGCTTGGTGGCGGCGCTTGCCGCCGACCGTGGATCGGTACTTGGAAGGCGACTCGCTTGCGCCCTTTCGAACGGAACTTCGGCTGGTGATTCTGGATTCGATCCGGGCGAGGTTTGTTGCGGTGGGCCTCCTGGACATGGCGGCCGTATAGAGAAGGCAGATTAATGGATTGTGTATTATTTCGGCATGGCATCGCCGTTGAGCGGGACGAGTGGGACGGCCTCGATGCCGATCGTCCGTTGACGGAACGGGGCGTCAAACGCGTCGAACAGGTTGCGGCGGGATTGAAGTGGCTGGGCGTGCAGCCGACCCTTCTGTTCGCGAGCCCGTTTGTTCGCGCAATGGAAACAGCCAGGATTCTCCAGTCGGCGTTTCCTTTGCGTGCGGCGATCAGGCGCGTCGAGGAACTCCTGCCGGACGCGGAGCCGGAACGGCTCGTTCGGCTGCTGCACGATGTGCCGCCGGAATCCTGCCTGCTGTTCGTCGGTCATGAGCCGCACTTGGGAGGGGCAGCCGGCGTGATGTTGACCGGCAAATCGTCGCAGGCCTTTCCCTTCAAGAAGGCCGGGGCCTGCTTGATCGAGATGCCTGTTCCGGCGAGGCCTGGCCAGGGGATCTTGCGCTGGTGGATGGGACCGGCGCAGTTGCGGGCGATGGGAAAGAAACAGGCAAAGATTGAAGCGGGGCAGTAGTATAAGACAAGGTTGAGGCTTACCCTGCTTCAGCCGCCGTTGGCAGCGGCGCGTGCGAGAGCCCCTCTTTGGTCAGGAGCTGCTGGATCTTCGCCCGCAGATCCTCCTGGATTTCTTCTGGCGGTTTGCGGGCATCCACGACTTCGAATTTGAACTCCTCCGCCATTTTGTCGAACTCTTCAACCATCAACGACTGATACTTCTTGAAGCTGTCGTAGAGGTCGTTTCCCAACCGCAGGTCCATGCCGGATTCCCAGTAGTTCATCGCTTTGGTCTCGATGACCCGCAGCACGAGCGTTTCCACGTCGATGCGCAGGTAGCAGACCAGATCCGGCACCAGCGCGAAACCGAACACGTCCCGGATCCATTTGCGGTCGTTGCTGCGGACGTAATCCCGCGCGAAGGCGGTGTAGATGTAGCGGTCGGCGAGCACGATGAAGCCGGATCGCAGCGCGGGAATGATCTGATGTTCCAGGCGGTCGGCAAAATCCGTGGCATAGAGCAGGCTGAGCGACCAGCGATCCAGGATGTTGCCCTCTTTGGCCATTTCGATCGTTTTGGACATCAGATTCGATCTGGTCCAGCCGGTGGTGACCACCCCATAGCCCTGCACCTCCAGCCATTCCTGGAGCAGTTCGATGTGGGTCGAGCGGCCGACTCCGTCCGTGCCTTCAATGGCGATGAGTTTGCCCTTGAGGTCACTCGGATTTAGATACGTCAAACCGTCGCCAAAATAATGAGCGTCGACCATGGGTTCCCCGCCTGGGTTTGTAATCTTTCAGCGCTTCGTCGACGAGACGGCGCATGATGTCCTGCTGTACGGCGATGTCTTTCGTGGCGTCCATCGTAATGAGCTGGTATTCGTCCACGATCTTGTCGTATTGCGCCAGAATACGCGACTGGAAGATGCGGAAGCTTTCTGTCAGATCCTGGCTGATGTTCATGTCCATGCCGGCTTCGTAATATTTGAATTGGCCGCGCGTGCCTCCGAGCAGGCGCGAAATGGCGACTTCGATCGGGACGCTGAAATAGAACGCCATGTCCGGCTTGATGGCAAAGCTGTAGAGCTTGCGCACCCATTCGGGCGAGACGCCCCGGACCACGTCGCGGGCAAAGGCCGTGTACATATACCGGTCGGCCAGCACGATCATGCCGGCTTTCAAGGGAGGCAGAATGTCGTG
This sequence comes from uncultured Nitrospira sp., assembly GCA_964582865.1. Taxonomy (GTDB): domain Bacteria; phylum Nitrospirota; class Nitrospiria; order Nitrospirales; family Nitrospiraceae; genus Nitrospira_C. Next base: position 94,890 of record CAZOUA010000004.1, on the reverse strand, counting down.
GTAGAGCCGGCTGGCAAAGTCGGTGGCATGGAGCAGGCTGAACGTCGTCGGCGTGAGGCTTTTGTTTTTCTTGCCTCGCTTGGTCGTGTCTTTGACCAGTTCCGATGAGTTCCATTCGGTGAAGAAGACTTTGTGGCCTTTCGATTCGAGCCACTTGTGGAGCAACAGCAGTTGCGTGCTCTTGCCCGAGCCGTCGATTCCTTCGACGATGATCAGTTTCCCGGGATAGGGATGCGGGGCTGTCGATACGGCGATGGGGTCGCTCATGCCTCGTCCTCTTGGGCCATGACCTTGAATTGTACCCGCCGGCGGAACACGCGTTCAAATAGATCTGCGCGTCCCTTGGCGGCCCAGGCTTCCAGCTCCGCATCGCCTGATACATGTATTGAAATAACCACCGTTTTTCCGAGTTTGACGTCGAGGGTGCGTACGACGGAAAAGTGGGTGCGGTCGAGACCGTCGGCAATGCGGAGAAGGGCCGACAGAATGCGGACGATGCGTTTGAATTTGGGAGACAGGGCCTCGAACCCGTCATGCTTGGTCTGCGGGATCGCGCGGCGGTGATAGCGCGCGACATTGGCGATGACATGGATTTCATCGCCGGAGAGGCCGCCGATCTCGCTGTGGGTGATCAAGTAGTAGGCATGTTTATGGTGCTGGCGTTCGCTGATGAGGTAGCCGATGTCGTGAAGGATCGCGGCATACTCCAGCCAGTTGCGCTCGGTGGGGCCCAATCCGTGGAGGCGTTTGGTTTGGTCGAACAACCGCAGCGCGAGGCTGGCGACGTGCAGGCCATGGACTTCCGGCGCCTGGCAACGGCGGGCGAGCGCCAGCACGTTGCGGCGCCGCAGATCCGGAATCTCGGCCTCGGCTTTGATCCGTTCGCGGTGCCGAACGATGAAGTCGTATATCACGCCTTCCCTGATGGCTTTATCGCAGAGAATCATCTCGTCCCGTCCGGACAATTCCATGAGCCGGCGCAGGACGACGGTGGCGGGAAATAACGTATCGACGCGCTTCGGGTCCAATCCGGGGATGGCCAGCCGTTCCTTGATCGTCGCGCGTCGGAGTTCCTGCTCGATCTCTTTCACATCTTTTAAGGACACGGTCGCGAGATTGAGTTGGGGCAGCGGGCGGCTCGTCCGCTTGAGGTGGATGACTTCCACCAGATTGCCTGCCATGCCGGAGGTGGCGATCAACGCGTCGAAGCGTTTGACCTTGAATGAGTCGAGCGCGCGTTGCAGTTGGGCGATCACGGTCTCTTCGAGCGCGCGCAGCATGCCGTCCGACGGCGGCGTTCGCTTGAGGAATTGATCGGCCAGGCGGATGGCGCCGAGCTTCAGGCTCTTCGCGTGGAGCAGCTGATCGCGGTTGCCGACCATCAGTTCGACGGATCCGCCGCCGACATCTACGCCGAGCACAGGCTGGTCCGTCATCGGCACGCTGTTCTTGATCCCCAGGAAAATCAACCGCGCTTCTTCGGTTCCGCTGATCACGCGGACGGTGAGACCGGTCTGTTCAGCGACGAGGTCGATAAAGTCGCCGCCGTTTTTCGCTTCGCGAACGGCGCTGGTGGCGACCGCGATGATGCGGTCGTAGCCTTTGTTCTTTGCCAGGGTCGCCAAGTGACGGATGACGGCAAGGCTTCGGGTGACGGCGGTATCCGACAGGCGTTGTGAGGTGAAGGCGCCGTCGCCCAGCCGCGTCATGTCCTTGAACCGATCGAGAATCTTGTAGCTGAAGTCCGGAAGGGCCTCGGCCAGCACCATATGGATGGAGTTGGTCCCGATATCGATGACGGCAATCTTCGACATGTTCTAGGTCTGTGTTATCAAGGGTTTACAGTAGGGCATCAATGTATCGATCGAGGAAACGGGCATCATAAGATTGACTCACGACCATAATGAAAGACCCGGGGGCTGTCAAGGTGACGCACGTTAAGTTTCTGTTACAATCCGCGCGATCAGGTTGGTGAAAAGGACTAATGACATGACTGTCCGCGTCTCTCCTCGTTTCGTGCTGGTCACGGGTGCGTCGACCGGAATCGGTGCGGCTTGTGCCTTGGGCTGTGTCGAACGTGGCATGACCGTGTTCGCAGGTGTCAGAAATCTTCAGGCCGGGGACGCGTTGAAGGCCAAAGCGGGAGCGGCGCTGATTCCCCTGCAACTCGATGTGACCGATGGGCATTCGATCGGGCAGGCTGCGGACCTTGTTCGGCGGACGGTCGGGGAGGCGGGCCTTGGCGGGTTGGTCAACAATGCGGGGATTGCGATCGGCAGTCCGCTCGAAGTCATTCCTATTGCACAGTTGCGCAAACAATTGGAAGTGAATGTCATCGGCCAGATCGCCGTGACACAGGCGCTGTTGCCTCTGTTGAGACAGGCCCGCGGGCGCATTGTGAACATGGGATCGATTGCCGGTCGCGGAACGATTCCGATGATGGGGCCTTACTCGGCGTCCAAGTTCGCATTGGAAGCGCTGACCGATGCGTTGCGATTGGAGCTTCGTCCATGGCACATCGAGGTTTCGATCATCGAGCCTGGTGCAATCGCCACGCCGATTTGGGAGAAGTCGCTGAAAACATCTCTCGATGTCGAAGGGGCGGTGACGGAGGAGGGCAAGCGTCTCTATGGAGAAGCGGCGAGCCGGGTGCGGGAGGCCGTCGATCAGGCCGCGCAGCGGGCGATTCCGACGGACGCCGTCGTGAAAGCTGTGCTGCATGCACTCACGGCCGCCAGTCCCAAGACGCGTTATCTGGTGGGAACCGATGCGAAGATTCGGGCCATCATGGTGAAATGGCTGCCGGATCGCGTGCAGGATTGGCTGTTGAGAAAAGCACTGAAGTTGCCGAATTAGGAGGAGTCGCGTCTAGAAAGGGAGTTAGCCGACTAAGTCCGGGTTCAGTTTGGTCATCGACTTGATGGAGAGCGCTTTGATTTCGTTGTAGATGATCGTGCGTCCGGCCTGGCGCAGTCTGGTGAAGATGCCTTCGACGATGACTTGATCGCCTTCCCGTACATCGGCCTGACCCAGTCCGATCACTTTTACCGTTCCCGCCTGGTCTTTGAGCAGGAATCCGTATGCCGGCTGGCCTTGCCGGTTGGTGGCCAGCTGTACGTTGGTCACTTGGCCGGATACGACCACTTCCTGGCGGTCATACTGGTCCGGGTGCGCAATCAAGTCGGCCAAGTCCAGCAGACCGGAGGCGAAGAGCATACTGGGGGCCAGGATCAATGCGGCAAGCAGGAGTGGAGTGCCGGCGAAGAAGGCGTTCGATCTGGCAGATTCCGATGCCATAGCTCCTTTAACTATAGCGTGAACTCGGACATTTGCAAAGGTCGGGTCGGCCCTACCATTTATCGGTCGCCCGGCCGGAGGCGTCTTCTCCACGGAAATTGTTCAGGATCGCTTGCTGGATTTCCGTCAGGCCTTTGGGCTCTTCAGCAGCGGCGCCTTCCAAGGCGGCGACTTCGGCTTTCGGTGTCGGGGCGGTCCGCTTAAGGAGTTCTTCCGTCAACCCTTCCGGACTGTCATCCAGATCTTTCAGAATGGCGGCGAGGCGCTGCATGCCGAACAAGTTTCTCGTGAGTTCTGAATGCATGGCGTTGGAACTCGCTCCCTGCACCAATGAATTCCAGAACTTGGTTTCGATATCTTCGCTGAGGCTGCCCCATGCCAGGAGGGCCAGCTTGTCGATCAGGTTTGATTCCGTGCGTTCCAAGCCATCGTAGGTCGACGTGGACCGTTCGATCGGGCGGGTCGCCAGCACGGTAAACGTCTCTTTCCAGAGATCCATCGGCGCGGTCTGGGATCCGGCGGCCGGCGAATTTTTCTGCATGGCGGTTTGGAGGGACTGCAAGAACTGCGCGATGTACTTGACCTTCCGCGCGGCGAGACTGCCGGCCGGAATGCCCCATATGTGACCGATTTCGTGGTCCTGGAGCGGGGAAAAATCGGCGGTCTGGCGCTCCCGTTCTGCCAGATCGAGCCGTTTCCGATACTTGTCCACCAGACGGATCTGACTCTGCATGTCGATCCCCAGCCGCTGCTGCTGGTACTCCTCCGCCGTAATTTCATCCGCATCCCAGCGTTGATCGAGGGCGCGGATGGCCGGCCTGGGGATGGCGGTGCGCGCGTCAGACTTCAGCTGGGCGATCGCCTCTTGCGAGACGCCGTAGCGCGTGGCGAGCAATTCGGCCGCCCGATCGGCGAGGGCGAGGCGGAGACTCAGCAGTTTCTTGAGGCATTCGCACTGGAGCCATGTGCGTTCCCGTTTCAGGCGCACATGGCGCAGGTAGAAGTCGCGTTTGTCTCTGACGGCCTTGAGCGCCTCCTGCGTCAGAATATTGTACGTCGGCTTCGTGCCGGTGACGCATCGCGGATCGGGGCGGTCCGACGTCATGTACTGAATCTCTTCTTCCGTGACATTGAAATGCTGCAGGAAGATCAGCCGCAGCATGATTCTGCCCTGGATCGGCGTGGCGTCGACGACGGATTCAATAAGGGCCGGCGTCAGCGGCGAGGTCGTGGTTGTTGCTGTTGCAGTTCCCATAGGCATTTAAGCGGTTCCGGTTTTTTGAGTTTCGAGATAGACGGCTACGTATTCGCGGACTTCTTGGATCGTTCCGTTGGTAAACAATTCGCGGGGGATCTCGACGCGCGTCAGCGTTGCCGGATCGATGCCGCGTTCGGCCGCATAGTCCTCGTCGATATAGAGGCTCACCGAACCGTCGGAATGCCGTATGGCGTACAGTGCGTTATTATCGGACATGAGGGTGACCGAGGCAGTTGAAATCCTTGTCCACTGTACGTCTACAGGTAACATAGGGGGAATTCCCCTGTCAAAGCGGCGAGGCCGCTACCGGTTGCGGTTGGCGAGAAGGAGATGGCGCCGCCAGAGGAGATAGAGGGTCGAGACGACAATCGCGCCCAGGAGGGTATTCCTGATCCGACCCGTCCCGAAGCAGCTCAGATTGACCAGGCCGTTGGTCAACCCGTAGGCCGCATAGACGAGATAGACCAGAAGAGACCACCAGCGCAGCCTCATGAACCCGTATCCGACCACGAGATGCAGGACGGGAGAGATCGCTTTGGTCAGAAAGCCGGAGATGCCTGCCGGTTTGGTGCAGTAGAACGGCAGCAGGTAGTCGAGATTCTTCAGAATAATCCAGCTGTCGTTCAAAGCGCTGATCACGAGCAGGAATCCGAGAAAACGGATGTCGTGTCCTTGCCGCCAGACCATCAGCCAGGTCCGCTTCCAGTCGTTGCGTTCCTCGCTGGGCCCCAGATACGCGTCGTAGCTTTGGATCGTCCACCAGGGCAGAGCCAGCACCATGAAAAACAACACTTCGGCGGCGCGGCCGGAGATGCGGCCGAGGGCTGCGCTTGCGGTTGCCAAGAGCAATGTGCCGCCGAAGGCGACGACGGCTTGCTTCCACCGACGCTGAATACAGTGGCCGAGACCGGGAAGAACGGCTGAGAGAGCGGCGGCATGCCGGTTGGACGAGTCGGACATCGCGTCAAATAAAAAGGCCTTCGATCATGCGATCGAAGGCCTTATAGAGGTTGCGTGGACTCGTACACTACCCGCCGAGGGTGTCGAGCGTTTCTTTCAGGCTGCGGCGAATGCAGGTGAAGATCGGCGTGTCGCGCAGCGTGTACCGGGACCCTTCCGTTTCGCGCAGAGCCATGACCAGATCCAGGAAATCTTCCGGCTTGTCGCTCTCGAACGCCACGACCCATTCCTGGTCGTCGAGGCCGAATGAATAGGTCGTGTTGAGCTTCACCGACGGGAAGCGATGGCCGACTTCGATATGCTCGTCCATCATGCCCTGCCGCGCCGCTTTGGTGAGCAGGAACCATTCGCGCGTTTTCAGGAACGGGTAGAAGAAAATGTATTTGCCTTTGCCGGGGACGACCGTAAGCCGCTTGCTTTCCTGTCCCTCGTGCGTGTGATGGTCGACATAGATCGAGCGCTTCGTCATGGAGAGGTAGGAGTAGGGCGTGGTGAGATACTTTCCCAGCCCCGAGGCCAGAATCTTGGTGCTCATTTCCTGGAACAGTTCCAGCTCGTAGCTGATGCGCCACAGCATGATGTCGCAATCGCCGCGGATGCCGACGGCGGAATAGGCGATGACCAGCACCTTGCCGGAGTAGTCTTCGACGGCGCGCAAGAATTCTTGTTTGCCTTTCGTGCGTTCGTCTTCAGGCAGCCGTCGCCAAGCCGGATCGATCTTATAGAACACGAAGTTGACGTATTGGCGTTTCGGTGGCTGCTGCGGAGCGGTTTGTTCGGCGCCTGACATGGACTCCTCCGTGTAACGTCTTGATAAAGCAGATTAAGTAAGGACTGCAATCTGTAACACTTCGTCTTTTGTTTTGTCAACGGGGCTGGCGCGGCTGCCGTCGTTCGTTGACAGGAGAAAACCGATCTGTTACTGGCTCCGCATATGAGATGGAAACAGGAAGGCCCCGCCATCGTTCTTGCCGCGACGATGCTGGCGACGGTTCCGTCCATCACCGCCGCGATCGAAATTCAGCCGAGCCAGGAACAAATCCGCGCAGCGCTCGAACGGGGCGCGGAAGCCGCAAAACAGCACAGCTCTCCTGACACATTTTATACGCGATTCGGTGCGGCGGATGAGTTGCATCCGAGCGGTTTTCTCATCACTAAGCTGGCCGGGTTGTCAGTCATGGCGACTCACATGGCTCTGCGCGGATTGCAGCCAAGTGAAGCCGACATCGTGCTGGTGCTGGAGGGCAAGACTATGTTGATCAGCGCGACGATCTTCGGCAATGTGCCGAACTTCGCCGTGGATAGCTATATGGTGCTGGATCAGGCGGGCAAGACCATCAAGCCGGTGACGGTTCGGTTCGACGGGCAAGCCAACCGGAGCGCTGCCTGGCCGGAATCTCCGAGATTCAAGGCGAAGGTCGTCGCCTCGTTTGCCTACGCGGACTTCAATCCCATGGGCGCAACCACGGTTACGATTTTCCCGGCCAACGGCGGAGAAGTCACCTTCCCGCTCGATTTTTCACAGATTCAATAATCTTCTGCCCTGTTGCTTATGCGCCGATCGGGTGCTCTCAAGACTGTTCCGATAGCCGAGACGATTGCCGTGGGTTCTGAATTGCTGATCGGCGGGCGGAGCGACAGCAATTCGCTGTTCATTGCGGAGGAACTGGGCAAACTCGGAATCGAAGTGCGGTTCAAGTCGGTCGTAGGGGATGACCAGGACGATATCGTCACGGTGTTGAAAGCAGCGGTTGCCCGCGCCCAGATCGTCGTGATGACCGGCGGGCTCGGGCCGACCGTGGACGACTGCACCAGAGAAGCGCTTGCGACGGCGGCGGGCCGCCGGCTCGTGCGGCGCAAAGAGGCGTTCGAAGGCATGAGGGCACGGCTGGCTCAGTGGGGAAGAATCCCGAACAAGGGGCAACTTCGACAGGCGCTGATTCCCTCCGGCGCGACCGTCTTGGCAAATCCGGTCGGCTCAGCGCCTGGTTTTTGGCTTTCATGGAAAGGGGCGACCCTGTTCTCGCTGCCTGGCGTACCCCGAGAAATGGAAGCGATGGTGAAAGACGGGATCATTCCGCTGTTGTCGTCGCGACTCGAGCAGCAGGGGCCGCCTCGCCGGAGTCCGATTACCCGCCTGCTGTTTCATACCTGGGGATTGCCTGAGGCCGACGTCGATGCGAAGCTGTCGGGGATCATTCCGAAGACGTCCGCTGTGGACCTTGGGCTGTTGGCCTCGCCGATGGGTGTGTTGGTGTCTTTGACGACGAAACCACGAGCCGGCGTGAACGATGCGCAGTTGTCTTCGATAGCAGATGACGTTCGTGCCTGTCTGCGTGAGTGGCTCTTCGCTGAAGGGCGCGAGACCATGGAAGAGGTAGTCGGGCGGCTGTTGCGGGAACAACATCGTACGGTTGCGGTGGCGGAGTCTTGCACCGGCGGGTTGATCGGCCATCGGCTGACGCAAGTGCCCGGGTCGTCGGCCTATCTGGACCGCGGCTTCATTTGTTATAGCAACAGTGCCAAGAGCGAGCTGCTGGGGGTGCCGCCGGAGCTGATCGAGAAGCATGGCGCGGTCAGCGCCGAAGTCGCGGCGGCGATGGCGAAAGGGGCCTGCGCGCGCAGCGGCGTCTCGGTCGGATTGAGCGTGACCGGAATTGCCGGCCCCGGCGGTGCGACTGCCGGTAAGCCGGTCGGGCTGGTGTACGTCGGACTTCATTCGGACCGCGGAGAGTCCATGACGAAAGAGCACCGCTTTCACGGGGATCGCACCGTCATCAAACAGCGGTCGTCGCAGGCCGCGCTGGATCTTCTACGCCGGTGGCTGTTCGCGAATCCTCGTGTATGATTCGCACCTTCCTTTCGATCGAATTGCCAGAGCCGCTTCGAACGGATCTTGCGCAACTGCAACATGACCTTAAGCAACGGCTGAGTCCGGACCTGCCCGGGAAGGTCCGCCTGTCCTGGGTGCAGCCGGCATCGATCCATCTCACGATCAAATTTATCGGCGATATCGATGAGCGATTGGTTGCGCCGCTGCAACAGGCGATCGGTGAAGTCATGCAAAGGCATCACGCGCTTCAGATTCCTCTCGATCGCCTCGGCGTGTTTCCCCGCCTCCAACAGCCGAGGATTTTATGGGTGGGTCCATTGGAGCAGTGGGAGCAGAGTGACGATGCCAAACGGTTGGCCTCGCTGCATCGCGCAATCGATGATTGTTGCGGGACGCTGAATCTGGCCTTGGATGCACGGCCCTTGAGCCCGCATCTCACGCTGGCGCGCATCAAAGAAGGGGAACGGTTGGCCGGGCAGGCATTGGCCAGGAGCGGCGCGATGGATCGGCCTATCTCAGTAGGCTCGCTGGTGGTGGATTCGATTGTACTGATGAAGAGCGACTTAAAGCCGGCCGGGTCGGTCTATACGAAACTCTGGGACATCAAACTAAGCGGAGCCTGAGGGATATACGACGAGACGGGGCTTTTACCGGTTACGACTGCGGCGGTTGTTCCCGCATGGTTCGGCAGAAGACTTCGACGAGCGATGGATCGAAGGCGGTGCCGGATTGCTGTTCGATCTGTTCGAGCGCTTCTTTAATGGGAATGGATGCAGCGCCCGGTTTATCAGCCGTGAGATCGTCGAAAGCCTGGGCAATGGCGACAATGCGGGCCAGAAGCGGAATCCGCTCCTCCTTCAGCCCGAACGGATAACCTGTGCCGTCCCATCGCTCGTGATGCAACGCGATCACTTGAACGGCTTCAGCCGGAAGTCCCATGGCCCGTCCGATTCGTGCGCCGAGATCGGGGCGATGATGGGCACGGTCGACATCGTGCTGCAACACCGGACTGCCGTTCCCGGCGATCAAATCCAAGTCGTGGGCCAAGGCGCCGAGCGAAAGCGCCTGCTGGTCCGCCAAAGGCAGTTGGAGCTTGTTGGCGACGAGCGTGGCGTAGAAGCTGACGCGATTGCCATGATTGACCAGGTGCCGGTCTTTGGCTTCGAGCAAATCGGAGATCAGCTGGATCAATGGTGACGTGGTCTCGCGGCTCGACACTTCGAGGAGTCCGCTTTTTACCTGGGTGGCATACTGTCCCATCAACTCCTGCCATGCCGGTGTGCAGACAGGGTCTGGACCCCAGAGCGCGTCATTGCCGGCGAGTGCAGCCCGAAGCTTGTCGAGCCGCTGCTTTTTCTGTGAGGTTTGCAAGCTGATGGAGAGCAATTCCGATGCATTGAACGGTTTCAGCAGAAAGCCGGCTGCGCCATGGCGCACGCAATCCATGGCGGACTGCAGCGTGCCGTAGGCCGTCACCATAATGACTTCGATCTCGCGGTGAGTTCGCTTGATTTCCTTCAAGACCTCGGAGCCGGATTGATCCGGGAGTTTCAGGTCGAGCGTGATCAAGTCGATGCCATGATCGTTGATAACGGCGAGCGCGCTTCCCCCGTCGTCGGCTGTCAGGATATTGAAGTCCTGTTTCAAAATTTGCGTCAGCGCGGCGCGAGGGGCTGCTTCGTCGTCGACGATGAGGACGGTCGGTCTCTGTTCGATCGTGTCTTGTGCGACGGGAGGCGTCATATGTTCACCTGTATGCTGAGACGCTCCGTTCGTCAAGAAAATCGCAATTGCGTACACTTACGTATTCGGATGGGGCGAGCCTTGACGGGGAACCTTCCGCGTCATAGAGTGTCGGTATGAAGCTCGTAGGCTGCCTGCTCAGTCTGGCTCTGGTTAGCGCGACGCCTGTATGGGCCGGCGAGCCGGAGGGGTTCGATCCCGACCAGCCGTTCAAACAGGCCTTGAGCCAACGATTGTTGGAATCACTGCTCGATCAAGCGCTGGCTGCCCTGGCCGATCACGTTGAAATCTCCGGCCGCCTCGACTCGGAGTCGGCAGAGGCTGATCGAAAACAGACGCTGCGATTCAAGTTCTATCCGGAAGGAAAGTCCAAGTCCGATGAGCATATTGCCGCTGAAGGCTGGTTCAGCCCGTCGAGAGATTCCCGCCGGCAGGAATTCCACTTCCGGTTTGCCATGCCGAAGCCGCCGGCCGAGCCGCCGCAATACCGGTTGGACAATGTTCTGTAGCGGGCGACCACTGCGGCAATAATCCTTCCATTTCATCACAATCATTCCCGTATTCTCCGCTAGGCTTCTCCCTGCAAACTTGGGTATAATCCGCCACGCTTTACCCTGACCAGGAGGAATCTTTCATGACTGAAAAAGAGGACAAGAAACGCGCGCTGGATCTGGCCCTGTCCCAAATCGAAAAGCAATACGGCAAGGGCGCCATTATGAAGCTGGGCGGGGCTGAAGCTCCGGCGGATGTTCCGGCGATTTCGACCGGCTCGCTTGGTTTGGACATCGCGCTCGGCGTCGGCGGGCTTCCCCGCGGACGTGTGATTGAAATCTTCGGTCCGGAAGCCTCGGGCAAGACGACGCTCACGCTGCATGCCATTGCCGAAGTGCAAAAGAACGGCGGGGTGGCGGCCTTTATCGATGCGGAACATGCCCTGGATCTGACCTATGCGAAGAAACTGGGCGTCCAGGCCGACGATTTGTTGGTCTCTCAGCCCGATACGGGCGAACAGGCGTTGGAAATTGCCGAAACGCTGGTGCGCAGCGGCGCGATCGACTTGATCGTCGTGGACTCCGTGGCAGCCCTGGTGCCCAGGGCTGAGATCGAAGGGGAGATGGGCGATGCCCATATGGGCTTGCAGGCACGGCTCATGTCGCAAGCGCTGAGAAAGCTCACGGCGGCGATTTCGAAGTCGCTGACGACGGTCATTTTTATCAACCAGATCCGCATGAAGCTGGGCGTGATGTTCGGCAATCCGGAAACGACGACCGGCGGCAACGCCTTGAAGTTCTATTCCTCGGTGCGGCTGGACATTCGCCGGATCGAGTCGATCAAAGAGGGGCAGGATGTCGTCGGGAGCCGCGTGCGGGTGAAAGTGGTGAAGAACAAGATGGCTCCGCCGTTCAAGCAGGCGGAGTTCGACATCATGTTCGCACAGGGGATTTCGAAGGCCGGCGAACTCGTCGATCTGGGCGTGGACAAGAAGGTGTTGGAAAAGTCAGGCGCCTGGTATTCCTATCGCGGTGAGCGGCTTGGACAGGGGCGCGATGCGGTGCGAGATTTTCTGTTGACGAACCAGCCGTTGGCGCGAGAGATCGAAGGCCGGCTGCGCGAATTGGCCGGTGTGCCCGGGCGCGCAGCAGACAAGCCTGTTGCGGCGCCGGCGAAGGAAGAGAAACGAGACGAGAAGAAGCCCCACAAAGTCGGCGCGTAGCCGATCGTGAGGCCCGGTGTGGGCAGAGGAATTCATCGGACTGTTCCGCAGTCTTCCGAGCAGTGGCTTCAGTGCGCCGTGCGATATCTGGCCCGGTTCGATCGCACGGCTGCTCAAGTCGAGCGGTTTCTCACGAGCAAGGGAGCCTCGCCAACCCAAGCCAAGCAGGCCGTCGGCCGCCTTTCCGATCTCCGGTATCTTGACGATCTTGCCTATGCCAGGCGGTGGATAGAGACCCGATTGGCTCGCCGGCCGATGGGACGGGAGCGGCTCAAGGCTGAATTGCTGGCGACAGGTGTCGCTGAGACGCTGGCCGACGGGGCTATCCGTGAGGCGTTGCAAACGATAGATGAAGAAACCTTGGCACGGCTGGCGCTTCGAGCGTGGCGGCGCAAAGGCCGGCGGGTTTTTCCGAGTCAGGCCGTAGGTCACCTACGGCGGCGGGGTTTCGAGGAGGATACCATTGAGCGTATTATACGAGGCTCCACCGATCTCGAAGGACGTGATGCATGAAGCATAGCGCGCAGGAGCTTCGCCGGGCGTTTATCAACTATTTTGAGCAGCATGGCCACCAGGCCGTGCCCAGTTCGCCGCTGATTCCCCAGGCCGATCCCACATTGTTGTTCACCAATGCCGGCATGAATCAGTTCAAGCGGGTATTTCTGGGCGAGGAGACGCGCGCCTACAAGCGGGCCGTGTCGGCGCAGAAATGCCTTCGCGCGGGCGGCAAGCACAACGATCTGGAGAACGTCGGCTACACTAGGCGGCATCACACGTTCTTCGAGATGCTCGGCAATTTTTCCTTCGGCGACTATTTCAAGGAAGATGCGATCAAGTTCGGCTGGGAGTTCCTGACGCAGACGGTCGGGCTGGACAAGTCCAGGCTGTGGGTGACCGTGTTCCGGGAAGACGACGATGCCGAGCAGCTCTGGAAAAAGATCGGCGTGGCGCCTTCGCGCATCGTCCGTTGCGGCGAGAAAGACAATTTCTGGCAGATGGCGGATACCGGGCCTTGCGGCCCCTGTTCGGAGATCCATTTCGATCAGGGACCGGCTGTTCCCGGCGACGATACACCCAATGGGGAGGGGGACCGGGTCATCGAGATCTGGAATCTCGTCTTCATGCAATTCAACCGCGATGCGTCCGGGACGCTCCATCCGTTGCCGAAGCCCAGCATCGATACGGGCATGGGGCTCGAGCGCCTGACGGCCGTGGCGCAGGGTGTGTACAGCAACTATGACAGCGATCTCTTTACGCCCTTGCTGGCTGCCATCGCCAAACGTGCCGGTGCGGAGTATGGGAGACAAGAGCAGACGGACCGCTCGATGCGGGTCGTCGCGGATCATCTCAGAGCCATCACTTTCTTGATGACCGACGGCATTCTTCCTTCGAACGAAGGGCGCGGCTACGTACTGCGCCGCATTCTTCGCCGTGCCGCTCGGCACGGACGGCTGCTCGGTATCGTCGAGCCGTTTCTCCACGAATTGACCGCGGCGGTCATCGACCAAATGAGCGGTGCCTATTCGGAATTGCGAAGCGCGGCCGGCACGGTGGCCGAGGCGACGAGAGGCGAAGAAGAGCGGTTCATCGCGACGCTCGATCAGGGGTTGCCGATTTTGAATGACATGATCGCCAAGACTCGCTCATCAGGTCGAACGCTACTGCCAGGTCCTGAAGTTTTTAAGCTCTACGACACGTACGGCTTTCCGATGGATCTGATTACGGAGGCCTGCCGTGAACAGGGGATGACCGTCGATGAGCAGGGCTTCGATGCCGCGATCGAGGAACAACGGAATCGGGCGCGCAGGACCGGCGGATTCGAGCAGGAAACAGCCCGTCCGGCCGTCAAAGAACTGGCCGATCGGCTGGGCGCCACGAAGTTTGTGGGGTACGATCTGTTGGAGTCCGACAGTATTCTTCAGGCCATTCTGAAGGGCGATCGGATGGTGAAGGAAGCGGTCGAGGGGGATGAAGTCGAGGTCGCGCTTGATGTGACGCCTTTCTATGCAGAAGGCGGTGGACAGGCCGGCGACCGTGGCCTGTTGGCAGGGTCCGAGGGGCGCATGGAAATTCTCGATACGACCAGGCCTGCTCCGAACTTGATTTTGCACAAAGGAAAAGTGACGAAGGGGCGGATTCGCGAGGGGGAGCAACTGCATCTGACCGTCGATCGCACGAGCAGATCGGATGCGGCCAGAAACCACACGGCCACTCATTTGGTCCATGCGGCGTTGCGGGACATGCTCGGGCCGCATGTGAAGCAGTACGGGTCGCTGGTCGCGCCGAATCGATTGCGGTTCGACTTCGCCCATTTCAGACCCCTCTCTTCGCGCGATATCGACGAGATCGAAACGACGGTCAACAATGAGATCCGCAAGAACGAAACGGTTCGCACGGAAGTGATGAGCATCCAAGATGCCGTCGCCAAGGGCGCCCTGGCGTTCTTCGGAGACAAGTACGGCGAGCAGGTGCGAGTGGTGACGGTGGAGTCGTTCAGCAAAGAGCTGTGCGGCGGCACGCACTGCCGCCATACGGGAGAGATCGGGCTGTTCCGCATCGTGTCGGAGACCGGCGTGGCTGCCGGCGTCAGGCGCATCGAGGCGCAGACCGGCAGCGGCGCCATGGCCGTAATGAAGAAATTGGAAGCAGATGTACGGGAGCTTTCGGACCTTCTGAAGGTCGGACAGCCCGAACTGGTGGCCAAGACCCGCAAGATGATGGCCCAGCTTAAGGACAAGGAGCGGGAGCTTGAAGAATTGAAGCTGAAGATGGCCAGCGGGTCCGCCGTGGCTTCGAGCGCCAGGACGATCGCCGGTGTGCCGGTTCACGTGCAGCGGACGGACGGGTTGGACATGAACGGCATGCGGGCATTGGCGGATCAACTGCGTGATAAATTGAAGAGCGGGGTGGTGGCTCTCGGCGCGTCGACGGAGGACGGCAAGGTCGCGCTGCTCGTCGTCGTGACCAAGGATCTGACCGGAAACGTTAAGGCCGGAGAATTGATCAAGGTCATGGCGGCCGAGGTAGGCGGTACCGGTGGAGGACGTCCGGAGATGGCGCAGGCCGGAGGGAAAGATCCGTCAAAGTTGGATGCCGCGCTGGAAAAGGTCTTTGGCTTGGTTGAACGCGCCGTTCAGCGGTAGAATTATGCCGGCAACACGCATACTAGCCCTGGATTACGGCACGAAGCGCATCGGTGTCGCGCTGAGCGACGAGCTGGGATGGACGGCGCAACCGCTTGAGACCTTCGAGCGCCGGACGCTAGAGCGTGACATCGCGCATATCGTCCAGTTGGTCGGCACGCACGAGGCCGCTCGTGTCCTGTTGGGGTTTCCGCTGCAATTGGATGGCCGGGAAGGTCCGGCAATTCAGGCTATGCGCGAATTTGCCACGCGCTTGGAGCAGGGGCTGTCCGTTCCACTTGTCCTGTGGGATGAGCGGATGACGACGAAAGCGGCGGAAGATCTGTTGATCGCCGCCGACGTGAGCCGGAAGAAGCGCAAGGGCGCCGTCGATCGCGTGGCCGCCGCGATTTTGCTCCAGAGTTACCTGGCGAGTCTCGAACCGGCGCCTTCCGCGGATGCGTGGCCGGAAGTTGAACCTGCCGAGTGGACGGTGGAAGACACTCATGAAGCTGCGGATCATACTCGTGGTTCTGCTGGTCGCCGGGGCCGTCCTCGGCCTGGCCGCCTATCAGGCTCTCATTAAATGGGCTGAAGGGCCCGCCGTTCCCGCGCAAGAGCATCCTCCCTCCAAGGTGATTGTGATTCCCGACGGATCGACCTTTCAACAGGTGGCGGCGCTGCTTGAACGCGAGCGGCTGATCAAGAGCCGATCGGCGTTCGTTCTCCTTGCACGATCGCAATCGGCGGACCGCAAGATCCATGCAGGCGAATACGAATTGAATGCGGGTATGATTCCCGCCGAGATTCTCTCAAAGCTTCTGAGCGGCCAGGTGGTGCTCCATCCGGTCACCGTTCCCGAAGGCTATACGATGGTGCAGATTGCCGAGGTGTTCGCGCAACATGGATTGGGCGAACCGCAGGAATTCGTTCGGCTGGCCAAAGACCGGACCTTCATCGCCTCGCTCGGGATCAAGGCGGAGACGCTGGAAGGGTATCTCTATCCCGATACGTACAAGTTTCCGCGCGGCACAAAAACCAAAGATGTGATCGCGGCGATGGTTGAACATTTGCGACAAGTTTACGGGCCTGAATTACAGGCCAGAGCGCAGCAGCTCGGCATGACGCAGCACGAAGTCCTGACCTTGGCTTCCGTGATCGAGAAAGAAACCGGCGCACATGGGGAACGGGAAGAGATTTCAGCCGTATTTCACAATCGACTGAAAAAGCACATTCCTTTGCAGAGCGATCCGACGGTGATTTATGGGCTGCCGGCGTTCGACGGGAACATTCATAAGAAGGATCTTTCCTACCCGAGCCCGTACAACACCTATCGTGTGCCGGGATTGCCTCCGGGACCGATCGCCAGTCCCGGCATCCAGGCGATCCGGGCGGCGCTTTTTCCGTCCGGTTCACGGGCGCTCTACTTCGTGTCGAAAAACGACGGCACCCATCAGTTCTCCGCGACGCTGACGGAACATAATCAAGCCGTCGAGAAATATCAAAAACGGCCGTTTCGGCGGCTGGCCCATCCCCGCACATGAAGGCATTTCTCCGCGCTTCATCTTCAAGGGCAAACTTGTTATAAAAGGATCTCCATGACGATCGGCAGGTGGCATCTTCCGGATTTGATCGACCATACGGTGCTGCGTCCCGAGGCGACGCGGACGGATGTGTTGAGGCTCTGTCAGGAAGCCAGGGAGCAGGGATTCACCGTGATTTTCGTGCCACCCTGCTACGCACAAGAAGCGGTGGCGGCCGTCGCGGGCACGGCTATCAGAGTGGGGATTCCCGTGGGGTTTCCGCTGGGAGGTCACAGGACGGTGACCAAAGTTGCCGAAGCCCTGGATGGAGTAGGGCAGGGCGCAACGGTGCTGGATATGGTGATCAACGTCAGCCGATTGAAGTCGGGCGACGTGGATGCGGTGCGCCAGGACATTGCCGAAGTCGTGAACGCGACGCCTCTGGCTGAGCACAAGGTCATTCTCGAGACCTGCTATCTGACCGATCAGGAAAAAATCACGGCCTGCCGGTTGGTGGTGGAGGCCGGCGCCGACTATGTGAAAACATCGACGGGATTCGGAGCGGGCGGCGCCACGGCCGCCGATGTGAAATTGATGAAGCAGGCGGTGGCCGGTCGGGCGAAAGTCAAGGCTTCAGGCGGCATTCGCGATTGGAGCAGCACGAAGGCGATGCTCGATGCCGGGGCGGATCGGATCGGGACCAGTGCAAGTCTGAAGATTGTCTCGGAATGGCTGGCCTCCGCAGAAAAGGAGTGAGCGACCGTGATGGCACGCAAGGACGTGCGGTTTCAGGTTCAATGTCCGGTCACTTATGTGGTCGATGGAACGCCGGGGCAAGGTCAGACGTTCAATCTGTCTCGTGGCGGTTGCGCGATCGAAGGTAGCCCGATTTCGGCTGTGGGCGATCCGGTCAGTCTTCAGATCTTGATCCCGGGCCGGCAGACGCCGGTGCCCGTAGAGTTGGGAAAGATCCGTTGGGTGGCGAGGCGTGAATTCGGTGTCGAGTTCATGATTGTCAGTGGAGATGCAAAAATTCTTCTGGATAATTTCCTCATCTCTGTCGCGAAACAGGAACTGTCGAAGTGACGGATATGTTGTCAAACAAATCGGCCGGCTCGGTTCGACGCGTCCTTCCTCATCTCGTCCCTCGCAGGGGATCGACGACCACGATTGCCCGCGTTCTCTCTTCTGCTATATAGTGCGGACATGATTAACCGCGTCATTCTTATCGTGATCGACGGGTTGGGCGTCGGGGCGACTCCCGATGCCTCCGAATACGGGGATGCCGCTGCCCATACGCTGGCCCATCTGGCCGAGTCCGTAGGAGGGCTCAACGTTCCCACCCTCGAATCGCTAGGGCTTGGCCATGTGAGCGAGATCCAAGGGGTTCGAACGATGGCCCAGCCGACCGGCTGTTTCGGGCGGTTGGGATTCAAGTCCAGGGGGGTGGATTCTCTCGTCGGATATTGGGAAATTGCCGGATGCCTGTCTGATGACGAAAACGGAACCCGTCAGGAGGGGTATTCTCCGCGCGTCGTCGCGGCGCTCGAGCAAGCGTTTGGCCGGAAAGTACTGGGGCATCAGATTGCTTCAGGGGAGGCCGCCATCCGCGAGTGCGGAGCCGATCATCTTTCGTCCGGGGCGCCGATTGTCTGGACGGACGGTCGGCGGACCTGCCATTTGGCCGCCCATGAATCCATCTGGCGCCCTGACGAGCTCTACCAGCACGCTCGTGAAGTCAGAAAGTTGCTGAAAGACGCAGGTGGCGTCCGCCGTGTCGTCGCCCATCCATTATTGGGGAACCCGGGTGCCCTGCAATTCGGCGGCGGGCGGCGGGATTTTGCGGGAGAACCTCCGGGTCTGACAATGCTCGATGTGTTGAACCGCGCCAGCCAGATTCTCATCGGAGTGGGGAAGGTGAGCGATCTGTTCGGCGGGAGGGGACTGACCAGGTCGGTTGCAGCTCCTGTGTGGGCAGAGGCGCTCGACGAGGTGGGCGGGATGTTCAACAAGGTTCCGCGAGGATTGATCTTCGTGGGGCTCGACGTCATCGGTCCCGATGCGGACCATTCGGCTGCGGCGCTCCATGATTTTGACCGGCGCCTTCCGGATCTGCTGGACCAACTCCGGCCCGGCGATCTCTTGATCATCACGGGCGACCACGGGCGAGACGTTCGAAAGCCGCACGGTGTTCCGACCCGTGAGTATGTTCCGTTCTTGATTACGGGACCGAAGCTCGCGCAAGGGGTGAACTTCGGGATCAGAGCCAGTGCAGCGGACATCGGGCAGACAATCGTGGAGGCGTTGCAAGGCGAATCGCTGGCGATCGGCGAGAGTTTTCTCGATGCACTCAGGCCGGGATAGTGAGAACAGCGAGGGTTAAGAGGCGAGGGGGCTGGACGCAGGATAGAGAATGGGATACGAAGAGAAGCTGAAAATGCTTGGGCTGGAGTTACCGCAGGCGCCGAAGCCGGTGGCCACTTATATTCCGGCGGTTCGAGCCGGCGATTTACTGTTCTTGTCCGGGGTATTGCCGATGCAGAACGGCCAGCTGGCGTTTACCGGGAAGCTGGGGCGCGATTTGACGGTCGAGCAGGGCATGCAGGCAGCCAAGACCGCCTTGCTCAATGCGCTGGCCATTGCCAAACAGGAACTCGGTACGCTTGACCGGATTACCCGCGTAGTCAAAGTTGTCGGGCATGTGGCGTCTGCGGAAGGGTTTACCGATCAGCCGCAAGTGCTGAACGGCGCATCGGATCTGCTTGTCGAGATTTTCGGAGAGTCTGGACGGCACGCCCGGGTGGCGGTCGGAGCCGCCGAATTGCCGCGTCGCGCCGCCGTCGAGATCGAAATGATTCTTTCGGTCTCGTAGGTAACCGGTTATTCGAGAAAACGCCTTGCCAGTACCGATTCTCCGGCTTGACACCTGAAAAAACCGCTTGTTATAGTCCGATCGTTCCCTCGCTCCACGTTGTACCCCCGTTTCGTCATCCAGTCCATTGTGCGTGGGGTTCTCGTGCCACGCAGGGTCCTGTTTCCCCCGGCTTGATATCGGAGGCCTCACTGTATGAAGAGTTGGATTATCACCATTGGAGCCATTCTCTTGTGGGCCGGAGGAAGCGCATCGGTTGTGGCCGCTGGGCCTTCGACCTTGCAGTTGCAGCCTGCGACCGGCGTTCCGGGTGCCACCGTCTCGATTTCGGGAAAAGGGCTGGGGGCGTTTCAGTCGGCGCAAGCCAATCGTGTCACTTTTGACGGAGTGCCTGCCCTGATTCAGCGCTGGGAAGCCGATGTGATCGAAGTGCGGGTGCCCTCGAAGGCCCATTCCGGTCCCGTCGAAGTCTTCATCGGAAAAAAGAAATTTCCTGCCGGCACGTTCAGCGTCGTCTATCCGAAGATTCTTTCTATCAATCCTCAAGAAATCGAGCCGGGCCATACGGTCGAGATCCTCGGAGAGCATTTCGGCGTGACGGCGGGTCCTCGCGATCCGAATACGATGTTCGGCGTGAACGAGGTCATGGTCGGAAGCCTCGTCGTCAGGCCACGCCGGTGGAAAGACGACAAGATCGAAGTTGAGATCCCGGCAAACGCGACGACGGGCGACATTGCCGTTCGCCTCGCGTCATCGGACCCGTTGCCGGATGGTTCCTGTTGCGTGCCGGTGTCACATACGGTCAGTAACGCGTTGCCCCTCAAGCTGATACCGTCTGTGCGCGTGGATCCCGCCAGCGGTCCGGTTGGCACGAAGGTGGTGTTGTTCGGCCAGGGATTCGGCGCGACAAAGGCGGCAGGCGACAGGGTGTCCATCGGCGGCCTTCTCGCTCCGGTCGCGCAATGGACGGATACGACGATCGTCGTGCATTTGCCGCTGGGAGCTGAGTCAGGGCCGATCATCCTGACGTCGCAAGGCAAGGAACGAACGGTCGGCAATTTTACGGTGCATGTTCCGGTGGTCAAAGAGGTTCAGCCATCGTCGGCTCCGATCGGCACGTTGATAAAAATCAGAGGCGAACATTTCGGATTCTATTCGGAGAGCGGCGCAAGCCCTTTCGCATTCGCGGATTTCAATACCGGACAGAATCGCGTCGAGATCGCCGGTGTGCCGGCGGTTATCTATCGCTGGCAGGACGAACGGATCGACGTGTGGGTACCATTCAGCGCGAAGAGCGGGCCGATCGTCATTTATCGCGGGGCGACGACCGCCAAGCCGGACGGCTCTTGTTGTGCGGAGAGCAAAGTGCTCGCGATCGACGGGGGAACGTATACGCTCGTCACCCCCGTGATCGAGTCGTATGAGCCGAAATCCGGCGGACTCGATGCCCTGGTCACCATCAAGGGTTCAGGATTCGGATCGTTCTTGAAAACAGCTGAGCATGCCTATTTGGGGATCAACCAGAAGGCCTATAAGCGGCGGGAAGACGTCGAGTTGAACGAGAATGTCTCGCGCACGGAGGTGCTCTTCCACGGTATCGCCGCACAGGTTATGTCCTGGACCGATACGGAAATCGTCGTGCGTGTTCCCCATCGTAATCTTTACGGGGTGGGCAAGAAGGGCGAGTTTTTCGACGATCTTGCCACCGGCCCGCTGATCGTGCGCCGGGGCTCTTGGGATGTTTTGCCGGATGGGACCTGCTGTACTCCGAAAAAGTGGCTGACGCTGGAGGCGGGAACCTTCACGATCGAGGCCAAGGGCATGCCGGATCCCGGCTACTTCAAGTCCAACCGTCCTGACGCCGATACGAATCAATGATGCCGGGGGCATGGTTCTGGGCGGGTAGTTTCTTCGCGGCATGGCTCGCGGTTGTCCCATGGCCGGCTGCGGCAGATGCTCCACTCACGGTCACCGCTCAATCCACGCACTCTGAAGCAACGTTGCTGGGCCTCTATTTTCGATCCGCGCAACTGGGATGGGCGGTCGGATCCGGCGGCACGATCCTGAAAACCGTCGACGGCGGCAAGCGCTGGAAAAAGATCGCGGGCGGTCAGGCCGTGCTCCTCACGAACGTGTTGTTTCTCGACGACAGGCTGGGCTGGGTGATCGGCGCCAACGGCACCATTCGTATCAGCCGCGACGGAGGAGAAAGCTGGACGCCGCAGGCTGTCGACACGCAGGTGCCTCTCTACGGCATCGCCTTTTCCTCTCCCAAGGAAGGTTGGATCGTCGGAGGCAACGGGACCATCCTTCACACGAAGGACGGCGGCGCAAACTGGTCGGAGCAGACCAGTCGAACCAATGCGGCGCTTTATGCCGTGCATTTTGTATCCGAACGGCACGGTGTGGCGGTAGGAGCGGTTGGGACGGTGCTGGTGACCGACGACGGAGGCGTGACCTGGTCGGCTCAGGAACCGCAGGGAGCCGTCACCTTCTTTGATGTGTTTTTCTCAGATGCTGCGACCGGTTGGGCGGTCGGCAATGCCGGTGCGCTCTTCCAGACCACAGATGGCGGCTTGCAGTGGATCGATCGCACCTTGCCCTGTTCGCAGACCTGCACGAAGCTGACGGATCTTCTCCATGTCAGGTTTACCGATCCTCGGACCGGCTGGATCGTCGGTGAACGGGGTATGCTGTACCGAACGACGGATAGCGGGTATACCTGGCAGGAATACGGCTCGATCGCCAAGGTTTCCCTGTTCAGGCTCTCATTTCCAGATCCCTCTCACGCGTGGGCCAGCGGAGAAAAAGGCACGATCGTTCATCTGAAGGTCGGCCGCTGAACGTCAGCCCAATTCGCCGAGCCTGGATTGCAGAATGCTGATGGCGGCGATTGCTGCCGTTTCCGCCCGCAGGATTCTTGTTCCCAAGGACACGTCGCAATATCCCTGCTCTCGGGCCAGTTGCAGTTCCTTCCGATCCCAGCCTCCCTCCGGTCCGATCAGGAGTATGACGCGCTGGTCAGGTCCTGCCGGGAGAGAGGTTCCGCTCAACGAAGGTCCGTTCGATCGTTCCGCCAGGATATTCTTGGAAGCGCAATCGGCATAACGGGCAAACAGTTCGGAGAGCGTCGCCGGCACGTCGATGGCCGGTATCGTCCATCGCTCCGATTGTTGTGCGGCTTCCAGCGCGATCCGCTGCCACCTGCTCCGTTGATGGTCGACGCGATCCGGTTGAAGTTTGACGACGCAATGCGCGGCATGGACCGGCACGATCCGGTCGACGCCCAATTCCGTCGCTTTCTGAATCGTCCAATCCATTTTTTCACCCTTCAGAAGGGCCAATCCCAGGATCAGCGACGGTGTGGTGCGTACCGGCGCCGGCTGAGCCTCGACGATCCGTCCCGCGATCTGCTGCGTCGTGACGTCGGTGACGGTGCTGCGATAGCGCGTGCCGTGCTCGTCGGTCACGGTCAGCGCGTCGCCCGGCTGCAAGCGCAAGCTCTGGCGCAGGTGCTGGAGCAGAGGACCGGTGATGCGAATCGTCGGTGGGGTCACGGCGTCGGATGCCACAAAAAATGTGGGCATAGGATGCGAGGCCTTTAGCAGGCGAGGTGTTAAGGCGGCGTTACTCGAAGAACGTTTTCATCTTGTCGAAGAAGCCGTCGCCGTCCGCTTCCATCGACATGCCGCTTTCCTTGGCGAACTCCATCAGGAGCTCTTTTTGACGGGCCGTCAGTTTGGTGGGAATGTGGACTTTGATGGTGAACAACTGATCGCCGGTCGTCTGGCCCTTCAGGCTCGGAATGCCGAGCCCTTTGAGGCGTAACACCTTGTCGGGCTGCGTGCCGGGCGGCACTTTCATGATCGTCGTGCCCTTCAGAGTCGGAACCTCGATCTTACCGCCGAGGACTGCCGTGATGAAATTGATCGGCACGTCGCACAGAATGTCATTCCCCTTGCGTTGAAAGAGCGGATGAGGCTTGACGTTGATGGCGACATACAGATCTCCGGGAGGACCGCCGTTGACGCCATGCTCGCCCTCGTTCGAGAGGCGCAGGCGCATTCCGGTTTCGATTCCCGCAGGGATGTGCACCGCAATGGTCCGCTCTTTGTAGGTGCGTTGGCGGCCCTGGCAGGCGGGGCAGGGTTCCGTCACAATGCGGCCGGCCCCTTCGCATTGGCCGCAAGGCCGGCTCACACTGAAGAAGCCCTGTTGCAGCCGTATCTGGCCGGCCCCTTTGCAGCTGGGGCAGGTTTTGACCGATGCGGCGGACTTGGCGCCCGTTCCCTTGCAGTCGGCGCAGGATTCCCAGCGCGGGATCTTGAGCTTCGCCTCTTTGCCGTAGACCGATTCTTCGAAGGTAATTTCGAGATTGTATTGGAGATCGTTGCCGCGTTCCGAGCGGTTTCCGCCGCGCTGCCCGCCGAAGAAATCTTCGAAGATGTCGTTGAAGACATCGCCGAACCCGCCCCCGCGACCGAAGTCAAACCCTTCGAATCCCGGTCCGCCCTGGGCGCCGGAATGGCCGAACATGTCGTAGCGTTTGCGCTTTTCTTGATCGCTGAGATGTTCGTACGCCTCGTTGATCTCCTTGAATTTCTCCTCGGCTTGCTTCTTTTGCTGATCGCCGGTTTGCAGGTCAGGATGAAACTGGCGGGCCAGTTTGCGGTAGGCTTTCTTCAATTCGTCGTCGGACGCGTTCCGATCGACGCCCAAGGTTTCGTAAAAGTCTCGTTTAGACACAGCTGCCATCGCTCGGGTGAAAGTGCAGAAAGACCGAGTCCCGTGACTCACGGAACTCGGTCTCATCGGCGCTATTCTAGCTTACTTTTTGTCTTTGTCTACTTCTTCGAACTCTGCGTCCACGACTTTCTCGTCGGTCTTGGCGCCGTTCGCGCTCTCTCCGCCGGCGGAACCGGTTCCTGCGTCCGCCGAGGCGGAAGCAGAGGCTTTCTTGTACATCTCTTCCGCCAGCTTGTGTGAGGCGGTCGTCAGCGTTTGAGTCGCCGACTCAATCGCATCGGCGTCGGTTCCTTCCATGGCTTTCTTGAGCGCAGCCACGGCTTCTTCGATCTTGGTCTTGTCTTCCGCGGCGATCTTGTCGCCGTGTTCCTTGAGGTTCTTCTCGGTCTGATAGATCAGGTTGTCCGCCTGATTCTTGGCCTCGGCCGCCTTGCGCCGCTTCTTGTCGTCTTCCGTGTGCGACTGGGCGTCTCGAACGAGTTTCTCGACTTCTTCCTTGCTGAGGCCGCTGGAAGCCGTAATCTTGATCGACTGCTCTTTCTGTGTGGCCAAATCTTTTGCCGACACATGGACGATGCCGTTCGCGTCGATGTCGAATGTCACTTCGACTTGCGGCATTCCACGGGGAGCCGGGGGAATGCCGACCAGATCGAACTGGCCGAGCAGTTTGTTGTCGTTGGCCATTTCGCGTTCGCCCTGGAACACGCGAATGGTGACGGCGGTCTGATTGTCCGCTGCGGTCGAGAACACCTGGCTCTTCTTCGTCGGCACGGTCGTATTGCGTTCGATCAGCTTGGTGAAGACGCCGCCGAGGGTTTCGATGCCGAGCGACAGGGGCGTCACATCGAGCAGCAGCACGTCTTTCACGTCGCCCTTGAGCACGCCGCCTTGAATGCCGGCGCCGATGGCGACTACTTCATCCGGGTTCACGCCGCGATGCGGCTCTTTGCCGAAGAATTCCTTCACAACCTGGATGACTTTCGGCATGCGTGTCATGCCGCCGACGAGCACCACTTCCTGAATGTCTCGGGCGCTCACTCCGGCGTCGGCCAAGGCTTTCTTGCACGGCTCGACCGTCCGCTGAATCAAGTCGTCGACCAGCTGTTCCAAGCGTGCGCGGGTCAGCTTGATGACCATGTGTTTGGGGCCGCTGGCATCGGCCGTGATGAACGGGAGGTTGATTTCCGTTTCCTGCGAGGAAGACAGCTCGATCTTGGCCCGCTCCGCCGCTTCCTTCAGCCGCTGGAGGGCCATCCGGTCTTTGCGCAGATCGATGCCCTGATCTTTCTTGAACTCATCGACGAGCCAGTCCATGACGCGTTGATCGAAGTCGTCACCGCCGAGGTAGGTGTCGCCGTTGGTGGATTTGACTTCGAACACGCCTTCGCCGATTTCGAGTACGGACACGTCGAAGGTGCCGCCGCCCAAATCGTAGACGGCGATCCGCTCGTCTTTCTTCTTGTCGAGGCCGTATGCCAGCGATGCCGCGGTCGGTTCATTGATGATGCGGAGCACGTTCAGGCCGGCGATCTGGCCTGCGTCCTTCGTGGCCTGGCGCTGGCTGTCGTCGAAGTAGGCGGGTACGGTGATGACCGCTTCCGTGACTTTCTCGCCGAGATAATCCTCCGCGGTCTGCCGCATCTTCTGCAAAATCATGGCGGAGACTTCCGGCGGACTGTAGCGTTTCCCGCGGATTTCCACATGGGCATCGCCGTTATCGGCTTCGACGACCTTGTAGGGGAGGCGCTTCATGGCTTCCTGGACTTCCTTCGTGCGGAACTTGCGGCCCATGAGGCGCTTCACCGAGAAAATGGTGTTTTCGGGATTTGTAATGGCCTGGCGTTTGGCGATTTGGCCGACGAGACGCTCGCCCTTGTCGGTGATGCCGACGATGGACGGCGTCGTGCGTGCGCCTTCCGCGTTCGCAATGACGACGGGATCTCCGCCGCTCATGATGGCGACACAGGAGTTGGTCGTGCCAAGGTCGATACCGATGACTTTACCCATGTGACTGCTCCTTCCTCGAAAAAGTCCGTCTTGTGGTCAATGTAGTCTTATGCCGACCCGTTTCCAGATGATCCGGTTGAAACGGTTACCATCGCCGCTCTCAAAATACGGTCGTGCAAACGATAGCCCCGCTGGAACTCTTCCACGACATGTTGCTCAGGAACCTGATCCGATGGGACGGAGGCCACTGCCTGATGTCCGGATGGATCGAACGGTTGTCCGACCGTCGGGATGGCCTGGACGCCGAATTTCGATAGGGCGCCGGCCAGCTGTTTGAGCGTCAAATCGACACCTTGAATGAGTGCCTCGCCGCTGCCGCCGTCTTTCGCCGCCTTGATGGCGCGCTCCAAGTTGTCGACCACCGGCAGGAGCTCTTTCAAGAGCTGCTCATTGCCGAATCGGATCTGCTCTCGCTGATCCCGTTGCGCAAGCCGCTTATAGTTATCGAACTCTGCCGCCTGCCTGAGGTATTTGTCGTTGAGGGCTTTCAATTCCTCTGTCTTGGCGGCGAGAGCTTGCTCAACCGCTGAAAGACCTGCGGGGTCTTCTGCGGCGGAGCCTGCTTCTAAGTTATCGATTGTATTGGTATTCTGCTCTTCTTCTGCCACTGGTTCGTCCTATTACGGCGGGAGATAGTCACCCTAGGGATAAAGTCAACAGGGCCTAGAGAAATTAATTACTTATGGATGAACGATGGATGGCGGAGGCTATACCCAAGTGGGAGGAGGAAGGTCGCCGGTGACCCGGCGGTATAGCAAGACTAAGCCTTCGAGCGTGAGCAATGGCTCAATCTTCTGGATCGTGGCGGTTTCAGGGGCGATCACCGTACTCAACCCACCCGTGGCGATGACATAGGCTGAGCGGCCGGTTTCCCGTTCGATTCGATGGACCAGGGCATCGACGAGTCCTGCATAGCCGAATAGGAGCCCGGACTGAATACTGCTGGCCGTGTCGGTTCCAATGACCGTCTTGGGTCTGATGAGTTCGACTTTTGAAAGTTTCGCGGCCTTGGCGAAGAGCGCTTCAGCGGATATTCCAAGACCCGGCGCGATCACACCACCGAGGTACTCGGCCTCCTTGGTCACGACGCAGAATGTCGTGGCGGTGCCGAAGTCCACGATGATCAAGTCTCGTCGGTATTTATGATAGGCCGCTGCGGCATTGACCAGCCGATCGCTGCCGATCTCTCGCGGGTTGGCATAGCGGAGGCTGAGTCCCGTGTCTGTCTCCGCTGTAACCACGAGCGGGCGGTGATGAAAATATTGCTGGATCAGTGTGTCGAAGGTTGAGGTCAGTGCGGGAACCACGCTGGACATGATGGCGGCTGATATGCCGGCCGGCTGAAGCCCGGCTGACTCCAGCAGGTTGGTCAGCAGAATGCCGTATTCGTCCGAAGTGGTCTTGGCGTCTGTCGCCAGGCGCCAATGGGCCTTGAGCGCTGCGCCATCGTAAACGCCTAGAACGACGTTCGTATTGCCGATATCGATGACAAGTAGCATGCGATCTATTTTAAAGTCTTCCTCGTGATTTGGCTAGGTTCTCACATGAATGATATCAGCGGCACGGAGGTGGAGCGTTTCGGGGGGATGCCCATCAGCCGGAACGGGGCGTTGTACGACCGTGAGTGAACCGTCCCGGCGGATGGCTTCGGCGAGTCCCAGAAATTCCCTGCCTTCCGCCAGGGTCGCTTTCACCAGTTTTCCGATCGTGCTGCAGCGATGCTGATAAGCCAGCGCGATCCGTTCTTGCCCGCGCGCATCGAATTCGTCGACGCATGCCTCAAGTTCATGGAGGATCTGGGCCAGCAGTCTATTGCGATCGACGCTGCGGCCGGTTGCGTGGCGGATTGTGCCGGCAATGTTTCTGAGCTCTGGCGGGAAGTCGTCCAGTTCGCCGTTGGCATTCAAGCCGATGCCGATCACCTGAAACGGCCCCGATGGTCCGGCCGTTCCGCTCTCGCAGAGGATGCCTCCTACCTTCCGTTCTCCGATGAGCAGATCGTTCGGCCATTTCACGGCCACATGAGCATTCGCAACCGTTTCGATGGCTTCTGCGGCAGCAAGGGCGGTAATCAACGGCAACCACGAGAGCCATTCAGCTAGACGATGATCTGCGATGCGTTTTCTCATTACGATGGAGCAGTAGAGGTTGATCCCCGGTGGGGAGAACCAACTGCGCGAGAGTCGTCCGCGCCCTTCCGTCTGCGCTTCCGCTAATACGACCGTGCCGTGTTCAATGCCTGCCTGAGCCAGGGAAACTGCTTCCCGATTGGTGGAAGCGGTCTGTGCGTGCAATTCGATCCGGCGGCCGAGCGATCCGGCCGACAGGTTGCTCTGAATGGCTTGAATACTGAGAGGTGGCGAAGGTTGCACTGGTTATGGACGCCTGTTTCGGCGTTGGGAGAGCGGTGCCAATTGCAAACTCATCGTGGCGGCGGGAGCCGAATGAGTGAGCGCGCCGATCGAGATGCGGTCCGGTCCGGCTGCGGCCATTGCACGGACGTTCTGTAATGTAATGCCTCCTGACACTTCCACGAGCGCACGGCCCTTGATGAGCTTGACGGCCTGCTTGACCGTGGCGGGTGTCATGTTATCGAGCAGGATAATCTCTGCCCGTCCTGCCAAGGCCTGCTTCACGTCCGCCAGGGATTCGACTTCGACAATGATCGGCATGGTGCGAGCGGTCTGAGTTCTCGCCAGGCGGCAAGCGGTCAGCACTGTGCGGTTTTTCTTGAGCAGGGCAAGATGGTTGTCTTTGATCAAGACGCCGTCGCCGAGCGCAAACCGGTGGTTCATTCCTCCGCCAAGCGCCACCGCCCATTTTTGAATGGCCCTCCAGCCGGGAAGGGTTTTCCTCGTATCGAGGATGGCAACCGGATAGCCCTGTACGGCCTGGCAAAACTGCTGCGTTATGGTGGCGATGCCTGAGAGATGTTGCAGGAAGTTCAGCGCCACTCGTTCGGCCATAAGGATGGAGCGCCCGTCACCTTCGATATGCAAGAGCGAGTCGCCGTTCTTGGCGTTTCCGCCGTCGCCACAGACAACGGTGAGTGTGAGCAAGGGGTCGACCGTGAGGAATGTTTGGATGGCTGCGGCCATGCCGGCGACGACCAGCGATTGTTGCGCAACGATGCTGGCTCGGGCAGGGGTTCGGGCTTTGAACAGCGCCGCAGTCGTGACATCGCCGTGACCAAGATCTTCTTCCAGCCCCTGCCGGACGGCGCGTCTGATATCGGCCGCGGGAAGCGTGGCCATCGCTTATGTTCCCAGCATGGCACGGAGCTGCTGCTCGCTGCTGGCCAGCATGGTTTGATCCTGTTGCAGGCCGCGAAGGCGCGTTTGATGATCGACGATGACGTCAGGCGGCGCCTTGGCGACGAACTCCTGATTGCCTAATTTGCCTTCAAGCCGGCGCATTTCCTTCTCTTGCTCATCCTGCTGCTTCACGATGCGGTCGAGCGCTTTCTTGAGATCGACGTCGCCGGCCACGACGATCCTGACCGAAAGTCCTTCCTTGACCAGATGTAACAACCTGGTGGTCGGTAGTTGTGCGGTTTGATTCCACGTTCCGCGCGCAAGGTGCGTCAGATAGGCATGAAGATTTACTAGATGGACTTGTTGTGCGGGGTCTTCGTGCTCAACAGAGAATTGAATCTGCTGCCCCGGTGGATAGTTTAAGAGCACGCGGCTGGTGCGGACAAGGCTCACTGTCTGTTCGAGCAACGTAAAGAGTAGCTCTGTCACTGGTGCCTGCCACTCTTTGTTAGGCGTGGGATATTCCTGGATGACGATGCTTTCTCCTTGATGGGGGATCGTCTGCCAGATTTCTTCGGTGAGGAACGGCATGAAGGGATGCAGCAGCCGCATCGTCGTTTCCAGCGTTTCGACGAGTGTTTGTCTGGTTCCCGGACCGTCCGGATGTGCGGGATCTTGCAATGCCGGTTTGATCAATTCCAGATACCAGTCGCAGTACTCGTGCCAGATGAAGTGGTACAGGGCGTTGGCCGCGCGATCGAATCGATAGGCCTCGAGTTCGGATGTGACGATCTCGATCGTCTGGTTGAGGCGGCTCAGAATCCAGCGGTCAGGAAAGGACCGTTCCGCCGGGGGCTTGGCGGTTCTCGGTCCCTCAAGGTACATCAAGCTGAAGCGCGCGGCGTTCCAAATTTTGTTGGCAAAGTTGCGATAGCCTTCGATCCGTTCCTCGGCGAGTTTGATGTCGCGTCCCGGTGAAGCCATCGATGCCAGCGTGAAGCGCAGCGCGTCGGTGCCGAACTGGTCCATGACATGGAGCGGGTCGATCACATTTCCTTTCGACTTGCTCATCTTCTGGCCCTCGGCATCACGGACCAGAGCATGGATATAGACGTCACGGAACGGCACGTCACCCATGAATTTGAGCCCGAGCATGATCATGCGCGCGACCCAAAAGAACAAAATGTCGAGGCCCGTGACGAGCACCGACGTCGGATAGTAGGTTTTTAGCTCGGGCGTCTGTTCCGGCCATCCCAATGTGGAGAAGGGCCAGAGCCCTGAGGAGAACCAGGTGTCGAGTACATCGGGGTCGCGAATAAAATTCTGGCCGCCGCAGTCTGGACAACGAGTCGGTGCCGACCGGGCCACAATCGGCTTTGCTTTTTGAAGAATCGTAAAGCGTGAAGATGGGCTTTGGGACTCTCCTGTTCGAATCTCTCTGAGGAAGAGTCCACCATTGCAGGTCTCGCAGTACCAGGCAGGAATCTGGTGGCCCCACCAGATCTGGCGGGAGATACACCAATCTTTAATGTCGCGCATCCAGCCGAGATAGTTGTTAGTCCAGCCTTCGGGAATGATTCTGATGCGCCCGTCTTCGACCGCTTTGATCGCCGGATCGGCCAAGGGTTGAATCTTGACGAACCACTGGGGTGAGAGGTAGGGCTCCACCACGGTCTTGCAGCGATAGCATTTACCGAGCGACATTTTGTGATCGTCGACCTTCACAAGCAGACCGCGATCCTTCAGCGCTTGCTCGATCTTCTGGCGAGCCTTGGGCACGGGCAGCGTGGCGACCAAGGCGATAATTTCAGGTTCTGCCGCCGCTTTACTTAAGCAGGTTGCGTCGAGCAGGGCCTCGTGGTCGAAGATGGGGAGCCGTTGGAGTTTGTGCCGTTCGCCTGCTTCAAAGTCGTTGAAGTCGTGGGCTGGAGTGATTTTGACCGCGCCTGTTCCAAACTCGCGATCGACGAGAATAGCGTCGCCGACGATGGGGATCGTGCGATTGGTCAGGGGA
Organism: uncultured Nitrospira sp.; assembly: GCA_964582865.1. GTDB lineage: Bacteria > Nitrospirota > Nitrospiria > Nitrospirales > Nitrospiraceae > Nitrospira_C. The sequence goes on along the minus strand of CAZOUA010000004.1, from coordinate 63,547 downwards.
AGACGAACACGTTTTCCAATCAAATGTTTGAAACGATCATCTTCCGGATGCACCGCCACAGCGGTATCGCCCAGCATGGTCTCCGGTCTTGTGGTCGCGACGGTCAGTTTCGTCGCCGGGTCCTCTTCCAGCGGATATTCTATGGAATAGAGTTTCCCCTTGATGTCCTCGTGCTCCACTTCGATATCCGACAAGGCCGTCAAGCAGCGTGGACACCAGTTGATCAGCCGTTCGCCGCGATAAATGAGCCCGTCTTCGTAAAGACGCACGAACACTTCCAGAACGGCTTTCGACAATCCGTCGTCCATTGTAAAGCGAAGGCGATCCCAATCGCAGGATTCGCCGAGCTGTTTCTGCTGATTGACGATGGTATTTCCAGAGGCGGCTTTCCATTGCCAGACTCGCTCGATGAACCGGTCGCGTCCCAACGATTCGCGCGAGGCGCCTTCGGCCATGAGCTGCTTTTCCACCACGTTTTGGGTTGCAATGCCGGCATGGTCGGTTCCGGGCAGCCACAGCGTGTTGCGTCCCTGCATGCGTCGCCAGCGGATGAGAATATCCTGCAAGGAGTGGTTCAGCGCGTGGCCGACGTGGAGTGAGCCGGTGACATTCGGCGGCGGAATGACGATACAGTAGGGTCGGCCCGGGCGCGTCGTGGAGGCGTGGAAGTACCCTCGATCGGTCCAGATCGCGTACCAGCGGGTTTCGACCGCCTTGGGGTCGTAGGTTTTGTCGAGTTGCGAACTGCTCATGTGTTGCTCAAGAAAAATGCGTGGCATTTTAACATGCAGGGAGGAGCCCCTCAAGGCGAGGAAGATCGGCGCGCGGCGGCTTGAGGGGTGAGAGGGCTTGTGCTATACAGACCGTCACGATGCGAGCGTGGCTCGCGCGAATGTTCACATTATTGTCGGGAGAGATTATGGCAACAGGGCGTGAGAAGGATCGTAAGACGAGGAAGAAACACCGGAAGAATGTTCAGCGGGTCAAGGCGCTGGCGAAAGCTCGGCGCGGTAAGAAGGGCAAAAAGGGATAGTGTGACGCAACACTGCGTTGCTATGCCGCTTCGGTGAGACGGGCGATTTCCGCCTTGATCTGTTCTTCAAAGATTGCGGGAACCAGTTTCTGGACAGACTGCTGAATCTGTTCGTCCGCGGCGGCCCGGACGACTTCAGCGGCAAGCTTCTCGGCCTGTGCCGCCGCAGCCTGTTTGATTTCCTCCTGCACCTGCCCTTCGATCGACTTCAGATGCTCCCGAATGGCTTCCGGCAGCGAGGTTTGTACCGTTTCGGCCTGTTCCCGGACCAGCTGTTCCACGTTTTCTTTGATCAAGGGGCTGGCAATCTCGAAGATGCTGTGCCGGATGATGGGCTCGAGGACGGCCATCTCGCTGGTGAACACTTTGGGCAATTCTTTGCTGAGAAGCGGTTCGATTGCCTGAGCCAGCCGCTCTTGTGAGAGCCCGGCTCCAAGTTGCTGGTGGACTTCGGTTTCAACCGCTTTGGCCACGAGTCCGGCGAGTTCCTTGCCGACCATCTGAGGAAGCAGATCGGCGATTTTCTTTTCCGTTTTCTCAGACATGGAGTGCAAGAGTTGTCCGAACAGCCCCTTCATGGTTTCTTCCGGCTCCGCCGTTGCCTGTTTTGCCGTCGATGTGGGGGCCATGGCGTTCTCTTTCTTGGCCGGGGTCTGAGTTTGGACGGACAAGGGAATCGTGAGGCTTATGTCTTCGGATCCGTCCTGCCCTTCGTCGGCCAGATCGTCGAGCACGTCGTCGTCGGAATCGGTTGCGCTTGAGGTCGGGGGCCAGGATCGTTTCTTCTTCTGGCTGCCGTTCGTCGTGTTTTTGGCCGCAGCGAGGTCTTTGATGAGGTCCAAGAGGTTTTCAGACTGAAAGGGCTTCTTCAGAAACGCCTTGACGCCGAGGGACTTCAGGTGAGATTCATCAAACTTGTCGGTGGTCCCGGTCAGCGCGATGATATAGGTGTCGGTGAGGTTGTCCAGTTTATGGACTTCCTTGCAGAAGCCTGAAAAGGTCATGTTGTCGAGGTGGTAATCGGTGATAATCAGATTAGGGCTGAGTTTGCGGGCTGCTTCCAGGGCCGCGGGGCCGTCTTGGAACCCGACGACGTCGTAACCGGCCGGGGTCGATATCTGTTCGACCATCCGGCGAACGGCGGGGCTGCTGTCGATGACGAAGATGGTAGAAGCCACTCAATTCTCCAATTGTATTGAACCAGTTCGAAGCTACCAGGGGGGGTATGTTCTGTCAAGAAAACGAGCGATATGTACTTGTTTGTTTTGAGGATCTTTCGATGCCGATAATTTACGGATCTGGTGCAAGGATGGACCGCCGATGAGCCAGTCGATTCGAGTCGTGTTTTTCGACGCCGCCGATACCCTGTTTCATGTCAATGGATCGGTCGCGGACATCTATCTCCAGCATGCCGTCCGGTTCGGATTCCAGCCGACATCGGAATCCCTGGCAGCCATCAGGCAGGCGTTTAGCCGGGCTTTTCGGGAGGCTCCCCCTCCGATATTTGCTGCAACTGATCCGGCGAAGATTAAACAGAGTGAACGGCTATGGTGGTTCGATGTCGTGCACAACGTGTTCTACCGGGTCGGAATGTTCGAACGATTCGACGATTTTTTCGAGCGGGTCTTCGAGGTGTTCGAAGATCCAGGCTCATGGAAACTGTTTCCGGAAACGGAGTCGACGCTGGCTAGGCTTCGGGAGCGGGGAATGGAACTGGGGATTATTTCAAATTTTGACTCACGCCTGTTTTCAGTGCTGCGCGGTTTAGGGATCGCACAGGCCTTTGATACGGTGACCATCTCCAGCTTGTCCCAAGCTGCGAAACCCGCGCCCAAGATTTTTCAGCTGGCGCTGGACAAGCACGCGGTCGATCCGGAAGAGGCGCTGCATGTCGGGGACAGTCTGCGGGATGATGTGGAAGGCGCCACGAAAGCCGGACTCCATGCCGTGCTTCTCGATCGTCAGGGCAGGCACCAGGGAGCGGAAGTTCAAACGATCCGGACGCTGGAGGAGCTGCTCCCATACGTCGAACGTCTATAGCAGCAGCGGCACCACGTCCTTTGCCCGTCCCTGTATCAAGAGATCGACCAGTTCCGATTGGGGAGTCGTCTCCAGGTTGATTTCCGCCACGAACGCACCGGTCTCCTTAGCCGCCGCCGCAAACCCTGCAGCCGGATAGACCACGCCGGAAGTTCCGATCACGAGCAAGACTTCGCACGTGTGAAGAGCCGTGGCGCATCGCGTCAGATCTTCGGGAAACAACGATTCCCCAAACCAGACGATATGCGGGCGGAGTAGCCCGTGGCAGTGCCGGCAGATTGGAAGGATCGAGATCGGTACGTCGTGATTGTCTTCGATGGCGCCGCAAGCCGTGCAGCGCACCATCCAGATGTTGCCGTGAATTTCGGAGAGCTTCCGCGAGCCGGCGGCGCGGTGCAGTCCGTCCACGTTTTGCGTGATCAGCCAAAACGACGGGATACGCCGTTCGAGTTCGGCAACCGTATCGTGGGCTTGGTTCGGACGTTTCGTGGCAATCAGTTCGCGTCGCCAGTTATACCATTCCCAGACCAGTCGCGGGTCGCGCTCGAACGCTTCGGGCGTGGCCAACTCCTCCGCTCGAAAGTTCCGCCACAAGCCATCCGCACCACGGAAGGTCGGCACCCCGCTGTCCGCGGAAATTCCGGCGCCGGTCAAGACGGCAAGCGAACGAGTGCGTGCGAGCTTTTCTCTGAGGATGCCAAGGTCGGAGCCAGGTGCCATAGCGGTCGGGATTGCGGGATGGGCGCTGCGTCTCGGCGCAGCTGCATGCTATAGTACGGCTGTTTCTGACGCAACCACCGAGGCATAGTATGAAACAGATTCTGATGGTCGGAGCCGGATCGGTCGGAGGATTTTTCGGTGCGCATTTGGCAAAAGACAGTCTCAATGTCTCCTTTCTCCTGCGGCCCAAGACTCTTGCCGCCGTGCAGCAGCATGGGCTGACGATCCGAAGTGCGTCAGGCACCTTTACGGTGCGCCCGCAAGCGGCATCAGATGCCCGGCAGCTCCCCAAGCCGGATTTGATTATTCTTGCGGTCAAAGCCTATGACCTCGATGAGGTCATGGCGCAGATCGAACCGGTGCTCATCGACAAGACCGTTATTCTCACGCTGCAAAATGGAATCGACACGGAAGACCGCATCATCCAACGGCTCAAGCGGGATTGCGTGGTCGGCGGCGTCGCTTTTATTTACGCGAAAATCGCTGCGCCTGCTGTCATCGATCACTATAAGAAAGGTGCGGTGGCAATCGGCGAATTGATGGGCCATGAGAGCGAACGGCTTTTGCAGATACGCGATCTGTTCATGGCTGCGGGCATTCCCTGCCAGCTCTCGAAGGACATCCGTCGCAGTAAATGGGAGAAGATGTGCTGGAACTGCGTGTTCAATCCGATCACGGTCCTCATCGACGACAAGGTGTCTAAGGCGTTAGACCACCCTGAGATGATGGGGGTGATCAGGCAGATCGTCGGCGAAATCACGGCGGTGTCTGCCGCGCTGAAAGTTCCGCTGCCGGCGGATATGGCGGAGCGCGTCGTGAGAGCGACGCAGGAAATCCGCGATATCCATACCTCGATGTATGACGATTGGAAAGCGGGGCGGCGGACGGAAATTCGCAACCTGAACGGCTACATCGTCGAGCGGGGCCGGGCGCTCGGCATTCCGACGCCTGTAAATGAAGCGCTCACGGCCATGATCAAGACGATTACCGAGAGGGAACAATCCGGCCCGGGCGTCCTTCGGATCGACGGTACGGTCGTGCAACCGGTGTCATTGGATCGGACGGCGATGCGCCAGCTTCCGAATGAGTCCCAGGTGGAGAATGTCAGTTCGGTGATGCCGAGCATGAAAGGCCGGGCGGTCACCGTGAAAGGGTTGCTGGATGTCCCGGCCCTCGGTATTCAAGCCGACCATGTGACATTTCATTCCGGCGACGGCAAGTATGCGGCCACACTGACCCTTCAGCAGGCCAAAGACTTCGGCCTGCTGCTCTATGAACTCGACGGCGAGCCGCTGCCGGAGGGAAAAGGCGGGCCGTTTCGTCTGATTACGCCTGGGCTGGGCGATCTCTGTGCCAATGTAAAGGGAGTCGGACGGATCGAAGTGCGTGTGGGATCGGGGAAGGATACGAGACCGTCCGAGCGGCCGCCGGAATGCGCCACAGAGACGAAGCCGTCCTAGAACTATCGAATGACCTGAATGGCCTTCCATCGTTCTGAACGATAGCGCCAGAGCATGAGCGCCATCCTCAGCGTCCAGTCCGCTATCATGGCCAGCCAGACATAGAACACGCCGAGTTCCAGCCATACGCCGGCAATGAAAGCGATCGGCACGCGCATCGCCCACATGCCGATCGTGGTGGCGACCATAATGAAATGCGTATCGCCCGCCCCACGCAGGGAACCGGCCAGCACCATCGTCAGCGCAAGTGGAATTTGCAACAGGGCGACGATCTTCAGGAACATCGTGCCCAGTTCAATGACCGCTTCGTCACCGGTAAAGGCACGAAGCAGGGCATAGGGAAAGAAGAAAAAGACAAGTCCCATCGCGGACATGATGATGGTGGCCATGCGATTGGCTTCCCAATTTTCGAGCTTCGCACGGGTGTATTTCCCGGCTCCGATGCTCTGTCCGACCATCGTGGCAGCGGCTATGGCAAATCCATAGCCCGGCAGGAAGGACAGGGATTCGATCGAGAGACCGACCTGGTGGGCGGCATAGGAGACTGTGCCGTACAGTAAGACGATTTTGGTATAGACCAGGATGCCCGCCTGTTGCACGATCCGTTCGCCTGAAACAGGGGCTCCCACCTGCCAGATCGATCGAAACAAATCGAGTCGAATACGGGTCGACCGGCGCAGCAAGGGACGACAACGCAGAAGCAAGTAGAAGGTGCCGATCGCTTCCGCGATGCCGACGGCCACGGCTGCGCCCGTGACGCCGAGGGCAGGCACGCCCCAACGGCCGTAGATCAACGGATAGGCGATGGCGATGTGCAGCACGTTCACGACGATCATCGCGTACATCGGTGTCTTGGTATCGCCGGTGCCCTGCAGGATTGATGACAACACTTGGAGCAGGACCGTGAACGGGATGACCAGAAAGATCATCGTGGAATAGGGGAGGGAAAGTGTCATGACATCCGCTGAGGCCCCGAGCATCGCCATCGCGAATCGATTGAGCGCGATGCCACAGGCCATGAGTATCAGCGAAACTCCGATGGAGAGGCCGAGAAAGTGTCGTGCCGCCTGGCCTGCGTCCTGGCGGCGACGGGCTCCCCATAATTGAGCGACGATGACATTTGTGCCGACTGACAGGCCGGAGACCAGCGTCGTGGCAATAAAGGCCAGCAGCTGGCCTAGTCCGACTGCTGCGATCGGGATAGCCCCAAGTCCGCCGACGAGAAAGACGGCGACGATCCCCTCCGTTCGTTGCAAGAGGCTGCTGACGGTCACCGGAAGTGCCAATGTCAGGACCGAGCGTCGGATCTGGGTGACACCGTTGGCCATGGGGCGCTATCCTAGCAGAGTTCTTTATGGTGTCATGCAGTCAAGTCCATTCGTGCTTCCCTCGAGCATTGAGCTATGACGGAATCCCAAAACCTTTCGCCGGTACAGGCGCCTACCCCGCCGCGTTTGTCGAAGTCGAAATTTCTCTCGGGACTTCAGTGCCATAAAAAGCTCTATCTTGAAATCTTTCAGCCGCAACTCGCGACTCCGCCGGATGCGGGGACGCAAGCGATCTTGGATATGGGGACGGAGATCGGGGAGCTCGCACGGAAGCGATTTTCTGGAGGCGCGCTGGTCAGTGCCGGGTTTCGGCAGCGGGAAGCGGCGCTCGCACAGACAGCGACCTTGCTCGAAGATCCCACGGTCTCTGCAATTTTTGAGGCGGCGGTCCAGCATGACGGTGTCTTGGTGCGGGTCGATATTCTTGAACGAGTGCCGACGGAGGAAGGCCGATCGCCGGCTTGGCGGATGATCGAAGTGAAATCCTCCACGAGAGTCAAAGATGTTCACGTCGACGATCTGGCCATTCAAAGTCATGTGCTCTTGGGGGCAGGCCTGCCGCTCGCAGGGGTTTGTCTCATGCATGTCGATACCAGTTATCTGTATGAAGGAGGCGACATCGATCTGCTGAGGCTGTTTGCTATCCAGGATCTGTCGGATGTCGTCGCGAGCCGGCGGGTTCATGTGGTTGAACAGCTTGCCGGAATGAAAGCCGTTTTGCTCGAGCCGGAACCGCCGCCCATTGAACCGGACCAACACTGTGACACCCCGTATGAATGTCCTTTCTGGAACCATTGCACGAGGGGGAAGCCGGATCGATGGATCTATCACCTGCCGGGTTCGAAACAGGCGGTCAGTCGATTAGTGCAGCAGGGGGTTACGACGATCGACGAGATTCCCGATGGCACAATGCTCTCGGCGGTTCAACGCCGGGTAAAAGCGAATGTGGAGTGGGTCTCTCCTAAACTCGGCGCGTTGCTTCAAGCGGTGCAGTTCCCCGTGCACCATGTAGATTTCGAAACTATCATGCTGGCGGTGCCTCGCTTTGCGTCGACGAGACCGTATCAGTCAATTCCAGTTCAATGGTCCAACCACATAGAATTAGAATCCGGCGAGCTGACGCATCACGAATTTCTCCATCCCGATCCGACCGAGCCCCGCAGGCGATGGGCTGAGGCATTGATCGAGTCACTGGGTGAGAAGGGCAGCATCGTGGTGTATTCCTCCTATGAAGAAGCAATGATGAGGCAGCTGGTTGAAGCGTTCCCCGAGTTCCGATCAGCCTTCAGCGCGATCATCAAGCGCCTCTGGGACCTGCACCCGGTTATCAAAGACCATTACTACCATCCGGCCTTTCAAGGTTCTTACTCGATCAAGTCGGTCTTGCCCGCTGTAGTGCCTTCGATGGGATACGACCACTTGGCGATCAAAGAAGGAGGGCAGGCGGCGAGCGAATATTACCGGATGGTTTTTGTTGAGACGGATTGGATCGAACAGGCATCGATCAAGGAGGCGCTCTTGCGCTATTGCGCCCAAGACACCATGGCGATGGTGGCGCTTCGCAGGGCGTTAAGAGAGAAAACCGAGAGAAGGGACGGGGAGGGTTCTTGAGCGGGTGCTCCCGTTGCAGGGAAGGATTCTATTGGCTCCGGGCCGAGCAAGTAAGGAGTTCAGGGACACTGGAGATGTGTATCCACCCGCATCAATTCGATGAGACGATAAAGAGCGGGCGGGGTCACACAAGGTGCGGTATGGCGGAGACGAGGATAGACATTCGACGTCGCGTTCGCAGGGACTACTCACGCTCCTACTGAGGAGGCCAGCCCCCTCGTATGCTCCCCATGAAGGGGGCACACCCCCTTCAGATCCCCCGGTCCGAATCCCACCCTCTCTTTTCAGTTCGCGAAGGCGACGGCTTGTGGTGTGGGACTCAGCCTGTAATAATCACGGCTGTTGGTATGGCGGAGAGGGTGGGATTCGAACCCACGGTCGAGTTACCCCGACAGCAGTTTTCGAGACTGCCCGATTCGGCCGCTCTCGCACCTCTCCGTTCGTAGGTTGTGCCTGAAGCTCCGGCAGGATGACTAGCGTAGTGGCTTCAGCGAGTCGACTGCGTGGAGCTTACCGTGGGGACGGGGATTTTTCAATTGCTTTTCTTTCCTCGCGAAGCGCCGGTACGATGAGCCTGTAGGCGCACAATTATCAGGTGGCGGGGGGTATTCGTGGATACTGGTATGGACGGGCCGGTGTTGGCGTTTCCATCTGTCGATCTGATCACGACGGTTGGCTGGGCAAGGCCGATTGCGTTGGAGGGGCGAACCGTTTATGTGTGGGGCTTTTCCCTCGATGGGGAAACCTCGACAGTGGAGCAGTGCCGAGCATGGTTGAGCGAGGACGAACGTGCCCGAGCGGCTCGTTTCATCCGCGACTCTGATCAGCGCCGATACATTCTGGCGCATGGCGGGCTGAGGGCTGTGCTCGCCCGCTATCTGGCCGTCAGTCCTGGTGCGCTCACCTTTCGCGCTGCTCCCACCGGCAAGCCGGCGTTATTGAATGGAGATCGTCCTCATGATGCCTGCCGGTTTAATCTTTCTCATTCTCATGGCCGCATGCTGATGGCCGTGACCAATGGATATGAGGTCGGTGCCGACCTCGAACAGATTCGAGGCAACGTTGAAGCGGTAAAGCTCGCGGAACGTTTCTATACGCCGTCCGAACGAGATCGAGTCGCAGGTGCTACTGGTTCGGAGCAGGCCCAGCGGTTTTACCGCTATTGGGTTGCCAAAGAAGCGGTGCTGAAAGGCCAGGGCGTGGGACTTCTATCCTTGCAGCACTGCGAGATTCTCTCGCCTGATACTCCGATAGCAGAGGTTCGCTTGTTGGACGGGGCTGCAATGCAGCCCGGATGGGCCGTTCATTGGCTTGAATGTGGAGACGGTTGGGCGGGAGCCGTATCAGTTCATGGTCGCGACTGGGCCGTGTGTTCGATGACAGGAGCGTAGCCTGACGGGATCTGTTTTCTCCCTTCTCACTCCATTCGCAACTGCCGGAAGAAGCTCTGAAGAAGTGTCTGGCTCTCTCGTTCAAGTAGCCCGGCGACGATCTCCACTCGATGATTCAATTGCGGCTCGTTGGTGAAGTCGAGGACCGATCCGCAGGCGCCGGCCTTTGGATCGTACGCTCCGAAGACGACTCGTGGAATTCTCGCCAGGATGATGGCGCCCAAGCACATGGCGCAGGGTTCGACCGTCACGTATAGCGTGGTATCGGTCAGACGCCAGCTTCCAAGAGCCTTGGCCGCCTCACGGACAACGATGATTTCCGCATGAGCGGTGGGGTCCTGCCAGGTCTCTCGATAATTGTGTGAGCAGGCAAGGACGGCGCGGTTGTGAACCAGGAGCGCGGCAATGGGAACTTCCCCGATGGCAGCGGCTTTGGCAGCTTCGTCAAGCGCCGCATGCATGAAGGCGCTATCGTGTGATTGCTCCCCGGCGGGCATTGTTGTGTCCTTGGACAGGAGGTCCGTGTTTCGATGGTGAGCGGGATCCATTACGCTGGCCGGTTGTAGCGGGCTTTCAGGGGTGAGGTCAAGCGAGGAGACGGGCCTTAGGATGTCTGGCCGACGAGATAGATAGGACCGGTCGGCTGCGGGCGTCCGCCGGGCGGCTCCAGACTGACGGCAAACTTCTTCGCTCTTTCAAAATCGGGAGCGCGTGTGACCAGCAGGTGAGCAGTCTCTCCCGAATCCATGTGGAAGGTCCCGATGCTTCTCGGTTTTTGATCAATTGCCCAGAGCTGATAAACCGTTCCATTGGGACATTCCGGAAGATTCACGGAGTAGAGCCACACTTTTTGCGTGTGGGCATCGTAGAACAGAACTGCAGTTGCGCGTTTGGCCATGTCTGAGCCTGCGAGCGTGACGACCCTGGCGTTCGGTTTGCGCAATAGCGTAGCCAGTTCATCTTGCATGCCTTTGCCCCGAGTTCCGGCGCCGAGCTGCGTATGAACGGTCTCTAGCTCGGCCTCTCGCTCCATGAGCTGGTTCTTCAGCTCCGTCGCCTCGCCAGCCTTACCCTGAAGTTCGGATTGCAGGGCAGAGAGTGACCGATCACGATCGTTCATCTCTCGTCGGAGCCCGGCAAGCGTCGTCGCGTGATCCTGAAGAGAGGCTTCCAGCTTTTGGATCTTCGAAGCGTCCTCGGACAATTGATTGCTGTAGGTCCAGACGAGGTAGCCGCCGAGGCCCACAACCAGGATCGTGGCGAATCCGATCGCCCAGGGTAACGAGAATGAACGGGCCGGCTCGATCGGTGGAAAGAGGTGATTAAGCCACTCGCCTGGCTCCAAGCTCGGGCGGTTCGGTTCATTCGTACCGGCCTCGACGCCGAGGGAGTCCGGATTGCGCGCCGCCATGATTTGTGCCTTGAGGGCACGCGGCGCTCGCATCGGTGACAGGCCGAAGGGCAGCAACGAGGCCACGGATTGATAATCCTTGAGCGCGCTGTGGCACGATGCGCAGCCGGAGAGGAGATGGGCTTCCAGCGCTTGCCGTTCTGTCCTGTCCAAGGCGCCGGCGGCGTAGAGAGGAACGGCTTCTTCGAGTTCTTCGTGGGTCATCCTGGTTCACCCTGATCCCAGCACGCGCGGAGCGATTCCCGCAATTTCGACATGCCAAGTTTGATTCTGGTCTTCACGGTGCCGAGCGGCTGGTTCAGTCGTGCCGCAATTTCTTGATGCGAGAGGCCTTCATAATACGCCAATTCGATGGCTTGTTGTTGCGCGGGCGGCAGGCTTGTCATGGCCGTGCCGACGGCCATGCGCAATTCCTGATCCGCCTGAGTTTCAAAGGGACTTGGTCCCAAGTCGGCGACTGTCGACGAGACGGCCGCGTCCAGCGAAGCGGTGCTATTTTGGCCGCGGGAGGTGCGCGCGCGCAACCGATCGATCGCACGGCTTCGGGTCAATGTAATCAGCCAGGCAATCGGCGTCCCGCGTCCGACGTCGTAACGCGCCACTTTACGCCACACTTCCAGATAGACGTCCTGCAATAATTCATCGGCTTCGTCTCGGCTGCCTAGAATACGAAAGGCGAGCGTATAGAGCATAGTGCTCGAATGGTCATAGAGCTGGCTGAAGGCCTGCTGATCGCCCTTGACGATATTCGCCAGGAGGGCCGGATCGATCGATGATGTGGCTCGGCGAGTCGGTGTGTCCATATCCTGCATGAATCAAGAGGCGTAAGACGAGACACCTCACGTCCGCCACAACTATAGCATCTACGGAGCGATTCGCCAAAAAGATCCATCTTTAAGTTCTTGGCATTGATGGCGAATATTTCCAATGTATTGTGACGTATACCAACTGTATTACTGGAAGTATTTTGCTAAATGGCCGGCAGCATCGCCGGCGCCTGTGCAGGATGGTGGGGTAGCAGGGGTGGGATGATGACGGATGGCTTCGAAAGCTGATTGCCAGTTTCCGGAGAGAAAATCTGCGAGCGATAGCTCATGGCTTCTTCCGTATCGATTGAGGAACTCCACGAGCGGAGCTTCATCGGCAAAGTTATAACGGCGTACGTAGATGACGGGCAAGCCAAGTGAGACAGCCTCGACAATGGTGCCATACCCAGGTTTAGTCATGACGGCATCGACAGAAGCCAGGACTGTCTTGAAGGAGAAGGAGAGTGCTGACAGAGAATGGACACGCGGGGAGGTTGGAGCCGGTATACCATCCACAATAAAATGATACCCGTGCATCTTTTCCATTTCTTTCCACGGCAATGAGGTGAGCGGAATGCCGCCAAATCCGATCAGGACCAGTTGCTCGGATTTGTCGAGTTGAAGATAGGCGCGAAGTTCATGGTGTCGGCTCGTGGCCGGCTCGGCGATCGGTCCGATATCGAGCACGTATGAAATGGGCGACATGGGTAATCCTGGCGCAATGCGCAAGGCAAGGTCGGCTTGGCTGTACGATTGCCTGATTGTGGCGAGAAGATCCTGATGATGCGGTTGATGAGGATCGACAAAGGGTTCCAAAATATCGTTCCAGGTGAAATTGGCAAGTGCGACGGTTGGAATGCCGGCCTCGCGTCCGGCCGACAGGGCGAGATAGGGCGCGTCGGCAAGAATCATCTGAGGACCGGAGGACCGCAGCGCGTCGAGTTCCTGTCCAACTCTCTGTTCCCACTGCGCATGAAATCTGGTGTGCGCTTCCCATGTCGCAGGGACATCGATTTGCAACGGTCCTTTCTGGACGCATCCGACGTCTTGTCGAACGGATTGGAGGGTCCAGGGAATCGTCAGGCGATCCTGAAAGAACGAGGCCGGAACGCTTGTCCGGAGAATGGCGCGGAGGTTCGGCACAAGTGTGCCGAGCCTGTTCAGAGCCGGGACGACTTGAGCGGCGTGACCGTAGCCGTGTGCGGAGATGGCAGCCCAGATGACTGGCAAGGTGAACGCCTGTTCAATTAACTGTTGGAGAAGTCCGATTCCAGCGGGGCGATGTTGTATAGAAGTTCGAGGTCGAATTCCTCGACCAGCTCGTTGAATGCTCTGGCGCCAAGGTCCGACCGCACTTCATTCATTACTAAATCGATTGCCGGAGCGGCGTGGGATCCATACTGCGTGACGGCGGATTCAATGCGTGTTCTGGCGTCGTCGAGATTCATAGCAAGTCCTCTCGTCGGTAGGCCTGTTCATCCGAGCGTTCGGAGCAGGGCCTGCATCTCCGGAACGAGGTCGCGGCCTCCATTGGAACGCCCGGAAACAGCGGCATCGATACCGGCCTGCAGGACGGGTTTAGCCTCTTCCGGCTGTTTCAGTCCGATCAGCGCCTTTCCCAGAGCCAAGTGGGAGGCGACATGCACGGGATCGAGTTGAATGGCCACGCGCAGATGTCCAGCGGCTTCTTCAAAACTGCCGCCTTCTTGCAGGATCTTGTTACCAAGTCCATAACGTCCCAAGAACCCCTTCGGGTTCTTGTTGACCATTTGGCGAAATGCATCAATGTCCATGGGTATTGCTTTCCAACGAGGAGCATCATACCACCGGAGGTTTTCGATCGGCTAGATGAAAGACATCAGCGCGAGGGGCAGGACTTCTTTGCCTATGGCTCCGCCGGAATCGAAACAGGGATGGCAGCAGGAGAGGCCGGTGTATGGGGCTTAACGGTGACGGTTCGGATGTCCGGTTCTGCGATCGGCGCACTACTGGCGTAATAGAATGTGGTGTCCTGGAGGAGTTGTTGCACCAGGTCAGTAAGGCAGGATTCCGTGACGTGACCCTTCAATTCGTCAATCATGATCGGCGTGGCGCCGAAGAGTTGATAGCGGACGACGCCGGCCGACCGGCTTTCGTAGTGCTTGATTTTCCCGTCCCACCGCTCCAGTTCGAGCGTCACATGTGCCGCATAGTCATATTCCAACGGAATGAACGGTGCCAGGATGAACATGGAGGCGCCGATAACGATGCCTTTCCATGCGGCGTCGCCGGGATGGGGGTCCACGGTTTCGTCAAGCACAAGACGCGCGTGAAAGGCTTTCTCGCGCGTCTGAGAGTCGGGGGAGGCCGTCCCGGTGAGGCGGGAAAATAGTCCGACATCTCCAAGGGAACCGAGTAGCCGCTGTTCCATTTCAAAGGAAGGGTTTTGCGGCGAACCGTTGCGTGTGATGCGGAAGCGATCCATTACGAGCGGCACTTGTTCGTTCCGGGTGATCGTTGGGGCGGCAGGCGCGTGATTGTCGGCCGGGGCGGCCATCAGTTCGATCCAGCGCCCGCAGCCGGTCGTGAGCGATGCTGCGAGTCCGCAGCATCCGATGATGGTCCAGCAGAGCGAAGGTTTAGTATTCACGGCGTGCTCCTAGAAGTAGAAGGAAAATCCCCCGAACGGGAGGCTTGAGTTGAGACCGATGTTGGGGTAACTGGTTCCGGCGTTCGAGATATGGTGGAAGCGATAGCCGACATTGATCGAGGCCTGTGAGGTAATAAAGTACGAACATCCGACGCCCGCCGTTAAGATGAAATTAAACGAAGAGGATTCTTCCGGGACCTGATTGGTGAAATCGGTCCAGAACGGTCCCCCTGCAAATTCGACATATGGACGGATGCGATTGTCAGCCACGAAGGTGTATTTGATCTTCGGAGTAAATCCGATGCCGTTGCTGACGACCGGTTCCTGAAATTGGATGTACACCACTTCGGCGCCGACCGAGAACTGGCCGCGATACCAGCCTCGGCCGATGGGATCGGTGAGCGTCATCATCCAGGAAGGCATCAGCGCCGGGCCTTTCTGTTTCGTGCTGTGCTCGCTCGTCAGGCGCATCGGGAGCAAGTATCCGGCTGCGAGCCCGACTTCCTGCGTGCCGATCGTCATCCGGGGAATGATTTCCTCGGCATGGCAGGGAGAGCGCGCAGTTGAGAACGCCGAGAGGAGCAACATGAAAATCAGAGTCGCGCGTCGCGTCATTCGGCATCCGGTCAAACCTTTGTCGGCAATAAAGCGGGCCAACAGGAGGCACAACGGTCTGTCATGCCCTACAGTATCAAAGAGCGCCGATCTGTCCAGCAAGAGCGCGAAATACAAAAGGTAGATGGTGAGCGGGAAAACGATTTATTCTTGCGAAGCGCCTTTCGATAGCGACGCGACGTCGGCCTCGGTTTCCGGGAGGCGATATCGCTGGTCAATCTGAACGACGCGTTCAAGACAGCGACGGGCGGAGACGTGATCGTTCCGTCTGCCGTAGAGGGATCCCAGCAGTCTGAGCACTGCCGCCTCGGCCGGTTCGTTGCCGAGCTTGATGTAATGCTCCGAGGCGTTGTTGAGGCAGCGTTCGGCTTTGACCAGGTCACCCTGCTCGAAAAAACACTTGCCCATCTGGCTATAGGTGACGGCCAGGCCCTCTTCATTCCCGACGACTCTATGATAGTCGAGCGCCCGGGTGAACGAGGCGACAGCCTGTTCCCATTGCCGTTCGCGGGCTTCTTGGAGTGCCAGGTTGTTGTAGAGAATGCCGAGCGCGCGGTCGTCTTTAATCTCTCGCAGGAGATCGAGCGCTTCGAGATAATACGGGCGAGCCTTCTCAGGGCGGTCGGCGCCGATGTGGAGATTGCCGAGGTTCACGAGCGTATGGGCGATCGCATGCTGGTTGCGCTCCGTGCGCTGGATCGCCAGCACATCTCGGTAGCATCGCTCGGCTGCATCGAAATCCTGCATGAGCGCGCACGTGTTGCCGAGATTGCCGAGCGAATCGGATAACTCGCGGTGATTGTTGGCGGCCCGATCGTCTGCTGCCGCCGCCTCCCAAGCGGCGCGGGCCTGGACGAGATCGCCACGATGGAGAAAGATCCGTGCGCGATGTTTGTGGTCCTCGGACATGAGCTCTCACCCGCAGCCATAGCGGTCAGCTTCAGAAAGTAAAACTCCGCATTCAGCGCCTCGGTCTCAGCGCGCGCTCACTCTAGTCGCCGCCCTTGGGCGTATCTTTTCTGAACTCCACTTGAATCTCGTCTTCTTCATCCAAGCCCAATCCCGCTCTGAATGATTCGTACAACTCCGTCACATAGGCGAGATCCCGCTGGTCTTTGCCGTCCGGAGCAGCGAGATAGGCTTCGGATAGTTTCATCCCGGTTTGAAAATGACGAGCGATCGTCTCTTCCGTCACCTGCTGCCAGGTGATGTAGATGCAGAAGGCGTGGAAGGAGTGGGCGGCGGGATATCGCTGTGCGAGGGCGAGCAGCCCTTCGTAGGCCTCCCGTGCCGTGGCACCGGCATTGGAAGAGAAGGTGTCTTCCAGTTCAACGGCAATATCCCAGTCGGGGCCAAGCTCAGCTTCGGCCTGTCGGAATGTCTCTTGCGCGGCGAGTGCAGCGTCGAATTGCATGGGCACCTCAGTTCGGTTGAGGCAGGATACGTGGGTATTGAAATTGAGGTCAATAACCCAATAAGTGATTCCCGCTTCGTGCATTTACTTTCCATCTCTGCGACTCGTAAACTGGGTCAGAATTGCAATGGGCATGAAGAAAGACAGTCTCCCATCCTTAGTCGAGCCTCTTTCCGCTGATCCTATTGATCACGTCATCCGCTATCACATTCAGACCAAGCATCATTTCAATCGATACGCGCGTTCGCTCGGATTTCTCGATTGGGCGAATCAACCCGATCCCTTTCGCCGCTACGAGGGCGCGCCGCTGATTCCGCTGCCGTTGCTGAAGCCGGATGATGAACCGGTCTCACCGGCCTACGATGCTATCTACCATGCCGGGGCTGTGCCTCCTCAGCCGATCACGATGCGGACTCTGTCGCGGTTCTTTGAGTTTGCCCTCGCGTTGTCAGCATGGAAAAAAGCAGGGGAGTCGGAATGGGCGCTGCGGAGCAATCCATCTTCCGGTAATCTGCATCCGACGGAAGGGTATCTCGTTCTGCCCCACGTTGAAGGATTGGACCTCACGCCGGGCCTCTATCACTATGCGCCCAAGGAGCATGGGCTGGAGCTGCGGGCTGGGTTTCTCGTCGAGCAGGTCGCTCGGTTGCTGGCTCCGTTTCCTCCAGGCTCATTGCTCTTTGGGCTGACTTCCGTGCATTGGCGGGAGGCCTGGAAGTACGGTGAGCGGGCATTCCGGTACTGCAACCACGATGTCGGTCATGCAATCGGGACAGCGCGGATCGCCGCTGCGACGCTCGGCTGGAATATGGCACTGTTGGACGGGATGGATCAGAACACCATCGCACTGTTGCTGGGCACCAATCGAACCGGCGACTTTGCCGATGTCGAGCCGGAGCATCCTGACTGCCTGTGTGTGCTCTGGCCGGGGGCTGGAGAAGGTGCGATCCCGCTCTCTCTCGACCCATCGGCGGTCGAGGAACTTGCACGGGCTACATGGCATGGGAAAGCCAATCTGTTGAGCCGTGAGCATGGCGTGCATTGGGATATCATCGATGAAGTGGCTGATGCTTCCTGGAAGATGCAGACGCAGAAATCGACCATTCCGTTGCGTGGTTCTTCCAGTCAGGTACCGCCGCCCTCCGTACCTCTTACGCCTAACGGGCCTTCAGCCGGGACGATCATTCGCCAACGCCGCAGTGCCGTTTCCTTCGACGGGAAGACATCGATCTCTACGGCGACATTCTTTTACATGCTCCAGCTGGTGATGCCAAGGGCAGATCGCGCTCAATTGGAACGGCCGGTTCCCTGGGATGTCTGGCCGTACGAACCGGCCATTCACTTGATGTTGTTCGTCCATCGCGTCGATGGGTTGACGCCAGGGCTCTATTTTCTGGCCCGCGATCCGAAGAAGCTGGCGTTCATCCAGCAATCCATGAATCCTGAGCTGAGTTGGACGAAGGCGCCGGGTTGTCCGGACGATCTTCCGCTCTACTGGTTGTTGGAAGGCGACGCACAGAAGTTGGCGATGCAAGTAAGCTGTCATCAGGACATCGCCGGGGACAGCGCGTTTTCGTTTGGCATGCTGGCTGAGTTTGAAGGGGTCTTGCGGGAGCGGGGGGGCTGGTGGTATCCACGATTGTTTTGGGAGTCCGGTCTCCTGGGGCAGGTGCTCTATCTCGAAGCGGAGGCGGCCGGGGTACGGGCGACCGGAATCGGGTGTTTCTTCGACGATCCGGTCCATGAGATCGTAGCGGTAAAAGAACTGAGCATCCAATCGCTCTATCACTTCACGATCGGAGGGCCGGTCGAAGACGGACGATTGATGACTTTGCCGCCGTATTTTCACAAACAGGCAAAGGGCTAGGGCAAAGGACATGAGGTATGCGCCGCTCGCAACTTTTAGCCCAGAGCTCCTCGTCCCGTGCCTTTAGCTAAGGAACGATATGTTTAAGATCAAGAAAAAGGCGGAGAAGACCAAGCCGACGGTGCTCTACAATATCATCGAGGACTACTCGGAGTTCGATGCGCCGGGGAATGTGACCGCTTGCGCGATGACGCTGGCGGAGGATATGCCGGGCCATGCGAAAGTTCTCTCTGAGAGCTACGATGTGCCGTTGGAGACGATGACCACGTTGCTTACTGATGGAGGCGTGTATGTGTATCCGCAAGAGGGTGGGTTGCTCACGCGGGGGTTGTTTGCCTGTTTTATGGATCAGACCGGCAGCAACCCGAAGCACACGTTCGTTCTGGACCTGATGCAGTTTGCTGAAGCGGAGCAACTTGTGCGTGCGCGGTCGATCCCGCTGGTAGAGGCCGCGCTGGAGGTGTTCCGCCGCACGCTGCCGGATGAACTGAAAGCCAAGCTTCTGCAGAAGAACCTGGGGCTGGACTATCGTACGCTGGATCCTGCTGTGGCGAAAGGCGGCGACATCAAGTACATCGACTTTCGCAAGGACTGGTCGCCCCATTTCAAACGGCTCTGCATCATGCCGGATGGGCGGCTTGTGGAGACGGGCGGTTTGGAAGAGTTTGCGCACTTGCATGGCATCACGATCGCCCAGGCCAAGACATTGGTGGAGCAGGGAGGCACGCTCGAGGTGAACGGCGAAGTGTTAGCCTGTCAAATTGTGAACGGCCAGCCGGCGGTCGCACGGTTCAGCGCGAAGAATTTCACCAAGGCCAAAGAGCTGGTGGAAACCAAGGGGCTCCATCTGATGGATGCTCTGAGTGAGGTGGGTTACAACGATCCGGCGATGATGCGGGGGCTTGTTCGCAAGGAGCTGACCGGTGGCCGGTAGGAAGATCGGTCAACCGGATGGCCGGAAAGGCGTTCTGCTCTTGGGGAGATCAATATGATTCGATTGACCGCAGTCGCCGTTCTCGCTTTAGCATGCGCAGCCTGCGCGTCGAAGCCGATCCTTTATCCCAACGCACATTATAAGGAGGTCGGAGAGGGAGTGGCTAAGCAGGATATCGAAGAATGCCGTGAGATGGCTAAAGAGGCGGGAGCGACGCCCGGTCAGGGCAAGGCGGGGCAGGTTGCCGGCAACACTGTCGCAGGCGGTGCCGTCGGATCCGCGGCGGGGTC
Source organism: uncultured Nitrospira sp. (assembly GCA_964582865.1). Classification (GTDB taxonomy): domain Bacteria; phylum Nitrospirota; class Nitrospiria; order Nitrospirales; family Nitrospiraceae; genus Nitrospira_C. Next base: position 43,998 of record CAZOUA010000004.1, on the reverse strand, counting down.
CGTAGGGGGCGCGGTGGTCGGGCATCCAGGTCGCGGCGCCATGGTCGGCTCAGCCAGCGGGGCGACAGCGGGATTCCTGCGCGGATTATTCAGGCGTTCACCTCCCAGCAATGCCTATAAGCAGTTTGTGCAGCGCTGTTTGGTCGAGAGGGGGTACGATCCGGTTGGATGGGAGTGAAAAGAAACGAGTCGTGTAGAAGTTACTTCGCCAGTTCTTCAGTGATGGCCTCAACGATTTTCTTGAGATCGAAGGGCTTTTCAAAGACGCGGCGCGCTCCGAACAGTTTTGCGACATCCAGAAAATTGCGATCGCCCTGCGCGCCGGTCATGGCAATCACCTTTGCATCGAGGTATTCCCTGGTCAGTTGGAGCGTGGCTTCCAGCCCGTCGGTGCCGGGCATCAGAATGTCCATCAACACCAAGTCCACCTTGTTGTTCTGATACAGCGTCAGACCCTCACGGCCGTCGCGGGCTTCGAGCACGCGATGGTTGGCTTTTTCGAGCACCTCTTTCAGGAGATGTCTGATGGAATCTTCATCGTCGATAACAAGGATGGTGGCCATGTTGAGCGATACTCCTTAGTGACTTCGTGAATATTACCCGTCTTAGGCGTACCTGTCCAGGGAGAAAATGATCTGCAGAGTCATTCACGACGGTTCATGCCTTCAATCAAGATGCGTCAGACCGTTTCATCACAGCCGAGGATGTGGACGAGGTGGAAGACCCTAGGTGGGTATACAGGTCTCGAATCAGCGGCTGTTTTCAGCCGTTGTCGTATGATCCGATTCCGTTCGAGAGGAAAACGGAGATCGGCGACGGAGGAAGAGAAATAGGTTGACCCAAGGCCCCGGCTTTTGATACAAAGCCTCCCGCAAGTACGTACGTAGACCCCGCAGTTCCTCTTCTGGAGTATTCCATGCAACAGGCAGAGTGGGCCTGGACGCGCCGTGCGTTGTTGAAGACCTCAGTCGTCGGACTGCTGCTCTTGGGCGGCCGGCTGCTTAGCCCGTCTCTCGCGCGCGCGCAAGCCGAGGAGCTGCCCGAAGGCGAGTTGTCCTTTTACAACGTCCACACGGATGAGCGCTTGCGGGTGCGGTATCGCGACGATAATGGCCGGTATGATCTCTCCGCGCTCGACGACGTCAATCACATCCTTCGCTGCCACCATACGGGTGAAGTGGCGGCAATGGATCCTCGCGTGATCGAACATATCAATCTCGTTCAGAAGTCGCTCGGCGGCGATGGGGAAATCCATGTCATATCCGGCTATCGTTCCCCCGAGTACAACGCGATGCTGGTCAAACGGAGCCGGCGCGCCGCCCGTCACAGTCTCCATGTCGAAGGGCAAGCGGTCGATTTTTTTATCCCCGGCGTGCGTCCACGGGTCATTCGACAAGCTGCGCTGAAGCTGCAATATGGCGGTATAGGCTACTATCCGCGCGCCGATTTTATCCACCTCGACTGTGGTCCCTTCCGCTTCTGGTAATTCCTCTGTCGCTCCCTGCGTATCTGTAAAGGAGGTTCCTGTGAAGGCATTGCTTTGGTCGCGCCAATTGTTGTGGTTTATGGTAATGGGCAGCCAGCTGTGTGTGGGACACCAGGCGTCGGCCGGCAGTGGGGCCAAGGAGGGGTCGGCGAAGATTGCCGATGGAGCGACGGTGTCGCTCGAGTATACGCTGACACTCGAAGATCATCGTGTGATGGATACCAATGTCGGCCGCGAACCGATGACCTATCGCCAAGGCGCGCATGAAATCGTGCCCGGCCTTGAAAAGGCCTTGAACGGTGTGGCGAAAGGCGAGAAGAAGCGCGTCGTAGTCAAGCCGAGCGATGCCTACGGAGAGGTGGACCCTAAGGCCGTGCAAGAGGTCAAAAAGAGCATGATTCCGGAGCAGGCGCGAAAAGTCGGCGCCCAACTCGAAGCCAAGGGGCCCGACGGCCAATCAATGTTTCCCACCGTGACGGAGGTGAAGGAAGAAACCGTTGTCTTGGATTTCAATCATCCCCTTGCCGGGAAGACGTTGATTTTCGACGTGACGGTGCTCGATGTGCAGCCGGGCGGGAAAAAGAACCGCTAGGCGGTTATAGTGTGGCCACGCTCTTCAGAAACAGAACGGAAAGAGGCGGAAGCGTCAACCTGAGCGAGTAAGGAAATCCGTGGCAGGAGATCCGTTCTGTCTGAACACCGCCTTGATTTCCCATGTTTCCCCCGCCATAGACTGAGCCGTCGGTGTTCAGGAGTTCGCGATAGTACCCTTCGCACGGCACCCCGAATCGATAATCAGAGCGAGGGATCGGTGTGAAATTGCACACGCACAGAATCTGATTGTCCGGATTCTTGGCCTTTCGCAGGAACGCCAGGACAGACTGTCCGGCATCGTGAAAGTCGACCCACTGGAAGCCGGGCCAATCGTGATCGATCTCGTGAAGCGCCGGCTCCTCCCGATAGAGCCGATTGAGATCGCGCACCAGGCACTGGAGCCCTCGATGAAGAGGATATTCGAGGAGATGCCAGTCGATGCTGCTGTCGTGGTTCCATTCCCGGCGCTGGCCGAATTCTCCGCCCATGAACAGCATTTTTTTCCCCGGGTGGCCGTACATCAGCCCATAGAGCGCTCGTAGGTTGGCAAACTGCTGCCACTCGTCTCCCGGCATCTTATCGATGAGCGACCGTTTGCCATGCACGACTTCGTCGTGCGAGAGGGGAAGGACGAAATTTTCGTTGAAGGCGTACAGGAGTCCGAACGTCAGCTGATTGTGGTGATACATCCGGTGAATGGGGTCACGGCTGAAATATTCCAGCATGTCGTGCATCCAGCCCATGTTCCACTTAAAGGTAAAGCCCAGCCCTCCGGTGTAGGTCGGGCGAGAGACGCCGGCCCAGGATGTCGACTCTTCAGCCAGCATCATTGTGCCCGGGAAGTCGCGATGGGCCAGCACATTGAGGTCTTTCATGAAGAGCACGGCGCTGAGATTTTCATTTCCTCCGAATGGATTGGGAATCCACTCGCCCGGTTTGCGGCCATAATCAAGGTAGAGCATGGAGGCTACTGCGTCCACGCGCAGGCCGTCGATGTGGTAGCGATCCAGCCAGAACAGGGCGCTGTTGGTGAGGAAGTTGCGCACCTCGATGCGGCCATAGTTGAAGATGCGGCTGTGCCAATCGGGATGGTACCCCAGCCGTGGATCGGCATGGTCGTAGAGATGCGTGCCGTCGAACTGTGAGAGCCCGTGGGGGTCGTCGGGAAAATGCGCGGGAGCCCAATCCATCAGGACCCCGAGGCCGGCTTGATGAGCCGCATCCACGAAGGCCATAAAATCTTCAGGTGTTCCGTAGCGGCTGGTGACGGAGAAATAACCGGTCGACTGATAGCCCCATGAGCCGTCAAACGGATGTTCGGTAATCGGCATGAGTTCGAGATGGGTATACCCCATGTCTTTCGCATAAGGGATGAGTTTCGCGGTCAATTCGCGATACGTCAGCCAGCGATTGCCTTCTTCCGGAACGCGCATCCAGGAGCCGAGGTGGACTTCATAAATGGACAGAGGGGTGCCAAGGAGATCGTGGCGCCGTCTGGCTTCTATCCAGGCTTGGTCGTTCCATGTATAACGTGAAATATCACGGGCGACGGAGGCGGTTTTAGGCCGAAGTTCAGAAGCCACCGCATAGGGGTCCGCTTTCAAGAGGATCTCATCGCGCTCCCGCGGGCGGATTTCATACTTGTAGAGCGTGCCGTTCGTGAGGCCGGGGATGAAGAGTTCCCAAAGACCGGTTGCTCCGCGGCTGCTCATGGGATGGCGGCGTCCATCCCATTGGTTGAAATCCCCGACCACACTGACGCGGGCAGCGTTGGGAGCCCACAAGACGAAATGGATGCCGGCGATGCCCTCGACAGCACGGAGATGAGCCCCCAGTGTGTCGTAGGCTCTAAAGAATGTGCCTTCTGCAAACAGATGCAGATCGAAGTCGGTCAGGAGCGGTGCAAAGGAGTAGGGATCGTATCGTTCGGATGTGTGGCCCGTCTCATCGGTTAGGCGCAGGCGATAGTGCGAAGATGAAGGCGCTTCAGGGAGGGTCGCCTCGAAGAGTCCTGCTTCATGGATGCGCGACATCGGAATGACCGACGTGGCAGGGCGGTCGATGACGACGGCGGCTTCCTTCGCGTCCGGGGCAAAGCAGCGAATGATGCAGGCCGGGGAGCCATTAAGATGGCTCACATGGAGGCCTAGGACGGCAAGGGGATCCCAGTGAAGCCCTTGCACAATTTGATCGATCTGATGGCGTGACAGCTTGGTCATGTTCGTCTTCCTGTCGCTGGCTCGTATCGTACGGCGAGATCGGTCATTATGGAAGGGGAAAAGATGAAAGGCCAAACCACCCGTGGCAGGCTCCCCAAATGGACGAGTTCGATTGCCAGATAGATTCGGGCTGTTCATAATGCGCCAACGTGCGTGATTCCTGAAGGCAAAAATAATGCACATGATGTCGAATGTCTCGCTGGCGCTGGTGATCTTCGGCCTGGCGTACCTGGTCATCATCACCGAGCGAATCCATAAAACGATCGTCGCCCTCAGCGGCGCGGCGCTCATGATCGGTCTCGGTGTGGTCACGCAGGACGAAGCGTTCTACTCCCATGAGTTCGGGGTGGACTATAACGTGGTCTTTCTCCTGATCGGGATGATGGTCATCGTGAACATCGTCAGGGAGACGGGGCTATTCGAAGTACTGGCCATATGGACGGCTCAGCGCGCCGGCGCGAAGCCGTTTCACATGGTCGTTCTCTTGGCGGTCCTTACGGCCGTCTTGTCCGCCATGCTCGATAACGTGACGACAGTGTTGTTGATGGCGCCGGTCACGCTGGCGATCACGAAACGGCTGGAACTGAACCCTGTTTCGTTTCTGATCGTTGAGGCCGTCGCCTCGAATATCGGCGGCACCGCGACGCTGGTCGGGGATCCTCCGAACATCATGATTGCCAGCAAAGCGAATCTGGGATATCTGGATTTTCTCATTGTGCTGGGCCCGGTCGTTCTTGTTATCATGGCGGCCTTCCTCGGCGCACTGTGGTTCTTCTTCGGCCGATCCATGCGGGTGGCTCCGCATCTGCAAGAAATCGTGCTCAGTTTGAAGGCGAGAGAGGCGGTGCAGGATCACGCCTTGCTCCGGCGGTGCCTCTGGCTGCTCGCCGCGGTCAACGTAGCGTTCTGTTTCCATGGCCTGCTGCACCTCGAACCGGCCACAATTGCGCTCCTGGGGGCCAGTGCATTTATGCTTATCGGTCGAACGGCGAGAAGAGGGGATTCGGAGGATCTTTCCTATCTCACGGATGTGGAGTGGAAAACCATTTTCTTTTTTATCGGTCTGTTCATTTTGGTCGGAGGATTGGTCAAGGTCGGAGTGATTCGATACCTTGCAGACCAGTTGGTGACCCTGACGAGAGGCAACCTGGCCGGCTCGACGTTGGCGGTGCTCTGGGGATCGGCGTTTCTATCAGCGATCGTAGACAACATTCCCTACGTTGCGGCGATGAACCCGTTGATTGTGGATCTCGCACGATCGCTGCATCCGGATGTCACCGACTACACGACGTTGGTTCACCAGGAGGATATCCTCCCGCTGTGGTGGGCGCTGGCGCTGGGGGCTTGCTTGGGTGGAAATGGCACGCTGATCGGTGCCAGTGCGAATGTCGTAGTTGTCGATCTTGCGCGCCGCGCCGGATATCAGATCTCGTTCAGGCAGTTCTTCGCCTTCGGATTTCCAATCATGGTTGGATCGATCGTCATCAGTACGCTCTATCTCTGGCTCCTCTTCTTGTAGCGGAGCCATCCGTCTTCTCAGATCGGATGGCTCTTTCCATCAAGCCTGTCACCCCTGTGAAGGGAAACACAGACCGCCATTCCGGCCGTATTGCATCAGTTGGTTGTAGGATGTCGTGCAGCCCGGGCAGTAGCTTTCCGAGAGCAGGACGTCTTCAGCGTGCACGAGATAGCGCTTGACGTACTCAATGATCGTGCACCATTGGTGATCAGCCGTGCCATCCCAATGCTCGTCCTTTATTTTTCTGCAAGCCGCACAGCACAGAGCGAGATGTAAGTCCGACATACTTCCTCCTGAATCCAGTCTTGGCAAAGACGCGTCTGCGATTCACGTCAAGAGCTGACGTGCGATGTCTGAATGAGGGCGAACGGTTCAGATAAGAGGATTAGGAGGACGAAAGAGGCTATGGGCATGAAGAAAGTACGGCGAGCTTGTCCGGGACTGCTCGAGTAACGCAACCGCGTGCGAGGGACGTACGTCAGAAGAAAATGCCGGCAAGGATAATCCATCAAGAAGCGAAGCGTTGAGCGGGTCGAGCTCTAGTTCCAGGTCCCATAATGTCATGGTTGTGCCCAGCATCTGCATAAAGACGCAAAGACAGATGACCAATACGGCGTGGGCCATGGTGGAGCGATGAAATGAGTTACGCATCAGAAGCATGCAGTCCCTCAAGTCCGAGAATGCGGCGGATTCTAGGTATTGGGCGGAAGGATGTCAATGGCGTCACAGGAAACTAAAAAATAGCATACCCGACAGGAGTCAATTGGGTAGACCAAGATCCGCAAAGTATTGGGAGCTATTGATAAGCCCAGAAACAATCAAGGTGTCTATCCGGCGGCGCAATGGGGAGTGGCTATGCCGGGTGAGCTGCCGGCTCACGGGAAAACCACAGCGTGGGATTACTGGAGGTAATTATCTGCTGCCATTTATGGGGAGGGCTGACGCCGATGAAGCAGCGGTACGAGCAAGCTTGGTTTGGTGCGCCCGACAGGAGTCGAACCTGTAACCCCCAGATCCGTAGTCTGGTGCTCTATCCATTGAGCTACGGGCGCCTAGAAGAAGGCTGGGGCATCGGTGCCACGAGGTGAGCTTTTACAAGAAAAGCCACGAACTGGTGGGGCGAACCGCTGCCGACAGCAGGCAGCGGTTATACAGGTCTCCAGGCTTGTCGGTCAAGAGAGGGGATGCCCACTCTTACAAAATGGGTTTGCTGACTTCAGGTGAGTGGAGGCTCTCATTTCCGATGCTGTCAAAGGCTGTAACAGAGAAGTAATAGGTTTTGCCGCCTGTGAGATTTCCAACGGTGTAGCTGGTCGTCATGCCTACGGAGATTGGGGCTCCGTATGTTCCCGGCTGGGTTCCCATGTATACCTTGTAGCCGGCCAAGTCTGCTTCCATGTTGGCTTGCCACGTCAGCGTGGCAGTGCCGGTTGTGGTGGGCGGGCTGAGCGTCAGTGTCACGGGAATGGTTTGGGGACTGTTGGATGCTCCGGATGCCGTTACGGTAATGGCTGTGCTGTAGGTGCCGGCGGCAAGTCCGCCGGTGGAGACGCTGGCGCTGATCGAGTCAATTTCTGTCGTGGTGGTGCCGCTGGCGATGTTGAGGCCTAGCCAGGCTGCCGATTCCGCGAGCGTCCAGGTCAGTGTTCCGCCTGTCGGGTTCGTCACGGTAATGGTTTTCGCCAGGGGTGTCGTACTTCCCGCTGTGCCTGAAAAGCTGAGACCAACTGGATTCAGCAGGAGGCTCGGCAGGGGTGTCGCATTTCCGCCGGTAACAACGAGCGTGACGGGGATTGCCGTAGTCTGAAGTCTTCCGTTCTTGTCTTCTATGACAATACGGACTGAACTGCTATATGTGCCGACTGGCAATCCGGTGGCGTTGACTTGGACGGCGATCTGATCCTGTTCTCGTGCGATCGTTCCCGCGGAGGGGCTGATTGTCATCCAGGCTGCGTCGCTGGAGCTGGTCCATGGTCGAGGCGTCAGGGAGTTCTTGCTGAAGGTGATGGATTGTCCTGCAGGCGTCGGGTTTCCGCTCGATGCCGAGAAGGAGAGTGCCGTCGGTGCCACAGGGAAGGCTTGTGCTTCTGAATGGATGAGCGCGGGACAGACCAGCGATATTATGAGAAATGCCACGCCTATCGCCCTGTCAGCTAGCCCCAACCGAGTGTCGACTGCTTCTCCGTGTGTCATGGTGAGTCTCCTGTAGGCTGATCCCCTCGCCCTATACCGTAGCAACGCTCGTGCCACTATTGGCTTGGGCCCGTGGCGGAAGAAAACCCCCTGAATCTCCACCGATTCCGAGATGGGTACAGGGGTATGAATTCCCTTACACCTGCGGAGGCCTGTAGGTGACTGCGGGCACTGTCGTGCAGACTTGCTCGAAGCTGTTTCTGTCAAATGGAGGAAGGCGAGCGATATAAGGTTGCAACGGACTCGGCCCCATGAGGAAGGGTCGAAAGAGAACGACAAAACATTATTCGGATCAGGCCATCTGCAGTAGGATAGCAAGAGAACGTTCGGCTATTCCATCCTGGGAGTCAATTGTGATGCAGAACCTGCATGTGGTCGAAAAGGATGATTTGCCGATTGAGGCGGCACAGCTCAGATCCTCTACGGTCAAACTTGTCGCGCAATGGATCGCCGGCGTTGTCGCTCTCTTCGGACTGGGTACTTGGCTGGTGTGGTGGGCAGCCTCCGTGCAGCGGACCTTCTCATTGGAGGACATCCGGTCGGCCTGCCAGCGAGTGATGCCCGATACGGTTGAACGATGTGTCGATACTGTGATCATCCAACGCGGCGGCGCGAGGCGATAATGATTTGCGGCATGATGCCGGTCAAGGGCTGGCAACGGTACGATAGAAGGCCGTACATTGGCCGGCCACGATTATGACAGCCTGAACGGGCTGCTCGAACAATGTGTCTCGCGGTAGTGTGAACATATATCCTCTCGGCGCCCCTCTTTCCCATGATCAGTCGCAACGGATCTCAGGCCTGCCGCCACGGCATGACCGTTGGGTGCGGATACCTTCCGAGAATTCCGACTTTAGCGGCGGCGTCCCGACGGCAGAGTCTCGTCCTCGTAGCGGGTGAAGAGCCGCTTGGCTTCCGGATGCCAATGGCCGGGATGCCCGTGAGGAATACTGATGGTGCGGAAGAGCGGGGTAAGTTTGCTGTCCGGATGAAGATAGCCTGCGCGGAGCGGCACGGTCCGCTTGCTGTGCTTAATCAAGTGGCAGGGCGTGGAGCGGATCGAGGTGAGCCAGTCTGCAATATCGTGGGGGTTCCCGATCGAAGCGGAGAGCAAAAGCAGCCTGGCTTGGGACGGACAAAAAATGATGGTCTCTTCCCACACGACGCCTCGTTCAGGGTCCGCCAGGTATTGCGACTCGTCCATAATGACCAGTCCCAGTGTGTCCAGACGAACGTCGATTTCGCCGCCGGCCGCGTCGTAGAGCAAGTTGCGCAGGATCTCCGTTGTCATGATCAACAGCGGTGCCTGCCCATTGTCCCGGCGATCGCCCGTCAAAATCCCGACGTGCTCGGCGCCGAAGATCCGCGACAACTCTGTGAACTTGGTGTTGGAAAGCGCTTTCAGCGGGGAGGTGTAAATGACGGTCCGGTTCTCTTCCATGGCCCGTCTGGCTGCTTCCACTGCCACATAGGTCTTTCCGCTTCCAGTCGGCACGCTGACAATCACGTCTCCGGTTTGCAGTTTGGCCAGCGCATCGTCCTGCCAGGCGTCCGGTACGAACGGCTGCGACGGAGGAACGCCGATTCCCTCAAGCCAGGCTGCCAGCGTCACGGCGGGATCATGATGTTCCGGTTCATGTTGTGTCGCTGCGGACGTTCGGGCCGTGGCAGGATGCGCCGCCCGCTGGTTCGGTTGACGTTGCGGCGGATGCGCAACGGGCGGAGTGTGGCGCTCGGCGATCAGGGCTGTAAGGTCGGATTCGAATCCTGCGCGGTTCTCGGCGGAATGGCGAAGCAAGAGCTCGATCAGTCGCCGCTTGCCGGCGCGGAAGTGCCGTTGAACCCGGCCGCGTGCCAGCCGATGCAGAAGCGCGATCGGCTGCTGGACGAGCAATTGTTCGAGTTCCTCCGTTGTCACGGCAATTCCTCCAGAACGCCCCGGCGTAGGTGCGCGATCGCTTGCGATGCGCAATCCGCCAAGGCCGGATGGGTGTTTTTGAGCGTATGGAGCTGGGAAAGAAATTCCAGCGTGCGTGCAAGCAAGCGGTAGATGTCTCCCTCGGCCATGGTGGTTTTCTTGCAGAGGCCGATCCAGGTGAGCGCCGGATCGGCAATCCATTGTTCGGTGACGGCGGCGATGTCCGCCCGCAGCAGCGGAGGGTCTTCATATGGCGAGAGGGATTCTGCCAACTTGCGGACTTGTCCGAGCAAGGAGCCGAGTCCGGCGCTGATGCGCGGAAATGCGCCCGGTCGGTCGTCGTCATGCGCGATGCTCGACATCACCGCCGCGAGGAGGGCAGGAGACGCTCCGGTAAAGGCCTCTGCCCGGATCAATTCCGTGATCAAGAGGGAGTGATCGATGCGGATGAGCCTGGCCCATTCACCGGCCTCGGTCAGATGGGAGGTCGGCGACAGGTATCCGAAGTGCTGCAAGGCATCGATTTTTTCTTGGAAGCGATGCCAGAGGCTGGTGCGAAGGGCCTGGATCGTTTTCAGATGGCGATGCTGCTCCTGGCGGAGCTTGGACGCATGGGCGTGATCTTTCTGGCAAGCGGAGCGGGAGGGACAAGTCGGGCAAGAAAAATCTCCAAGCGTCTGCACGACGGCATCCGGGAGCAGCTCCTGATCCTTGGGCACCAAGATCGGAAGAACGGGGAGGCGAGTCGGAAGGTCCTCCAGCTCTCTTAAGAGCGATTCAAGACTTTCCGGTGTGGCCCATGGATACACCGGCGTTTCCGTACAGTCCAATATCCGGTCGTACACCTCGGTGACGATTGCCGCAGGACATTCGGTGATCGCTCCTCCCGGGCGGAGCAGAGTGACCATCGGGCTCTTCTGGCCCTTGCTGCGGTACTGGCGAAGGACGACTCCGCGTCCTTTTGAAACTCCTGCGATGCGTCCCGCTGTCAAGAAATGAAACCGCGCCGCCACTTCAGGCGGTTCATGCTTTCTGACAGATGTTCGATGGGATCTTTGGCGGCGAACCTGATCGAAGAGGTGCCATTGAGTAATCCAGTCTGTGCAGACGCGTGGGCCGTACGGTTCCATTTGCTGGTGCAGGTCATCGAGTTTGCCTTCGAGGATTTCGGCTCGCTGGTTGAGCTGAAACTGGGCAAAGCTCTTGGCCAGGATGGGCTGCATCTGGTCCAGCGGATGGGCTTTGAGGAGATTCAACACCATCGGGTAACTGATGACGAATTGGCTGTTGATCGCTTCGGGGTGGCCGGTAAATCCCTTTGTGAGGACTCCGAGATCAATGTATGGAGACGGCGTGACGATGGCGAATCCCACCAGATCTTTTCCCCGGCGGCCGGCGCGGCCGGCGATCTGTTGGACTTCTCCGATCGTCAGATCGGTAAAGTCCCGGGCCTTGCGAATACTGGATTGCGTGATGATGACCGTGCGTGCGGGAAAATCGACGCCGGCAGCCAGCGTCGTCGTGGCGAAGACGGCGTCGAGACATCCGTGGCGCATGAGTTCCTCGACGGCGATTTTCCATGAAGGGAGGTGCCCGGCGTGGTGGGCGGCCACGCCGATGCGTTGAACCGTGGGGATCAGAGGATGTTCCGCGATGCTCGGATATTGGGCGATGACCTGCTCCAGGACCTTGGCGATGGCATCTTGGCGTGCCGGCGGCAGGACCGAATTCATATGGTCGAACGAGTCCATCGCTTCGTCGCACGCGCGGCGCGATGTCAGGAACACGATGGCCGGGGTCAGGTGCTTCTGACGAAGGGCGGTGATGAGGTCAACCGGATGAATCGAGGGAGGCATGCAGTTTCATTCCCTTCGAAATGACGACCAGGCCGGATTCGGTGACGGTGAATCGCTGGGCGTCGGCGTCGCGGTCATAACCGATTTCCGTTTTTGGAGGGATGACGACATCCTTGTCGATGATCGCCCGTCTGATGCGGCAATGTTCACCGATGACGACGTTTTCCATGATGACGGATTCCCGCACGTCGGCATGATCTTGTACGCGGACGTTGGGCGAGAGGACGGACGTTTGTACGCGCCCGCCGGAGATGATGCAGCCTCCGCACACGATGGAATCGAGTGCCACGCCCATGCGTCCGCCCTGGTAATCCTGGGCGAACACGAATTTAGCGGGCGGGAACTGTCCTTGGTAGGTCCGAATCGGCCACTGCTGGTCGTAGAGATTGAAGAGAGGATCGACGGCGACCAGGTCGAGGTTCGCTTCCCAGTAGGCGTCGAGCGTTCCGATGTCGCGCCAATACTTCACGTCTTTCTTGTTGGCGTCCTGAAATTTGAAGGTGAAGACCCGGCGTGTGCGGATCATGCGCGGGATGATGTTTTTGCCGAAGTCGTGGGCGGTACCTTCCTGGGCGTCGGCGATCAGCTCTTCCCTCAGGCTTTTCGTTCGGAACAGATAGATGCCCATTGAAGCGAAGGCTTTGCTGGGGTCCCCCGGAATCGGAGTCGGGGAAGCCGGTTTTTCGTTGAACTCCGTGACCCGGAATTCCTCATCCACGCTCATCACACCGAATCGACTGGCTTCTTCGATCGGAATGTCGAGTGCGCCGACCACGACGTCCGCATTCTTGGCGACGAGCCAGTGGAACATTTCCATGTAATCCATCTTGTAGATGTGGTCGCCGGCGAGAATGAGAACGTAATCGGCCTGCTCATTGTCGAGGAGAAACAGATTTTGGTGCACGGCATCGGCGGTGCCGCGATACCATTCCTCGCTGATGCGTTGTTGCGGGGGAATCGATGCGATGTATTCGCCGAGTTCGGCGTTCAGCACGTCCCAGCCGGTGCGAATATGTCGATCAAGCGAATGGGACTTGTATTGAATGAGGACGGCGACTTTGCGGAGCCCCGAGTTGAGGCAGTTGCTCAAGGTAAAGTCGATGATGCGGTACTTTCCGCCGAAGGGAACAGCCGGTTTGGCCCGATGTTCCGTCAGGGGATGGAGCCGTTCCCCCCGCCCCCCCGCCAGCACCATCGTAAAGATGTTGTTCATGGCCGGGATTCTAGCAGGACACCTGGGAAATAGAAAGAAAGCGAATCCGTTGACTTCCGGGTGAGGGCAGAAGATACTACGCAAGGCTGTTGAGTCGCAGGCTTCATGGCAGTCGGCTAAAGGAGAGGGTATGAAGCAGGACGTTCTGGTTTCATCGCTGGCGAAGAAGAGCATGGTGGTGCCGAGGAAGAAAGCAGTCTCGGATTCCGAGGGGGACCTCTTGTCGCGCTTGCAGCACTTGGAGTTCCAGATGCAGAAACTTTCGGAGTTGGTCCGGGATCATGCGGAAGATGTCGACCGGCTGGTCCGGATTGTGGCCGAGGATCGCAACGTCATTCGTCAGCAATTGCTCCGGAAGCATCATGAGCAGGTGCGGGTCCGGAAACATCTGCGCGCGTCTAATTCAAAGGTTGGATTGGATTTCTGAGCGGCCTGTCGGCTTGCCGCCATCATTTCGTCAAGCAATCAGTTTCCGCCGCCGCCTCTCCCTCCTCTGGTTCTCGTGCTTCCAAAGTCCTGTCCGTTTTCTATTGCCTCCCAGCTCAGTCGTCGGGCCATCTGCAGGGATGGAGGGGGAACCCTATAACTGAAGAGTGGAACTAAGTGCTCGATTCTGAAGAGAATATTTGCAACCAGGTCAAGACACTGTATAATGCATCAATTCCTTGAGAAGGATGGGGAGGTGTGCTCCATCAGCGCCTCCAGGTGCATTGGGTGTTGTGCGGGGGAGCGTACGTGTTTGTGCTTCATGTGCGACGAGCGGTCTTCTTTTGTTGTCTCCTACTGATCGGCCTACCGGCGTGCTTTTTATCTCCGGCCCATGCGGCGACTTCTCAGGCGATTGACGAGAGTGGATCAACAGCGAAAGCTCTCAGACTCAGCCTCAACGAGGCCATCGGGTTATTTATCAAACAGAACATCGATGTGCTCATTGCGAAATTCGGGATTGAGTACAGCAAGGGACAGGAGATTACCGCGTCGCTGTTTCCGAATCCCGTCGCGACAATCGGAACGCTGAGCTCGTTTACCCAAGGGCGGACAGCGTCGAGTAGCGCGTCAATATTCGGCCAGATCCAGCAGCTATTCGAACTGGCTGGAAAGCGCGGGTTTCGAATTGAGAGTTCAGCCTACGGCACCCAATCGTCAGAAGCGGGTTTTGAAGATGCGGTGCGCCAGTTGGGATTTACCGTAAAGGACACGTACTATCGCATCCAATTGGCTCAGCGGCGTCTCGCTTTAGCCGAAGAAAATCGGGATCGGTTTGCCAGGATTCTCGATATCAATACGATACGGTTCAAGAAGGGGTATATTGCAGAAGTCGACCTCATTCGCATCAGATTGCAGATGGTCGATTTCCAATCGCAGGTTATTCAATCGTTGCAAGAGGCAGAAACGGCTCGTGGTGATCTGCGCCAGCTCTTGCGGCTGTCACCGAAAACCACGCTGGAGTTGACGACGGACCTCGATTTTCGGCGTATCGATCCGGACATCAACAAGCTGCGTACCGTGGCTCTCGATCTTCGTCCGGATCTCAAGGCGCGGCGGTTTACGTACTCGCAACGCGAGTCCGATCTGAGGCTCGCTAAAGCCTACCGCGTCCCAGATCTGACGGTCGGGGGCGGGTATGCCATTCAGGGAGCCCAGGGGCCTGACAACCCACAACAGTGGGCACTCAATTTGGGGATGCCATTGCCGTTATTCAATCGAAATCAGGGTGGGATCCGCCAGGCTGAGGTTGCCGTGCAGACGGCCGAAGCCGACTTGAATAAGACTCTCAATTTAGTTGAGAATGAAGTGGAAGTTGCCTATCGGAACCTGTTGCAAAGCCGGCGACTTGTAGAAGCCTACGTCGGGGGGGTGTTGGATGATGCCCGCGCCACCTTCACGATTGTCGAACGGGCCTATGAACGAGGAGGGGCGACCATTCTCGATCTGCTCGACGCGGCGCGTACCTCCCGGACGATTCAGCAAAATTACATCGAAGCGCTTTTTAACTACCAGCGCAATGTGCTGCAGCTTGAATCCGCAGTAGGACAGGAGATCGCCTCATGACACGAGCGACCCTAGCGGTCTGGATCACGTTCCTGTTGATCTCTTCTGCGGGCTGCGGGAAGGCTGATCAGCCTGGTAATTCGGATGCGGCGACGCCTCCTGCGAAACGCGCGGTGATTTCCCGCGACGCAGGATCCCGTGTCGAGACAGGGCTGGTCGATTATAGCGGGTCGCAGCAGGATCTGAGCCTGGCCGGGAAAGTCGCGTACGGAGAAGATCGCTATTCAAAGATCTCCTCTCCGTTGCAGGGACGTGTGGTGGAAGTGCGGGTCCATTTGGGAGACCGGGTCAAAGCGGGAGACATCTTGCTTGTAGTCGATAGCCCAGACATTGCGCAGGCCTATTCCGAGTATGTGAAGGAAGATTCCGATCTGCAGTATGCCACGAGGGCGCACGAGCTGGCCAAAGACCTCTACGAAAATAAGGCGATGCCTCTCAAGGATTTGAAACAGGCCGAGAATGAGTTGGTCAAAGCTCGGGCTGAGTTTCGTCGTGCAAAAGAGCGGCTGCTCTCGTTGCGGATTCCAGCCGATGAGTTGAGCAAGCCGCTTGATAAGCAGAAGATCACCTCCCGGTTTGAAATGAAAAGTCCCCTTACCGGCATCGTCGTCGAACGGTCGGTCACGCCCGGACAGTCTGTGAGCGGAGATTCGGACCACGTGCTCTTCACCGTGGCTGATTTAGACATGCTGCAGGTCGTTGCGGACGTGTATGAGCGTGATTTGGCGTTGGTCAAAGAGGGGCAGTTTGCCATGGTCAAGGTCGAAGCCTATCCGGATGTCGATTTTCCCGCGACGGTGGCGTCCATCGGCGATGTTGTGGATCCGGCCAGCCGCACGATCAAGCTCCGGGCCTGGGTCAACAATCAAGACCACAGGCTGAAGCCGGAAATGTTCGCGCGGCTGCATATCCAAATCGGCGATGCCACACGCATTCTTGTGGTGCCGAAAGAAGCGGTGTTGGAAGTCGACGGAAAGCAGTTCGTCTACGTGGTTGAAGATGCCAATCGCTATGTGAAGCGCGAGGTCAAAGCATCGAACTTCACACCGGACCAGATGCGCATTCTGGAGGGGCTGATCCCTGGCCAGCGAATCGTGACAAAAGGCGCCGTGCTGGTGAAGGGCCAAGAAGTCAAAGGCGGCTGATCAGGTGTGCTTCCTTCCTCGTTACCCCCAGGTAAATTGATTTGATGATCGCACGCGTCGTTGAGATGTCCCTCGTCCAGCGGTTGCTGGTATGTGCGCTCGGATTCGCGTTGCTGTTCGGTGGACTGTACGCGTTTCATTTCCTCGACATCGTTGCCTACCCTGACCCTTCTCCTCCGATGGTCGAACTGATTACCCAAAACCCCGGGTGGTCGGCGGAGGAAATGGAGCGTCAGATCACAATTCCTCTCGAAGTCGCGCTGACCGGCATGCCGGGCCTGACGGACATTCGTTCGCTTTCGATCTTCGGCCTGAGCGACATCAAAGTGTACTTTGATTTTGGAACGGATATCTTCCGGGACCGCCAGGAGGTCCTGAACCGCATTGCTTCCGTCGAGCTGCCCCAAGGCGTGCAACCGCAACTCTCACCCTGGTGGGCGATCGCTGAGATCTATCGGTATGAGTTGACCGGCGATGCCGATGTCAGCCTGACCGAACTCAAGACGATTCAGGACTGGCAGGTTCGCCGCGCGTTCCGCCGTATTCCCGGGGTCATCGACGTGACGGGATTTGGGGGAACCACCAAGGAATATCATGTTGATATCGATCCCGGGAAGTTGATCAGTTACGGTGTCAGCCTGTCGCAGGTCATGACGGCCCTCCAAAACAGCAACGCGAACGTCGGCGGCAACTATCTTGCGCTCGGCGCGCAGAACTACAACATACGCGGGCTGGGCCTCATTAACAGCATTCAGGACATCGAAAACGTCATGGTGGTTCAGAAGGACGGCACCCCGATATTTGTAAAAACTCTCGGCCAGGTGAAGGTCGGCAATCGTGTGCGACTCGGCAAAGTGGGGATCGATGATCGGGATGATGTTGTGGAAGGCGTGGTGTTGCTGCAGCGGGGGTATAAGGCGCTGCCGGTGCTCGACAAAGTGCGTAGCAAAGTCGAGGATCTTAACACGTGGAAGCTGCCTCCGGGAGTCAAAGTCAGGACCTTTTACGACCGGACGGCGTTGATTCACACCACGGTCGAGACCGTGACGGACATTCTCATCAGCGGCATGGTGCTGGTATTCATTTTGTTGTACGTGTTTCTTGGGAATTTTCGTGCGGCCGGCATCGTGGCCCTGACCATCCCGCTCTCGTTGCTGTTTACCTTCACGATGATGGTGCTGATCGGACAGTCCGCCAACCTGATTTCCTTGGGTTCGATCGATTTCGGCATTATCGTGGATGCGACCTTGATCATGGTTGAGAGCGTGTTCTTCCACCTCGCTCATGCAAAGACGCCGGGCTTGACGGTTCATCAGCAGATCGTGCGGGCGGCGCGGCAAGTCGGGCAACCTATTTTCTATTCGACGACGATCATCGTGGTGGCCTTCATTCCCTTGTTCACGATGACCGGGGTGCCGGGAAAAATCTTTGCCCCCATGTCCATCACGTACGGCTTTGCCTTGCTCGGCGCGCTGTTGATGGCTTTCACGTTGGCCCCGGTTCTCTGCTCGTTCCTTCTCAAAGATCACATAAAAGAAGAAGACACAGCGGTGGTGAGGCCGTTGCGGCGTCTATATCACTCCATCCTGGGGTGGGCGCTGGATCATAGAAAAGCTGTCGTGACGTTCGCCTGCATGTTGCTGGTCGTCGCGCTCATTGCTTTGCAATTCATGGGCGGTGAGTTCATGCCGGCCTTGGAAGAGGGGAACCTGTGGGTGCGTGCGACCATGCCGGTCGACATCTCCTTCGACCAGGCTGCGCGTCTCACGAGCGACATCCGTTCGATGTTTCGTGAGTCGCCGGAGGTGACCACGATCGTATCGCAGCTGGGCCGTCCGGACGACGGCACCGACCCCACGAGTTTTTTTAATGCCGAATTCCTTGCGAATTTAAAGCCGCAGGCGGAATGGCGGGCGGGTCTGTCGAAAGATGCGCTCATTGAAGAAATTGAGGAGCGGTTGCGGAGCATTCCAGGGATCATCTTTAATTTTTCCCAAGTGATTCAAGACAACGTCGAAGAAGCCATGTCCGGCGTCAAAGGGGAGAACTCGATCAAGCTCTTTGGGTCCGATTTGAAAACCATGGAATCGACGGCCGTTGAGATCGAAAAAGAAATGAGCCGGATTCGCGGCGTGAAGGATCTGGGGATTTTTCGGCTGGTGGGCCAGCCGAATTTGCTGATCAAAGTGGACCGGGAAGCGAGTGCGCGCTACGGGCTTCAGGTGTCGGACGTGAATGCCGTGGTGCAGGCGGCGGTCGGCGGGCAGGCTGTAACGCAGGTGTACGAAGGGGAGCGGCTCTTCGATCTTGTCGTGCGGTTCCTGCCCGAGTATCGGCAGGACGTCGAAGCGATCAGTAATATTCTTGTCAGCACACCGGACGGGGCGCGCATTCCATTGAAGCAGCTGGCGACAATTTCGACTCAAACGGGCGCGTTCATCATCTATCGTGAAAATAATGAGCGGTACATTCCGATCAAGTTCAGTGTTCGTGACAGGGATCTCGAGAGCACCGTCGAGGAGGCCCAGGCGATTCTCGCCAAGAAAGTGAAGTTGCCCGAGCGATATCGCATGGAGTGGGCGGGTCAGTACGACCAACTGAAGGATGAGCAGAAGCGGTTGGTGAAGATCGTTCCCGTTAGCCTGCTGCTGATCGTCTTTCTTCTCTACACCACCTTCGATTCGTTGAAGAATGCCTTGTTGGTGCTGTCGGCCGTGCCGTTTGCGCTCATCGGCGGAATCATCGCCTTGGTTGCCACACAGACGCATTTCAGTATTTCCGCAGCGGTCGGTGTCATCTCGACGTTGGGAGTCGCCATTCTTGGGGGAGTCCTGCTGATCTCGCGGATAGAAGATTACCGGCAAACGGGATTGGAGCTTCGTGAAGCCATTGTCAAAGCCGCAGACGTGCAGATGCGTCCGATCCTCATGGCCACGCTCGGTGCCGCGATTGGATTGTTGCCGGCAGCGTTGGCCACGGGGATCGGATCCCAGGCGCAAAAGCCCTTGGCCCGGGTGGTGGTCGGCGGGATGTTGACGGCGGCCTTCTTGATTCTGGTAGTCTTGCCTGTGTTATATGAAATGGTGCACCGCCGGGCTGAGAAACGTTAACGAAAGAGGGTCATGGTGCGTTACGGATATCGATGGATGGTTCTAGTCATTGCAGCTGTTGCCCCTGCATGGGCAGGGATGGCGGGTGCTGAATTCGTGCGGCACGGGTGGGTGATTCCCATTCAGATGCCCTACGAAATGCCGCCGAAGGGACAGGATACCCCGGCGGTATCCGTGCCGCAGAATACAAAGCCTCTGACTCCGGAAGAATTGCAGCGGGCAGAAGCCCTGCTCCCATTGCTGGAGGGTAAACAGGAATTCTGGGCGATGGGCGAATTCGTGCATCTCGGCGAACCGGTCGTTCCCGTTCTTGTGAAGGCGTTGACGATGCCCGGACCGAGGATTCGGTACAATGCGATCGAGACAATTTCCATGTTGCAGGCGCGGTCCGCAGTCCCGGCATTGATCGCTGCGGCCAAAGAGCCCAACGAGATTCCACGTGTGCGGGAGCATGCGCTTCGGGTGGCCATTCGGCTGGATCCTTCCAAATCGCCTGAAGCGATCCAGGTCATGTCGAAGGATCCCAATTCCTCGATTCGAAAAGCTGCCGGTTTTGAGGCGCGGTATGTTCGCGAGAAAGCGGTGATCCCGATCCTGATCGACATGATCGCCGACGACGAACGGTTTGTCGCTCTTTCAGCGGTGCAGTCGCTCTGGATCTTGACGCTTCACGAAACGGAGTTTCACGACTGGGACACCTCCAGCAAGCAAGATCGCCAGGAGTGGATGGCTGAGTGGACGGAATGGTGGAGTCTGGAGAAAGAGACGTTTCAAATTCCTGAACCCAAGCGGCGTTCTCAGGGCCGGCAAGGCTGATTCCGCGTCTTGCGGGCCGTAAAATCCCCATGCTATCGTGGAGTGCGGTTGTCCCTGATTCATGACCGCCGAAATCGGCCGGAGCATACGTATGGCAGTCCTCACGATTACAAAACTGGGCAACCCGATTCTACGGAAGATCGCGGCGCCCGTCGACCTGCGCGAGATCCGCACGAAGGAGTTTCAGACCTTCATCGACGACATGTTCGAGACGATGCTCGAAGAGCCGGGGATCGGCTTGGCTGCGCCACAGGTGTCTCGCTCCATTCAAATGGTCGTGATGGGATGCGAAGGGGAGGGAGGATTTCCCAATACCATCCTGATCAATCCCAAGATCGTGTACTACGGACCTCAACAGGTGGAGAACTGGGAGGGTTGCCTGAGTGTCGATGGTCTGAGAGGAAAAGTGATGAGGCCATCGGTCGTGCGCGTTCAGGCGCATGATCGCGACGGGAAAGCCGTCGACATCGAAGCCGACGGGCTGTACGCCGTATGCATACAGCACGAAATGGACCATCTGATCGGAAAGGTCTTCCTGGATCGCATGACGGACATGTCCACCCTGACCCAGCTGACCGAGTTCGACAAGTACTGGCGGAAAGAACCGACCCCCGTCATTTAGCTCACCCGTTCGCCAATTGCCGTGAAAACCTTACTGCGTGTCCTGCAATATCTCCGTCCGCACCGCGCAATGGTCGTCGGGACGTTTCTGTTTGCCGGGCTGACGACAGCATTTGAACTGGTCCCCCCATGGCTGATTAAAATCGTGATCGACGACGTCATTCAGGCCGGCAAGACACAACTCCTCTCGGTCGTGTTTCTGGGGCTCTGCGGCGCCTATGTGCTGCGCAATGTGTGCGGGTCGATTCGCATCAAGCTTAACAATAGCCTTGAGCAGCAAATCGTCCATGACTTGCACGTGCAGGTGTTCGGCGCGCTGCAACGCCTCTCGATCAGTTTCTTTGAAAACCGCCCGACCGGAGAAGTCATGTCGCGTGTGCTGAATGACACCGAACATATGCAACGCATCTTCGTCGACGGGCTGGAAGAGATTATCACGGCCGGATTGACGCTGGTGGGCATCATGATCGTCCTGTTCTGGCTCAACTGGAAACTGGCGCTCCTCGCTCTTCTTCCGATTCCGCTTCTAGTCGTCGGAGCCGTGGCGTTCACCAAGCGGATCCACGGGCACTATCGCAAGATCCGAAAGGACTCTGCGGAGCTGAACGCCCTCCTGCAGGATTGCCTGTCCGGCATCCGAGAAACGATGGGGTTCAACCGGCAACCGTACGAGCAGGGCCGATTCGACAGCAAGAGCGATCAGTGCCGGATCGATACGCTCAAGGCGATGTATCTCTGGTCGTATTATTCCCCAGGCATGATGCTGGTGGGGAGTCTTGGTGCCGCGTTGGTGCTGTGGCACGGAACCCAGGAGGTTTTGCAACAGCACCTGTCCGTCGGCGAATTGGTGATGTTCGTATCGTATCTCGCCCTGTTCTACGTACCGATCAACCAAATTCATTCGGTCAATCACATGCTGCAGCATGCCCTGGCTGCGAGCGAGCGGGTGTTCGAAGTGCTCGACATCGTGCCGGATGTCAAAGACCGAGCGGGAGCCGAGATTCCGGCACCTCGGCTCAAGGGCGAGATTGAGTTCCGATACGTGCAGTTTCACTATCGCGCCGATACCCCAATCTTGCACGACGTCTCCGTGTTCGTCAGAGCGGGGGAGCGGGTGGCGCTCGTGGGGCCCAGCGGGGCTGGGAAAAGTACGACTCTCAAGCTGTTGACACGATTTTACGACGTGACGGATGGGGCAATCACCATCGATGGGTACGATATCCGCGAGATGCCGTTGGCCTTTCTCCGGAGCCAGATCGGCCTGGTCCAGCAGGAACCGTTCCTGTTCAACGGCACGGTGCGCGAAAATATTTTGTACGGAAATCTCTCGGCCAGCCAATCTGAGGTTGAGGCTGCGGCGAAAGCAGCGCGGGCGCATGAGTTCATTTCCGTGCTTCCGGAAGGGTACGACACCTGGATCGGCGAGCGGGGGGTGAAGCTATCGGTCGGGCAACGGCAGCGCGTTTCGATCGCACGCGTTCTGCTCAAGGATCCCCCGATCGTCATGTTCGATGAGGCGACATCGAACATCGACACGGAAACCGAGGTGAAAATACGGGAAGCCTTGAACGAACTCACCAAAGGGCGGACGACGATCGTCATCGCCCATCGACTTTCGACCATTCATGATATGGATCGAATCATTGTCCTTGAGCACGGCCGTGTCGTGGAGGATGGATCTCACGAAGTGCTGATCGCGCGAGGCGGAGTCTATGCAGGCTTGTATGAGGCTCAGTTCCAGGTGTGAATCCCTGGATCCGCGAGTTGCGGATCCAGGGGGGCCCTCAGTATACTTTGCACTCTCAGGGAGTTACCGTGCCATGGTGTTGATATACGAAAGTGATCCGCTGGACGATGAGCACTCCAGGGGAAGTTTTTATCACGTATGCCGGGGGCGCATTCTCCGGACGCCGCTCGCGGTGCCGGATGCCGACAGTCCTTACGAATGTGTACAATGTGGAATTGATCTAGAAGCGGAAGATTTTTTTACAGCGCTTCAGAAGGGATCGGTATAGCATGGCTGGAAGCGCAGGCCGGAAAACAGTATCCGTTTCACGAGGTCTGATGATGTTGTGCGAGACCTGTTTCGATCACGTCGTTGCCGACAAACTCCCCGATGCGAGGAACTTTGTTGCAGACCACGAGACCCTCTTCGACACCATTTGCCTGGGCTGTACGGATATCAATCGACCGCTGATCGACGACATGCTGGGAAGTTCGGAATAGCCGGCCTGACGGGTTTCCCGCCCGTCTCTATTTGCATTCTTTCCCGTTGAAGTACATGCAGGTCGATTCCCCTGATTTGACCTTCCACGTCTTGATCACCGGCATCTGATCTTCGCCCTTCCATTCGACCACAAAATCAACCAGCCCTGAAACCGGCAATTTCTCCATGTGGGGCTGTGCGGCTTCAGGGACGTCGATGTAGAACACACCTCCGAGCTTGGAGATCAGGATGCGGTGGTTTTCTTTGTCGATGTGAATCACGGGGCTGTAGAAGCTCTTGTCTTCCGCGAGTGCGGGGGAGGTGAGGACGAAGAGCAGACCTGCCGGAAGAATCGTTCGCAAAAATGGCATAACGATCACTCCTTCGATAAGGGTCGATGATGAGGCATTATCGCATTGGAGAGGCAAGAAGGAAACTGGTAATTCGAGGGCAAGGGGGCCGTGGTACGGTCAGATCGTTGCGATTTTGGCCTGGGAGACGGCCCCCTGTTTGATCCAATAGCCCTTCAGGTCCGGCCGTGGCTTGTCCATGAGCGAGATCAGGAGGTAGATGGGCAAGGTCAGGTTGAGGCGGCTCCAATTCTCTTCCCACTCGTTGGCAATTTTGATGTCAGTAACGGAAGGCCTCGCGGGGTCATGGGGGTGGGAGTGGTAGACGACTTGAAGTGTGAGGCCATTGTTCCGCATGTCTTTTACGGCTTGAAACATCTCCTGGGCATCCATGATGAAGGCGATTTCCGCGCGTTCCTCCGGGGACAGGCGTGAGAGGTGCTGGACCTTGGCATCGTCGAACGAAGCGGCTTGCGCAGCCCCCTCGAGGCTGACGATGTTCTTGATGCGATAGATGCGGCTGACGGTCCGGTTCGTGCCGGCCAGAAATCCGCAGCATTCATGCGGGTCAAGTTCCCGAGCGTGGGTCACGAGCTCATCGAGAATCTGTTGGGGGATGGTCAGATCCGACACGTTAGATGGTGCAGCTGACGGTGTAGTCCATACTGAGATCTGTGATCTTAGGAGCCGGACCACACAACGGGCAGGCAGGGTCCTTAGGACGTCCGACCTTCCTGAATTTCATGTCCAGGGCGTCGTAGATCAGCAGCTTGTCCGCGATCGTCTCGCCGATCCCCAAAATCTCCTTGATGGCCTCGGACGCCTGCAGAATTCCCATCGTTCCCGCCAACACCCCGAGTACACCCGCTTCCTGGCAGTTCGGCACTAATCCAGCGGGAGGAGGTTCGGGATAGAGGCATCGATAGCAAGGATAGCCGGCATGCGGTTTGATCGTCGTGAGTTGTCCCTCGAAGCGAAACATGCTGGCAGAGACGAGCGTTTTCTTGGCAAAGAAACAGGCGTCGTTGACGAGGAACCTCGTCGTGAAATTGTCGGACCCGTCGAGCACGACATCGTATTGCTGGACCAGCGCAAGAATATTGTCGGCATCGACCAACTGATGATAGGCGTTGACGGTAATCTCGGGGTTGATGGCGGTCAGCGTCTTCCGGCCCGACTCGACTTTGGGCTGGCCTACCGTCGCGGTCGAATGGAGAATCTGACGTTGCAAGTTCGAAAGGTCGACGACGTCACCATCAACCAGGCCGATCGTGCCGATGCCTGCCGCAGCGAGATATAAGGCGGCAGGCGAGCCCAGTCCGCCGGCTCCAATGAGCAATACTTTGGCCTTGCTCAGCTTGAGCTGCCCTTTGCCGCCGACGTCTTGCAAGATAATGTGGCGGCTGTAGCGTTGGATTTGTTGCTCAGTGAGCTCCATTTATTCCACCACGTTCAATTCGATCGGGTCGACGACGCAACCCTTCTTGCGAAGGCCTTCAATGGCTCGCTCGATCTCGGCGGTTTCCCCGGAAATCTCGACGTCCACCCAGCCGGTCGTTTCCCGGACGTCGGCGCGCCGCACGTTCGTGACGATGTTGTATTCACGGCCGATCTGATAGATGATCGGCTCCTTCACCTTGTCTTCCGGGAAGCGGACGTGAAACCGTAAGTGCGCCATGATCAGCCCCCCGCGATCGCGGGCACGATCGAGACTTCATCGCCGTCCTTCAGCGAAGTCTCTTTGCCCTTGAGGAAACGAATGTCCTCTTCATTCACATAGATATTCACAAACCGCCGCAACTCGCCGGTTTCATCACAGAGACGATCCTTCAATCCCGGATGGTTTTGATTCAACGTCTCAATCATGTTGGCGATGTCGCTCGCCTGGGCTTCGACTTCCCCCTGTCCCTTCGTGAGCGGACGGAGCGGAGTTGGAATGCGAACTTTAATCATGAGTCACCACCACCGTTCTTTCCCATTTTAAATGTTTTCTCGAAGGCGACCAGGCTCGGCTGAATGCGAACCGGCCTGCCGACGGCGTCGATCACGGCTTCCTGCGTTTTCAGCCCGTTACCGGTGATATAGGCGACGGTGAGGTCGCTCTTCTTGATCGTGCCGTTTTTCACGAGCTTTTGGAGCACCCCAATCGTGACCCCGCCGGCCGTTTCGGCAAAGATCCCCTCCGTCTGCGCCAGGAGCTTGATGCCTTCCACCACCTCGTCGTCGGTCACCATGTCCATCGAGCCTTTACTCTCCGCAGTGGCCTTCAAGGCGTAGTATCCATCGGCCGGATTGCCGATGGCTAAGGATTTCGCGATCGTCTTGGGCTTGACCGGTTTGAAGAAATCGCGGCCTGCCTTGAATGCCGTCGAGATCGGCGAGCAGCCTTCAGCCTGCGCCCCGTTGATCTTGGTTCGGACCTCATCGATCAGCCCCACGGCCCTCATTTCGTGCAGGCCCTTCCAGATTTTCGTCAGCAAGGAACCCGATGCCATGGGGATGATGGCTTGATCCGGAGTGCGCCAGCCGAGTTGTTCAACCGTTTCAAAGGCCAGCGTTTTCGACCCTTCGGCGTAATAGGGACGGATGTTGATATTCACAAATGCCCAGCCATGCTCGCCGGCGATCTCGCTACAGAGCCGGTTCACGTCATCGTAGTGCCCTTCGATTTCCACCACGTTCGGCTTATAGATCAAGTTGCCCAGAACTTTGGCCGCCTCCAGATCGCCCGGGATAAAGACGTAACAGCGCATGCCCGCCGCGGCCGCATGGGCGGCGACGGAGTTGGCGAGATTGCCGGTCGATGCGCAAGCCACGGTCTCAAAGCCGAGCTCGCGGGCCCGGGTGATCGCGACAGCCACGACGCGATCCTTGAACGAAAGGGTCGGGTGATTGACGGTATCGTTCTTAATGTACAGCTCGTCGAGACCCAGGTATGCGCCCAGATTCTTTGCCCGCACGAGCGGCGTCATCCCCGCATGCGGTCCAAGATACGTGGGGCCTTCGACGGGGAGCAAATCGGCATAGCGCCAGATGCTCTGCGGGCCCTCCCCGATCTTTTTCCTGGAGATCGAGCGCTTGATCTCGTCGTAGTTGTATTTCACCTCGAGCGGACCGAAGCACATCTCGCAGACGTGAATGGCCTTCGTCGGATACTCTTTCCCGCACTCCCTGCACACCAGCGCTTTCATCTTGGCCATAGTCACACCACCTTCGTGACGTCAGTCATTACGGTCGAACAGCACAGCCTGCAAACGGATCTCCATCGTCGAACAGCTCGGTGATCGTCGGATGCTCACCGCAGAGCGCACAGTTGGGGTTGCGCTTCACTTTGATTTCTCTGAACTGCGTTTTACGTGCATCGAAGTCCAGCAAACGGTCGGTCAAAGGACGGCCGATGCCCAGCACGAGTTTGAGCGCTTCCGTCGCTTGAATCGTCCCAATAATACCCGCAAGGACCCCGATGACTCCAGCTTCCTGACAGGAGGCGACCAATCCAGCAGGTGGCGGCGTCTTGAAGACGCAACGGTAGCAGGCCGACTTCTTCGGGATGATGGTCGTGACGCGCCCGTCGAAACGGAGGATGCCGCCGTGGACGCAGGGCTTGTCGGCAAAGAAGCAGGCGTCGTTGATCAAGAATTTTGCGGTGAAGTTGTCGACTCCGTCGATCACCACGTCGTAGTCGTTGAAGATCTTGATCGCATTGCCTGCAGTCAGCCGTTCTTCATACATGGAGACGGTCACGTCGGGATTGAGTGCCTGGATCTTCTCTTTTCCGGACAGCACCTTGGGCCGTCCGATGTCGGACGTATGGTGGAGAATCTGGCGCTGCAGATTGGTGAGATCGACGACATCGCTGTCGATCAAGCCGATGTGACCGATGCCGGCCGCAGCCAGGTACAGGGCCGCGGGCGATCCTAATCCGCCGGCGCCTACCAGAAGAATCTTCGCCTTGGCGATCTTCTTCTGTCCCTTGCCGCCGACCTCCGGCAACAGGATGTGCCGGCTGTAGCGGGATATTTGTTCTTCGGTGAATTCCATGACTTTGTCCAGACCAGAGGTTATAGGCAATGGGCTAGGGGGCTAACCACATTAGCTCTTTCTCCAACTCCAAGTCCTCTTGCCACGTGCCCCTTGCCTCGCGCCTAAATATTAAAATACTTCTCGATGCTGATGTAGCGCTCGCCGGTGTCGCAGAGAATCGTCACGACATTTTTCCCGGGGCCGAGTTCTTCGGCGACTTTCTGGGCCGCGAATACGTTGGCCCCTGCCGAAATCCCGACCAGAAGGCCTTCTTGCTTCGAGAGCTGCTTCGCCGTCTGATAGGCCTCATCGTCGGTGACGGTCAGAATCTTATCAAGAATCTTCCGGTTCAGGACCTTAGGAACGAAGCCTGCGCCGATTCCCTGGATCTTGTGCGGGCCCGGGTCACCGCCGGATAGCACCGGCGAACCAGCCGGTTCGACCGCTACGACCTTCACATTGGGATTCCGTTCCTTAAAGACCTCGCCACAGCCGGTGATAGTGCCGCCGGTTCCGACCGCTGCGACGAAGGCGTCGATTTTGCCATCCAGCGCGTCGAGTATTTCCGGCGCCGTGGTCATCCGGTGCATGGCCGGATTGGCCGGGTTCGAAAACTGATCAGGCATAAAATAGGACGGATTTTGCGCCAAGAGACTTTCCGCTTCACGAATCGATCCCTTCATCCCTTCCCAGGCCGGTGTAAGGACGAGCTGAGCTCCATAGGATGAGAGAAGGCTGGCCCGCTCCATGCTCATGCTCTCCGGCATGACGAGAATCAGCTTGTACCCTCTGACCGCTGCGATCAACGCGAGGCCGATGCCGGTGTTGCCGCTGGTTGGTTCGACAATGGTGCCTCCCGGCTTCAGCTTGCCCTGCCGCTCGGCCTCGTTGATCATATTGAGGCAGATACGATCTTTCACGCTCCCGCCGGGATTGAAAAATTCGACCTTCCCGTAGATCGTCGCGCTTCCCGGTTTAGACAGCCGGTTGAGTCGAACGAGGGGAGTCCGACCGATCAGTTCGGTAATTTCTTTATGCAGGATCATCGTCACCGGCCGCCTCCCATGTAGAACAGAAATTCCAGGCGGTCGCCTTCGGTCAGCTTGGTTGTTGCAAGGTGTTCGCGGTCCACCATGGTATCGTTCACTTCCACGGCGACCATCTGCGGTTCGATCTTCTTGGCCTTCAGGAGGTCCAGGATGCTGCCCCCGTGAAACTCCTCGGATTTGCCGTTGATTTTGACCTGCATGAAAACTCCTAACTTGGCCCAGGGATTAAAGAATTTGGACAGACTAACAAACTGTCTTCCGGATTGTCAAGGTAACGGCGGGCACTGGCCCGTTGCTTGACTTTATTCCTCTCTCGCCGCCACTATGCCCCTTTTTTGGAGGACTTCGTTCATGTGGAAGCGCAACTTCATGTTTCGGGCAGCCGATGCGATTCCCCTCAAAGAATCGGAAAACGAGCTGTTCCACGAAACCGACCCGGCCATGGATAGTGCCGGATTACAGTTAGAGAAGTTTTTGTCCGTTTGGATTCAAGGAGAGGGCGAAGACGAAAAACCGGCGATGTTTACCAACATGTATGTCCGCACAGCGACCTTGGATTTCCAGAAGCGGGTGGGATTTCTTCAGCCATTGCAAGGACGTACACACCAGATCAAGCAGCTGCTCACGCCGGGGCAGAAGGAGTTCCTGCGCAATTGGCTCTCCACGAATGCGCCTCAGGCCTGGGAATCGACCGACGAACACTTCAAAATGTTATTCGAACTCGAATGAAAGACGCTGGTTGCTCTGTTGTCGGGATCTCTTGCCGGAACATACTTCTATTCGCCTGGCTTCCCTGTGCGTTCCTGTTGGCGGAGAGCTCAACGCTGTGGAGTGCCGAGGTCGAGGTCTATTATTCACCTGAAGATGCGCCGCTCGATCGAGTCGTCAGCCTGTATCAACGGGCCAAGCGGTATATCTATGTGTCGGTCTATGGATTGACGTCGCCGCGTGCCGTGGAGGCGCTGGTCGCGGCGAAGAAGCGCGGCCTCGATGTACGGTTTATGACCGACCAGGAACGGGCTCAAGAGGTCAAGCAACAGATGGCGCTTCAGACGCTTCATTTGGCCGGCATTCCGATCAAAGTCAATCAGCACGATGGGTTGATGCACCTCAAGCAGGTGGTCATCGACGATGAAGTGAACACGTCAGGGTCCATGAACCATACGACAAGCGGCAACCGGTACAACGACGAACGGATGGATATCATCACGGACCGCGCGATAACAGTGAAGGCCCGCGAAAAGTTTCTCTCGATGTGGAACGACCATGAGCGGTATCGTGTCTGGAGCGAGCACTGATCGATATGACGGAACGCAATGAACAGACGGATGTCGTGGTGGTTGGGGCCGGCGGCGGCGGCGCGGTGCTCGCTCTCGCCTTGGCCCAGAAGGGCGTCAAGACGATCGTGCTGGATCATGCACAAGGTCCGCCGCAAGGGTTGCGGGGGGAAATCTTGCAGCCGAACGGCCAGGCGGTGCTCGACCGGCTTGGCATCCTGCAATCGTTGCCGGCCGCAGCGACCCGCGCGGTGCGGCACTTCCATTTTTGCCGGGCCGGTGGGAAACGGCTTTGTTCGATCGATTACGGCATGTTGCCTCCGCCGTACAATCGCGCGATCGTCACGCTGCCGAACGTGGCCCATCATGCCATTGTCGGAGCCGTTCAGCAGCGGCCCAACGTCAGTCTTCGGTACGGTACATCCTTCACCGGCTTGCTTCGAGAAGGGGGCCGAGTCGTTGGCTTGACGGCGCAAGGACAAGACGGTCCGCAGACGATCAAGGCCAAGCTGGTCGTTGGAGCTGACGGGGCATTTTCAAAGGTGCGTGATGCGTTGAAGATTCCTGCCGACGTTCACCTGTATCCGGAAGGCTATCTCATTGCCATTGTGGAATCGCAGGAGCCGGTTTCGGAGGCGTTCTACTATGTCGGGCACCGGCAGATCCTCGGGCTGTTCCCCGCGACCGGCAACAAGGTCTATCTGTTCTACATGATTCCAAGCGGGTCCTATGATGCGGTGAAGCAGCGCGGCATCCCCGCGCTGCAACAAGCGTGGTCGACAATCGCGCCTCGGTTCACGGACCTGTTCCGGAATCTTACCGATTGGAGTCAGACCGCGTATATGCCGACGGGCCGTGTCAGAACTCCCACCTGGGTCGCCGACGGTGCGGCTTTGATCGGAGATGCCGCCCATGCGATGAATCCCCATGCCTCGCAAGGGCGCATGCAGGCGATGATCGACGCGATGGCCCTGGCCGATCTTCTGCCGGGATGTTTGGCCGGCGACGATTGTTCTGCCGCTCACCTGAAACCGTTTGAGGATGCCCGACGTCCCTGTGTGACTATGTTGCAGCGGCTGGCCGACCAGCAAGTCTTCTACTGGAACACCGGAAATCCGGTCGTGGCGCTGTTGCGCGACCGCGTGTTTCAAACCTTGGACCGGAATCCGCGTCTTCGCTACCAAGTACTCTCGACGACAGCGGGGCTGAGAACCACTCCGCCGTTCAACCTGATCGATCGTGTGATAGCTGCGGGATTGCTGCCGGATCTGCGGGCGAGCGGGAGCGCCACCAATGCGATATCGTCATGAGGAACCGAGACGTTATGAGTTCGACTGAACGTGTGATCGAGGGATTACCGGAGGAAACGCAGACCCTCCTGCACGCCTATGTAAAGGACGTGAAAGGTCTCTTCGGCGAGCAATTGGAAGGCGTATTGCTCTACGGCAGCGCCGTGCGCGGCGAATTCTTGCCGGGTCGGTCGAACCTGAATCTGCTCCTCTTGGTGTCCTCGT
Source organism: uncultured Nitrospira sp. (assembly GCA_964582865.1). Classification (GTDB taxonomy): domain Bacteria; phylum Nitrospirota; class Nitrospiria; order Nitrospirales; family Nitrospiraceae; genus Nitrospira_C. The sequence goes on along the minus strand of CAZOUA010000004.1, from coordinate 12,837 downwards.
ATGATCAGGCCTTGCTGAAAGGATATAGCGCGATCCATCACAAGTGGAGCAAAGAGCAAATCGTCGCGCCGCTCTTTCTGACGGAAGGCGAATTGTGCTCGTCGGCGTCGCTGTTCCCCCTGGAATACCTCGAAATCCAAGAACAGCATCGCGTGCTGGGCGGGCGCGACCCCTTCGTCGGATTTCGTGTGGACCTGAGCAGGCTGGCGATGGAAGTTCAGCAGGGACTCGCCGCGGCTGTCTTGCGATTGCGTCAACGATATGTAGAGGGACATGCGTCGGACGAAGCGGCGCTGATTCTCCTGCCATTGTCCGTCACCGGGTTGCTGCCGTTGCTGCGGGGAGTCCAGCGAGTCCGTGGTCGCGCCGTCACGTATCAATCCGATACGGTCATCAAGGATGTGGCCGAGCAGCTCAATCTCGATCTTCAAGGTTTGCAGGATGCCCTTTTGCTCAAGCGGGGACAGATTACTCCGGGGCCAAAAGAAATTCCGCGCCTGTTCGAACGCTATATGCAGGCGCTGACCGCGTTGGTGAAGAGCGTGGAAGGTCTCGTGCAGGGCGGTGGTCGATGAAGGCGTGGCTGCCCTGGTTTCTGTTGCTGTTATCGGTTGGGAGCGCCGAGGCCGTCTCCTATGACCGACCGAAGATTCAGCTGCCGGAGCCCCGTGGTTACGTGTCAGACCATGCGCAGGTGCTCGATAAGGACTGGCGGGAACGCATCCGGTCCGTCTGCCAGGATCTGGAGCGAAAAACCGGTGTCGAAATGGTCGTGGTCACCGTGCCCAGTGTGAGGCCGTTCGGCTCCGCCAACGAGTTCGCGACCGCGGTCTATGAAAAGTGGGGCATCGGATCCACGCAGCAGGAGCATGGCGTGCTCATACTCGTGGCCGTGCAGGAACGGCAGGCGGCGATCACATTGGGTCGCCAAATGCTGCCGGTGATTACGCCTGCAGTGATGAATCAGGTGGGGAGCGAATATCTCCATTCATCGATTGATCTTGGGCATTTTGGCGAAGGGCTGTATCGCACGGTCGTGGCCCTTGCGTCCCGTTCGCAGGAGGTTCGCGTCGGCGCATTGTCGAAGACCCATTTCAAAGGCGTCGGGTTCTGGATCACGCTGTGTACCAGCCTCGGGGCACTGTTTTTCTTCTGGTGGATCAGCCGGCCGGATTTGCGGCATCCCTATCGGCGAATCCAGAAGGGTGAATACTGGGGAACGGGGCAGGGGGGATTCGGAGGAAACTGGGGCGGGTTCGGAGGGGGGACGAGCGGCGAAGGGTATAAGTAGATGGTGTGGTTCACGTGACGTGAGGCAAGGGTGTCTGATGGTCTTCGGTGCTTGCGCAACGCGCGAGCCTCAGAAGGCTCTTGTCGGACGTGCGCACATCGGTCACAGGCCTCTCGCCATCAGGGGAAGCATAGCAAGGACGTTCGGGGAGGCCATCGTTGTCTTCGGGCAGGATCAATCTCCTGTATGCCGTCGGCACTCACCTTTTGGTCTATCTTCCGGTGGAGATAGCAACGTGATGATGAAGCGGAGAATTGCATGGCAATAGTATGGTCGGCGACTATTTTTCTAAGCGCGTTCTTATTGTTTCTGGTGCAACCCATGATGGCGAAGATGATTCTGCCGATGCTGGGTGGCACTCCCGCCGTGTGGAATACCTGCATGCTATTCTATCAGGCGACATTGCTAGCCGGGTACGGATACGTCCATCTCCTCAACTCGCGCGTCGGTCCTCGCCGTCAACTCATTGTTCATCTTGCCTTGCTGGCTATGCCGTTGCTGTTATTGCCGATCGGCCTTCCATCCGGCTGGACTCCTCCCGATGAGTCCAATCCCGTGTTCTGGGTGCTGCTGCTCCTCACGGTGGCGATCGGTCTCCCGTTCTTCGTGTTATCGACCACGGCGCCACTCTTGCAGAAATGGTTTTCCTGGACGGATCATCCGTCGGCAGGCGATCCGTACTTTCTATATGCCGCGAGCAATGCCGGAAGCATGGTGGCATTGCTGGGATATCCGTTATTGATTGAGCCGTGGCTTCCACTGAGAGGCTCCGAGCGATTGGCGCAGACGATGCTGTGGAGTATCGGATACGGAGTATTGGTTGTCCTCATCGGCGTCTGTGCGTGGTTTGTCGGGCATGCCCGAGCGGTCAAGGGAACGCAAACGGCGACCGATCAGGACTCGCAGGCCAGAATTCCTCTCACGCCGTTACCGACGAGCACGCTCGTGCGATGGATCGTGCTGGCTTTTATCCCTTCCAGCCTGCTTCTCGGAGCGACGACCCATATCACCCTCAACGTGGCGGCGATTCCTTTGCTGTGGGTCGTTCCGTTAGCGCTGTATCTCCTCAGCTTCATCATCGTGTTCGCGAAATGGCCGGCGGCCAATCACCGGATCATGATCATTGCCCTCCCGGTGGTCTTGTTGCTGATGGCCTTTGACGTCATGCCCGTCGCACCGGTCTTGCCCTATTGGTTTGAACTGCTCCTCCCTCTCGTGGGATTGAGTGTGGTGGCTATGGTCTGTCATGGCGAATTGGCGAGAACGAGGCCGCCGACGGACCGGCTCACGGTGTTTTATCTCCTCATGTCCGTCGGGGGAGCTCTCGGCGGTCTCTTCAACGCGCTGATCGCCCCGGTGGTGTTTACGGATATCTATGAGTATGAGATTGTCATGGTGCTCGCCTGCCTTATCCTGCCGTCCTTGGAGGGCCGCGATTCGCTTCGAACTGCGCGATGGTCGCCATATCGATGGGCTGCAGGAAATGGCCAGATGCGAGATTGGGTCTGGGCGCTTGTTGTAGCGGTAGTGACCGGTGTGTCTGTCTGGTGGATAGATTCAATCAAGGATTCGACATTTCTCGTGGAGTGTATTTTTACCGGCGCGCCGCTGATCCTGTGCTATCTCTGTGTGGGACGACCATTCCGGCTGGGACTGAGTCTGGCTGTTGTGCTGGTGACGGCGAACGTTGTCAGCGACTGGTTTGGAAACCCGGTGTTGTATCAAACGCGCACGTTCTTTGGGGTTCTGAAAGTGGAATACTCCAAGGAAAAGAACGTGCGCAAGTTGTTGCACGGCACCATCAATCACGGCATCCAACGGATGGAGCCGGAGGCCCGGCGTGAATCCGTGAGCTATTTTCATCCGACCGGTCCGTACGGACAAGTCTTTGCGGCATTCAGCGGACCGAATGCCAAGCGTAATATCGCTGTGACCGGTTTAGGCATCGCGGCGCTGGCGAATTACTGCGAGCAGGGGCAATCTTTGACGTATTACGAAATCGATCCTGCCGTGGTGAAGATCGCTCAAGACTCCGCGCTCTTTACGTACTACAACGATACGAAAGCGCGCGGGGTTGATCTGCGAGTCGTGGTCGGCGATGCGCGGCTGAAAATGGAGGAAGCGGAAAACGGCTCCTATGACATGATCATTCTGGATGCCTTTACTTCCGATGCGATCCCTGTTCATCTTCTCACCCGCGAGGCCATGGAGATGTATCTGCGGAAGCTGGCTCCCGACGGGCTTTTAGTCATTCACATTTCAAATCGATATTTGTCGCTTGAGCCGGTGCTGGGGAATCTGGAGGAAGCGCTGGGTTTGGTGGCTCTCAAGCAATTTGACTTTGCGAAGGGTGTGCCGTTTAAGTCTGCAGCCGATCTGGTAGTGATGGGGAGGCGCCGTGAGGCGTTAGGTCCGCTCGCCACGGATTCCCGATGGACCCCATTGAAAAAGGCCAAATGGGTCGGGGTGTGGTCGGATGATTTCTCGAATGTTGTCAGCATCTTCCGGTGGGGGGACTAGGCGGGGCGGAGATCGGCATGTCTTAAGACCTTTTCGGTACCGTTCGGCCTTCTTCGAGGTCCTGCAAGTCCGACCAGGCGGTCAGATCGGTTCTTGAAGGATCGACAGCATCTCGGTATTTCTTGAATCGTTCCGCGCTTTCAGGAGAGCTGGGCCCCCGACGCAAGAGTTTCTGATTCCACTCTTCCAGCTCAGCGAGACTGTGCGGTTGTGCGGCCTGCTGAAACCAAGCGGCAACGCCCTCGTCGTGAGCGTTGGATTTGACAGCCGCGGTGAACTGCTCGGCGGTGATGCCAGCGTAATCCATCAGCCGCTCATCCATCGGGCAGGGGTAGATGTACTCGCCTTCGGTCCCCGCAAGGACGGCGCGGCACTTGTCGATCATGCGCGCCAAGTGGACGTAGCCCGCCAGCTTGACGCGCATGCTTCGGGGAAAGTTTTTCCGCAAATCCATTTACAGCAGTTGATGATTGCTGAATGTCAGGCTCTTGACGATCACGTCGCCGTTCTCGAATGAAATGATCCGCCTCGTGGAGGGCAGGTCCGATGCGCCCACACGCACGTGGGTATCGCTGAAGCTTTCCACGTTGTTCAGCTTTCCATCGGCGGGTGAGTAGTAATAGACGGTGTATTTTGTCGTCAGGTTCTTTTGATCCTGCGTAACCGCGCTGTCTTCGACGTTGATCGTAAAAGCGAAAGGCGGCATGCCGGGATGGGCCATCTTCCGGTTGATCTGGGTAATGCGGTTGTTCTTGAGGCGGTAAAACGAATTCGAGCCATGGATGATGAGCTTGGTGCCGAACGGGTGCCCATCTTCTTCCATTGTCAGCGTATACTTCCCGTCCGATTCCTCGAAACTGCGCGGGCCGCGGTGCACGGCGATCATGCCGAGCTGTTCTTGCGCCCATTTCTGGACATCAGGGTCTCCGAGCTGGACGGAGACTTCACGCGGGCCTTTCACCATGACAGGCCCTTTGGTTTCTTTGCCGTTCACGTTGACCGTGAGGTCGGCGGTGAAGCCGTTGAAGCCCTTCGGCCAGCGGGCCGTATTCTCAAAAGCTACGCGGAGTCGTTCGCGAGCCTGTGGATCGTCTGCGACGGTCGGTTGTTCCTGTTTCTGCATGTCCATGATCGGGTCTCCTTGTTAGAGCTGACGAGAGCTGAAAGATGCGTGGAGAATTATACCTGCCCGTTAAGGCCGTGCTCAATGGCTGCAGAAGGGCAGGGGCCGTGCATGCGGCATTTTCATAATGCCGTGGTTTCTGATATAGTTGCCCGATTTTTTCGGCCTGGCTGTTCGCGGGCCTCTTGCAACGAGAAGGAGAGAGGATCGGTATGGAACGACGTGCGGCTTCCCACACTGAAGAAGAAGAAATGAACCAGCGCCGGCGGCTCCTGAACGCCGCAAAGAAAGGTGATCAGAAGGCGGTTGCAAAACTCTTCGAGCTGTACCAAGTTCGAGTGTACAACAGCGAGATGGTCAGCAAACTGAATCGAACGGCAGGCACCCATAAATTACAGGCATCGGTCGCTAAGGAGAAGATCGGGAGATCTGGAAAGTCCGGGAGAACCGATTCATCGAGGCCAGCGTTAGGCAAGAAGACGGTTCTGAAGAAGGCGAGCGCACCGGCTTCCAAGGCGAAGCCGGTCAGTAAGCCAAAAGTCGCCACAAAAAAGAAAATAGCGCATAAGAAATAAGCGTCCTTGTTACTGCACCGCGACCCGCAGTCCCCCTCCGCCTAGTTTTCCGGCGATCTCTTCCGCCTGCTTCCAGGCGCCTTCAAACACCACGGCTTCTCCGTGATGATCGATTTTCCAGGCCAGTTCGAAAGCCCTGGAGGGGGTCATGCCGGGAATGCATTGGCAAAACAGCGCAATGACTTGCTGGTAGGTGTGGCAATCGCAATTGTACACGACCACACGGGCCTCAAGGCCATCGCCGCTGCCGGTGGACGGAGTTTCAGTGACCAATGGGGTTGCAAGCGGAGTGGGGGAGTCGGCCATAGCGGGCAATTCTAGCAGAGTTTAACCGGCTGATTAATATCCTTTTCTCACGAGAAGGTGGTTGGCGAGTGCGATACGTTCGCGTACACAGGTTTGTTCGAATAATTCAAAGTGAACAGGGGAATCCGTGGCAACCTGTAGGCCATGAGCCAGGGCAAGTCGATAGGTGTAGATCAGGGATGCGGATGTTTTTACAAGGGCGAGAGCATAGTCGAGTGTCGATGCATTGTCATTCGAAGTCGAGCACAACTGTTTGATCCGGTCTACGCTGAACGGGGCCGCGGCAAATTGTGAATCGATGACAGGAGCCGAATTCTGAAGCTCAAAAAGGCCACGCTGAAAACGGCGATCGGTCCGGAGAGCTTGGTCGAAGATATTGCGCCAGGTTCGATCGTGGAGATCGCGATCGACGGCGCTGCTCACATTGCCTGGGAGCGGGCCGCTCACGTCATAACCCTGGACGAGCCGGCCTGCAGCGAGCAGTTCAGGAAAGCTGTCGCCCATGCGATCGGCATAGGCCGTCATGCCGACCATGGGCGTGAATTGGAGAGCCATGAAGTCGCGAAAATGCACGGAGAAAAATCGCAGCAGCAGTCTTGTCAGGGTGTCTTCGTGGCAGAGATGAAATGGATAAAACAGAACTTGTGGTGGCGCGGTCGGTTTCATCGACAAAGAATCCTGCTCATGCTAACGTTTGCCTCATGAAAACGTTGTTTTCATCCTGGCTCGATGTCTTGCTGTTGTTCGTGCCGGTCACCATTGCGCTTGAGCTGTTCAAGGCCGATCACCTCGCCGTGTTTCTTTCCGCGGCAGTGGCCATTGTCCCTCTGGCCGGCATGCTCGGGCGGGCTACGGAACATCTGACCGCCCATGTCGGAGCAGGGCTGGGTGGTCTCCTCAATGCTTCCTTGGGCAATGCCGCCGAGCTGATCATCGCGTTGGTCGCCTTGCGTGAAGGCTTGCACGATGTCGTGAAGGCATCCCTGACCGGATCCATCCTCGGCAACATCTTACTCGTTCTCGGCGCCTCGATGCTTGCAGGCGGGCTCAAATACGAACGGCAAAAATTCAATCAAACGGCTGCCGGCATGGGGGCGAGCCTCCTGCTGTTGGCCGCCGTCGGCCTGATCATTCCCGCATTGTTCCATTTCACGGCGGCAGATCGGGGGGTTGCAATCGAACGCGAGCTGAGTCTTGAGATTTCCATTGTCTTATTCGCTATTTATCTCTTAAGCCTCATGTTTACCTTGCGGACGCACAAGCATGTTTTTGCAGGAGAACCGCACGATGCGAGCGACCTGGGGGAAAAGCCATGGAGCCGGTCGCAGTCGATCGTCGTGTTGACGGTCGTCACCATCTTCATCGCCGTCATGAGCGAAATGCTGGTCGGAGCACTGGATCATGCGGCCAAGACGTTGGGATTAACGCAACTGTTCGTCGGCGTGATCCTTGTTGCGCTGGTCGGGAATGCAGCCGAACATTCGACGGCCGTGATGATGGCGATGAAGAACAAGATGGACTTGGCTCTCGGGATTGCGGTGGGGTCAAGTACCCAGATTGCGTTGCTCGTTGCTCCGCTGTTGGTCTTTGCCAGTTATGTATTTGGCGCGCCGCTGGATCTGATCTTCACGCCGTTCGAGGTCGCCGCCGTGACGATCTCGGTGCTGATCGTCGGTTTTGTCGCGATGGATGGGGAATCCCACTGGATGGAAGGCGTGATGTTGGTGGGGGTCTACGCGATGCTGGCGATCGCCTTCTATTTTCTTCCCGCGTAGCCCCGAAGCTCTAGACCGTATCCATGTCGATGACTTCGGTGGCGTCCCAGAGGTTCTTCCGTTCCGCATCCGCCAAGGCCTTGATCCGGTCTTCTTCTGTTTCTTCGCCAAATCGAGCGCGCTGATTCTGTTCAGCATCAGCCCGCATGGGACTGGCCGCAGGCTGGACCTGGGCACGCTTTCGCTTCTTGGCTGGGTCCATATTGACCGGCATAGAGCCTCCAATAAGTCTGTTACTAGTCTCCATCCTCCCGGTAGAAAAAGTCAATGGAGGCTGATTCCGCTCATTGACCTCTATAACAAGCCTTGTTAGAGTTCGTGCCCATGCTGGATGCCAAAGTCTGGTGGCCTCTTTTCCCCCTGCTCTTGCTCGTCGTCATCATCTGTTTATCATGGGCCTTGGTGGTGGTCGTACGCGCAGGGAACGACCTTCGCGCGCGATGGTTGCAGATCGGGGCGTTTGCGTTCTATTTCCTGGCAGCGGCTTCGGCGGTTGCCAGTGAACGGGGCATGGTTTCGGCCAACCTGCATCGCCCGTTTTCCATTTTGACCCAGCTCTGCTTATTCGGCGCCTTGCTACATCACTGGAATGGACGGTCCCCCTCGCTCCGCTGGTTGAATGGAGTGGCCTGGGCGGGCATTCTTGCCGACGGCGCGCTGCACTTTCTCATGGTCCGGCACACGTAAATTAATACAGCTTCTCGGCTACGGTATCGGCGTGGAGACGTCCCTGAGCGGATAGACGGCTGCGTTCGCCCTCTTCCTCGATCAGCCGCTGTTCGCGAAGAGTCTCCACGACCGCTTCGTATCCATAGTTCTCGGCATGGACCCGCAATTGGCGCGTGGGGATGCCTTGGATAAGTCGCAGGCCGAAGATCACCGCATCGCGGATCTGCTCCTTCCCCGTCAGCGCAATCTTATCCTGGGTCGGCAGTTGTGCTTGAGCCAAAGCCGCTTGATACGCGGTCAGATTCGCCACATTACCGAACCGAGCCCCTCCTACATAAGATTGTGCGCTGGGTCCGAATCCAAGATACTCGCCGTTGGTCCAATACAGGAAATTATGGCGGCAGGCAAAGCCCGGTTTGGCATAATTGGAGATTTCATACTGCTGATACCCTGCACAGCTAAGGGCCGCCTGGGCTGATCGATCCATGGCAACTTGGATCGATTCATCCGGCGCATTGGCGTGGCCACGGCGAATGTTATGGGCGAGCCTGGTGCCTTCTTCCACGGTCAGCGCATAGCAGGAGAGATGGGTCGGGGCCAACGCGATGCATTGGCCAAGCGTGTGTGTCCAACTTTCCGTGGTCTGATCCGGAAGTCCGTACATCAGATCGAGGCTGATATTCGTGAATCCGGCCTCTCGAGCCCAGCGGACGGCCGAAACGGTTTCGCGGGCAAGAGCGGGCCGGCCGATACGAATCAGTTCATCGTCCTGCATCGATTCCGCTCCGAAACTGATCCGGTTTATTCCGGCATCCCGGAACGTGGAGAGATCAGTTCGAGTCACCGTGCCTGGGTGGGCCTCGACGGTGATTTCACAATCGGGGGCGAGGCGCAAGGATCGGTGTATGCCGTCGAGGATTTCAAGGAGCTGGCCCGCTTGAAGCGTTGTCGGTGTTCCTCCGCCGAAATAGACCGATTGAAAGACGCGTCCTGCGATTCCCTCTTGTCCGGCTTGCAAGAGGATTTCCGTCTTCAGTGCTTGGAGGAAGGCCTCTGCAGCGCTGTCACGATGGAGTTCCAGATAGAAGGCGCAGAAATCGCAACGTTGGTGGCAGAACGGGATATGCAGGTAGAGGCCGATGGGTTTCGTCATGATCGGATACGAAAGGGGAAGGGGATGGGTTTTGAGTAATCTCGTGCGACGACGATTTCGATCTCATCCGTCGATGCGACTCCGCGATTGCGGATGTGAGATGTCCATGCCGGATGCTGCCGGAGCGAGTCGAAGACCTGTTTGAGCATCTGTGGCTTCATGTGCGCTTCCCATTCGCGCAGCCAGGCGAGATGATCCTCGTCTCCTTCGTAATCTTCAGGGAACGCGGCTTCCAGGCTGAACCGGAGAGTGAACGTCTTTTCTTCCTGATACATTGCAGCCCTCGCTCGTTGCGGATTTATGCCGGTCGCTTCTATAATGAGGCTTCTAACTGGGAGTTCACACCATGCCTATCTTCGAATATGTCTGCAGCGAATGCAATCATCGGTTTGAGCTGCTGCAATACGGCTCAACGGAAGCCGCGTGCCCGAAATGCCACGCGACGAAATTGGAGAAGCAAATCTCTGCGTTTGGGGTGGGCAGCACGGGCGGATGGGTGCTGCCGGGTAGCGGGGGAGGCGCTTGTGGAAGCTGCGGCGATCCGCGCGGGCCAGGTTCCTGCTCGATGAACTAGCCATGGATGCAGCCGAGCTCGCGCTTCAACGAGCGATCGCGACCATCTCGCAATCGGATCCGCTCATTAAGCTCCTCCAGCAAGTTCACATGGGAAAAATGAAGCCTACGGACGCCGGATTGCGCGTGGTCGTCGAGTCCTGGCTGGTGACGTATCGGAAGGTGCTCGAAACAGCTGGCTTGAACAAACAGGCGCTTCGGCGAATCGATCCTGCCCCCAGGGTGCAACTGCTCGTAGAGAAGGGCGTATTGTCTCAGGAGCATCAGGCTGTGGCGGCCTTGCAGACGAGTTTCGAACAGGCGGTCACCAACGCCACGGATTAACGACTGTGTATGCGTAGCGCTACCCGCTTCGTGTTCTTGATCTTCTGTTTATCGATCGGGCTTGAAGGGCAGGCCGAGGAAGTCAGCGGCCGTGCTCCGCTGCGAGTGCTCTCTCCGGACGCGCTTCACTCGATTCTCCCAGTCGAGACTCACCTCATGATGGAATCCTCCGCCATTGAGCAGTTTCTTGCCGAATTAGATGGCCGCCCGCCAGATTGGAATACGGTCTATGGCCATGGACATCATGACCCGGGGCATGACGATCGTCTTTTTACGCTCAACAGGGAGCGCGATGCGAAGCGGGAAGGTCGTCCGGCGTTGAGCTGGCTTCTGGCATTTGCTTGGGCTGGAGAGCTGTCGGCCTACAATCCTGAGTCTGGCGGTTTTCCTGTTGCGCTGGGACCGAAATTCATCAAGACGAAGTGGGGCATGATACGTTTCAAGCCGGAGGAAGCGCCAAGCAATCTTGTCGCTGAGACCGACGCGGCGCAACGCGAGAGACTGCAGCATCTCTTGGCAGCCGGCCAGCCGGTGGAAATCGACGTCGTGATGACGGGGCGACTGATTCCCGATGAGTCGCTGGTCTATGATTTTTCACATGATGAGGAGGGGCTTGGCCTTATCATGCCGTTCGTGCGCGTCGAACGAGTCGATTTTGTGTTGGCTCCGTAGGCGCCGGACAACGGGTTGTGAGGTTGTCTTGGATCCGGAAGGGCGATCCCTTCTCAATAAGCATCTTTGGCGCAACGAAACCCGGTTCCGCTGGGCCTGCTGTCCATGGTTCCCCAGTCTCGGTCGCTGGCTCTCAGACTGATTGCCGGTTTCAGCCATGATCCCCCGCGCATGGCCTTGATCGCACCCCGTGAAGGGCCATGGGGGTCTGTGAGCGGCCCCGATCGATAATAGTTGGGATCGTACCAATCCTCGACCCATTCCGCGACATTCCCCGCCATATCATAGAGTCCATAGGGGCTCAGGGCAGAGGGGAAGCTGCCGACCGGCATCGTCAACACTTCGCCATTGAGTCCCTGTTCTTTCGCGATACGGGCTCCATCGCCTCGGATCCAGAAGGCATCCCAGTCAGCGCCGCTGACGAATTCAATCGTGCGTGCAGCCCAGTAACTGGCGCTGTTGGCCAGTTTGATGTCCCATTCGTTTCCCCAGGGATAGCGCCGCCCATCTGTTCCGCGTGCCGCCTTCTCCCATTCCGCTTCGGTTGGGAGACGTTTCCCGGCCCATCGGCAATAGGCTTCCGCATCGGCCCAGCTGACGTTGACGACCGGATGGCGTCCGATCCCAGCCATCGGGCCGTGCATGCTCCACAGCGTGGAAGCGGGCTTGTTATTTTCAGGCATGCGGTGCTTGGTGCCCGTGACGAAGGCTGCGTACGCGTCGTTCGTCACTTCGTAACGATCCATGAGAAAACTTCCGAGATAGATCTTTCGTTGCGGCTGTTCATCGGGAAGGCCGTCGCTGCCGGCCGGCGAGCCCATAGAAAATTCTCCGGCTGGAATCAGCGCCATGTCGTCCGGTTGCGAAAAGCCGTTGGCAAGCGAAAATGAGCTGATGGCAAATAAGAGGAGGGAACAGATTAAGAGAGGGCAGGACAGCCTCAGGGTTTCTTGAGGCCGCATACCCGAGCTACGTTGTCCCGATAGGCGTGCCACAGAATGAGGCTTTTCTTCAAACAGTTCAAGACGGCCCGTTGCTGCAAGAGGGTTGTCGCATAATTGACGACCATGTTGTAGGCGTCGTGACGGTGGCCCGCCTCCACCATCTGGTGTGCGCGAATCAAATCCATGGCATCTGGAGAGAGGTGATAGTGCCGGACCAAAGGGTGGTGCTGAATGATGGCTTCTATTTCCTCGGCGCTCTTGGGTTTGGAGGGTTCGGCCAATTCTTTGCGGTCTTTGACGCTCCCTTCGACGAACACGGTCAGTGCGGCGGCACCGAGGACCCAATCACGATGGTAGGAAACGCGGTCGAGCCAGGCGCGGTAGCGGCGGGCAGCCGGTAAGAGGGTGATGCGGTCGAACGTCCGCACAGGCAGACCCAGTCCGGCCATCATCGTCAGGAACAGTTCGGGATGGGACTTGCCCAGCGACAATCCTCCCGTGTCCTCTTCGTAAATATTGTCTGCCAGCATGCGGCGCACGGGAGCGGGCGGGTTATGCCCGTGGATGCGCGCCAGGAGCACGGGGAAATCCCGCACGTACACGCCGTACTCCTGCTGGAAGTGCCGTTTCATTTGTTCAATGGTGACAGTTCCGTCGGCGAAGGCCGGCCAGGCCCAATGGTGTTTGCGATCCATGATGCGCAGGATCTCTTCTTGAAAGCGGCTTTTCGTGAGCGGTCTGATCATGCTGGTTGCCTTCCTGAGCGAGGCCTCGTTACAATCCGAACGCGGAGGATATTCATGAAACAAGTGACCGTGCAGAATCCCGAGGACATTCTCTCATTGTTGGCCGATGTCGCCCTTCGTGGTTCAGGCTTCGTCACGGAATGCCTGCTCGATTATGTGTTGGACG
>CAZOUA010000003.1:57655-110031 GCA_964582865.1 uncultured Nitrospira sp. | reverse complement strand
TAAAAATCTCTAATGTCTACCACTGATATCGTGAACGATATCGCGGTGATCGGAGCCGGGGCGGCGGGCTTGGCGGCCGCAATCTTTGCAGGGGAGGGCGCGCAGCAATCAGGCTCGCGCCGTATTGTGCTGCTGGATGGAGCCAAAACAGTCGGCGCCAAGATCCTCGTCTCCGGAGGCGGGCGTTGTAACGTCACGCACGAGGCCATATCACCCGCCGACTTCTTCGGCAATCGCCGGATCATCAAGAACGTGCTGGCTGCGTTTCCTGTCGCGAAGACCGTCACATGGTTCGCCTCGATGAGCGTCGAGCTGAAGCGAGAAGAAACCGGCAAACTCTTTCCGGTGACAAATAAGGCGAGGACGGTACTCGACGCGCTTGTTGAACGTTGTCGCGGGCTGGGAGTGGAGATCTGCTCGGACCATCGTGTGACCGACATTGAATGCGTCACAGGCGAGACCGGCCACTTCATGGTGCACCATTCTCAAGGGAGATTCCGTGCTGCGAAGATAGTGCTGGCGACAGGCGGACGATCGCTCCCGAAGTCGGGGAGCGACGGGTTTGGCTATGCACTTGCTCGCCGGCTCGGCCATTCTGTGACTGTTACCGTCCCCGCACTCGTCCCGTTGCTGCTCGAAGACCGCATGTTTCACAAAATCCTCTCAGGCCTCTCTCAAGAAGTGGAGCTCACATCCATTGTCAGCGGCCAACCGGTCGATCAACGCACCGGGAGCCTGCTCTGGACGCACGTGGGGATCAGCGGCCCGGTCGTGATGGACGCCAGCCGGTTCTGGTCCTCTGCGCATGAGCAGGGAGAGCCAGTTGAGGTCTGCGCCAACTTTCTTCCGGGACAGACGCAGGAGCAGGTTCGCGCATGGTTCATGGAGCAGGCGACCGTTCATCCCCGCCGTTCGCTTGTGAAGACATTGGCCCACGTGGTGCCCGAGCGGTTCGCCGAGGCTCTTTGCCGGCAGGTCGACTGCGATCCACTGAAAGCCGCCGCACAATTGCCACGAACGGATCGCGACCGGCTGATTGTGGCCCTCACCAGGTTTCAGCTTCCTATCACAGGAGATCGCGGATGGAACTATGCTGAAGTCACTGCGGGAGGCGTGCCGCTCGAAGAAATAAACTTTCGCACGATGGAATCCAAGCTCGTTCCCGGATTGTATTTCGTCGGCGAGATCTTGGACTGCGACGGCCGCATCGGCGGATTCAACTTCCAGTGGGCCTGGGCGACGGGATATTTGGCCGGTCGAGCGGCTGCAACGAGTTTGTAGCGGAGGAAGGCTGTTGTGTGCGCACAGGGTCGCGGGCGCACGATCACGGCCCCCTTGAGGTCCGCACAGGAGCAGAGTACAAGAGAGGGGACGGCCCCGACAGGGAGTATCAGGCATGACCCGCCTCTTCGGCCACATCCTTACCTCGCTCGGCAGCAAAGTGCTGGTGGCTCTGTCGGGACTTGGGCTAGCCGGCTTTGTCGTTTTTCACATGCTGGGCAATCTTCAAGTCTTTGAAGGCCCGGACGCGCTGAACGGCTACGCCGCGCTTCTGCGCGACTTGCCGATCCTCTTGTGGACGGCTCGACTGGGGTTGATCGGGATCGTGGGCGTACACATGGGCTTGGCGATCCGGTTGGCCTTTCACAATCGTCGCGCTCGTCCGGCTGGCTATGCGGCTCGTACGTACCGTCAGGCCTCGGTGGCGTCGCGTACGATGGCCGTGACGGGCGGGTTGCTGACGCTCTTCATTGTATTCCACCTCCTGCACTTGACGGCGGGCGTTGTGGATCCGTCTTTTTCCGAACGTCTCGATGCGCACGGACATCGGGACGTGTACGGGAAAGTTCTCCATGCCTTTCAGAATCCATTATTCGTGGTGATCTATCTGGCGGGGCAGGCAGTACTGGGTCTCCATTTGAGCCACGCGTTGTCCAGCAGCCTACAGACGCTGGGGATCGAACATCCGATCCTCGAGCGCCTCTTTAAAGGGGCGGGTCCGGTTGCGGCCCTTTTGGTAGTAGCGGGCAACGTGGCGATCGTCCTGGCCGTCGCCTTCGGAATGGTGCACGCGTGATCCTGCTCGACTCCAAAGTTCCTTCGGGCCCGCTCGAAACGAAATGGGACCGCCATCGGTTCAGCGAGAAACTGGTGAGCCCGAACAGCAAGCGGTGCATCAGCGTCATTGTCGTCGGGACCGGTTTGGCCGGCGCCAGCGCCGCCTCTACGCTGGGACAATTGGGATATCACGTGCACTGTTTTTGTTTTCAGGACAGCCCGCGCCGCGCCCACAGCATTGCCGCACAGGGTGGCATCAACGCGGCGAAGAATTACCAAGATGACGGAGACAGCGTCGCCCGGCTCTTCTATGACACGATCAAAGGAGGCGACTTCCGTTCCCGGGAGGCGAACGTCTACCGCCTGGCGCAGGTGAGCACCCAGATCATCGATCAATGCGTCGCGCTCGGCGTGCCGTTCGCACGGGAGTACGGCGGGCAGTTGGCCAACCGGTCCTTTGGCGGTGTGCAGGTGTCCCGCACGTTTTATTGCAGGGGTCAGACGGGTCAACAATTGCTGCTGGGCGCTTACTCGGCGCTCTGCTGGCAGGTCGAGCGCGGCCAGGTCACCATGCATCCCCGTACTGAGATGCTGGACCTCATCGTGGTCGATGGCCACGCCCGCGGAATTGTCATCCGTGACCTGGTCACAGGCGCGATCACCACGCACCTGGCGCAGGCCGTGGTGCTGGCGACGGGCGGATACAGCAACATCTTTTATCTCTCGACGAATGCCAGTGGCAGCAACGTGACCGCCACCTACCGGGCTTGGAAACAGGGCGCGGCCTTCGCCAATCCTTGCTTTACCCAGATCCATCCGACGGCGATCCCACCGAGCGAGGAATACCAGGCCAAGCTCACGCTCATGTCAGAATCTCTGCGCAATGATGGACGTTTATGGGTTCCGAAAGAGCCGGGCGATGCCAGATTGCCCGACCAGATTCCCTCGTCGGAGCGGGACTATTTCCTGGAACGGCGGTACCCCCGCTTCGGCAACTTGGTGCCTCGAGACGTCGCCTCCCGCGCGGTCAAGCAACTCTGTGACGAAGGGTGCGGGGTGGGTCCAGGCGGGCACGGCGTGTATTTGGATCTGTCGGATGCCATTGCACAACAAGGTCTCGAGGTGGTGCGTGAACGGTACGGCAATCTGTTCGACATGTATCAACGCATCACCGGTGAGGATGCCTACAAGGTGCCGATGCGCATCTATCCCGCACCGCACTACGCGATGGGCGGCCTCTGGGTCGATTACAACTTGATGAGCACGATTCCCGGCCTGTTCGTGATCGGGGAAGCCAATTTTGCCGACCACGGTGCGAATCGGTTAGGCGCCAGTTCGCTCATGCAAGGGTTGGCGGACGGCTATTTTATTCTTCCCTACACGATCGGCCACTACCTGGCGACCACCACGAGCGAGCCGATCTCGCACGATCACCCTCTAGTCCGTGCGGCCGGCGCACGCGTGACGAGCCGGATTGCGAGACTGCTCGGCGGGCGGGCGAGGAAGACGGCGACCTCGTTCCATCGCGATCTGGGGCGTCTGATGTGGAATGCCTGCGGCATGGCCCGAAACGAAGCGGGCCTCAAGAGGGCGCTCGACATGATTCCACCATTGCGGGAAGAGTTCTGGCGGGACGTGGCGGTGCGTGGATCGGGAGAAACGTTCAACCAGGCATTGGAATACGCGGGGCGAGTGGCGGACTTTTTGGAATTCGCCGAACTCCTCTGCCACGACGCGCTTCACCGCGAAGAGTCGTGCGGGGCGCATTTCCGGGAAGAGCATCAAACGCCTGAGGGGGAGCCGTTGCGCGACGATCACAAGTTCGCCCACGTCGCGGCATGGGAACATGTTCCGAACGGTCAGCCGGTATTGCACAAGGAGCCGCTTGTCTTCGAATACGTGAAACTGTCGACCCGAAGCTACCAATGACCGGTCTGTGCAAGATGTGAGGGATACGGGGTGCCGGAAGGACCGGCAGGTTCGAGAGAGACGTGATGCTATGAAATTCACCTTGAAGATTTGGCGGCAGCATGGGCCCGACGTGAAAGGCCGGTTGGTGACCTACCAGGCCCAGGATGTGAGTCCCGACATGTCGTTCCTTGAGATGTTGGACATCGTGAATCAGAGGCTGGCGTTACAAGGCGAAGAGCCGGTCGCGTTCGAATATGACTGTCGAGAAGGCATCTGCGGAAGCTGTTCGTTGGTGATCAACGGATTTCCGCACGGCCCCGATAGAGGCATCACGACGTGCCAGCTCTACATGCGGCGGTTCACCGACGGCGCAACCATTACGATTGAGCCATGGAGAGCCCGGGCCTTTCCGGTCATCAAAGATCTTGTCGTCGACCGACGTGCACTGGATCGCGTGTTGCAGGCAGGCGGCTACATCTCGGTCCATACCGGAGGGGCGGTGGATGGCAATGCCTTGTTGATCGCAAAAGATCAAGCGGAGACGGCCATGGACGCCGCTTCCTGCATCGGCTGCGGCGCCTGCGTGGCGGCCTGTAAGAATGCATCGGCCATGCTGTTCGTCGCCGCCAAGGTATCGCATCTGGCTTCGCTGCCGCAGGGCGAGCCGGAGCGAACCAGGCGTGTCAAGACCATGGTCGCTGCGATGGATCGAGAAGGGTTCGGTTCCTGCGGGAATCAGTACGAGTGCGAGGCTGTCTGCCCAAAATCCATCAGCGTACGGTTCATCGCCAAGCTCAATCGGGAATTTCTCCGTGCGACCATTGCCGAACCGACTCCGCCATCCGAGGTGCCAGCCGATCCCCACGCGGAATCCCACTGACCGGCCTTCTGCGCAACCGCTTCGCGTCCCGCATTCTCCCGGCTCATCGAGACTCCGTCGTCGCCGGCAGGAGAAACAGGGTCTTTGCTTGACAGACGGAAGGACATGGCCTATCGATGAGGAGAATGGTCGTCAGTGAAAAACCGCTCCGGCTGTCGATCTACCGCAATATCGTCGTCAGCCAGGCGGCGGATACCGACAAGGGCATATTCGATGGGTCGACTCCTCAACTGTCCGCAATGCAATCATGAGCAAGTGCTGCGGTGTCGGCCGTTGTCGGCGAGCGAGCGTATGGCCGCGCTTCTCCTGTTGTCCCCGTTTTCCTGCCCCCATTGCAGTTGCCGCTTCATGGCCTCCCGTATCGGGCTGGACCATCCCCGCCATCCGATGGACCGTCGCGAACACCTCAGAATTCCTGTGCGGCTGTTTCTCTCGTTCTCGGGAGGAAAAGTACGCGGAGAGGGTACGGTGCTGGACCTGTCGATGGGCGGCTGTATCATCAAGAGCCAGACGCAGGTGCACGTCGACGATATCTTCTATTTGGAAATTGCGACGGACCGGCAGAATCAGCCGTTGGAAGTCGCCGCGATGGTCCGCTCCATCAGCCCGCGAGGTATCGCGTTCAAGTTTCTCCGTGCAGCCCAGGAGAACAAGCGCCTGCTCGCGTTCATCCAGGCCCAAACGGTCGAACATCTTCAGAAGGTCAGTGCACCTTCCGAAGAGCCGGTTAAGTCGTAGCTCGGGCCTTTTTCGCCAAACCGCCCCCGTCCAACGCGCTCTCAGACTCGAATCAGGTCGGTTGTTCCCAGGCGGAGGGGAGGGGATATTCCGTCGTCAAGCGTTCATGCTCGGCGAGGTCGTAGGGCTCGATCGTCAGGTCCTGACAGTCGAGTGGCTCCGCACAGGCTGACGAGGTGAGAAACTCAATCAAAGCCTGAGCCTTGTCCTGGGTAGGAAAGCGGCATAAGCCGTACTCCGGCATGCCGGACGAGGGATGCCAAAAGGCCAGCTCAATCGCACTCCCTTGGTAGAGGCCGAGCGTACGATGCCTGAGCTGAAATCCCCCCGGCAGACGTGATGATGGTTCAAGCGACATACGCGCCTCTTGGTAAGAACTTGTGCGAGACGGCGCTCATCATAACATGACAAGGGTTGCCGGCTCATCGTGAGAGACTTGTCGGGCCGACAACGCTACAAAGCCATGAATCGCACTCCATGGACTGACCGGCGGCGTTCCGCTAGAATCCGCACCCATGTCAGACCTCACCACAGCCGCGCCTGAAACATCCCGGCACGCGAATCACTCGGTCGTGAAGGCGGCCGGCACGATTGGTATTGCCACGTTTTCGAGTCGCATCTTGGGATTCATCCGAGATATGGTTCTCGCTCGCCTCTTCGGAGCGACCCCTGCCGCCGATGCCTTCTTCGTCGCCTTCCGCATTCCCAGCCTCCTGCGCGAGCTGTTTGCCGAAGGCTCCATGTCCGCCGCGTTTATTCCGGTCTTCACGGAATACTACACACTCAAATCAAAAAAGGAAGCCTGGGAGCTGGCCAGCGCGGCCTTTACCACGTTACTGACGATCGTCACACTGGTCACGCTGCTGGGTATACTTGTCGCGCCCTGGCTGGTCCAGGTCCTGGCGCCGGGCTTTCAAGCCTCTCCGGAAAAGCTGGCGCTCACGACCGTTCTGACTCGCGTGATGTTCCCCTATCTGTTGTTCATCAGCCTTGCCGCGGTCGCCATGGGCATTCTGAATTCCGTCCGCGCGTTTGCGGCTCCGGCGTATGCCGCCTTATTTCTAAACATCTTCATCATCGGCTGCGCATTGTTCCTGTCTCCGCACTTGCCTGAGCCGATTCTCGGCGTGGCGATCGGCGTGGTGGTGGGGGGTGCGGCGCAGTTTGCGATGCAACTTCCCAGTCTCAAGCTGCGAGGACTGTTGTTCGGGCTTCGTTTCGATCCGCGTCATCCGGGCGTGCGGCGAATGGCCCAGCTGATGGTGCCGTCGCTGCTCGGCATGTCCGTCACTCAGATTAATTTGACGGTGAGCACGATCCTGGCCTCGTTCATCTCCGGCGCGCCGACATATCTGTTTTATGGCATGAGGCTGATCCAATTTCCTCTGGGCATCTTCGGTGTGGCGCTGGCCATGGCGATTCTGCCGACGCTGTCGGCCCAGGCGGCGCGCGGCGCGCTGGAAGAGCTTCGGACAACGCTCGGCTTTGGATTGCGCATGATCGTGTTCATCATGTTCCCGGCGATGCTGGGCCTCATATTCCTTCGCACGCCGATCGTGCACCTGTTTTTTGAGCACGGCACGTTCTCGGCACAGGATACGGCTGAGACCGCCATGGCGGTCCTGTGCTATGCCGTCGGTCTCTGGGCGTTCGGCGGTGTGCGGATCATCGTGGCCGCGTTCTATTCCTTGCAAGACACGAGGACGCCCGCGATTGCGGCTGCAATCGCCGTGGCGGCGAACATCGCCTTCTCGTTGCTGCTCATGTCTCCGCTGGGTGCATCGGGATTGGCACTGGCGACTGCGCTTGCGGCGATGGTGAACGGCGGCATCCTGGTGGCCGTGCTCAACCGCCGGCTGGGCGGAGTCGATTGGGGAGCGGTCGGGCGATCTGCGGGGCGCGTCTTCGTGGCCTGCGTCCCGTTGATCGCGGCCTGCTGGTGGGTGGCGGGCGCGCAAGTCTGGACGCATGCGGACGAATGGACGGCCAAGTCGGTCATGCTGGCGGTGGCGATCGGACTGAGCGTGAGCGGGTACCTCGCGGTGCACGCGCTGTTCCGATCCGAAGAGCTGGATCTCGTATGGGGTATGGCCAAGCGGAAGTTCGGTCGCGTCATAGGACGGTAGGAGAAGATATGCGCCGCATCATGATCTTTAAGTCGCGATGGGGCTGGATGGGGGTTGCGGAAACGGCGGCCGGCATCGCGGCGATCGCGTTGGCGAAAAGATCGAGGAGGATGATCGCGTCTGATTTGCGCCGCGGTGCAGAGGGCTGTGAGGAGACTTCGTCGCCTCGCCTCCGCACGGCAAGGACGCAACTGACCGAATACTTGGCCGGGACACGTACCTCATTTCATCTCCCTCTCGACCTCTCGGAGGGGACGAGCTTTCAACGGCGTGTCTGGAAAGCGCTGCAAGAGCTGCCCTACGGTCAGCTCCGTTCCTATCGAGACGTGGCCGCTCGGGTCGGGGGCCGTCAGTATGCAAGAGCCGTCGGCAATGCCGTTGGCGCCAATCCCTTGCCGATCGTCATTCCCTGCCATCGGATCGTGGCCGGCGATGGTTCGCTCGGAGGTTTCTCCTGCGGACTGCCGGCGAAACGGCGGCTACTCGCTCTCGAGGGTTCGCTCTCCCGGATTCGCCGGAAGGGGCGCGATACATGAAAGCGGTGATTCAGCGTGTGACGCACGCTTCCGTCGAGGTGGATGGACGCATTGTCGGGACGATCGGGGACGGGTTGCTCGTCTTGCTCGGTGTCGCCAAGAGCGACGGGGAATCGGATTGCCGGTTTCTCGCGGAAAAGCTGCGCACATTGCGAATCTTTTCCGATGAAGCGGGTAAAATGAATCGGTCGCTCACGGACGTGAACGGGTCGGTGCTACTCGTCTCCCAGTTCACGCTTCTGGGAAACACGACGAGCGGCCGGCGGCCGAGCTTTGACGAGGCTGCTCCGCCTGAAGAGGCCAAACGGTGGTACGAGCAAGTGGCGACCGACCTGAGGGCTCAGGGCACACCGGTCGAGACCGGTGTGTTTGCCGCCCACATGAAAGTGGAGTTGCTCAACGACGGACCGGTCACCTTTGTGCTGGATAGCCGAGGGACGTCCGTCGCGTCCTGACGAGAGTCTGCTATACTTGATCGGACTTCGTGAAACCAGTGGGAGGAAGAGATGGGAACAACGGTCCCGGCTCGACATCCGCTGCGGCAACTGTTCGGCAGCCTGACCGAGAAGAGTTTTACCGAACATCTCGGCTGGCCCGATCTCAACGTGACCAGCTACGTGTCGAACCTCCTCGTCGACTTTACCCGCACTGATCAGCTCTATAAAATCAGCACCCGGCAGGGCAAATCGGTCGACACCGTAGTGGACCTGCTGTTCGAATCGGAAGTCTTGCTCGAAGCGCAGTCTTTGGATCGAGAACGAGAAGTTCATCAACACATCGGCGACTTCACCCTTTTCATGGCAGGACTCTTTCCCGAATATCTCCGTCGGCTCAAGACGGCCAGCGTGATCTATCATAAGGATTTTCTCGTGGACTACGTCAAGACCGGGAAACGGTCTTACGGCATCGTCGCGCAAATGGCCGGTGGCCCCTCATCGGACGAACCGCCGCTGTTCAAAAAACTCTCCGACAATTTCGAACTCTGCGTCACCGGCCTGGGCTTTGTGCGCTCCGATCTGGACCGCATGAGAGATCCGGCCTTCCGGCAGGTTCGGGACCTTCTGCTCAATTGAGCCGTCCTCGCCCCCTCATTCTCGCCCACGGCGGCGCAGGCCGCCGTCCGATGACCAAGCGCCAGGCTTCCTGCCTTGTCGAAGCACTCGCCACCGGCCATGCGGTGCTTCGACAGGGCGGTCCCGCGGTCATGGCCGTCGAATGTGCGATCGGTCTGCTTGAGGCCTCCGGATTATTCAACGCAGGGCGGGGGGCCAAACACCAGCTGGACGGCGTGCAACGAATGGATGCCTCCATTATGGAAGGGGCTCGTCTGAAAGCCGGTGCGGTGGCCTCGATCGAGGGCATCGTCCATCCGATTACTGCAGCCAGGCTCGTCATGGAAGAAACGGATCATGTTCTGTTGGTCGGACCGTTGGCCGGAAGATTTGCACGGCATTTCAAGCTCGAGCGGCATCGCGCCACCGGCATGCCCCGCCATCTCTCTTATGATCGGGTTCTCGCCCGGCAGAGCCGCGCGCGCAAAGACAGGCACGGCACGGTCGGGGCCGTCGCCTTGGACGAATCGGGAACAGTCGCGGCCGGAGCTTCCACCGGAGGCATCGATTCGATGTTACCCGGTCGCGTCGGCGATACGCCCTTGATCGGATGCGGAGTCTATGCCGATAATCGGGCAGGCGCCGTGTCGATGACCGGCCTCGGTGAGGGCATTATCCGGCTGGCCGTTGCCAAATCGATCTGCGAGGGTCTTGCCCTGGGAAAGAGTCCGGTCATGGCGGCTAAGCGGGTGCTGCGCCAGCTGGCGCAGCGGATCAATGGAGAGGCCGGTACGCTGGTTGTCGCACCGGACGGACGGTTCACCATTCACCATGTCACGCCGCACATGGCGGCCGGTTGGTGGAATGGAGCGGCTAATCCGATTGTTCGAGGCCGATGGCAATGAACGAGATCCTGTTTCACTTAGCCTTTCCGACGCACAACATCGATGCAGCCAAGCGGTTCTACGTCGACGGCCTCGGTTGCACGCTCGGGCGGGAATCGAGTCGGGCTGTCACGTTCGGGCTGGCGGGCCATCAATTGGTCGCGCATGCGGTGGACGAGCCGCTGCCGGCGCAGCAGGGGATTTACCCGCGGCATTTCGGCCTGGTCTGTCTCTCGAGAAGCCGGTGGCAGGACCTTGCGGATCGGGCGAGGGCCAAGGGGCTTTCGTTCTACCAGCAGCCGCGCGTGAGATTTCCCGGGACCCGCATCGAGCACCGCACCTTCTTCCTTCAGGACCCTTCAGGTAATCTTCTCGAGTTCAAACACTACACGCACGAATCGGCGATCTTCGGCGAACATGAGAGCCGCCTGGTCGGCGATACCTCAGATCCCGAGTAACCCTCAGTATTCGGCGCGGATTCCCCCCATGATCAAGAGCGGGCTGCCGAGCGTTTTGACCGGCCCCGTTTGTGTTGCGATGTAGTGCCGGTCGGTGAGGTTTTCACCGTTGAGGACCAGCCGGAGGCCTTTGCGAATCTGATGCTGAAGCGACGCATCGAGAACCATGAAGTCGGCGACCGGTTGGGTATTCAGGTCGTCGGTGAATTGGCGCGAAAGATACCGGGTCATGAGCGTGATCTCGACCCAATCGGGTCGGCCCGCCGTCATGCCGGCCGTCACTTGGCTCCGTGAAACGTTCGGGATCCGTTTTCCTTCTCGGTCCGGGGCGCCCGGAGCGCTCGTGATGGCCGAATCGACATAGGCATACCCAAGAGTCAACGAGAGGAGCGGACTGACTCGATACGAGAGATCCAGCGCACCTCCGGTAGATAAGGTCTTGCCGACATTCTGCCGTTGCGCCGCCGTTGGTCCTTGCGACAGAAAGAGAATCTGATCCTTCACTTCGTCGCGATGGGCCGACAGACGCCAGCGCAGTGATCGATCCGCCAACCATTCGCCCTCCAATTTGACGTCCGCTCCCGTGAGCCGTTCGGGCCGCAGTTGGTCGTTCGGCAGGAAGCTGAAGCCGCCGAAGCCGAAGCCGCGATAAAGTTCGTTGATAGTCGGAGCCCGGAAGCCCTGATAGACCGAGGCTCCGGCGCGAACGCGATCGGTCAAGGCGTAGTGCGCCGAGAACTTCGGATTGACGACGTGGATCACGTTGTCTTGAAAGGACGTGGCCGCTGTCGGAGATTCGCTGCGCGCGTTGAAGTTCTTCCACCAATCGGCCCGGACACTCGGCGTGACGGTCAGCCGTTCCGTGGCCGGCAGGATCCATTCTCCGAACAGCCCCCATCCGAGCTGCTGCCCTCTGGCCAAGGTCTGGCCGCTGAAGCCTCCCGAAGAAAAAAGGTCGTCGGTCGCTTGCGCGATAATCGTCCGCGCATCGGTCCCCAGCACCAGACGATCCGGCCCCCACAGGCTGCCGGTCCATTGCAGCGACCCGCCGAAGTCGTTGCTGGGAATGGTCTGAATCAGATTCTGAAATTCCGAGAGTCGCACCAGAGGAGACGGGGTAATTTGGGACGTCTGATTGCGGAACGTCTGCCACTGAGCGAACAGTTTGCCCTCCCAGAGGCCGGCCGGCCCTTGATCGCTGCGGAGCCCGAGCGCCACGTTTCCGATGGTCCTCGATGCCAGACTGAGGTTTGTTCCGAAATGGCGGTCTTCCCGAAAGAGGCTTCCCGAAAGATCGATGGTCGTTCTGCTTGTCGGAAGCCAGGCCAGGCTGCCGTTGAACAATTGATGCCGCGAGTCGTCCGTTCGGTCCACCGGCCCCCGTTGATAGGAAGGAACGGGGATAAACCCGTTCGTATGAAACCAGCGGTATCCAAGGGCAAAGCGGACATGCTCGGTTCCGTATCGCGCATTGAGCGCTTGCTGATACGTATCGAGCGTGCCGGCCCGGCTGTCCAGTTTAAATCCGGTTCCCTCGTCCGGCATTTTCGTGACGACCTGAATGATTCCACCCATGGCCCAGGTGCCGTAGAGGTTTGAGGCTCCTCCGGGAACGACCTCGACCCGGTCGATGTTGTTCGGGATCAGCCCCCAATTGATCCATCCTCCGAATCCATCGTTGAGCGGAACGCCATCGAGGAGTACCAGAGTCCGGCGTGTACCCAGCCCGTTCAACGTGACGGACTGGGCCGTCGGATGGTTATACCGGCTGCTGAGCGTGGCAGGCTGGACGCCGGGGACCGATCGAAGCAGGTCGTCGAGTTCATGTCCTCCGGCATAAGGGGATCGTTCGATCTGTTCATGTGTGAGGACGGTGACCGAAGAGGCGCTTCGTCCGATCGGTTCCGCCGTTCTTGTCGAGGAGATGACGACCTCGTCAGTCGTCAATACAGGGGCTTCCGAAGCGGGCTCTTCAGCTGCCGCGGGGTTGAAAACGAGGCATGCGGCGGCGAGGCAACAGAAGCCAAGGGCGGAGAGGCCCTTGGAGCCGGCACCTCTCCCGCTACTCGAGGCGGTTGTCATGACGCGCTGCCTGATTCATCCGATACAGGATGCGTTCGTACCGGCGGGTCAAGGCTGTCGTTCTATGCAGAGGGTCGTATCGTCTTGGCGCCGGCAGAATTGCCGCCAGCCAGGCCGCGTCTTCCGCCGTCAGTTCACGCGCGGACTTCTTGAAGTGATGTCGCGCCGCCGCTTCGGCTCCGTATACGCCGTTCCCCCATTCGGCGACGTTGAGGTACAGCTCAAGAATGCGCTCCTTCGTCAAGTGATGTTCGAGAGAACGTGTGATCAACGCCTCGCGGGCCTTTCTGAAAATCGAACGCTCGGAAGACAAATACAGGTTCTTGGCCAGTTGCTGGGTGATCGTGCTTCCTCCGCGTTTCAGTTCCCCTTTTCCGAGGTCGTAGAGCGCGGCGTCCTTCATGCCTTCCCAATCGAATCCCTCATGGGTAAAGAACGAGGCATCTTCTGCCGCAACGACGGCGCGACGGAGCTGTGGCGATATGCGTGAGAGCGGGACCCACACCCAATGGCGGCCGATCTGAAGTCCTTTGGCCTCCGCCTGCGCTTGACGGGCTTCAATCAGCGCGGTCGTGGTAGGATTGCCGGATTTCAACGTCTCGACGTCCGGCATCGTGACCAGCCATGTGAACAGCAGCGCCGCAATCGGAAAACCGATGCAGAGGAGCAGGACGAGAATCAGGCGGCTACGACGTTGCTTGGTTGACTTCCGCATTGCGCACTGCGTATGACAAGGCACGCGGCGGGAGACCGGGGCGAGGGGGCCCGAATGCAGCTCGTGTTCGCCTCTTGCCTCTCGCCTGGTGTCTCTAGCCTATAGGGTTACCAGTGAAAATTCTGAGCGCAGAGTTTATCAGAAGTTGCGTCGGCCCAGAACAATTTCCGGTTGCGCCGATGGCGGAGATCGCCTTTGTCGGACGTTCCAACGTCGGCAAGTCCTCGCTCATCAATTCGCTGCTCCAGCGAAAAGGGTTGGCGAAGGTCAGCCGCACACCGGGTAAAACGAGGGCGGTCAATCTCTTCAATGTTGCCACCGACGATCCCGTCCTTTCGCGGTTCCTGCTCGCCGACCTTCCCGGCTACGGCTATGCGAAGGTGTCGAAAGCGGAGCGGGCTCAATGGGCGCCGTTGATCGAGCGGTATTTGACTCAGCGGGAACAGCTTCGTGCGGTCGTGATGCTGGTCGAGAGCCGCGCGTTGGGGACCCAGGACGGCGAAACGATTGCCTGGTTGAGATCGATCGGTCATGAACCGCTCGTCGTGGCGACGAAAGTCGACAAGTTGAAGGCCAGTGAACGCGTGTCGGCTCTGCGCCGGCTTCAGGAGGGGCTGGGATTGGCCGGGAGCCTGTCGTTTATGGTTTATTCGTCGGAGACGGGCGAGGGGCGAGAGCGTTTGTGGGCTGCTCTGAAGGAGCGCTGTCGAACTTGATCTCGATGTAGGCTTTGTTTTTCAAGTCCGCCAGCCAGGTCTGAAACATGTCTTCGCTCTTTTGCTGGAAGACGAGAGCCTGGATTTCCTGTTTCACTTCATCGTACGGCCTGAACTGTTTCGGTTTTTTGTCTTCGACGCGGACGATGTGCAGCCCTTCGGGGCTTTCGATCATATCCGAGATCCCGCCCGGGACGAGGTTAGCAACCCCTCGCTCGATGGCGGGCAACAGCTCTCCCTGCCGCACCAGACCCAGCCTTCCGCCCCGAGAGGCGCTGGGACCGTCGGAATAACGCAAGGCCAGGTCTTCAAACGGCTCTCCCTGTTTCAGAAAAGACATGATCTCCCTCGCTTTTCCCCTGGCGTCGGCCAGATCGTCCGGCGATTGAGGTTTGATCAGTATTTGACTGAGCGTATATTCCTCCGGGAGCGCGAATCGATCGCGGTGCTCCTGATAGTATCGCCGCATTTCGGGATCCGCCACCATCACGCCGCTTCTGACCTCTCGGTCGACGACCTTGAGCAAGGTCAGCTGGTCGCGGACGCTCTTCATACTGGCCGGATCTTTTTCGTTGATCTTTTCACCCTGCTGGGTCAGCTGCTTGACGGCCTGCCTGACTTCCTGATCGGTGACGTCCACCCCTCGCGCCTTGGCTTCCTGAATCTGCAAGCGGCGCTCGATCATGGTCGTCAGGGCCATCGATTCCACCACCTTCAGTCTGCGCGCCAACTCTTCGCCGCGAAACTGCTTCTCGATGCGTTCTCGCTCCGGGGCCAGTTCCTTTTTCATCTCCGACCACATGATCAGATCGGAGTTGACGATCGCCACGATGCGATCTTCGACCTTGGCCGGGTATACGTCGGGCACGTCGGCCAGCAGGGCAGCGGCACATGCCCAAACCGGGAGAGACCAACGCGCTGCCATTGTGAATCGTGAACGGGTCATGGCGTGAAGCACATCAGCATGGATTAGTATGGAGGTAATGCCCGAAGACGCTGTCCATCGCCGTTGAATTGTACAGGATTCTCAGGGCAATGAGGAAGGGAAAGACGGCGGTATCGACGGAACTTGCGCTGGCCGGTGCGCCGTGGGCTAACGAGATCCGTCGCTGATTCTAATGACCGCCTTGGATTTGATGTCTGCAATGACGTCGTCGAAGTGTTGTTTGCGCTTGAGGTAAAGCAACTCCTGTCGCAACCGCTCCCTTCGCGCAAGGTCCGCCTGGATGATCTCCGGTTCGAGGGCGGTGATCATGACGAGGTAGTAGCCAGCATCCGTCTTGATGGGCGCGCTGACCATGCCGGGCTTGAGGGCATGAATCGCCTCGTCCACTTCGGGAATGACCAGCCCCTTGCGGTAGGGGCCCAAGTCGCCTCCTTTGGCCTTGGTCTTGGCGTCGATCGAGTAGCGCTGCGCAAACTTGGCAAAGTCTCCGCCCCTGTTGATTTGACTCTCCAGATCCTTCGCCGCGGGGTAATTGGGGAGCAACATCTGCGAGACTCTTACTTTCAGAGAGGTCAGGAGCTCGCCCTCGTGCTGCGCGTAATACTGGTCCAGCTCTTCTTTCGTGAGATCAACCGTGTCTTTGAGACGGTCCTTGAGGAGTTCGTCTTTCAGGAGTTTCTCTTTGTAGCGCCGGACCCGATCGCGGAACGCATCGCTCTGATCGAGCCCTTGCTTGCGGGCCTCCTGCATCAGCAGCTCATCATCGACGAGCTCTTTCAAAAAGGCCTGTTTCCCGCCTTCCTTTTCGTAGCGCGCCCTGGTTGCGTCGGGAAGCTCACCCCATTTCTTGTCGAATTCGGTTTGAGTAATGGATCGTCCGTTCACGAACGCCACGACTCGTTCCTCGGTTTGCGGCTGGGTGCAGCTGGTAAGCAACAGCAAGGTGCCCCCGATGGCCCCGATCACGAGGGAGAAAAAGCGGAGGGCCGGAACGTAAGCGGAGCCGAACGGTGGTCGTGTCATTCGTGCGTGCAACCTCGTCAGAATTGAAAGGCGGTTAGAGCCTCGTTGTTGTGTTGGTATCACAGACACTGAGGCTTTGCAAGGTTGCGGTGAGTTCCGGAAAGATGGAAGGCCAGTCCTGATGCGGCATTTGGAGTTCAAAGGACAGGGGAGACAGGAAACGGATCCGCTTCTTGTACTGATCCATGAGGCGCTGGATGGCCGTTTGGGCGACCGAACTCTTGGCGTCCAGCGTGACGACAACCGATTGCGTCTTGAGTTCGATCGACGCGAGGCGCAACGCCTTGGCCTGTAACCGCACCTGCATGACTTCGAACAAGCGCTCGACCGACTCGGGAGGCAATCCGTACCGATCCTGGAGCTCGCCGTGCAACAGGGCAAGCTCGCCGATCTGCGTGCAGGACGACAGGCGTTTGTAGAATGAGAGGCGTTGATGGGGGTCGGCCACGTACTCTTCCGGTATGAAGGCCGACACGTTCAAGCGCAAGACGGGATCGGGTTCCTCTTCCACGACCTGGCCTTTGAGCCGCTGCACGGCCTGTTCCACCATTTGTAAGTACAGGTCGAGACCGATGGCGGCGATGTGGCCGGATTGCTGCCTGCCGAGCAAATTGCCGGCGCCCCGGATCTCCAAATCGGCCGCGGCGATGCGGAAGCCGGATCCCAATTCCGTAAATTGCTGGATCGCGGTCAGCCGTTTCTGCGCGTCTTCTGTCAATCGGCCTTCGTCAGGAACGAGGAGATAGGCGTAGGCCTGGTCGCCGCTTCGTCCGACGCGCCCGCGCAATTGATAGAGCTGCGCCAAACCGAACGTGTCGGCCCGGTTCACGATGATCGTGTTGGCATGCGGTACGTCGATCCCGGATTGAATGATGGCGGACGCGATCAACACATCGGCCTCGCGGCGGAAGAACTTCAGCATGACGGCTTCCAGCGGCTTCGCGTCCATCTGGCCATGAGCCATGACCATGCGCGCTTCCGGGACAATCTGCTGCAACCAGGCGCCCGTGCGCTCCATCGTCTCGACGCGGTTGTGGACGAAATAGACCTGTCCGCCCCGGCCCAGCTCGCGCAAGATGGCTTCGCGGATCAACTTGTCGCTCGATCGGACGACCTGGGTGCGGATTGAAAGCCGGCCGGCCGGCGGCGTGTCGATGATCGAGAGATCGCGGACGCTGGCCATTGCCATTTGCAATGTCCGGGGAATCGGCGTCGCCGTGAGCGTCAGCACGTCGACTTGCGTGCGCAACTCCTTGAGCCGTTCCTTGTGTTTCACGCCGAACCACTGCTCTTCGTCGATGATCACCAGGCCGAGGTTGCGGAAGACCACATCTTTTTGCAGCAGGCGGTGTGTGCCGATCACGATGTCGATCATGCCGGCGGCCGCCTCTTTCAAAATGGCTTTCGCCTCCTTCGCCGACTGAAAGCGGGAGAGGAGCGCGACTTTTGTGGGAAAGGGTGCGAAGCGCTCGGAGAAGTTGTCGTAATGCTGATGGGCCAGCAGCGTCGTCGGCACCAGCACGGCGACCTGCCGGTTGTCTTCGATGGCCTTGAAGGCGGCCCGCATCGCCACCTCCGTCTTTCCGTAGCCGACGTCGCCGCAGACCAAGCGATCCATCGGTTTACTGGATTCCATGTCGCGCGTGATGTCTTCGATGGCTTTGAGCTGGTCCGGTGTTTCTTCGTACTCGAAGGCGGCCTCGAACTCGTGGTACAGCGTGCTCTCGAATCCATAGGCATGCCGTTTGGCGAGCTCACGGTTGGCATAGAGGTCGATCAGCTCCTGCGCCATTTCCTCGATGTCTTTCTTTACGCGGGCGGTCGTCTTGGCCCAGCCGGTTCCGCCCAACCGATCCAGCCTCGGCGCGTGGCTTTCCGCGCCGCTGTAGCGTTGCACCTGGTTGAGCCGATCCAGCGGTACATAGAGCTTGTCTCCGCCGGCGAACTCCAGGATCAAGTAATCGCTGTCGAAGTCCTGGACCGACAGGCGTTTGAGTCCGAGATATTTGGCGATGCCATGCTGCACATGGACGACGTAGTCGCCCACGTTGAGGTCTTCGAGCGAGGAGAGGAAGGTGGCGGCCTTGTTCTTCGGTTGAGGCTTGTGGCGGGTGCCCTTCGCGAAGAGCTCTTCTTCCGTGAGGATCGCCAGGCGCAATTCTCCTGAGAGAAATCCCGCGGAGAGATCGCCGTGCAAGACGTAGAAGGGCGCGCGTGTCTGTCCGGACGACGTCCAGCTCTGCGTCGTCCATTCGACGGCCGGCACATCGTGCTCGCGCAGGAGCGCCAAGAGGCGATCGACCTGGCCATGGCTTCTTGCCACCAACAACACGCGGCACGCTTCACGGAGATGTTCGAGCATCGACAGGGTCTGGCTGAACGGGGTGCCGCGTGCGCCGAGCCCCACGCTGGCCGGGGCTTGCGCGGGGAACGATAACACCGGCTCCCATGAAGCATCGGTTTCGGCCAGCGGTTCAAGAGCGAGCTGGGACCATCCGGTTGTGTGCTCCATCAATTCCTGCCAGGTCAGGAACAATCGTTCGGGAGAGGGATAGGGGCGCGCCGTTTCCTGGTCGCTGTGGCGCAGGTAACCGTCGTCGATTCGGTCCCATAGTTCCGCGCAGGATCGGTTCAAGGATGCCGGCTGATCCAAGACGAGCAACGGCCGGCCGGTGAAGTAGTCCAGAAGGCTGTGCATCCGAGCATAGAGCTCCGGCGCGTGCCACTCGGCGTCAACCGGGATGGCCTCGAGCGCATCCGGCGCGGTTTCCGGCCGCAGATATTCCCGCGCCGGAAGGATAACCGCACGATCCATCTTCACGGTCGATTTTTGCGTAGCGGGGTCGAACAGGCGGAGTGAGTCGATGCTCTCCCCGAGAAATTCCACTCGAAGCGGCTCCGCATAGGCCGTCGAGAAGATGTCGACGATACCGCCCCTGATACTGAATTCGCCGGGAATTTCTACCACCGATACCCGGCGGTAGCCCAATCGCAAGAGTCCGCCGGTCAAGACTTCACGCTCGATCGCGCCGCCGACCTTGAACTGTAAGATGGTCTGCATGAACGCGTCGACGGGCAAAATCCTCTGCATCAACGCATCGATCGACGTGACGACCCGGACAGAGGGGAGAACCCGTATCTGATGCAGCGCGATCATCCGCCGGGCCACGAGCCCGACATGGGGGGCGGTCGATTCATAGGGCAGCGTTTCCCATCGTGGAAACAGTGCCAGCGATGCGGCGGGGCGGCCGGTCAGTCCATGGAAGAATTGCAGATCGTCGTAGAGCCGTTCGGCGGCCTCATCCGACTTAGTGACGATCAGCCAAGGGCGCGCATCGAGTCTCCCAGATTGAAGCTGGAGCAGCGTGTTTAGAGCAAACCCGGCGGTTGACCCGTGCAAGCCGGTCAGACAGGGGCGGTCCCCTTCGCCGGCCAATGCGGAGGCGATGGATGCGAACCACGGGGTCGTTGGATTGCCGGGCGAGCTGTTCGACACGCTGGTTATGTGGAGTACGAGCGAATGCGTTGGATGAGCGAAGTCGTGGACATGCCGGGAACCAGCGGAATCGTCTTGACGATGCCCCCGCGGCGTTCGACGACGTCCCGTCCGACGATGTTGTCGATCGTCCAGTCCCCACCCTTCACCAGCACATCCGGCTGGATGGCGGTGATCAACTTCAGAGGGTCCGGCTCTGCGAAAATCACCACGTAGTCAACGCAGCCCAATGCCGCGAGCACCTCCGCTCGCTGGGCTTCAGAGACGATCGGCCGGTCCGGCGCCTTATTGAGGCTTTTCACGGAGGCATCGCTGTTGATGCCCACGACGAGCAGGTCGCCGAGCGTTCGAGCCGCCTGCAGATAGCGCGTGTGGCCCACATGCATCAGATCGAAGCATCCGTTGGTGAAAACGATCCGCTTGTGCTTCGAACGGGCTTCGTCCAGGATGGGAGCGAGTTGTGCGCAGGTCTTTACCTTGTCGGGCATAGCCCCATCATACCGACTGCGGTCTCGGATGGAAAGAGACCGCCGTCTACTCGATTTCGCCGCGGCTCACGCCGCCCAACCCGATCACCGATGCTCCGTGTCTGGCAATCAGTGCGTCCATCGCCTCGATGGCCTTCGCCCTCTTTCGGTCGAAGAGCCCCGGAGGGGCCGGCGCCAGCGAAGAGAGCGCGAGGCCGGCAAGGCGGTACTTGGATCCCGGTTTGAGCAAGTCATGCAGCGCTTCTTGAACCACCGGCCACATGTCGGGGTCGTAGTTGAGCGGTTGGGGAAACTGCCGTTGCCTCGTCGTGACCGCAAAGCGGGTGTCTTTCAGTTTGACCGTGCATGCGCCGGCGGCGAGTCCTTCCTGCCGAAGATCACGGGCCAACGAACGGAGAAACTTCCGCAACGTCAGTTCCAAGAATGAACGGTCCTGCGTATCCTGCTCGAACGTGGTCTCGTGGCTTGCGCTTTTCGATTCACGGTCGGCCAGGACCGGTTCATGATCGCATCCCCGAGCCAATTCCTGTACGCCGTGAAGCCGGCTGCCGAACAGATGGCGAAGCACCGGTTCCCAGCGGGCCTCTAAAAGATCGCCGATCGTGGCGAGTCCAAGCGGTTCGAGGCGCGCGGCTGTTTTCGGGCCGATGCCGGGCAGGGACCGGATCGGCCGGCCGGCGAGAAACGCGGCTTCTGTTCCCGGCTCGACGATGATGAGACCGTCCGGCTTGTAGGAGTCGGCTGCGATTTTTGCCACCGTCTTTCCGGTCGCGACGCCGACCGTGCAGCGCAGCCCCGTCGCGTCGTAAATCGACGTTTTCACGAGTTGTGCGAGAACGGTCGGGTCCGCATAGCGTATCTGCATATCCGTCGTGTCCGCATAGAACTCGTCGATGCTGCTCCATTCGGTCGCGGGGAATAACCGACCGGTGACGGTTTGCATCGCCTCGTGGAGTTGTCGATACAGCGGCCGATCCGGGGGAAGCAGGATGAGATTTGGGCAGAGCTGAAGGGCCTTGGCCGTCGGCATGGCGGAACGGATTCCGAACGGGCGTACGGCGTAACTGGCCGCGGCGATGATCCCTCGCGGAGGCGGACCTCCGACGGCAATCGGCTTGCCCGCCAAGGCCGGATCTTTCACGACCGCGGCGGAAGCGAACATGGCGTCGATGTCTCCGAAAAGGATTTGACGAGACCAGCGCATGACGGGCTCCGAAGCGGATGGAGCTTAGAAGGTAAAGGACAACTGTTCGTGGTTCAAGGGCCGGCGAGCGAGGGAGGGGATGGAATCATCGCGTTGAATCGGTGCAATTGATCCCAATTCCTGCAAAGGGCCCCGGCAGCTTCCGCAATGGTGCCGCCGAGGCTGGATCGTCCGGCGCTGCCGCCGGTACACGCGGCCACATTGGCGGCAACGCCAGGCAAAACGCGCGAGCGCCAACACTTCCTTGTGGAGGGAGTGGTAGATCGTGACGGCCAGGTCTCCGTCACGGTTCATGTCCGTCATCTTGCGGAGAAAATCAGGCCCATGGTTCGGGCGCCGCTTGAGGATGTCGTACTGCCATTGATGGATCATTTCATGCGCGATCGTGCTGATCAGTTCATGGCATCCAGAGGGATCGCCCTTCAGCAAAGGCTTGAGGAGGGGGACCGACAGGCGAATTTCACGTGCCGGGCGTTTTCGTGCAACGGCATTGCGCCAGGAGGAGCGCGGTCCAGAGTGACTGGTAAACATCCCGACAGAGGAGGTCAACCGCCTGCTCCAGACAATGTCGATCGGAGGCAGCGCGTCGTGGAAATACCGGGCGTTGAGATTCGACCAAATGATGAAGAGTGCGTCCGAGGCCAAGGGAGGAGTGGCGCGAGTGGCCATCGTCGGGATCACCCCAGTTCTTCGTGAATGGCCGCGACGAGCAGCGGCAGCATGATTTCGTGGTGACCGATGAGCGAATAGCCCTTCCCGCCTTTTTGAGTCGGCCGGCGGACGACGTTCGTGAGGGGCCGGTAGTGCGACAAGAAATCCATGTTGACGGTGGTAATGTTCGTCAGCGGGTGTCCCAGATTGCGACCCAGCGAGACGGTCTTCAAGAATACTTCAGGCAAAATCACGGCTGATCCCATGTTCAGATAGACGCCGCCTTCCATGCCGGCGACGACTGCGGCGAGCCGTCGAAAGTCCAAGAGCGATGTGGCGCCGATGGCCGCGCCATCCGCTGCCGGATGCATATGGATAATGTCCGTCCCCACCGCCACATGCACCGTGACGGGAATGCCGAGTTTGGATCCGGTCGCCAGGATGCTGGTTTCGCGATTCGGGAACTGCCCCTTGCAACGATTGATATAGTGGCCGACGGCCTCGCCGAGCCCCTCGCGGTCCCGGTATCCTCGGACGATCGCCTCATTCAGCATTCGACCCGTTTCTTCCGCCATGCCGAACCGGCCTTCGTCGATTTCTGCGTCCACCTCTTCCGAGGTATGTCCCATCAATGCCAGCTCAAAATCGTGAATGATGCCTGCACCGTTCATTGCGACGGCGGTGACGATCCCTTGCTGCATCAAGTCCACGAGGATGGGCGTCAGGCCGACTTTGACGACGTGTGCGCCGATGCCGATGATCACGGGCCGGCCCCTGCGATGGGCCGAGGCAATCGCTTTCGCCACGGCGCGGAGCGTCTTGACGGCCAGAATATCCGGCAGCGTTCGATAGAATTGGCTGAAGCTGCCCCCGCGGCGCCAGGGCTTGGCAAAGTCGGACACGCGCACTTTGCTGTGCCGTCTTTTGAGCGGATAGGTCTTGAGATCCGTCACGTTGATCGGCGGGATCAGACTGCGGGCCGTGAGAGGGGGGCGTTTCCGGTCAGGAGGCTTTGCCAAGGAGTTGTTCCTCAGTCAATTCGCACAGGACGTGTCCCAACGTGATGTGGCTTTCTTGAATGCGGGCGGTCACTTTGGAAGGCACGACAAACGGGAAATCCACCATCGCCGCGAGTTTGCCGCCGGTTCCGCCGGTCCAGGCGACGGTCGTGAGCCCGCAAGCCTTCGCCGCTTCAACGCCCTTGAGCACGTTCGGCGAATTTCCGCTGGTGCTGATGGCGATGGCCAGGTCGCCTTTCTGCCCATGGGCGCGGACCTGGCGGGCGAACAGTTCGTCGTAGCCGTAGTCATTGGCAATACAGGTGATCGCCGCGATGTCGGTCGCCAGGGCGATAGCCGGCAGCGGGGCACGTTCGCGCTTATACCGGCCGACAAACTCAGCGGCGATGTGGGCCGCATCGGTCGCGCTGCCCCCGTTTCCGAAGAGCAGCACTTTATGGCCTTCCCGGAAGGCGGTCACGAGAAGCTGCGCGACGGCGACGATCCGGTCGGCATGCTCGCGGACAAACTGTTGTTTGACCGCCGCGCTTTCGGCAAACGCATTGAGGACGAAGTCTTTCATCGATGGCAATTCTAGGTGAGGGGTTTCATCCTGTCAAACCAGTCTTTCCTTCCTCTTACGGCTTGCTTGAAGCGGATGGACTCGTCTGGCGAACGGCATTCATGGCGACCGCGATCATCGCGCCGACATCTGAGACGCTGGCCGGCAGAATGAGCGTGTTGTTTGTTTTGGCCAGCTCGCCGAATTTCGTGATGTACTGTTCGGCAACCCGCAGCTGCACCGCCTCCTGGCCTCCGGGGACTTGAATGGTCTCGGCAACCTTGCGCAGTCCTTCAGCGGTCGCTTGGGCAATGGCGAGGATGGCCGCCGCGGCTCCTTCCGCTTCGTTGATTTGCTGCTGCTTCTTGGCCTCCGATGCTTTGATCACTTGCTGTTTCTGGCCTTCCGCCTGGTTGATGGCCGCGTCGCGCTCGCCTTCGGAGGTAAGAATGACTGCGCGCTTCTCCCGCTCGGCCCGCATCTGCTTTTCCATCGCGTTCAGCACGTCCTTCGGCGGAGTGATGTTCTTGATTTCATAGCGCAACACCTTCACGCCCCAGGATTCCGACGCCTTGTCGAGCTCGTTGACCACCTGAATATTGATGTTGGTCCGCTCTTCGAACGTCCGGTCGAGTTCGATCTTGCCGACCTCGCTCCGCAACGTGGTTTGCGCCAGTTGCGACAGCGCGAAATGGTAATCGTTGATCCCGTAGGAGGCCCGCTCCGGGTTGAGCACTTTCAGGTACAGCACGCCGTCCACGCCCACCTGCACGTTGTCGCGGGTGATGCAGATCTGTTCGGGGATGTCGACGGCCGTTTCCTTGAGCGAGTGTCGATACCGGATCGTGTCGATGAACGGAAGGAGGATATGAAAGCCGGCGTTCAACGTATCGGAATATTTGCCGAGCCGCTCCACGACGTATGCGCTTTGTTGCGGAACCACGACGGCGGTCTTCGCGATCACGTAGAGCACGAGCAGCGCAAGAAACAGTACGACCAGCGTTCCTGACGACATGCCAACCTCCTCCATCGTCAATTATCCTCGATACAAACGACGCACCTACTCGGTTTCAATCCAGAGGGTCAAGCCTTCCACGCGCGCGACTTTCCCCCGCTGGCCTTTCGTGAGAGGCGAGACTCCGACGTTCTTAGCCGTCCAGGTCGTGCCTCGCAATTCCGCCTTGCCGGTCGCGCCGGCGGCGATTGTCTCGAGAGGGACGGCCAATTCGCCGACCATCGAATCGACATCCGTCAGTCCCTTGCGTGTCTCTCCGAGTTTTGCCAGCAAGGGGCCGCGGAAGACCAGCAAAGAGCCGACCGCGATGGCGGAGAAGAGGAGCCACTGCAACCAGTCTTCCCTCACGAGATCGAGTCCGGCCAAGGTGCCGACCATCAATGCGGAGAGGCCGAAGAAAAGTATATAGAACCCGCCGGGCGTCGTCATTTCCGCGCCCAGCAGGGCCAAGCCCAGGATCATCCAGTACCACCAGATCATCGGGGAACCTCGTCGAGATTGGTGTGAAGCGAAGAAATCGTCGGGTGACCACGAAAGTCTAAGCGCCTTTGCGGAGACCGTCAAGCGGAAGGGCGTTCACGGATTGCGAATTGATCGGTCATGAGGCCGATGTTATAGTCCGCGCGCGATGGCTCACGACCAACCAGTTCCCGCACTTGTCATTGCGCTGACCGACGACCTGTCGGCGGCGGCCTACTCCATCAACCGGCTTTCTCCGGAATCACTCTGCTTCGTGCTGCCCGAATCGGCCAAGCTGCTCGTCGAGACGGAAGTCCAGCCCAAGATCAGCCAGATGCCCCGCCGGTGGGATTGGGTCTTGCTCCCGGATACCCAGAGTTTCCCTGCTTGCTATCACACGATTGCCCGATCCCTTCCCGGCATGCTGAGAACCTGGGGGATCGAACCGGGTTCGCTGGTCGTGGATCTGACCGGCGCCACTCCCGCCATGGCCGGCGCGCTTGCCCTGGTCGCTATGCCGTTCACCGCTCGCATCGTATCGATCGTTTCGGCAACGGAGGGACGAGAAGGCGATGCGACGACCATTGAAGGGCGCGAGAGTTTGTGGGTCTCGGCGAATCCTTGGGACGAAGCGGCTGAAGCCATGCGGCGTGACGGGTGCGATCTGTTTAATCGAGGCGCCTATGTGGCTGCCGGATCGATCTTCCGCCAGATCGAAGCGCGTGTGAGCGGCGGGCAGAAACCGCTGTATCGCGCCTTTGCCGATGTCGCGGACGGGTATGACCTGTGGGAACGGTTTCACTATCGGCAGGCCTGGGAAAAGCTGAAACATTCCGTGAAGGCGATGGATATGGCTTCGCTCTTCGGTGGTCCGGCCGGGCTCAAAGGGATAATTCCTCCGATCAAAGCGAATGCGGCGTTCTTGGAGAAACTCGTGCTTGATCCGGCCGAGGTCAAGGAACTCCTGGCCTACGATCTCATGGCCCATGCCGCCCGGCGGCTCCGTATCGCCCAGGATGCCGAAGCGGGAATGCAATCACTTCTGCGCGCCCTCGAAGCGTTCGCGCAGCGGCAGCTTTTCAAACAGCACAGGATCAAGACGTGGGATGTGCAGCCGGAGCAATTGCCGCAGGCGCTTCAGGAAATCTGCCGCACCTGTTTTCTGGAAGACATCGACGGCAAATACAAACTGCCCCTGCACGCGCAGTTCCGCGTACTCGCGGGATTGGGCGATCAGATGGGACAGACATTCCTGCGCGAATGGCCGACGATGAAACCGTTGCTCGACGCCGCGAATCACGCCGTGCTCGGTCACGGGTTCGAGCCGGTAAAGGCTGAGCGGGTTCAGCAGCTCTATGACGTGGTGATCAAACTGGCCGCGGTTCAGGACGGCTCGTTGCCGAAATTCCCGACGCTGGTGCTCTGAGTGGATGTCAAAATCTATTACGAAGATACCGATTGTGGCGGCGTGGTCTACTACGCCAACTACCTCAAGTACTTCGAGCGGGCGAGGACGCAGTACCTCGAAGAACGAGGGCTTTCAGTTGCCGGGCTCATGAAAGAGGGAAGAGTCTTTGTCGTCGTGCACGCCGAGCTGGACTATCTTGCGCCGGCGCGTTACGGTGAAACCTTGCAGATCGAAACCGCGATTGCGGAGATGACGCCGGCATCGATCACGTTCGCTCATGTGGTTCGTGAACGGGAAAGCCGGCGTGTGGTGGTCGAGGGATCGGCGAGGCTGGCGGTGACTGATGGACAGGGGAAGGTGAAACGCCTCGACAAGGCGGCGGTTGCCGCGCTAGAGTCTGGCGCGGCAGGATGTTGAAAAAGGCTGCCGGCTGCGTTCTCGCATCGCTCAAAGGCTCGACGTGCCGGGAAAGTTACCGGAGGCAAGGTGCCTATCCCCTCGCATGTGATCGAAGCGAGCGGATCAAGCCAAGCTTGGTATGTACCGCCTCGCCATCTTCGCTTGCTGCGGCCTTGCCGGCCGGCCTTTTTGAACATCCCGTTAGGAGGAGTCAGTAATTTTATGGATAAACTCGGAACCTGGCTGGCCATCACGGGCGTCGCAATCGGATTTATTGTTCTGGGTTGGTTGTTGTTTTCGGAAAGTCCTAAGGACAAGAACAAGAAGCCATAAGTCCTCACTTTTTTCGGGTTATCATTCTTCCCTCTCAACGCTCCTCCTGTTCTAACTTGTGGCGAGGCAATTGGCTTGTGAGGCTTCGGCCGGATGATTTAGAAAAGCCGTTCGCCTTTTTGCGGGGATGGAGGTCTTTTTCTCGATGACGGCGGTGCGGCTTGAGATCGCTTCCGGCTTGCGGCAGCAGTTTCCAGCAGAGCTCGCAGGATGGCGGCGAGCCCTCGGCATCGCTGTGCGGAGACAGAGGAGTTGTCGTCAACGATGACGGAGGTGCGGTGGACTGCTGTGCCCGTCCCTGGAGTGGCAGCAGCGATAGGACCGCCGTCAGGGAAGAGGCGAGGCAGGCAGACTTCAACAAGGAAGAGCAATGCCGGATCATGACGGGATGCTACGCAGGGTTTGTGCCAGAGTCGCCCGCCTCTAAGTTGACAATCGAGAAAACCGCATGCTGGAATGGCTGCGTCTCTCGTTGGGTTGCAGCTCTGATTTTGAAAA
Organism: uncultured Nitrospira sp.; assembly: GCA_964582865.1. Lineage (GTDB taxonomy): Bacteria > Nitrospirota > Nitrospiria > Nitrospirales > Nitrospiraceae > Nitrospira_C. The sequence continues at coordinate 82,395 of CAZOUA010000003.1, read as the reverse complement.
GGCGAAGACGCATCACGATTCACGGAGGTTGACGTCATGGATATGATGGGACGTGTGGGATTGGTAGAGGTTCCGATTTTGATCGCGCCGGATCAGAAGGTCTGGATGGACCGCATGATCAAGGAAGGCAAGATCGCCATTCCTCCGGGGGGTACCTTGGAAAAGGGCTCGCTCTATTCGATGTTTATCCGGATGCTGTTGCACAATGCGATGGAAGAACAAAAGCGGCAAGAGGCATTGGAGGCGGCTGATGACGACGATGAATAGACGTTGCGACGCATGACGGCTGTTCGGATATCGTGGGCGAGAGGCAAGACTCCCTCAAGCTGGCCAGCTTTTCGTTGTATCGAAAACAACCCGGATTGTATCGAGCGAGATACGCCTTAGAGATTCTTCAAAGCGTGGTGCGCGGCGCGAATGGTTTTGTCAACGTCGGTTGCCGTATGCGCCGTGGAGAGAAATGCCGCTTCGAATTGCGACGGCGCAAGGTAGATGCCCTGTTCGAGCATCTTGTGAAAGAACCGGCCGTAGCGTTTGGTATCTGAGAGCTTTGCGCTGTTCCAATCCACGACGGGACTTGCTGTAAAGAAGGCAGTCAGCATCGATCCGACTCTGGTCTGTGTCAGAGGAATGTTCGCCTTCTTGGCTGCCTCACCGAGACCTTGGGCGAGAGCCGCAGCCCGTTCGTCCAGCTTTTTGTAGAGCCCTTTCGCTCGAAGTTGCTTCAGCGTGGCCAAACCCGCTGTCACTGCCAGCGGATTTCCCGACAGCGTCCCGGCTTGATAGACCGGACCTGACGGTGCAATCAGATCCATGATCTCTTTCCGCCCTCCGTAGGCACCGACCGGCAATCCTCCGCCGATAATTTTTCCCAACACGGTCAGGTCCGGCGTGATGCCATAGAGGGCCTGCGCACCTCCGTAGCTGACGCGGAATCCGGATATCACTTCGTCGAAGATCAATAAAATATCCTGCTCGATTGTCAGCCGGCGTAATTCCTGCAAAAAATCATGAGCGGGAGGGATAACGCCCATGTTTCCGGCGATCGGTTCCAAGATGATGCAGGCCAGCTGCTTCCCTCGTTCCTTGATGATTCGCTGGACCGTGCGAATGTCGTTGTAGGGTGCGGTGAGGGTATGTTTGGCAAAATCTGCCGGTACTCCAAGCGAATCGGGGATTCCCAGGGTCGCCAGGCCTGACCCGGACTTGGCGAGGAGATAGTCGCTGTGGCCGTGGTAACAGCCTTCAAACTTGAGAATGGTGTCTCGCTTGGTAAATCCCCGAGCAACACGAATCGCGCTCATGACGGCTTCGGTGCCGGAGCTGACCAAACGGACTTTTTCCATGGAAGGAAAGGCTGCGCGAATCTGGGCGGCAAGTTCGACTTCCAATGCCGTCGGCGCCCCGTAACTGGTTCCCCGGCCTGCGGCCCGCTTGATCGCGTTGATGACGGGAGGTGCCGCATGCCCGAGAATCATCGGCCCCCAGGACAAAACGTAGTCAATGTATGAATTCCCGTCGACATCGTAGAGTCGCGCGCCTTTTGCACGCTCGATAAAGAGCGGCTGCCCTCCGACTGATCGAAAGGCACGGACTGGACTGTTGACACCTCCGGGGATGAGCTGTTGGGCTGAGGCAAAGAGCTTGGCTGATCGGGTGATATTCATGACGGGGGCGCAACCTAACATGCAGGGCGAGAATCGGTCAAGGAAAGGAACGAGCGCCGCGAATTGCCACAGCTGGGGGCAAAAAGTGTCTGATTCGATACTTCACCGGGGGATTTTTTGATACGCCTGTTTGATTTTCATCGATGATGGTCTTCGATTCCCCAAGAAATCCTGATGTTCATTGTTCCGCCCGTCCACGGCCCGACATTTGCGTACAAATTCACTCCGGATGGACCATGACGGGATGTTCTTGATCGGTTGAGGATGACGAATGAAGATTGTCTGCTCCTGGTGCCGCAAGGAAGGGAAGGCCGAATTCGTCGGGGAGAAGGCGCCGATGGATGATGCTCGGGAGACCCATGGCATTTGCATCGTGCACCGTGCCCAGGTGCACGCGCATTGGTGGGCGTCAAGTCAGGTCGCTATGGTTTCGGAAGCCGATTCTCGGAGGGAAGCGTCTTTTGCGCTCTTCCGCTGGGGTGGGCTCTTGAATCTCACCAAAAGGATGCGGCCGTAGGGCGAGCGCATTCTTCCAACCGCTTGTTCCGGTATTTCATCGGCTTCCATCATACGCCCGACTCTAACGGCGAGGAGTACTCCGTTTGGGAGACCGTTGCCCCTTCTCCGATTCCCGGGATGGCTTGACGGGCAACTCTTGAAGATTCCAGTGCTCGCGCTTGGACTTCTCTCGCTCGGAGACGGCGAGGATGACGTGAAAAGGCGTCGGACGTTTGGATCCCATGCCGGCCTGACCCGATCCCCAGGCCTCTCCGGCATCGCTCATGACTTCGAGGAATGTGGCGTAGTCCTCTTCGTCGTCGGGGAGCACCTGTTCCGCCTCGGTAAGCAGCAAGACGTATCCTCTTGCCGGTAACCACTCCAGATCCGCCAGACACTCCTCAAGGGCGTCCCAGTTATGGCCAAAGTAGTCGGGAAAGTCCAAGACTCGTGCGAATTCCGCAAAGAGGCCCGCGCTCGTGCGGCACTTGCCGCCCCTCAAGACCTTCAACATGAAACCGCCCGGGATTGGCACCAGCGATTCTGCCCGTTGCCCGGTCTTCAATACCAAGAGCGATGACCAGGGCGATTTGGTCGACTGTACATGCGTGGAAAGCGACGGGAGCGGTATTCGAGCAGTCATAGAGGTCTCAGTTCAATGGAATGAACGTGCGGTAATGGTTTCCGCTGTAATAGGCCTTGCCGGTCGTCTGCTCAATCACAATTCGCTCCGCATCTCGCGATCGACCGGGCACCTTCCGGTTCACGTCATACTCACGGTAACGGCCCCGCGGAAGTCGGCGTTCTCGATTTTGAAACTCCCGCCCTCCAATGTAGCCAGGAAGCGGTTCTCCGCCTCGTTGCCGTAGCTTCGCCAGCAGCTCATAGACTTTTCCCGGCACGATCCGTTCGGCCGGCTTTGGTGATCCGGACGGACGGAACTCTTCCGTTGCCGGTGAAGAAACCCGGCTCTCGGCTACGGCAAGTTCGTAGGCGTGCGCTGACGCGTGATCGATCAGCAATTCCCAGGACGCGATCGTCCCCAGACAACAGAGGGCGAGGAGTCCGATTGTCCAACGGTACAGCATTGTGGACAAGGTGCATGAGAGAGCGGCGAACGAATTACGCTTAGGCTGAGGAGAAAACCCTAGCATGTGGTCTCAGACAGGTCAATGTCGCGCCGTCGGTCGATAGGGTGCGCATGAAATCGGCCAGGACCTTTGATACAATGTGAGGCACGTTTGCTGTGTGCCGGTCGGAGATGTTGTCCAAGCCCGTGCCGAGACACCTTCCGCCGACGAATCCTATCGCGATAGACCATCGGTTACAGGTGATAATCGTGCCTTTCCGTGCGATGTCTGCTGCGCGCATCTGGTCCCTCATCCGCCTCGCTGGGCTCGCCCTCTGCCTGTCAGTATTCAATGGAGCTGCCGCCTTCGCACAATCCGGCGGGCTCGACCATTCGCCCGCCGAGATAGTGAAGAAGTATTTTGCCCTCGATCAAAAAGGAGCTAAGCTCGACTCGTTGTCCTACGAAGCGCTCGCGCCCTTTAGGGATTGGGAGGAGGAGCCGGTCTGGGGGCGCATTGTGGTGATTCGAGGGTTTTCCGTCGCAGAACACTACCGCCAATGGGAAATCGTTGATCGATTGGAAGTGGTCATTCCTGTTACCTTCGAAATTATCGGCTCCGTCTATCTCGAAACCGCCGGGTTCGTCCCGGAGCCCGGCGTCGAAGAGATCCGTGTGCGGGTCAAAGCCGTAAAGAATCGATGGAGGATCGTCGAACCGGTGCTGCCTCCTCACGTGGGACAGAAGCGGATGGTCAATTTCGCGCGGGAGGCCTGGGTGAAGGAAACCGAGCCCGTCAAACGGGCGAGCCTGGCCGCGCTGCAAGACGAGTTACGAAAGGCCAAGTAAGAGACCACCATGGGAAAGACGCCAGTCGAGCTGTTGATCTTCGATCTGGATGGCACCCTGATCGAATCGAAGTGGGACATCGCCGCTTCGGTGAATCTGACGCTCGCCGAGCTCGGGCTGCCTCAACGACCGCTCGAGGAGATTTTTGGCTTTGTCGGCGACGGCGTGAAGAAGCTGCTCCGGCTGGCGGTCGGAGAAGATCACCGCGTCAGCTTCGAGGATGCATTGAAGGTGTTTCGGGGGCATTACTTAGCCCACTGCCTGGATCGGACCAGATTCTATCCGGGCGTGGAAACCGCGCTGGCGCATTTTTCAGACAAGCGCAAGGCTGTCGCAACCAATAAGTCGATCGAATATACCCATGTGATCCTCAACGGTTTGGGTGCGCATCATTTCCAATTCATCGTCGGCGGCGACAACGGGTTCGGATTGAAGCCGGAGCCGGGGATGTTGACGCATGTCATGGAGCGCCTGAACGTGCCGAAAGAACGGACGGTGTTGGTGGGAGACAGCACGAACGACATTAATGGGGGGCACAACGCCGGAATTCGCGTGTGTGCGGTCGGCTATGGCATGGGTAATCGGCAGAAGATGGCCGCTTGCCAGCCGGATTGGTTTATTGAGCGACCGGAGGAACTCATGGAGATCTTCGAATGAAAAACAGGTTAAGGCTGAGGTTCAGATTGAGACTGAGTGAAGATCCCGTCCGCAGGCATTGCCGGTTGCTGGCTTTATGTTTGGGATTCATCCTGGGCCTTAACCTGAACCTTAGCCCGCTCTTTGCAGCCTCATCGGGTCTCGCGGATCGCGTGATCGAACACAAGCTGGCGAACGGATTAACCGTCTTGATGGTGGAACGGCATCAAACGCCGGTGGTGTCGATCAACATGACGTTCGGCGTCGGCGGCGTGAACGAACAAGTGGGGCAGACCGGCCTGGCTCATCTCTATGAACACATGGCGTTCAAGGGGACGAGGACGATCGGGACGAAAGATTATGCGAAAGAGAAGCCGATTCTCGACGAGCTTCATCGTATCGGAACCGAGCTCGAAGCCCGTCAACGAGACCTCGCCAAGCGCAGCTCGGAAAATCCTGGCGGCACGGGCGAGCAGGCGGCGATCGAGGCGTTGCAGAAACGATTCAAGGATCTGCAAGAGCAAGCCGTCCAGTACGTGGCAGGAAACGAGATGGCCCTGCTGTACCAGCGCCACGGAGGCGTCGGTTTGAATGCCGCGACGGGGAAAGACCTCACGCGATACATGATCAGCCTGCCCGCCAACCGGCTGCCGCTCTGGGCGGCGATCGAAGCCGATCGCATGGCCAATCCAGTATTGCGGGAATTCTACAAAGAACGCGGCGTCGTTATGGAAGAGCGGCGCCTGCGGAACGACGACAGTCCGAACGGCCTGCTCTTCGAAACCTTTACGTCGGCGGCCTTCCGTGCCCATCCCTACGGCATTCCAACCATCGGCTGGGAATCCGATATCCTGTCATTGACCCCGGCTGCGACAGAAGCTTTTTTCAAAACGTACTACGGGCCGGGCCGCGCCACGATCGGGATCGTCGGCGACATCAACCCTCAGGAAGTCATCGCGCTCATCGAGAGCACGTTCGGCAAGATTCCGGCTGCGCCGCCGCCGCCGCAGATTGTCACCACCGAGCCTCCCCAGCGAGGTGAACGGCGCGTCGAGGTCGAATTCGATGCCGAGCCGTCCGTTGCAATCGGTTTCCACAAGCCGGGGCTCGGTCATCCTGACGACTATGTGTTCGACGTGATCGACGAGATTCTGACGGAAGGCCTCACGTCTCGTTTGTACGTCAAGCTGGTCCGGGACGGCCGTTTGGCGGCATCGGTGAATTCCGACGCCAACTACCCGGGAGTCCGCGCGCCGAATCTGTTCGTGTTGAACGCCACGCCGCTTGCGCCCCATACGACCGCAGAAGTCGAGGCGGCCATACTGGTTGAATTGGAACGGCTCAAGGCCGAGCCTGTCACGGCGAAGGAACTCGAACGAGTGCTGAACAATCTCGATGCCGATATGGTGCGGGCGTTGCGATCCAACAGCGGACTGGCCTCACAACTGGCGCTGTATCAAACCGTGGCGGGTGATTGGCGCTATGTCATCAAGGCCCGGGACAAAGTGGCCGCGGTCACCCCCGCCGACATCCAGCGCGTGGCGACGCAATACTTTACGAAATCGAATCGGACTGTCGCGACATTGATCAAGAAACCAGCCGAGAAGCAGGTTGCGACAAGCGCGCCTGGCGAGGTGGCACGATGATGCCGGCAAGGGGTGAAAGGCTAGGGGTGAGGGGCAAAGCGATGCTGAGCATCGTGGGCCTGACCGCGCTGTTGCTCTGCTCGATCACGACGGCCTGCGCGGGGGATGCGGCTCTCGGCGATCCGAGGAACATGACATTCAAGCCGGTTGAATTTTCGCCGCCCGAACCGGAACGTGTCGTGCTCGACAACGGCATGGTCGTCTATCTCCTGGAGGATCATGAACTGCCGCTGATCAGTCTCTCCGCCACGATGCGAACAGGAGGCTGGCTCGAGCCGGCGGACAAGATCGGGCTGGCGGGACTGACGGGATCGGTCATGCGGACCGGCGGGGGCGGGGGGTTGACCGCCGAACAGGTGGACGAGGAATTGGAACAGTTTGCCGGAGACATCAGCGTCTCGATGGGGCGGCAGGCCGCGTCGGCCTCGCTCGATGTCCTGAGCAAGGATGTGAAGCGGGGACTGCAGATTTTCGCCGGGTTGATCCGGACGCCGGCATTTGAGCCGGCGCGCGTCGAAGTGGCGAAACTCCAGGCGATCGAAGGGATCCGGCGCCGCCAGGACAATCCCGGATCAATCGTCGGCCGGGAGTTCGTCAAGCAACTCTATGGGCCGGAGCATCCCTCTGCCCGGGAAAGCACCATCGAGACGATCAAGCGGATTACCCGCGACGATCTGGCGGCCTTTCATCGGCAGACCGTCCATCCCAACGGAATCATTCTGGGCGTGACGGGAGACTTCGAGAAGTCCGCCATGCTGGCGTTGCTGCGCGCCACGTTCGGCGACTGGAAGAAGGGTGATGTGCCCGAACTGAAGATTGCCGACGTGCCGGAATCGGGCGGCGGCCGCTCGATCGTGCGCTTCGTCAAGAAAGAGACCTCGCAGACGCACCTGCGCGTGGGCCACCTGACGATCAGGGAAAACCATCCGGACTATGTTCCGCTCGCCATTGCGAACGACATCCTCGGCGGCAGTTCGTTCCGCAGCCGCCTGTTCAACGATGTGCGGACCAAGCGGGGCCTGGCCTATTCCGTCGGCAGCCGGCTGAATACCGGCACGCACGACCAGGGCGTCTGGCTGATGCGAGCGGAAACGAAGCTGCCTTCCACCCAAGAAGTGGTCAGCCGCTTTCTCGCGAACATGGAGCGGGTGCGGACGGAATTGGTGACGGATGAGGAACTGGCGGAGGCCAAAGAAGCCTACGTGAACTCGTTTGTGTTCTCCTTCACGAGTCCTGCGGCGATCGTCAGTCGATTCATGGATTTGGAGTACGACGGTCTTCCCAAAGATTTCCTGCAACAGCTGAGGGCGCGGGTGGTTGCTTTGACCAAAGAGGATCTTCTGGCGGCGGCCAAGAAGCATTTTCATCCGGACCGGCTGACCATCGTGGCGGTAGGACCGGGCGAGGCCCTGGCGAAATTGTTGTCGGGATTCGGCGAAGTGAAAGAGATAAAGTTGGTTCCGGAAGGGTAAAGAGGAGCGAGTCCTGCCGTCGACCAGCTCCAAAGAAAGGATTCTCCGGAACGGTGGATGGGGATAGGCGATCGGATGGTCGAGTTGCTATTTGCTTGGCGCGACCAACATCCTGCTGATGGTTGTCCTCTGAGCGGTGCCTATGCCACTCGAAGACGATTTGTGCGACATCCTCAAGAAGGCCCGCGGGGGGCGACAGTTGTCCGTCGGAGAAGTCGCCAGGCTGACCGGACTTCCCGGAGCCGACATCAGTGCGCTGGAGCGGGGCGATCAGGTGCGTGATCGCGCAGAGCTTCGGGCGATCGCCGGCACCCTCGGCCTGCGTGTCACGCCGCTCGAACAAATTGTCATGGACAAATGGCTTCCTCAGCCTCTGCCATCGATGCCGGGGATTGAAACCGTCAATGGAGAAATCGGCGGGTATGCCGTCAAAGGATATATCGTCCACGATTCCGGCGAGGCAGTTCTGATCGACACGGCCTATAATGCCGAGGCGATGATCGACATACTGGAGGCCCGCCGGCTTCGCTTGGTCGGGATCTGCCTGACCCACGGCCATGCCGATCATGCAGAGGGGATTCAGGAAATCCTGCAGCGGTGGACGGTGCCCCTGTACCTCGGGTCGGAAGATGTGCCGCTGTTGCACTGGAAGCCCGCGGAAAGCCAACTCACCGCTCCGGTGCAGGGGCAGGCGATCGCGGTGGGCAAGCTGGCGGTTCGCTGCCTTGCGACTCCCGGCCATACACCCGGCGGGATGTGTTATGCCGTGGAGATGCCATGGGGACCGGTGTGCTTTGTGGGCGATACGCTGTTTGCCGGATCGATCGGACGATCCAATCCTTTCCAACTGTACGACACGCATCTCGACTCAGTGCGACGACACGTGCTGACGCGGTCGCACGACTCCTTACTCCTGCCGGGTCACGGACCAGGGACCACGGTGCAGGAAGAGCTCGAACACAATCCGTTTTATACCACGCACTGACGGGGGCCGCATGGATGGCACCGATCGCGCTGAAGAGCAGTCCGTTCGCACCGACGGGGGCCGGATCGCTGCGACCCCCGTCCTCTCCGAGGGGCAACTCGACTCCTCCTTCGACGAAGATGAGCAGGAGTCGCCATTCTCCCGCTGGACGTTGCCGCTCGCTCTCTTCCTCCTGACGATCTTTACGACCGTATGGGCCGGCGCCTACCAGGCGTATAACGGCCCGATTCGCGGGCCGGTGGATTTCCTGTGGGAACACCCGGAGATGCTTTGGCTGGGAATGCCCTTCGCGGGCACGCTCCTGTTCATCCTCGTCACCCATGAACTCGGACACTTTGTGCTGTCGAAGGTTCATCGCGTTCCAGCGTCATTGCCGCTGTTCATTCCGGGACCGCCGTATTTTATCGGGACCTTCGGCGCGATCATTCGCATGCGAGGTCCGATTATGAACCGGCGCGCATTATTCGATATCGGCGTGGCCGGCCCGCTGGCCGGATTTATCATTGCCGTGCTCGCACTCATCATCGGATTGAATCTCTCGACCGTCGTCGATCGGACGGCCAACTACGGATTGCAGCTTGGCGAGCCGCTGCTGTTGAAGGGCATCGCGTGGCTGGTCATCGGGTCCTTGCCGCCAGAGGCTGATGTGCTGCTCCATCCGATCGCCTTCGCGGCCTGGTTCGGTCTTTTTGTCACGTCATTGAATCTCATTCCGATCGGCCAGCTCGACGGCGGACACGTGGCCTACGCATTATGGGGGAGCCGGCAACGGGCCATGGCCTTTGCGATCGTTCCGTTGCTGATCGTCCTGGGATTCGTCGGCTGGCCCGGATGGTTTCTGTGGGCCTTCATGGCGGGGCTCTGGGGTTTCGGCCACCCGCCGGTTATGGATCCGCACGTACCGTTAGGGAGAGGCCGAGTCATCATCGGCTGGATTGCCTTTGCTGTGTTCGTACTGACCTTTGCGCCGGTGCCGTTTTCCTTCCACTCACGATAATCCTGCGACTCAGCGGCAAGAATCTGTTCAAATCCTTGCTCGTTCACAAGTTCCCTCGTAGTCTGAGTTATGGCTCCGACGTCGATTACTATGCTCGTTTGCCCCAAGTGTTCGTTCGAGCAGCCGGACGGGGGTCTCGAATGCGCCAAGTGCGGGATCGTCTTTGCCAAGTACCGGCTGCATCCGGTTCAACCAGGCGTGCAACGGACCGGCTCCTCACTCACCGAATCGCCTTGGTTTCTCGAGGCGAAACGGCGGTTCATCGATTTAGATCAGGCGAACGATCCTCTGACCTTCGCCGGACGGCTTGCGATCTTCTTGGCACTACTTTGGTGGGGCAAAAGTTTCATCGTCACTCCGCTTGAGATGAACGCTACCGGCGAATCGTTCCTTCATCTGATCAATCTTCCCTTCCATGAAGCGGGGCATCTGCTCTTCATGCCGTTGGGACGCTTCATGATGTTTCTCGGCGGGAGCTTGGGGCAGATCCTGATGCCGATCGTCTGTCTCCTGACATTCCTCATCAAGACACGCGATCCGTTCGGCGCCTCAGTCGCGCTCTGGTGGACGGCGGAGAACTTCATGGATGTGGCGCCCTATATCAACGATGCCCGGGCGCTGAATCTGATGCTGCTCGGCGGTGTGACGGGGAAAGAAACAGACGGGCACGATTGGGAAAATATTCTCGGCATGCTCGGCTGGCTCCGGTACGATCATGCCCTGGCGCAGTTCTCCTATCACCTGGGCATTGTGCTGATGCTCGCCTCCATCGCCTGGGGCGGTGTCCTCCTGCTGCGCCACTCTCGCCGGTTGCAAAGTTGATGTCCGCTATTCATTTCACCTTCGAACGCCTCAAGAACGACTATTTCGATGCAGACAAGGCTCGATGATGAAGGAATGGGGGCCCGAGCGGGACCAGCTGGTGTCCGGTGAAGGCCTGCGTCAGGCTGGCGACGGCGTGATAGAAGGCCATCAGCCCGACGACGATGTGAAGCAGCCCCGGGAGCGATTCACCGATGATGTCGAGGCCCGCGAGGAAGGTAGAGGAGAACGTGATTGTGATGAAAGCGTGGAGGATGCACAGCGTGGCGTTCCGGTAGGCCGTCAGGTACGCCATCACCAAGGAAAAGGCGGCGTACACAAAATTGATCGGCGCGAAGAGCACCATGTCGAGGTGAAATGAGGTGCCCTCACTGACCAGTTTGGCGGTACAGACGGTGAGCCAAAAGAATCCATACATCGTCAGCGCCGTGCCGCCGAGCTGCTCATGGTAGCGGATATCGGTGATGCCGGCCAGGATCTGCACGATACCTCCAAAGATCAACGCGATGACCAAGGTGCCGACCTTGCTGGAGTTCGGAATCGTGCCGAGTTGGGCTACGCCCAGCGTCAAGGCTCCGACCGCCAGGCCGAACAACCCGATTGCCAACACATCGATCCGCCGATGGTGCTCCACCTCGCTCATAGGTACCCTCCCTTGATTGTCTGCCGTCTCCGCAAGCCTCGCGTCATTGCAAAACCCGACCGGCCACTTCAAATCGGCCCCCAGCATGCAGGAGCGCCTATTGAAAAGACAAGTGGGCTCCGGCAGACTGCTTCGGGCTCGTGCAACTGTCTGTGCCGCAGACTAGCGGAGGGGAGGGCGCCATGAGGGAGCGGGGATCCGTTCGCGTGCGAATGTGGTCGTTAGGCCTGGCACTGATGCTTATTCACTTTCCGGGCATGGGCCTTGCCGAACAGGGCGGAGGACGTTTCACGTTGGTGCTAAACGGCGCCGGCGTCAAAGATAATCAGACAGGACTGATCTGGGAGCAGGAGCCGGACCGTGAACATGACGTCTGGAGTCGCTCCGTCGCGCGTTGCACGATAAAAGAGGTCGGCGGGCGGAAGGGCTGGCGCGCGCCGTCGGTCGAGGAGCTCAAGACGTTGATCGATACGTCACAGCACGATCCGGCGTTGCCCGCAGGACACCCTTTCTCGAACATCAAGTCTGAAATCTATTGGACGGCGACACCGGACCCGAACGATGACATCGTTGCGTGGCAGATCAGTTTCTTCAGCGGCGAGCCGGTGACGGATCAAAAGTCCGGCACGCGCCGCCTCTGGTGTCTCTTGGACGAGTCCGGAAAGTAGCGCCATCTTTGCGGCTAACGGGGCTTTGTACCGGGAGGGGGCGTCACGTCGCGCAGTTTCTGTTCGACGAGGTCCAAGAGATTCTCCAGCGCCGCTTGGCGGGCCTTGAGGACGACCTGGCCATCGTTCACCAATGCAGCCGGCCCCACCGTCTGCGAGCGTCCCTCCGCATTTTCTGAAAAGAGCAGCGTCCCGGTCTTCACATCCCAGACCGATCCTCTGACCAGGCACAGCGCATCAATCTGCGTACCGTCGGCAAAATAGGCTCCCAGGATCGTCCAATAGAGCAAGGGCCCTTTGTAGTTGTTGTAGCGGTCGACAGCCGCCGCTCCGTCAAAGATCACGAGGAGATCGGCCCCGTAGCGTGAAGCGGAAGCCCTGAGCTCGGCTAGTGTGTCGCCTTTCAGCGACGATTGGGGGACGAAACCGGTGCTTGCGGCTGCGCCACCGGCTTTGAGCCGCTGTGCCCAGGCGAGGACAGCCTCCCGGTCATGGTCGCTCCACTCAAATTCGTGCTGCAGGAATCCTGTCGGCTTGACATAGAGCCCGAGCGATGGAGCGGTTGTCCGCGAGGGCTTCGCGGCCGACGGTTGAGATGCCTGAGCGCCGACAAACCGCGCGTCATCCTGGGCAAGCGTGTGTCGCAGTTGTTCCGGGTGAAGTCCCTGGCTGCTCGCGCAGCCGGCGGTCACCGCGAGGGAAAGGATGGCCATGAATCGCCGCGCGTTCATGTGCATGCCCGACATGCCGGTGCCGATCCCGCCGGTCTTTATCTTTGACAGATCCATCTCCGTCTATTCCGAAAGAGGCGTGATGCGGTCGGCCACCGCTTGAATCACACCTTCCCGTTCTCCCGCGACCTGCAGGCCCTGAAAACTCAGATAATACCCGCCATGACTGGGAGATTGGATCGTGGCCCGGAGCGTGATGCGGGCTCCGTCCTCGACGTCCGGATCCTTCACGGTGGGGACGCCGCAGTGTCCGAACACGGCGACGTTGATCGAAGCCGTCTCGTCTTCCAAATAGAACAAGTAGGCACCGTAGCAAGTCGTGCCGGCCGGCAGTTTGTAAGGATCGAGCGGCTGTACGTTGCGGACCGTACCCTGGAGGAGCACCTGGCGCAGATGGTAATCGCGTGGCGCGTCGAGGATCTCGCGGATGGCGATAGGCTCCACAGCCAGTGCATTGGCCGGCAAACCCGGCGCCGACAGCGAGAAGAGAAGCGGGAGCCACGCGAGCAGGGGTGTGAGTCTCATCACGATAAGGCCCATTCTACCATTTATTCCCGAAGCCGTTTGCGCCAGAAGATCTCTTCCGCCGAAGAGACACAGCCGCTATAATCCGTGACAACTTCACGGGGAGGACCATGATGCCGGTGAATCAGCCGCAACTCGACACATTCATAGCAGACACGCGTCCCATGTTCGAAGACCTGCTTGGCCAGATGGTCAGGATTCCCTCGATCAGCATGGATCCTTCGAAATCCAAAGAGATGTTGCGGATGGCCACTGTGGCGATGCAGGTGCTCAAGGGACTCGGGGCCGATGCGCATATCGTCGAGACAGGCGGCTATCCGATCGTGTCCGGCGGCTGGACGACGGGCGCGCAGTATCCCACCGTGACGATCTATAACCATATGGATGTGCAGCCGGCTCAGGAGCCGGAGTGGAAGCAAGAACCCTTTGCCTTCAGGAACGAAGACGGGCTCTATCATGGGCGGGGAGCAACCGACGACAAGGGGCCGGCGCTCTCTGCCCTGTTCGGCGCGTGCTTTGTGATTGAACAGGGATTGCCGATCAACATTCGTTTTCTCTGGGAGCTCGAAGAGGAAATCGGCAGCCCCCACTTCGCGGCAGGATTGAAGAATCGTGCGGGCATTCCTCGGCCCGACTCTGTCGTGGTCTCGGACACTATCTGGATTGCGAAGGGGCGTCCGGCGATGCCCTATGGCCTGCGCGGGCTCCTCGGTGCCAGGCTGACGCTGCGCACCGGCAGCAAGGATGCGCATTCCGGCGTTACGGGCGGAGCCGCACGTAATCCGCTCGCCGAATTGATCGACGTGGCCCAGGCCTGCGTGAATGCGAAAACCGGCGAAGTGAAGATCCCTGGATTTTATAAGAATGTAGTCCCACCGACCAAGGATGAAATCAAGAGTTTCCTGAAATCGGGATTTGATGTGAAACGGTTCAAAGAAGCCTATGGATTCCATTCGCTTCGCACGAACGATCCCGCGGAGGTGATGCGCCGCATCTGGGCCGCACCGACGTTCGAAATCCACGGCCTGACCGGTGGCTATCATGGGCCCGGTGTGAAAACGATTGTACCCGGACATGGCGAATTGAAAGTCAGCATGCGCCTCGTGCCGAACCAGACACCGGAGAAGGCCTTCGCGCTGCTCAAAAGGTATGTGGCAAAGCTGAATCCGAATGTGAAAGTGGAGCGGGAAGGGATGCTGCATCCGTTCAAAGGGGATTTCGACGGCCCTTACGTCGAATGCGTGAAGCGCGCCGCGAAAGCGGGATTCGGCAAAGAACCGGCGTTTATTCGCGAAGGCGGATCGATCGGCGCGGTGGTCACCATGCAGAAGGTCTGGAAGGTGCCGATTTTGTTTTTAGGCCTGAGCCTGCCGGAGCATGGGTATCACGCACCCAACGAATATTTCGACTGGGGCCAAGCCTCCAGCGGGATGAAAGCCTTTGCGCATTACTTTGCCGAGCTGGTAAAGATGGGGAAGAGGTAGGGCGTGAGTCAGCTCCTGTCGAACTCCCAACGCTCGGGTCTGTCCGGGAGCGCAAGCGCTGCAGTGAGGTGATTGAGAAAGTCTCGACGGGGAATTTCCGCTGCGCCCAGCGCCATGACGTGCGAAGAAGATTGCTGGCAGTCCATCAGGCGGAATTCCCAGGCGTGCAATTGCCGGACGAGGGACACCAGCGCGACTTTCGACGCATCTGATTGCCGAGTGAACATCGACTCGGCAAAGAACGCTCCGCCGATCGCCACGCCATAGAGCCCGCCGACCAGCTGTCCGTCCTTCCACGTTTCAACAGAATGGGCATAGCCTTGGTCGTGCAGTGCCGAGTAGGCCTCGATCATGGCGGGCGTGATCCATGTGCCGCCGTTCGGATATTGGGGCCGCGGCCCGGCGCATTGCTGCATCACCTCACCGAAGCATCGATCAAACGTGACGGTGAATCCGTTGAGACGCAGACTTCTCTTCAAGCTGCGCGAGATATGGAGCTGTTCCGGAAAGAGGACAGCACGGGGATCCGGCGACCACCACAGGATCGGTTGATCTTCGTTGTACCAAGGAAAGATCCCGTGGCGGTAGGCTTCGAGCAACCGTTCCGGTTGCAGATCGCCTCCGACGGCGAGCAGGCCTTCAGGCGAGGCCAGCTCAACAGGCGGGAAACGGAAGTCTCGTGAATTCCGGCTCAGTCTGAACATGATCGACCAAGCGGCTGGAAGCGGCTAGGAGAGAGAAACGGCGACCCTATCCCTTCTTCTCGTCCGCCGAAGCCAGCAGCGGCTGGAAGATCGGATCGGCGTCCAGGACCATCTTGAGCTGCTCGGATCCTATGAAGAAATTCCATATCTCCGGTGTCTGTCCCGGAATTTCGGCAAACCATCGTTTGGCCTCGGTCAACCGCTCGAGGATCGCTCGATTATCCCTCTTGGGATCGAACAGCAGGCTGTACGCTTTCGTGTATTCGGCCAGAAACTTGTCCAAGGGGACTTCGGCGAACCTCAATGCTTCCTCGGCATCCTCATAAGCCAGACGCACATCCGGATCGTCGAAGTTGCGGTTCCAGGCCACTTTGTTGACGCGCGACCAAGCCAGCTGGAGGAGCGCTTCGGCCTTTCCGGACTTTCGTTCGTTGGGCACGTCCTTCACGAGTTTTTCGTGGACCTCGACGGCAAGTTCCTGGTCATTGTTCCATCGGAGGGCCGCGCCCCAGCGAAAACGGTTATCGAGCTGTTCCGGGCGGACCTGGGCCAGCTGGCGCAGAGCGGGCAGGAGCCGGTAAAGATAATCGGCCGTCGTCGGTTTCTCGAATCCGCCCATCTCCATTCCCAACGACAGGTCCATCCGTGCCGCTTGCGCATAGATGTTCCAGTAATGCTCATTCACCACCATCGCGAAGGCGGGATCCTTCACGACCAGATTGTGCGCCGGCATGGCATCGCGGAGAATCGCGGCATAGAGATCCCTGGTCAGGACGGTGAGCGCATCGGCTTGGTTGGGATCGATGATGAGCACGCGGTTCAGCAATGCGACGCGGTCCCGCACATTGGGAAATCCCGCGGCGCGTGCGGCGGCGGCGACCAGCAGGCCCGGCGCATCCTCAGGGCCCCACCAGATGAGCGAGCCGGGCACGGCTTTGCTTCGCTCCGTCACAAAGGGAACGATTTCCTGAGCGATTCCACCCACCGGTGCGCCGTCTTCCACCAAAAGGTTGACCACAGCGGCATCTCCAGGGAATCCATGTTTCTTCAATCCCGACAGCACCACCCATTGGAGATCGATCGTTTTCAGCGCACGCCTGGCCGGTTTCACCGTGTTCGTCCACTTATAACTGCCCGGGGCCTTGGTAACCGGGGCGGTGAGGGGATCTTGATAGCTGACCGTCGTGGTGACGAGCGTCGTCGTCACCGAAGCCAGTTTTTCATTGGGCCGCAGGCGAAATGAGGCATTGGGCAGGGACTTGCTGGAGGCCGGTTTCAGATGCAGGCCGCTTCCAGGAGGAGCCTGGCCGACCAGATCCATGACGAATGCCGAAGCCGGATAGCGATAGAGTTCCTCGCGGAAGAATGGCAGGGCACCGTTACTGGGCCACAACACGTCCATCGCCACGTCTACTCGAGTCAGGGCTGCTTCGTGGGATGCTTTGATCCCTTTCCAGCAAGTTTCATAGGACGCGTCCGAGTTGTCGGGATAGGAAGTCCGCCCGGATTTCGTGGCGGAAACGAGCCGATACTGGCAGGCGAAGTCCAGCTTGGCGACCTGGGCGATATCGCCTTTGGAGATTGCCTCGGCATACTGCAGGGCGATGGAGACCGCGGGAGCGACCCCCTTCGACTTCTTCTGGGCCGGAGCCGCGAAGACCGCCGAGAATGTGACCGCGAGGGTCGCGGCCAGGGTGAGGACGATCAAGCCACCGCGAATCGGGAACGATGTGCGAATCATAACGGCGCCACTCCTTCGATAAGGCAAGATGAAGACGATACTGTACCACGCGGATTTCGCCATCTGAAAGGGGCCAGGGAAGCCAAATGGCAGGGTTAGGGGGTCGGTGGAAGAGGAGTGGCGGATCGTGTGAAGCGGACTAATGAGCGGATATACGCAAGGACGGCACGCCGTTCATCGTCCGACAGCCGGTCCTGCCATCCCTCCATGGCTGTGCGAGGTCGTCCGTTGGCGATGATCTTCAGCAGATCCTGATCGGTTTTCGCCGATGTGTGGGCGGAGATCAGATTGCCGGGGCGTGGCGAGAGCGAGATCGCCTGCTTTCCGTCTCCGCGGCCCTCCGGCCCGTGACAGTCGGTGCAATGGTGTTCGTAGATCGCCCGTCCCTGTTCAAGTGTGGGAGAAATCGGAGGAGTCGCCAGAGAGGCACCGATCGCGCCGGCGAGTGCGCCGGTCACAATGCCGGCGAGGACGGCCGGTTTCACCGTCGGGGCCTCGGTTCAGAGGACTCAAGAATCTCGCGTCGGAGTTGGACTCGTTCCTCTGCGGAGAGTTGCGGGGTCTGGCGATGACGGCACAGGGTGACGGTGCTGCGAAGCGACGCGATGAAGACTTCACAGTTCGGGCAGGCCCCCAGGTGGCGGCGGAGCTCGTCGCAGATATCGGAGGGCAGCTCGTCATCGATGAACGCGGACAGTTTCCGCAAAATATCCATGCAACGGCCTTTGCCTGGCTGATGGCGATGAGCCGGCGGCCGCCTGCGGCCAGTCCGAGCGGGCTTTTTCTTTGTCATGTGCCGGAGCCTCCCGGTTCTCGTTGCCGTCCGGTCTGATGATCCTGCTGCGTGATGCCTCGCGCGCTGAGTTCGCGTCGCACGAACAGACGGGCCCGATGCAGCCGCGATTTCACCGCGCGCTCGTTCGCCCCCATGATCGCGCCGACTTCCTTGGCGCTCAATCCTTCCATATCGCGGAGCACCAGCGTCATCCGATACTTCTTCGGCAGCTTGTTGATGGCCTGGTCGAGCGCGTTCCGCAGTTCCTTGTTCTGCAGCGCTTCTTCCGGACTGAGTCCATCCATCGGGATCTGGAGACGAAATTCCCCGTCGGATGTGGGCACGAATTCGTCGAGCGACAGTTCGCGCTCGGGCTCTCCCTTGCGTTTCCGACGCATGCGCATGCAGGCGCGGGAGGCAATGGTATAGAGCCAGGTGGAGACTTGCGCGTCGCCACGAAAGTCTTTGAGCCCTCGGTAGGCATTGAGAAAGGTTTCTTGGACCAGATCCTTCGCCGACTCCGCCTCTCCACAGAGGCGATGCGCGTAGCGGTAAATCAAGTCGACATGATCACGATAGAGCTTATCAAATCCGTCGGAGTCTTGGTGGGGCGGCGGCTGTCCGAGTTTCTGTCGAGGCAGTAAAGGCATAGCGCGGTCCGAGTCTAGGGAGTCCAGGGGAGGTCTGTCAAACGGGGGATCGCTCCTGCCAGAAAGACGAGGAACTGCGCAGCCAGGCTCTTCGGCCTATTTGCCCCCCATGTCGACCGCCACCTGCCCGTTGTCGATGTGCAAGGTCATGGCTTGACCAACTTTCACGCGGGGCAGGCCGATCTTTGCATTGACCATGACCACGCCGACCGGGGTTCTGAAGAACACGAAGTTGGATTTCAACTTGGAGATGGTGCCGGAGATGAGCAAATGAGCCTGAGAACCAGGCGGAGGAACCTGGCTGATCTGGAGGTCGAATTGCAGGTCGTGGACTCCGATCACGGTCTGCGACTCGTCGACTTCGACGGTGAGAGGATCTCCTTCGTGATAGGACGTGAGCTTCTCCTCTTGGGTGCCGAAATGGACGGTCTGTTCCCCTTCCGCAGTCCACCAGCGCAAGGTTTTCGACGAGTCGGGGCCCGGTGCCATCGGTCCGCTCAGGTATCGATGCACCAGCGAGCCGTCACTCCGTTTGCGGATCTCGACGACCGAATTGCGCTCATGCACCCAGAACGTAATCTCGTGCGAGGCTTTCAGGTCCTTCAATGTCGTTTTGGAGCTGAGCGTCAGGAGCCCAACAGGAGTTTTGAGAAACGCAATGCCGGCTTTGGTGCGCCAGACGGATCCCCGCAAGGAGATGGAGGGATTAGCTTCGGTCGATGGGGCCGCCGGGGCATTGTCGACCGCTGGAGCGGGGGCAGGAGCTTCGGTCGCGGCAGCTGCGGTCGGTGCTCCAGCCAATAGGAGATGGACGGAGAATCCGATGGCAAGCCAACTTGCCAAGATGGCAAGACGTTGACGAGAGAACCTGGCGCTATCATGGGTGAAGCCGGTCATTGAAGTGGATTGATGCGATGGCGGCGACAGTCCTGAAGGCCATCCTCTACCTGGCTCTACGGCTGCCCAATGGCCTGTGTCCCACAGTGTGTGTGCGAATTAACCATGATGCTCCTGAGGAGTCAAGTCATACTCACCCCGTGAAGTCGCGAGATTGCGCTGCTAGTGGTTCGAGCGGCTGAGATCGGTCGATGCGTTGATCGATCCGTCGGATCGGTTTCGGCGCATCGCGGGGTCAGTCGAGGGGGGACAGGGCTGGAGCGTGAGAATCATCCGGGGCGCTCGTCCATCCGTTGACGGCATACCGAATCCCCGAAGCAGCAGCGCAGGCGTCACCATGTGACAGACTCGGCGCATTTCAAACTGCGCCCATTCGTGGCTCCCGGCCTGCCGGTGGAGTGCTGCGAACACCGCGCCGCAAAACTCGGTCAGAATAGCCGGCATGGATTCGGGGGACAGATGAGGCCAGAGTCCACGGGCTTCGCCGAACAGAGCCAAAAGAGACCGGGCTCTACTATTAATATGGAGAATGCGCATCGAGGAGGACAGGACCATAAGTCCCGCATCAGGAGCGGGACCGGAGCTGCCCGGAGGGAGCGGTGGAACGGAAACCTCTTCCGGTCCGAGAACAGGAGGGTTCGACAGGGCGGCCTGGTTCTGTCGGGCAAGCTTGGGCACGGGTCTCCTTCCGGGAAAATGTCGGGGAACTCTGCAAGAGTTACACCTACTTCTTCCGATAGGTCAAAGGCAGGATTCGTTGGGGAATCGACGGCTCAATCGGTTCCAATGAGTGCTTTGCGTACAAAGGTCGCCTCTCGGGGGACGGAACTGTCCGCTATTTCTTTCTGACGTGCAGCCTGATGGGGGTACCGGCGAAACCGTAGCTGTCTCGAAGCTGGTTCTCGAGGAATTTGAGATAGGCAGGGGTGATATTGTCCGGATGGCCGACAAACAGGGCAAAGACCGGCGGTTGGACGGCCACTTGCGTCATGAAGGCGGATTTGGTGATTTTCGTCGGTTTGCCCTTGCGGACAGGCAGAGGATGAGTGGCCAGGATGTTTTGGAGAAACTGATTGAGCTGTCCGGTGGGGATGCGTTTCGA
Source organism: uncultured Nitrospira sp. (assembly GCA_964582865.1). Taxonomy (GTDB): domain Bacteria; phylum Nitrospirota; class Nitrospiria; order Nitrospirales; family Nitrospiraceae; genus Nitrospira_C. Next base: position 61,834 of record CAZOUA010000003.1, on the reverse strand, counting down.
AAACGAAGCATAGACCTCGTCGATCGTCGGAAAGAGCCCGCGCAGTGAATCGGGTTTCACCGCAGCTCCGAAAAGCACCGGCGCCCAAGAGAGAAACGGGAAGCGGCGGCGCAGGTCCTGCTCCACCTGCTGTCGGGCTTCACCATCGTTCTCCCGCAGGTCCCACTTATTCACGAGCAACATGCAGGCGCGCCCCTGCCGAATGACGACCCCGGCGATCTTCGTGTCTTGCTCGGTGACGCCTTCCTCCGCATCGAGCAAGAGGACGGCGACGTCGGACCGCCCGATTGCGCGGAGCGCCCGCGCCACGCTGTAACCTTCGATGCCTCGGTCGATCTTTCCGCGCCTGCGAATTCCTGCGGTATCCGTAAACAGATACCGCCGGCCTTGATAGACCGCCAGCGAATCGATGGAATCTCTGGTGGTGCCCGGCACGTCGCTGACAACGACGCGGTCTTCCCCCAGTACGGCATTGACCAGCGTGGATTTGCCGACATTGGGCCGGCCGACCACCGCCACGCGGGGCATCTGGCTTTGCTCTTGCTGTACCTCCGGAACTGGAAGCAAAGGATAGATTGCATCCAGCAATTCGGCAACGCCGATCCCATGCTCGGCCGAGACCGGATAGAGCTGGTCGGTACCCAGCTGATAGAAATCCGCGACCAGCGCTTCGACTTTCGGAGTATCGATCTTGTTGATGGCGACGAAGAGCGGTTTCGTCGTCCCGCGCAACAGGCGAACCACTTCATGATCCGCAGGCGTCAATCCGGTTCGGCCGTCCATCAAAAGGATGAGTATGTCCGCTTCCGCGATGGCTAGTTCGGACTGGCGTTTGATCAGGATCAGCATCCCCTCCGAAGCGGAGGGATCCAACCCTCCCGTATCGACGAGACGAAACGGGCGATTCCGGTAGCTGGCATCGGCGTAATTTCGGTCGCGCGTGACGCCCGGCACATCGTCGACGATCGCGGTTTTCTTGCCGAGAATCCTGTTGAAGAGTGTCGATTTGCCGACGTTCGGCCGGCCGATAATGGCGATGATTGGAAGCGTCCCCCCTTGCGGGGGGAGCAATGGAAGCGTCGGTTCTGCTACGGGCTTGGTTCGCGGCATGACAACTCTCACCGGACCGTATCACAGCAATTTTGGCAAACACAACCGGCCTCAGGTACACTCGCGCGTATGACTCCTTTTCAATTGAAATGGCACGCGATCGACGATGTGCTACTGGACATGGACGGGACGCTGCTCGACCGCCATTTTGACAACTTCTTTTTTGAAGAGGAACTGCCACGCCGGTATGCGGCGATGCACGGCCTCACGTTTGAAGAGTCCCGTGATCGGTTGATGACGATGTACCGATCCGTAGAGGGCGAGCTGGCCTGGACGGATCTCCACTACTGGACAAGGCGGGTGGGTATCGATGTCGTGGCCATGCACAAAGAACTCGATTGCATGATCGGCTATCTGCCGGGCGCCGAATCTTTTCTTCGCCATGTTCAGCGGTGCGGGAAGCGGATCACGATTCTCACGAACGCCCACCGTGCCGGCGTCGAGGTGAAGGCGGCCAAGACTGGGCTGGATCGGCACGTGGATCGTATCGTGGATGCGTTCGAAGTGGGCTATCTCAAGATGCGTCCTGAATACTGGCCGGCCTGTCAGCGGCTGCTGGGGTTTAATCCGAAACGCTCGCTGTATGTCGATGACGATGAAAGTTGTTTGGATGCCGCGAGGAGATTCGGCATTGCAGAGATTGTTCACAGTGCCAAATCCAGCTCTATGCTGCCACCCTCTCATTCGACGGACTTCGCATCGGTCGAGCAGCTGTCTCAGTTGCTGAACGGCACGCAGCCGCAGTCGCCTTGACCAACTCAGCTTCGAACGGCAGCCCGTCCCTGATACATCTCCCCTCCGATCCGAGGAAGGCCGTGCATCCGGAACCGATCCAAGCGAACGGTGTGCAGCCCGCTCTCCTCGATCAACCGGTCGATCCGGCGATTCAGATTGCAGCCGCAGCCGATCACATTCTGGATCGGGTTCAATCGATCCTGCCACCGGGCCACGTTCGGATTGTCGCTGCGGCCGTGTTCAAGGAACAGAAAGAACCCCTCCGGCTTGAGGACTCGGCGAACTTCCCGAAGGGCCTTCACGGGATCGGGAATGGTACAGAGGGTCCAGGTGCTGACAACTGTATCGAACCGGTGATCGTGAAACGGGAGTGTCTCAGCAGTCGTGTAGCGGGTCTCGATTGGGAACGAAACCGCCGCCGCTCGCGCCGCAACTCTGTCCGGAAGCATCGTGACCGGATCAACGATGGAGAGGCGAGAGACGTGCTTGCGATAGTGGGGGAGATTGAGTCCGGTGCCGAAGCCGATCTCCAAAACCTCGCCCTGTGCGTCTTCGAGCAGCGTCGCTCGAAGTCGTTGAAACTCCCTGCCACTCATCACCCACTCCATGAGGCGCGGGAAAATCAGGTAATTGTAGAGTCCCATCGTGGCGCGCAGTATAGCAAAGACCGTACGAGGCGACGCCTGGAAATCTTGTTGAGCCCGAGAGGTCTATGTTAGAGTCCTCCCTCTCCTGAACCTCTTCCTGAGACCATGAGCAAGACCTACGACCATCGCGCCATCGAAGCCAAGTGGCAGGCCTATTGGGAAGACCAGCGCCCGTTCCGGGCGATGGACGATCCGACCAAGCCCAAATTCTATTGCCTCGACATGTTTCCGTATCCCTCCGGGTCCGGTCTCCACGTCGGTCACTTGGAAGGTTATACGGCGACGGATATCGTATCCCGCTACAAGCGGATGCGGGGCTTCAACGTGCTCCATCCGATGGGCTGGGATGCCTTCGGGCTGCCGGCCGAACAGTATGCCGTCAAAACGGGCATACATCCTGCCATTACGACGGCGCAAAATATTGCGACATTCAAGCGGCAGATGAAACGGGTGGGGTTGTCGTACGACTGGGACCGCGAAATCAGTACGACGGACCCCGACTACTATCGCTGGACACAATGGATCTTCTTGCAACTGTTCAAACGGGGCCTGGCCTACGTGGCGGAGGTTCCGGTCAATTGGTGTCCGGCTTTGGGAACGGTGCTGGCGAACGAAGAAATTATTGACGGCAAGAGCGAGGTCGGCGGGTTCGATGTCGTTCGAAAACCCATGCGCCAATGGGTGCTGAAAATTACCGCCTACGCGGACCGGCTCTTGGATGATCTCTCGCTGGTGGAATGGCCCCCGAGCACGCTCGAGATGCAGAAAAACTGGATCGGCCGGTCGATCGGCGCCGAAGTCGAGTTCGGAATCGCCGGGGTCAACGGGACGATCAGGATTTTTACCACCAGACCCGATACGCTCTTCGGCGCAACGTATATGGTCCTGGCGCCCGAGCATCCGCTGGTCGAAGTCGTGACCGCCGCCGATCGCCGGTCGGCTGTCACAACCTACCGCGAGGCGGCTGCACGGAAGAGCGATCTGCAACGGCAAGAATTGGACAAGGAAAAAACCGGCTGCTTCACCGGCGGCTATGCCGTCAATCCGGTCAACGGCGAACGGCTTCCGATCTGGATCGCCGACTATGTGCTGATGGGGTACGGAACCGGGGCGATCATGGCGGTGCCGGCGCACGATGCGCGCGACTGGGCCTTCGCGAAGACCCATTCGTTGCCGATTCGTGAAGTCATCGCCGGAGGTGATGTCGACAAAGAAGCCTTTGTCGAAACGAGCAAGGGCAAGGTGGTGAACTCGACGGCGCCGGATGGGAAGTTTTCCATCGACGGACTGACGCCGGTCGATGCGATTCCGAAAATCACGGCCTGGTTAGAATCGAACGGCAAAGGCCGGAAAGCCGTGAATTACAAATTGCGCGATTGGCTCTTTGCCCGCCAACGGTATTGGGGCGAACCGTTTCCTATCATCTGGGTCGGCGGGGAAGCGCGGCCGCTGTTTGAAGAACAATTGCCGTTGGCCCTTCCGGAAACGAGCAATTTCAAGCCGTCGGGAAGCGGCGAAAGTCCGCTCGCCAATCTGGAAGACTGGCTTGTGACGACAGATCCTGCGAGCGGGACAGCGGCCAGACGGGAGACCAACACGATGCCGCAATGGGCCGGCTCCTGCTGGTACTATCTGCGCTTCATCGATCCCAAGAATTCCACGCAACTGATCGATCCCGCCAAAGAAC
>CAZOUA010000003.1:0-57555 GCA_964582865.1 uncultured Nitrospira sp. | reverse complement strand
CTGCGCTTCATCGATCCCAAGAATTCCACGCAACTGATCGATCCCGCCAAAGAACAATACTGGATGCCGGTGGATCTGTACATCGGCGGCAGCGAGCACGCCGTCCTGCATCTGCTCTATTCACGGTTCTGGCACAAGGTGCTGTACGACATCGGTGTCGTCAGTACGCCGGAACCGTTCAGGAAGCTGGTCCACCAGGGCATCGTGCTCGGGGAAGACAATCAAAAAATGTCCAAGTCGCGCGGTAACGTCGTCAATCCCGACGAGATGATGGATCAGTTCGGTGCCGACGCGGTGCGCCTCTATGAAATGTTCATGGGGCCGCTGGAAGCGATGAAGCCCTGGAGCACAAGGGGGGTCGAGGGCATCACGCGTTTTCTCGAGCGGGTCTGGCGTTTGATGGTCGATGAAGAGGGCCGGTTGTCGAGCGCCGTCTCCTCATCCGTGCCGAGTCTGGACCACCAACGCCTGTTGCATCAGACGATCAAGAAGGTGACGGAAGACATTGAACAGTTGCGCTTCAATACCGCCATCTCGCAGATGATGATCTTCACCAATGAAATGACGAAGGCTGAGCAGCGGTCCCGGGTCTTGATCGAGCCGTTCCTGTTGTTGCTGTCGCCTTTTGCACCCCATCTGGCCGAGGAGCTGTGGGCCCTGTTGGGACATCATCCGAGCGTCTCTCAGCAGCCATGGCCGGTCTTCGATCCGGCCCTGACCGTAAGCGATCGATTAACGATCCCGATCCAGGTCAACGGCAGGCTGCGGGCCAAGATTGAAGTCGGCACAGATGCGGCTCGTGAACAGGTGGAAGGTCTGGCCCGTATCGAAGCGGCCGAATGGCTTCAGGGCAAAGAGCCCAAGAAGGTGGTCTACGTGGAGAAAAAGCTGATCAATTTTGTAGTCTAGCGGAACAAAGAGGGGGCGAGCGGCGATGGGCGAGGGGCGAGGGGTCGGACATGTGAAAAGGAACCGAACGACACCTGGTTTATCCCCCATGGCCTTTGGCCTCTTGCCCCTTGCCTGCTGTCTTTTCTTATTTGGGTGCGGGTATCAGTTTCGCGTTGAAGGAGCCGGGCCGACCATTGGAGCCTCCAATGCGGCGGTGTCCTCAGCGCCGCCCCCGCGCATTGTCATCCGGACGTTGCAGAACATGAGTTTTGAGCCCAATTTGGAAACGCGGTTTACCAACTACATTCGGCACGAGTTTTCATCGGGGAGCGGCGCGCAGGTAGTGGCGGATAGCGAAGCGGCCGATCTGGTGTTGACCGGACAGATCCTGGCTGTTCTGCTGCCGACGCTCAGTTTCAGTCAGACGACCACCTTGGAGAGCCGGGCTGAAGTGGTGGTCGCGGTCAAGATTGAGGAGACGAGAACCAAGCGGGTTGTCTGGGCCCACTCGGCGAAGGGCGCCTCAGAGTTTTATGTCACGCCGGATCTGCAATTCAATCGTGTCCTGCAGAACCGGGCGTTGGAGCAGGCGGGCCGGTTCATAGCCGAGGATCTTGCGTCCCGCTTTCTGCTCCAATTGGAGTCTGGCCGGTTGACAAAGCCGGTGGCGGATGCCCAGCCAGGCCAGGCGGGGACGCCATAAGCACGAAAGTCTCTATGCCTCAAGCCATCTCTCTGGCTCAACTGAAGACGCAACTTTTGCAGGACGTGGTGGCACCCGTCTATCTGCTGATCGGAGAGGAAGATCTGCTCCGGGATGCAGCATTGTCCCAACTCAAACAATCGCTGTTGGGCGACGGTGGCGATGACTTCAATTGCGATGTGTTTTACGGGGATGAGGCCGAGGGAGCGCAGATTGTCTCCTGCGCGTCGGAAGTCGCGGTATTTGCCCCGCACCGCCTGGTCATTGTGAAGGCTGCCGACAAGCTTCCCGCCAGGCAGTGCGATGCGTTGCTGTCCTACCTGAAAGATCCTAACGAATCGACCACGCTCATTTTCGTGGCCGCCAAGCTCGACGGGAGGCTCAAATTTACTCAGGCCCTCATGCAGGCGTCCGTTGTGGTGGACTGTGCTCCACTCAAGGATTCACAACTTGTGTCCTGGCTGAAGCAGGAAACCGATCGTGTCGGTGTGCGGCTTGATGAGGAAGCCGTTTATCTCTTGAAGGAAGCCTGTGGAGACTCGCTCTATTCCGTCAGGCGCGAGGTTGAAAAGGTGGCTTCGTATGTGCCGGCCGGCAGAGTTGTCACAGCCAGCGATGTTGCGACCTTGCGCGGGACGGAGCCGGGCGCCTCGGTGTTCGACCTTGCCGCGGCAATCGGTGCAAAGGACCGAGGGAAAGCCCTGTCCATCGTGGCGCGCAATCTGGATGCGGGCGAGGCTCCGCTCAGAATCTTGGGTTCACTGGTCTGGCAATATCGGCGGCTCTGGAAAGTCAAAGAGTTGATGCGACAGGGCGGGCGGGAAGGGGAAGCGGCCAGAACGCTTCGAATGGACCCGTATAAGGTCCGGCCATTTCTCGGCCAATTTTCCGAGGTCCATCTGCAGGATGCATTGCGGATGTTCTTGGAGGCGGATGGAAGGTTGAAAGGTGGAAGTGCGGGCCGCCCTGCAATGCTGCTCGATCGGCTTATCCTGACATTATGCGACCGCCCGCAAACGGAGATGGGCCAGGCGCAAGCATCCCCTCCCGTGACCGGCGGGCCGGTACGGACGAAGACGCTGTCGAATGTCCGGACGATTAGCGCGACGCGGCCAAGGAATTGACGTGTTGCGTGAGGCGCGAAATGCGGCGGGAAGCCGTGTTCCGTTTCATCACGCCCTTCGTCACGGCCTTGCTGAGAGCCGACGTGGCTTCGCGCAGAGAGGTCTTGGCATCATCGACCTTTTTCTCGGCGACGGCTGTCTGGACCTTCTTGACCAGGTTTTTGACCGCGCTCAACGTCGCACGGTTCCGGGCCTGGCGCTTGACGGCCTGTCTGGCTCGACGAATCGTAGATTTATGGATGACGGGCATTGCAAACTCCTGTACAAGAGAAGCGCGTTTGTATCACACGGTTTGCTGGATCGTCAAGGTGAGCTTCTGAAGATGGGGATGCCCTGGTGAATAAGATTATCGCGCGTGACCGCTTGATTCTTGCCCTGGATGTACCGTCGGCAGCCGAGGCCGAGCGGCTGATGGATCAAGTGCAAGACCAGATCACCTTTGTGAAGGTCGGCTTGGAGCTGTATACGGCCGCCGGACCGGAGATTGTTCAGCGCCTGCTTCAGCGGGGGAAACGGGTTTTCCTCGACCTCAAATTTCTCGACATCGAAGAAACCGTCAGGCGTGCGACGGAGCGGGTGGCGTCGATGGGCGTGGAGTTTCTGACCATCCATGCCAACCGCAAAGCGCTGGCTGCGGCGGTGAAGGGGCGCGGAAATTCGCCGCTCAAGCTCCTTGCGGTTACGGTCTTGACCAACTTCGACAGCCATGATTTGCGGGAGATGGGCATTCAGCATACCGTTCAAGAATTGGTCACGGCACGCGCCCTCCTGGCCTCTGAAATGGGGTGCGATGGCGTGGTTGCTTCCGGAGAAGAGCCGGGTGTCCTCCGGCCAAAACTGGGACCCCGATTCGTCATCGTAACGCCCGGTGTTCGTCCGGCCGGCAATGATGTGGACGATCATGCAAGGGCAACGACGCCGACCCAAACGATTGCCGCCGGGGCCGACTACCTTGTGATCGGACGGCCGATTCGAGCCTCGTCCGATCCGGCTGCCGCTGCCGCGACGATTTTGACGGAAATGCAAGCAGCGTTTGATTTGAGAAGTTGATACCGTTCAGGCCGGTTGCGGGCCTTCTCCGCTCTTTGCTAAGATCGCACGTCGTCGTCCTCGCTTCTCCTTCCTGTTCTCTGCGTGGTGGGTGTAGCTCAGTTGGTTAGAGCGCCGGATTGTGGATCCGGAGGTCGCGGGTTCGAAACCCGTCATCCACCCCATGCCGTTACCACTCACTGACAACAGGCGTTTTTCTATCTGCTGTGTAATGGAGCCGCCGCTGGACGGAGGAATATGGCGATGCGGGTGGAGTCCGCTCGCGAGTTTCTACTCAGGCTTGCTAGGAGGTGGCGGGGTAACGGAAGGTTCCAAAGAGTTGGGGACTGGACGGGGAACGGTATTCGGACGCTCGAGTTTTTCCAGAACTTCTTGCTTGAGCCTGGTGGGCTCCTCAATGCGATTTTCTCGTTGAAATGTGCCGAGCTCAACGGCCTTGCGCGCGTTGAGTTCCACCATATCGGTTTCGTCCTTGACCAGTGTGGGAGTTAAGAATACCAAGAGACTGAGTTTCTCGACCGCACGGGTCTGAGACTTGAACAACCATCCCAGAAAGGGAATGTCGCCCAGCAGCGGTGTCTTTCGCTCACCGAGAACGATGTTGTCCCGGATCAGTCCTCCCACCACCAACGTCTGTTGATCTTTCGCGATGGTGGTGGTCTCCATCGAACGTTTCGTAGTGGTAGGGCCGACGGGAACGCTCGACGTGCCGGTGCCGATGGTTTGGGCGACATTTTCCGCGATGGCGGTAATTTCCTGCTTGATCTCAAGCCGGATTAGGTCGTTTTCCAATACTTGCGGGGTGAGTTCAAGTGTGACGCCTACATCCTTCCGCTCGATCGTCACGAGGGTGCCTCCCGTGATGCCCTGTGATTGTCCCGTGGGGAAGGGACGGTTTTCGCCCACGACGATCTTTGCCTTCTGGTTGTCGGCAGCAAGCACCTGTGGCGTTGACAGTATGTTCGTATCCGTCAGGCTCAAAAGTAGATTCAGAAAGGCCCTGACGTTCACGGTATTGAGAACTGTGACGGCCCCCGCCGTCGAGCTGCCCGCAGCGACGCCCAGGATGCTTTGCGCCAGCGTTGAAAGGTCTTCGGGAGCTCGATTGAATCCGGCGATACCTTGAAAGGAGCCAGACTGCCCTGCGGCGATGACTTGGATGGGATCGGTCCCGATTTGTTTCAAACGATCAACCTGAACCTCTAGGATCACGGCTTCTACAAAGACCTGCTTTCTCCGGGTATCCAAGTCTCGTATGACGGATTGTAATTTGCTAAAGGCGCCCTTCGTCGAACTGATAATGATGGAATTCGTAGCCTTATCGGCGAAGACCTGGACAGGGGCTTCGAATTCCGTGAGCGGTCTGATCGGCGGGCGAGTACCGGGGGTTGTTTGCGCGACGGTCTGAGATCGAGCGACCAAGTTCGTGAGGACCGCAGCCAAGTCGGTTGCGTTAGCATTCTTGAGCTTGTAAACGAAGATTCCGCGTTCCGGAGGAAGTTCTCCCATGGGAACGATCTGGTACACGGGGCCTTTGGGCACAACGGCGAGGCGGCTGACTTCCAGCGCGGACACGAAGAGACTGTAGGCCTGTTCCGGGGTGACTTTGGTGGGGGAGAAGACGCTGATTTTTCCGCCGGCCTTCTTGACCGTATCATCCAGGACGAAGTTCTTACCGGTCAGCTCACTGATAAAGCGAACAAAGACGTGGAGTTCGACCTCATTGAAGTCGAGTGAGACGCGTCCCTGAGAGGCTGCAACACTTTCCGCATGAAGAGGTAAGGGAACGAGCAGCCCCTGGAGCAGGGCCAGCAGACAGCCCATCCGAGCCCACCGCAACCAATCACATTGATTCGACAAGACAAATTGCATAGCAGCAGGATGAGTAGTCGGCACAGAAGGTATTTCGCTCCGGACCGGTCGGAATAACGGAAATTACTTGGAAGACCGTACCACAAGGCTGCACAATGACACAACCAACAACCTGGCGATATCGGGTGCCGGAGACGAATTGAACTCGAGAATTTGCAGCGGTCCGCTACTCGTGGCCGACTGCTATGAAAATGTCATTGCCATGAGCCCGATGGCCCAATCTCGGTAACCCTGTCCATTTTTGATGGAGTCGCTGGCGATAAGAAGGGATGGGAATGTGACAACCCCTGAAAAATAAAGAAATATGCCATCGAACGCGATGGTCAAGATGGCATCAGGATTGCACATGTGTATCCAGTTTTCCCCATTTACAGAGCCTTCAGTCCGGAAACAGGCTAAAGGCAGCTATAGAAGCCATTTTGTATTGTTGACGACTTGCTAAGGTAGATCACGTGCGGACCGACAAGAGAGCCTCTCAAAAATCGGATAAAAAAGCACCCTTGCGCGCCAATAAGCGGGGTGTCGTCGGCTACAGCAAGAAGAGCGCCCTGCTGGAAGAAGCCATCACGCATATGAATACCGGCAAGTACGGCCGGTCTTCCGCAGCGCTCAAAGAGCTATTGGCCCTCGATCCCCAGAACACGGAAGCCCGCAGGTTGTTTGCGACTCTCCACCTGAGGCTGGGAAGTTTGGTTACGGCCAGGCAGGCGTTCGAATCCCTCGCGACCGAAGCCATCGGCAGGCAAGACTACTGGCTGGCGGAGTCGCTCTTGCGAGAGTACTTAGCGGCCGGCCCCCGTTGTGTCCCGTTTCTCGAGCTGCTCGCTCACGTCTACCAGGAAAAGGGAGATGAGATGGCGGCAGTGGGCGAATTGGGGAAAGCGGTTGAAATTATTCGTGATGATCCGGACACGGAGAATCCTCATAAAGCTGCACAGCTCTATGCCAAGATCAGAGAGCTAGCTCCAGGGAGTCCTGTTGCCATTCAACTCGCTTCATTATTTGATGTCCGGACAGGAGAGTTTCTCGTTCGCTCGTCAATAGCCGATCAGCCGTCCGCCGTTCATGATGCGACAGCTTCCACACCGGCTAGCGTTGATTCCATCGCAATGGAATCAACGCCGGCTGAAATCATGCCATGGGAACTGGGCGAAGAACCTGTCACGGGAGTTGAAGCTCCCTCATCATCGGTTGCAACTCCTACTGAGTTTAAGGCTGCGGCGGAACCATCGCTGCCGGTCGAGTTGCCTGAGGGTGAACCGGCCATAGGGTTACAGGAGCTTCCATCCCAACCTTTCGAATCGGTCTCTGCCGGCCAAGGCCAGGTGGTCGCACAGAACACAACATCGCACGGACAGGAGGAGCCAGCGGCTCAGCCTCTACTACAGAGCCCGCCCGAGTCCACTGCTGAGCTCGGGAACGCATTGTCATCTCCCATGCCCTGGGAGCAGGTTTCCGATGGGTCGATACAAATTCCCGAAGCCGGTCCCTCTTCTTCCGCAACCCCCGACTCTTCTATCGAAGCGATCCTGTCTTCTCTCAAGGAAGGAACGGAATCCCCTTTATCCGCTCCTGCTCTGATCGCGGCCCCGGAATCGGTACTTGATCCAGCACCGGTGATCAGGCCCATGGAATCTCCATCATCCGATGGATCGGTTGCGGTGCCGCCTTCCGTACGCGATGAACAGGTCGTCGATGCGTCGATATCAGTCCAGGACATTGAGTCATTACCCGATCAGACACCTGCAGTATCGATGGAATCGATTCTTTCAGACCTCAGGACAAATGCAGAGGAACCGTCACCTCCTTACCCATACGAGACACCTCCGGTGCAGGCAGAGGACCCCGTTCCTGAGCCCATACCGATCGACCAATTGGCGGCCATTGAAGCGCTTCCGTCACACTTTGTTTTGCCGGAACCAGCGTCTTCGACGGAGTCTTCCCAGGAGGCTCCTCCGTCGAGTTCCTTCTCGTGGACGTCGGTCTTCGATACGGCATGGAAGTTCGCGGCGGGAACCACGGCGCCCAGTGCGCCGGCTTCCTGCGAGCACACGCAAGAAACGATCGGTGATGCGCAGCAGAATACGCCGCTTCAAGAATCGGATTCCGCAAGCGCGGGTTCTGCCTCCATTGTGTCGGACATACCTCTCACGGTTGATCTGCCCCCAACGGTCGGGTCAACCAGCCAGGAGCTCGACCCGTTTTCATATCTTCAGACCAATCAGCCCGTGTCGGAAGGTTCCACGAATCGAGAGGATGCTCTGGCTGACGCAAGTCCCTCGGCAACCTCAGTGGTCACGGACAGCGTCCAGTCCTATCCGATGCCGACGGAAAGCACGGCCGCCGATCTGCCCGAGTTCCTGTCCCGCTCCCCTATAGATGAAGCGCCACAGGCCCAGGCCCCTGCAGCAATACCAGCATCTTTCTCCGCAGTCGTGGATGCTCAGGAAATTCCCGAGGCTGAACTGGCTCGGGCGGAGCCTCCTGAATCGAGTGTTTCGTTTGAGATTGCGAGTCCTGAACCATCATTCGTCGCTCCGTCACCGTCCACCCCGCTAGAGGAACCTTTCCAGCCGGTCGGTATGACGGCACATATGGAAGAGGCTCCGTCGAAGTCTGAACCGACAACTCCCCCGGTCGAAGTGCCATCCCATTGGAATACCGGCGAAGTCGCGGTGCAGTTGCACCGCCCTGCAGCCAAAAAGAAAAGATGGGAAAAAGACCCGGACGAGGCGGCGGAGACCTCCGCCATTCCCGCCCCCGCCCTAGAGACGTTGTCCGAGGAACTTTCCGAGGCGATTCGGGAGTGGAAATCGGCTCCTCTAGAGGCTGTTTCTCCTTCCGTTGCGGAGGAGCCCTCGCCTTCTCAACCCGATCCGAGGCCGGAATGGATGCAGGCGAGCGAGGACATCACGTTTGCTCGACCACATGCAACGCCGCGCGAACAATGGCAACCAGCTTCGTCCGGTTCATTCTCCAGGCCCGCTGAACAGGCGTCTGCTCCAACTGTAACTTCCTCCGCGGTGGATGTTCTCTTTGGTTCCACGGGGCGCGCCGGCTATGGCGAAACACAAGATCGTCCCGCATCGACGAAGCCGCGCCCGCGTTTCATTGCGCGGCTCCATCGGATTCGAATCGGCGTTTCGTCGTTCGTTGGTTCTTGTTTTTCGACGACTCGCTCGCTCACCTTCCTGGCCATGGCGATCGCTGCCACGACGGGGCTTGTGGCGGCTCTGGGAGTCGGTGCGCTGGGTCTTGTCTGGATGGCGATGGAGGACCCGCCGAGCGTACTCCATCAAGGCCTGACGATTACTCCCCCGCGGGTGATCGCGGATCCCAAGAAAAACGGATATCTCTTGCTCCTGGGTCTTGAGGCTCTGCCGGGGCAGGATCCGGTACAGGCCGGGTATGAGCGAAAAGCCGGAGAGCAGGATCTGGCCATGTCGCGCGCTTGTATGGGAGGGGACGATGCGAATGAAGGAAACATTTCATCGAGCGCTTCCGGCCATGTGGTGAAAGGGTGGTTCCGAAGCGCTAATCCCGTCGCACAACTCAAGGGGCAGAGCGAGACGATTAAATCCCTCGCGGCTCGCGAAGCGTCATCGCTGGCTCGGTACCGGCAGTGGCTGACGATGCCCTTCGAAGATTGGGGGTACGGACAACTGCTCAGCCCGAATTGTACCCAGGTTTTGCTCGTACACCGCCTGTTTCTCTCGGAGGGATTTGCCCAAGATTCGGGCGCCGGACTCGACCGGCTTGAAACCGACATGCAGGCCTGGCGCACCGCCTTGGGGCAATCCAAAACCTTGATGATGAAGATGCTGGCCGTTGCCGCCGTCCAGGATGATGTGGCATTAGCGTCCGGCCTGCTGAGCCGGTCAGAACTCGACGGAACGTCGGTGACTCGGTTGAGCAAAATGGTGCGTCCACTCGACCAGGTTGAGCTTTCCGTGCGCTGGCCGATGCAAAGCCAATTTGTCTGGGCGACCAAGTCGGTTCCCGCAGAACTTAAACATGACAAGTCCAATGATCGCCCGTGGTATGTGTCGCTGATTGCGGGCATGCGGCTGCCCGTTCAGCGGCGCGCCAACGCCTATGCCGAATATTATGAAGCAGCCAACAAGGCTGTCGCGGAAGGTCGGTATACAAACCTGCCGAAGCCGTCCAGTTTCCTTCGAGTGCCCGCGACAGGCCTCATGGATTACCTGATCAATCCGGTTGAGAATATCGTCGGCATCGAACCGCTTCCTTCTTGGGATCCCTACGTCATGCGCATGATTGAGACGGACGCACAGTTCCGTCTCGCCGGTTTACAGGCTTGGATCAGGCGGGGGCCTCAGGACGGAGACTTGCTCACGCGTTTGGCCAAGGCGGGGCAGGCCTATTACGATCCATTTACCGGATTGCCGATGCTGGTGAACCAACGCCAGGGTCTTATCTATAGCGTCGGTCGTGATGGCAAAGACCAGGAAGGCGATCGTACCCATGATGTCGCGGTGGTTATTCCCTCTGCTTCATCCTCTTCGTCGGAAAACAAGCGTTCCACCAGTGCGCCCTCACCTCGGTAACGCCAAACTTCCTTCCAATCAACGCGTTCCATCAGTTCCGTAGAGCCTTCCCCGCCGATCGGTCAACGCGAATCACGCTCATGCGTTACAGTGACCAGTGCGGAAATCCAACATGAGAATGCCAGCAAGGAGTCCATGGGGCGATATCGCTCGGATTGTGTCTCACGAGGCAGACATTCAGCTTGACCTTGGCTCTATTCGAGTCAACAATCTCCCGCATCGAACCGGTCTGGCATGCTGGGTCGTACAGGTGCAGGCATGTCGGTAACGACGGGAGAGATGGTCGCGTTCGGATCCTCCGGCGCGAACGATGTTGGCAGGAGGGTAGCCACTCTGGATCAAACCCGGGCTCTCGACCGATTTCTGGCCGGCATTGAGCGTCGGGCGTTTCGCATTGCGCACATGGCGACCGGCGATGCCGACGAGGCTCTGGACCTCGTGCAGGATGCAATGTTGAAGCTGGTGCAGCGGTACGGGACGCGCGAGGAGACTGAGTGGAGGCCGCTCTTTCACAGGATTCTTCAAAGCCGCATCCGCGATTGGTATCGGCGCACCAAGGTTCGTAACCGATGGCGGCAATGGTTTGGCTCGCGGCGTGATGATGAAGACCAAGACGATCCGATCGAAGCGGTGGCCGACCAGAGCGAATTGCCGAGCGACGATCGATTGGCGCTCAAACGAGCGACTGCCGCACTGGAACAGGCCGTTCAGGCGCTTCCGTTGCGCCAGCAGCAGGCGTTCTTGCTGCGGGCCTGGGAAGAGTTGGATGTCGCGCAGACTGCCCGGGCGATGGGGTGCTCGGAGGGCAGCGTGAAGACGCACTATTTTCGTGCGGTCCAGGCTCTGCGCAAAGCGTTAGGAGATCACTGGCAATGAATGCCGATTTACAGCCGAGTGATGACCGGATGATTGCGCGCGCCAAGCGCTTGCTCGATCAGAGCGTCGAGGACCTTGACCCATCGACGACGCGCCGGCTGCAGCGCGCGCGCGTCACGGCTCTCGAAGCTAAAACGGTCTCTCGACGATGGATGGTGTGGGCGAGTGGACTGGCGATGGCCGGCGTGGCGACGCTTGCGGTCACGTTATGGATGAAACAGCCGTTGCCCGAGAATCACCATGCTCCGCTTTTCGAAGACATCGACTTGGTACTCTCGTCCGAGAATGTCGAACTGGCGGAAGATCTTGAATTTTATCATTGGCTGGCCGATGCCGATACGATGGGTTAGATGGATCATCGGATTGCCGGCGGTCGTCACCCTTTTGGCCGCTATGGCGCAGGCCGAACCGCGGGGAGCTGCTGGGTTGCCGGATGCGGACTTCTTGGAATTTCTCGGTTCGTGGAATCCCGGTGGCGACCATCCCGCATGGGTCGACCCGTTCCAACTTGATGATCCGGTCCTCACGGATGCGGACCAGCCCAATGCAACGCCGTCGCAACCACAGAGGCGCAGTGAGCCGAAGCGCAGCGGAACCGATGATGACCGAACCAAATGGCCAACACCATACGCTGTTCGTCCCGAGGGAGGAGTGAGGCCATGATGCGGCTCCTATTGGTAACGCTGGCGTTGGCGGTGGGGAGCATTGTCTGGGCTCAGACGAACAGCCAACCGATTCCCTGGCAGCAGCTGAACGAGCAGGACCGGCAAATCCTTCAGCGATTCAGCGACCGCTGGGATGAGCTTCCGGCGGAACGGCAGCAGCGTTTGCTGAACGGCGCGCGCCAATGGTCCAACATGAATCAAGACGAGCGCCAACAGGCGCAGCAACGCTTTCAGCAATGGCGGCAACTGCCGCCGGATCAGCAGCAGCAGCTCCGTGAACGCTTTCAGCGGTTCCGCCAGCTGCCTCCTGAACAGCGCGAGGCGATTCGCAACGCACGCCAGTGGTTCCGAACCCTGCCGCCGGAACGCCGGAAGGCAGTGCGCGAGCAGTGGCGAAACATGTCGCCGGATGAACGGCGCGCATTCCGTCGGCAGCTCAGAAAAGAGTACGGCGAGCAACCCCATCCGCGAGGAAATCGTCCGGTCCATCCTAAAGCCTCACGGCCCGGCCAGTAGCAGCGAACCGCCGCCCGTATCGGCCGATCTCTCTGCCTCGTCCCTTGACAGCGGGAGCAGCATTCCACAGAATCGTCGGTTGAGAAGCCTGCACGAGAAGGGCCCTGCATGCGCCAGAACAATCCCTCGGGTTGGGCCGGACGTTTTCGGCGAGGAGTCGTTTCGCCGTGGCCGATTCCCACCCGCCATGTCTCCAACGAGGAGTTTGTTCCACTGCCTCAGACCGGCGAGCAAGTGCGGGTCGATCACGCACTGGCGGAACTGAGCCGGCGGTCCGCCCAGCATCTTGGCGTCACGCGCCGGAACTTTCTCCGCACTTCCGGCGGCATGGCCGCCGCCCTGCTCGCGATGAATTCGGTGTTCGGGCGTTTCTTCGACGTGTTTGAAACGGAGCTCTTCGAGCCGGCAGCCTTTGCCGAGCAGCAGGGCGCGCCGTACTTCATTTTCGATGTGCAAACGCATTATGTCGGATCGCACTATGATCCGGCCGATGGCGAGAGTCGGCGCAGGGGAGCGGTGGCGAAGGACGCCTTGCTCGGGCTCCGCCGCCGCGCGCGCGAAGCAGGACTGAATCCCCGATTGACTGCCGATCGTGGCACGCTAGACGATTTGTCGTGGGAAAATTTCGTCAAAGAAGTCTTTCTCGACAGCGAGACTTCGATCGGTCTCATCAGCACGCCGCCAGGACCCTATCCGCAGGAAGCCGTCGTGCCGCCGAAGGAAATGTCCCACATTCGTGACGAAATCAATCGCCTGGCGGGATCGCAACGCATGTTGGCTCACGGGCTGGCGACGCCGCAGCTTGGTACGGCGGATCTCGAATTTATGGCGATGCAGGTAGAGCAGCTGAAAGTCGATGCGTGGAAGTGTTACACGGGTTCTTGTCCGAAAGGATTCGACCGAGGCTGGTGGATGGATGACGAGAAGCTCGCCTATCCGATGTTGGAGCAGGCAAGAAAACTGAATGTCAAACGGATCTGTGTCCATAAGGGACTGCCGCTCGGACCGGTGCTTGACTACAACCATCCGAGAGATTTGATCAAGGCTGCCAAGGACTTTCCGGACATCGACTTTCTGGTGTACCACTCGGGGCTCAGAAGTGTCGCCGGCGTCGACGAGCTGCTTGCGAACACCGGAAACATTCCTTGGACGACGGAATTTTGCCGGATGAAACAGGCGGAGCCGGGGATCCATAACATTTATATGGAACTCGGTTCGACGTTCGGACAATTGGTCACGGTCCATCCGGTGGTGTGTGCGCATCTTCTGGGTCAAATCGTTGGAGCCTTTGGCGTGGATCATGTGTTATGGGGGACGGATTCGATCTGGTACGGGACACCGCAATGGCAAATCGAGGCATTTCGACGATTCCAAATTCCTGATCACATCGCCGAACAGCATCAGTATCCGCCGCTGATACGCGACGTGAAGGCGAAGATTTTCGGGTTGAATGCCGCGCGGGTGTTCGGGGTGGATGTGGCGGCGGCAAGACATGCCGTTCCGAAAGACTTTGTGGGGCGTCTGCGAATGAGCTATCTTGAGGAAGGGGCGGAGCCGAGTCACAGATTATATGGATGGGTGGCAAAATAGGAGCACGGGATCTGACACCGACGAGCCCAACCGTTCTTGCACCCCGCCCGGTGTGGGGACCTTGCTGCGGGCGGTCGGGCTCGTCGGTGTCACCCGCGAATACTTGTGACTCAATAGAGGGAGAGAAAAAGAATGAAAAGTGAAATTTTATATCCGGGTGCGTTTCCGATGGTGCGGGTCGATTTGGCGGCGGGTGAAAGCATCAAGGCCGAGTCGGGGGCGATGGTGGCGTCGTCGCCGACGATCGATATCGAAAGCAAAATGGAAGGCGGGTTTCTCGGTGCGTTGTCGCGCAAGCTGCTCACCGGCGAAAAGTTCTTTTTCCAAACCTTGCGTGCGACACGGGGAGCGGGTGAAGTGTTATTGGCGCCGACCGTGCCGGGCGAAATCGTGGTGTTCGAGCTCGACGGCGTGAACGAATATCTCGTGCAGAAAGATGGCTTTCTTGCCGGCGCCGAGACCATCAAGATCGACAGGCAGATGCAGAGTCTGAGCCGCGGATTGTTGGGCGGGGAGGGGTTCTTTCTGCTGAAAATGAGCGGCAAGGGCATGCTGATGGTGAATAGTTTCGGCGCGATCCATAAAATCGAGTTGAAGCCGGAGCAGGAATACATCGTGGACAACAGTCATCTCGTTGCCTGGTCTGCGACCACGTCCTACAACATTGAACGCGCCGCTTCCGGATGGGTCGCAAGCTTCACCTCGGGCGAAGGATTTATCTGCCGGTTCCGAGGGCCCGGCGTCGTCTACATCCAAAGCCGGAACCCCGGGAGTTTCGGCGCGTGGATTAGGCAGTTCATTCCTATGTCGGAATAGCCTCGCTCCATGCCTGCCAACCCCAACGCACTCTGTTTTGCCGACGAGTTTCCCGCGACGGGCGCGCCCTGCTATGTCGAGGTGACGGTTGCAGGCCTCTTGCTTCATTTCGAGCCTCCCGTACCCGTCATGGAGGGGAATCTCGTTCCCTTCGGGAATCTGAGGGTTTCCGCTGGCGGCTTGGACCATGACCATCTCGTCGTGCAATGGGGCGACATCCCATCTGTCAGGACACTCTATCTGAAGGATCCGGCCCTCATCAGCGCTTTTCGGCATGCCGCGCCTCCTGAACTCACGCATCATTTTGAAGCGGCCGCGACGAAAGTTCGGGAAGTTCGGACTCATCGCCGGCGGATGTGGGGGCTCGCGTTGGGGTCGTTAGGCGGGATGCTCCTCTTTCTCTGGTTCGGATCCGATTGGGTGGTGGAGCTGGCGGTGAATCGCATACCCGTCGAATGGGAGCAAAAGCTCGGCGAATCGGCCTATCGGGATTTTCTCCTGCAGCAGACGGTGATCAAAGACGGACCGGCAGTCGCGGCGGTGAACGAGATGACGCACCGGCTCACCGAGAACATTCCCGATAATCCCTACAAGTTCGAAATTGCGGTGGTGAAGAGCGATGTCGTCAATGCGTTCGCCTTGCCCGGCGGCTATGTTGTGGTCTTTACCGGCCTGATGAAGAAAGCGGAGAATGGCGAGGAAGTCGCCGGCGTACTGAGCCACGAGCTGAATCATGTGCTGCAGCGGCACGGTCTCGATCGGATGGTGAAGCAGCTCGGCCTGATCGCAGTCGTGACCATCGTGCTCGGAGACCAGCAGGGCTTGATCGGGTTGATGAAGCAGGTCGGCGTGGAGCTGTTGACCCTGAAGTTCGGCCGCGAGCAGGAAACCGAAGCCGACATCACGGGCCTGCAGCTGCTCCACCGGGCGAAAATCGATCCCAACGGCATGATTCGATTTTTCGAACGCCTGTCGGAAAAGGACAAGGAACGCGTCGAGATCCTTTCGACGCATCCGATGAGCGAGCACCGCGCGGCGCGGCTCAAAACCGAAGCCGCTGCCTTGCCGAAACAGCAGCCCGAGCCGTTCGAATTCGATTGGAAGACCGTCCAGGATTCGCTGGGCCCGCATGAAACGGTGCGGCCATGAGGCGGTTGCGGCCGGTGTGTATCGGTGTCATTGCCGATACCCACGGGCTGTATGATCCGGCCATTGAGGATCATTTTTCCGAGGCGGCAGAGATCCTGCACGCGGGTGACATTGGCGGAGAATGCGTCATTCAACGTTTACGGCGGATCGCACCGGTTATTGCTGTCTCGGGGAACGTTGATGATTATGAAAAAAGCGGATTCCCCAGGCGGACTATCCTTCGCCGAGGCAGAACAAAAATTGCCGTCTGCCACGTGTTGTATGAGAATGGGCAATTGACCAAGGATGCTCGGGAGTGGCTGGACCGGGAGCAACCGGATGTCTGTGTCTTTGGCCACAGCCATAGGCCGACGATTGAGCGCTACGGTGCGACCCTATTGTTTAATCCCGGCTCCGCAGGTCCCAGACGGTTTTCGTTGCCGCGTGGAATTGGACTCTTGATGGTCGGCCGAGGAAAGGCTAAGCCCTTGTTGATCCGGTTGCCGGATCGAGTGGAAGCAACGAGGCCGTTCACGGTAAAACGAACGAAACGAATGAAAGGAGAATTATGATGAAGACAGAGCATCTGATGCGTACGGCCCTGACCTGTTTCGTGCTCGTCTGCTTTCTCACTGTCACAAGCGCCTGCTATGGACCGTTCAATCTGACCAGAAATGTCTATCACTGGAACAGCGGGATCAAGGGTAGCGGGGAAGTGAACGAGAAGTGGATGAAAGAAATCGTTTTTTTCGGGATGATCGTGATCCCGGTCTACATGTTCTCCGCGCTGCTCGATGCCTTTATCTTCAATTCCATCCAATTTTGGACCGGGGACAATCCGATCAAGGTGAGTAAGGGGCCTGATGGGCATATTCAAGAAGTTCAATTCGGGGACCGAACCGTTACCGTGTTATGGACGGAAGAGCACCGCTCGGCAATCCTGACATACCAGCAACAGGGGCAGATCGTGAAAACCGCCCGTATCATAGAAGACGGTAATGGGTACAGGCTCATAGAAGCGGGAGGAGAATCACTCTACGTTACTGAGCAAGCTTCCGATGGAGGGGTGAACATCGTGGATGGCGATTGCCGCTTGGTCGACCACATTTCCCTCAAGCGTCTCCAACAGGCATCGCATGAACTGGCACGAGTGCCGTCATACGTCTCTGTGTCTATGGCGACTCATTTCTAGCAGGTGCGGGGAAACCCTCCCCTGCGGGGATGATCCATGCGCCGAGTGAAGCGATGGCCGGTCGCCGCATGCTCGTGCATGCTGTGGTGCAGTCGGGTGGAAGAAGCGACGGGAGTTTTTTTCTGGCAATCTTCACAGGGTTGAGTATAATCACCTGATAATTGGTGAGTATGCGCGGGTGCGCTTAACCATTCCTTATAGGAGGAGGTCATATGAAGAAGCTGGTCATGCTTTCGGTCGCGTTGTTGTTCGTGGGAGCCCAGGTTGGTCTCGCGATGGCGGCCAATCCGGATACCGGACCTGGCTGCGGTCTTGGCAAGCTCGCCTGGGGGGACTATAAGGGGCAGAAGGAAATCGCTCCACAGGTCTTGATGGCGACCACCAACGGCACCTTTTGGAGCCAGACGTTCGGCATCAGTTCTGGAACCTCCGGATGCACCAATGACGGCAAAGTCATGGCCGAGAACAAGACAGTCATGTTTGCCGAGTTGAATTTCGACAACTTGTCGCAAGAAATGGCGCAGGGTCAGGGCGAGCATCTCGCTTCGCTGGCGACGCTCATGGGCGTCCCGGCCGATCAGCAGGCGGCATTTTTTGCCATGACGCAGGAACGGTACACCTCCTTGGTGAAGGCGGGTGAAGCCTCTCCGGTCGCAATGGTGAAGGCACTCAATCAGGCGATGGCGGGTCACCCGGTCCTCGCCCAAGTTTCTGCTCGCTAAGTCAATCCGACAGGCTCTGGCCTGCAGAGGCCAGAGCCTGTTCTATTCTCGCATTCCCATTTTGCTCTATCTTCTCCTCGCTGCATGCATTCTTGTTTGCAGTGCAACCTGGGTCTCCGCTCAGGGGCCGCCTAATCCCTATCTCGAAGAACTGCTGATGCATGCGCGCTCCCTCCGTCTGGCTGACGAACGAGAGTGGCATTTGCTGTTGCACTATCGACCGCGCCTGTTCGGGGGGTATGAGAGCGAGCAAGACCATCCGGGATTTTTTCTCTCTCCGCATGGAAAGACCGATCCACAAGCGGAGCTCGACGCGACGCTGAGCCAGTTCTTTTCCGACGATCTCGTGGGACGTTCGAAGCAGCCAGCTCAATGCGCGTTTGTTGCACGCTATCACTGGCTGAAAGAAAAGCTCGGGTTTGAAGAGACCCGCCTTCGACCGATCGTATGTGACCGATTCGACCGATGGTTTGTAGATTTCGATGCCGATGCCGTCACAATGATTTTCCCTGCCGGGTTCATGAACAATCCTTCGTCGATGTTCGGCCATACGTTCCTGCGCATCGATCAACGGGGTCAAACGGAGCAGACGCGCATTCTGGCCTACACGATCAACTATGCGGCCGAATTACCGCCGGACGTCGGCCCGGAATATGCCGTCAAGGGGATCTTCGGAGGCTACAAGGGATACTTCTCGACGATTCCCTACTATCTGAAGGTGCAGGAATACCGGGATCTTGAAAATCGCGATATCTGGGAATATCGGTTGCAGTTGTCTCCATCTCAACTCAGGCGTTTGCTGATGCATGCCTGGGAATTGGGCAATGCCGACTTCGACTACTTTTTCTTCAAAGAAAACTGCTCGTATCATATTCTCTCGCTGCTCGAAGCAGCAGAGCCCTCGCTGCATCTAACAGACCAATCGTACATCGTCACAATTCCCACGAATACGATCCGGCTGCTCATGTCCCATCCTGGGCTTGTGGGGGATGTCGTATATCGGCCGGCCCGCGCCACACTGGTTCGGCGAAAGCGGGACTATTTGTCCGATGAGGAACGAGGTCTGCTCAATCGATTGGTGGATGATCCGGCACTCGTCAAGACAGAGCTGTTTACTGCCCAACCGGAAGCGCGGCAGTCCTTGCTGATGGACATCGCCTCAGATTACTTGCTCCTCAGGAGCACGGGCGATTCTCAAACGGCTAAGCAGGCCAAAGAGCACAATCGGGAAATTCTGACGGCACGTAGCAGGATCAAGCTGGCTCCGGAGTCGCTCGCCATCCGTCCGTTTACGGATAGGCCGGATGAAGGGCACGGTACGTCACGGGCCGCTGTCGGAGTGGGGTGGCGGAACAAGCAGTTGTTTGACGAATTGGCGATTCGCGCGGCCTATCATGACCTCCTCGATCCCGAGAAAGGCTATACGCCCGATGCCCAGATCGAGGCATTGTCGCTGGCTGTGAGAAAGTACGCGCCGACCAGCTGGAACGACTCAAGTTTCAGCAAGAACCTCAGCGATTCGCAGATACGTGTGGAGCGATTCACGTTGCTCAACATGGTGTCCTTGTCGCCCATGGACGGCCTCTTTCATGCGCCGTCCTGGAAGTTCGGTTTAGGCATGAACACGATTCGACACAATGACTGCCGGCTCTGTAGCAATGGATATTTCAACGGCGGGATTGGCGGCTCGATCGAGAGCCATTGGCTCAGACGGGAACTGTTCTTTGCCTTTGCCGAGGCGGAAGCAAACTACAGCAGGGCCTACGAGGAACGGCACCGGATTGGCGGAGGCGGAACGGTGGGGATGCTGGCCGATTTCACCGAACGGTGGAAACTGCTCCTGTCAGGCACCTATCTGCGCTATGAGCTGGGAGAGAAAAGCGATGATTTTCGCTGGACCGTCGGCCAGCGATTCACATTGCTGCGGAATCTCTCTTTACGACTTGACTATAACCACCGCGATCACGATAACGACGTGCTATTTTCAGTGCAGGCGTATTTTTGAGTTCGGGGGTGGCATGAGCGTCCTCGACCAATTCTTCGTCTATCATCCTGACCCATGGAAGGACCAGGACTGGAAAGCTCGCAGCGGCTTGCCGTTGGAAGAGGTCTGGTTTCAGGCTGCCGATGGTGCGCGGCTATTCGGGTGGTATGTCGAAACTGCGGCGGATCGCCCGGTGCTTCTATGGTGCCACGGGAATGCGGGCAACGTCATCAATCGTCTCGACAACCTTCGTTATCTCTATCGGCAGGGGCTCTCGGTATTCCTCTTCGACTACCGGGGGTACGGGAGAAGCCAAGCGCTTCGCCCCAGCGAGGAGGGCCTGTATCAAGATGCGATCGGGGCGTACGACTACCTCACGCGGACCCGCATGATCCGTCCGGAACGGATCGTAATTTTCGGACGCTCGCTGGGGGCGGCGGTTGCCGCAGAACTCGCGTCGCAAAAGCCGGCTGCGGGACTGATTCTCGAGTCACCTTTTCCATCGATCGAGGCGGTGGCCAAGTATCACTACGGTGGTTTACCGGTGCACTGGCTGCTGGGGGCGGAGTTTCGACTGATCGATCGCCTGCCGCAGCTTTCGTTACCGAAGCTGATCATTCATGGTGAAAAGGACGACATTATTCCCATCGAGCTGGGACACCAGGTGTATGAGGCGGCCAGGCCTCCCAAATCCTTCGTGGCGATTCCCGGCGCCGATCACAACAATACCTACCAAGTTGGGGGCGCAGCCTATTTCCAGCGTGTTGAGGAGTTTTGCCGGGATGTCATACGCGCCTGAGCCTGCGTCGGACGCACGCCTCCCGCAAGATTGTATTGGCGATTCGTCCGAGTTTTGGTAGAGTGCGCCCCGTGCATTTGAGCAGAATTTGCTCCAGCGTCCAACCGGAGGCTTTGAGCGCGTCAACAATGGGAGGGCCGGTGACACACTCGTTCTATCGATGGACAGCAGGTCTGCTGGGTCTGGCTGCAGTCGTCTTGACCGGTTGCGCCGAGCATGTCGTGACTGGAACGCAGCCCTCGCTGGGCGATCCGAGCCTCTCAAGGAACGAGGCCGCCGTTGTCGCGACGGATAATGCACCGAATCCCGGGGCCTCCTCTCAACCGGCGGCCGTTCCTGCTGTCGTCGCCGAAGACCCGGCTTCTGTTCAACCGCCGGTACCGGCCAGCCAGCCGGAGGAGCCGTTCGACCCCTTTGCAAAAGCCGATGGGGAAGCCGTCGAAGAGTATGATCCGTTGGAGACAGTGAACGGGAAAGTGTTTGAATTCAACCGGCAAGTGGATCGCTTTGTGCTCAAGCCGGTTGCGAAGGGCTACAACTTCATCATGCCGGACCTGGTTCAGGTTGGCATCAGCAACATCTTTTACAATCTCCGCTTTGCCCCGCGTTTTCTGAACAACGTGTTTCAGGGAAAGATCAAGGGTGCCGGCATCGAAGTCGGGCGATTCCTGCTCAACAGCACGGTTGGTATCGCGGGATTTTTCGATCTGGCAAAAGACGTCGATCTGGTCACGCCAGAGGAGGATTTTGGGCAAACGTTGGGATTCTACGGCGTCAAACCGGGAGCCTACCTCGTCCTTCCGCTGCTGCCTCCCTTTACGGTTCGAGATTTCACAGGGTTTCTCGGTGACATCGCACTCAACCCCATTAACTGGATGTTCGCGCCGATTATCGAAGTCGATGGCGTACCGTCCGTGATCGCGCATAAGAACCGCATGACGTCGACGATCGTGCAGGGCGGGTCCCGCGTGGGCGAGATCATCAATGAACGGTCTCGCAATCTTGAAAAGTTCCAGGGGGTCGAAGAGGCGACCTTGGATCTCTATACCGCCGTTCGGAATGCCTATCTGCAAAAGCGGGCCAAGGCGGTCAAGGAATAGAAACACCAGGGGTGAGGCGTGAAGGGTGGAGGCAAGAGGCTAGAGGTCTCTTGGCCGCTTGCCTCGCGGCTCTAGCCCCTGGCCTGTCTCACGAAATCACGCCCAATTCCCTGCCCACATTTCTGAAGGCGGCCACGGCTTGTGCGAGTTGCTCGCGCGTGTGGGCGGCGGACATCTGAACGCGGATTCTTGCCTGCCCTTCCGGCACGACCGGATAACTAAACCCAACGACATAGACGCCCTCTTTCAAGAGCCGGTCGGCCATTGAAGTGGCCAGCGAGGCCTCGCCCAACATGATGGGGATAATAGGGTGTTCGCCAGGGATCAGGCGGAACCCTAATGCGGTCAGCTGGGCACGGAAGAAGGCGGCGTTCTCGTGCAGCGTCGCACGCAGGGCATCACCTTGCGCAACGAGCGTAAGCGCTTGCAGTGCGCCGGCCGCGACCGGCGGCGGCAGCGCGTTCGAGAACAAGTAGGGCCGTGACCGCTGGCGGAGGAGTTCAATGATCTCCGCCCGTCCTGTCGTAAATCCCCCGGTAGCTCCGCCGAGCGTTTTGCCCAGGGTACTGGTGATGATCTCAATGCGATGGGCCACGCCGAGGTAGTCGGGCGTTCCACGTCCGTTACGGCCCAGCACGCCGGTTGCGTGGCTATCGTCGACCATCACGGCAGCATCATGGCGCTCCGCCAGATCGACGATCCGGTCCAGCTTGGCAAGATCACCGTCCATCGAGAAGACGCCGTCCGTAGCAATGAGACGCAAGCGGCAGTCCCGTGCTTCTCTGAGCCTCGCTTCCAGGTCTCCCATATCGGAGTGCGCGTACCGGAATCGTTTGGCTTTGCAGAGCCTGATGCCGTCGATGACGCTGGCATGGTTGAGCGCATCGCTGATGACGGCGTCCTGTTCGCCCAGCAAGACTTCAAAGAGCCCCCCGTTCGCGTCGAAGCACGAGCTATAGAGAATGCTGTCCTCGGTGCCCAGGAATGTGCTGATGGCCTGTTCGAGCCGCTTGTGTAAGTCCTGCGTGCCGCAAATAAACCGGACAGAGGCCATGCCGTAACCATGGTCCTGCAGCCCTTTTGTCGCCGCACGCACAATGTCCGGATGGTTGGCCAGCCCCAGATAGTTGTTGGCACAGAGGTTCAGAACATGGCCTTGTGCGACGTGGATTTCAGACCCCTGCGGGCCCAGCAACTGCCGCTCGGACTTGTACAGTCCTCGTACGCGGATGTCGGCAATCTGTTGGTCGAGGATTTTCTTGAGTGAGGAGTAAGCCATACCACTGTTCAGGCGAGAGGCTTGGGCAAGTGGCCGGAGGGCGCACATGAACCCTCTCGTCCTTAGCCTCTGAGCGCTAGCCCCTTATGGAAACAAGACTACTTTCCCGCATTGGCCGGACTTGATCAAGTCAAACCCTTTGGCGAATTCACTCATGGGGAATGTGTGAGTGATGACCGGCTTGATATTGAGCCCGGCCTTGAAGAGGCCCGCCAGCCGATACCAGGTGCTGAATAGCCGACGGCCTGTGATGCCGTGGACGCGAATGCCTTTAAAGATAATTTCGTTCGCCGGATCGCAGGTGATCGGGCCGGTTGGAATGCCGAAGAGCGTGACCCGTCCGCCGTTCTTGACGGAGCTGAACGCCAGATGCAACGCCCCCGGATTACCGGACATCTCAAGCGACGCATCGACGCCTTCCCCGGCCGTGATCTCCCGAATCGCTTCGGCTAGCGCTTCCGGAGTTTCCGCGCCGGCATTCAGAACATGATCCGCGCCCACCTGTTTGGCAAGGCTCAATCGGTATTCGCTGACGTCTGACGCGATGATCGTGGCCGCCCCGGAGGTGCGCGCCACCGCCGCGGCGAACAGCCCGGTCGGTCCACAGCCGGTGATCAGCACGGTATGGCCCGTCAGATCGTCGACCAACGCGGCATCGACCGCATTCCCCAAGGGTTCCTGCACGGATGCGAGTTCCGGCGGGATAACCGGCGAGGTTGCCCACAAGACGTTTTCGGGAAGGACAATATACTCAGCGAACGAGCCGTCGCGATCGACGCCGAGAATGCGATAGTTCCGGCAGACGTGTGCCTGTCCGGTGCGGCATTGAAAACAGGCGCCGCATGTCAAGTGCGATTCGGCTGCGACGTAGTCCCCCACGTTGACGAGGGAGACCGCGGAGCCGATTTCTACAACCTCGCCGCACATCTCATGACCGATGATCCGCGGCGGGTGGATGCGGCTATGGGCCCAGGGATCCCAGTTGTAGATGTGGGCATCGGTGCCGCAGAGCGATGTGGCTTTCACGCGAATGACGGCATCGTGCGGCCCTGGTGTGGGGTCTGGACAGGTCATCGCAGTGAGTCCGGGCTGAGGGGAGGTCTTCACAAGCGCGCGCATGATTCATTCTATAACAATGGATGAGTCTTGCATAATTGTAGGAGAAAAAACGGGTTGCAGGAGCGTCCGCGGCCTAGGTAGGATGCCCTGTATGAAGGCTCTGTTCCATCGAAGCCTGATGCTGCTGGCAGGGGCGCTCTGTGTCAACCTGGCCTGCTGGATTTCGATCGTTCCTGCCCATTCTGCCTCCTCCTCCGGCCCGGCCAAGCGCTGGGCCTTCTTCGAACTGAATCAATCGGAATCGACCGGAGATCTTCAAACGGGAAAGGCCCTGACGCTGACCATCACCCTCGGCGGAGTGACGCCGGGATCGGTCCCCATCATGGCCCTGTGCGAGTCGATTTTGTTCGAACCACAGACGGTCACCCTCGAACCCGATGCCGAATCGTCGACGTTGAAAGCAACGGTGACGCTTTCCCCGATGCCCCAGAGCCGCACGTCGGTGCATCAAAAAGCCGCGCGCATCCAAGTCACGTTTGCCCGGTCCCGGCAGGATAAGCTCGAGCGATTCATGAAGCGGATCGTGTACGTCACCTTGGATCGCCAGGAGCCGGCCAGCGATACGAGCGAGCCTGCGGTCGTGCGACCGGAAGAGCCGCTCAACGGCGAGTTGACGATCGACGAGGTACAGCCCGAGGTGGCACCCGTATCGTCAGGCCAGCTGGCCGAGGAAGACCTGATGCCGCTGGCCGATCCCGGGCAGGGAAAGGCGTACTGGCAGCAGGTGAGTCACCTGGTCAGCCGCAGCTGGGCCAGACAAGTTCGCGGAGTGCGGCGTGGTCCCAGCAGCGAAACCGTGCGGGTCCATTTCAGGCTCTACCCCAGCGGACGGGCGCAGCTGATCGAAATTGAAAAGGGGTCCGGAGCACGCGAGATCGACGAAGCCGGCATCTATGCGGTGGTGAACGCGCAACCGTTTCCCCCGTTCCCGGCCGAATTGGGCGAAGAGGCGGTTGATGTGCACGTGCGCATGCGGACGGGAGGACGGGCAAAGTTACGCGAGGTGCAGTCCGTCGGCAATCCGTCGTCGGACAAGCCGGAAGCGCCGCCTCCGGCTGTGAAAAACGGCGGGAAGCCGTAGGTCGAGGCGATGATTGTGCTCAACCAGGAGGAGAATCGTTGATGTCGAAGACCGGTTGGATATGTAACGGAGCAGTGCTGCTTCTCGGAATGGCCTGTTCTTGGCCGGCGTTTGTCCATGCCGAGCCGGCCAGATGGAATGTCGATCCGGAGCATTCAACGATCGAATTTCGCGTGGCGCACATGGTGGTGTCAAAAACCAGCGGTCGATTCATGGACTATGCCGGCTTTATCGACATGGATGCGGAAGCCGGTACGGTCAAATCTATTGAGGCGACGATCAAGACGGCATCGGTCAACACCAATCACGAGAAGCGCGATGCCCATTTGCGCAACCCGGACTTCTTCGACGTCGAGAAGTATCCGACCCTCACGTACAAAATGAAGAGCTACAAGAAGACGGCGGAAGGGTACCAGGCCGTCGGAGAGTTGACCATTCGCGGCGTGGCGAAGGACATCACGCTCACGGGAAACTTTAACGGGGTGGCCAAGGATCCTTGGGGGAATACGAGGGCAGGGTTCCAGGCCGAAGGCAAGCTGAACCGCAAGGATTTCGGCATGGTCTGGAGCAAGACGCTGGATAGCGGCGGGCTCGTCGTCGGTGACGAAGTATCGATCAAGCTCGACATCGAATGCATCAAGGCCAAACCCTGACGCGGGCGGCGGTGTGATCACCGCCCCGCGAGACAGCGGTCGCCGGCACTGTTGAACTGTTCCGGCGGCTGCGCTCCCGTCCTGTCTCGAACCCATCACGAGTCATGCACGATGAAGGCGATGGTGCTCACCGGCACAAGGGATGTGGCGACCCATCCTTTGCAGCGTCAAGAAGTTCCCGTCCCTCGGCCTGGTCCGGGCGATGTCTTGGTCCGCCTGGCGGTGTGCGGCATCTGCCGGACTGACTTGCACGTGATCGAGGGCGAGCTGGAGCATCCAAAACTGCCGGTGATTCCAGGCCATCAAGCCATCGGGACAATCAGCGAACTTGGACCAGGGGTCGAAGACAGAAAAGTCGGGGAACGGGTCGGGATTGCCTGGCTGCAAGGGACCTGCGGCCAATGCGACTTTTGCCGGAGCAGCCGTGAGAACTTGTGTGCCGCTGCACGCTTCACCGGCTATCAGATCGATGGGGGTTATGCGGAGCATGCCGTTGTGCCAGCCCGGTTCGCCTATCCCATCCCCGCGGTTTTTACCGATGAAGAAGCGGCCCCGCTGCTCTGCGCCGGCATTATCGGCTATCGTGCCTTGCGCCTGAGCGGCATTCAGCCCGGTCAACGGCTCGGTTTGTATGGATTCGGCGCCTCGGCCCATATTGCGATCCAGATCGCGCGACATTGGGGCTGCGAAGTCTATGTCTGTTCGCTCAAGCCGCAACATCAGGCGCTGGCGCGTGAGCTGGGTGCCCGATGGGTCGGGGGCGCTGCAGACAGCCCGCCGGTGCCGCTGCACGGGTCCATCATTTTCGCGCCGGCCGGCGAACTGGTCCCGCCCGCGTTACGCGCGCTGGAACGAGGCGGGACGCTGGCGCTGGCGGGCATTCATATGACGCCGATTCCTTCGCTCGATTACGATCATGAAGTGTTCGGCGAACGGGTGATTCGGAGCGTCACGGCAAACACGCGACAAGACGGGCTCGATCTCCTGCGCGAAGCGGCGGCGATTCCGATCAGAACGCGCACGCAACGGTATTCCTTGGAGAACGCGAATCAGGCCTTGCAGGCCCTGAAGGCCGGCACGATCAACGGAGCAGGGGTGCTGGCAATTCAGTGACGGAGTCATGGTGTGCGGCGCCCGTCAACGGAGTAGAAATCACGCCCCCGCACTATGCTAGGATACCATGATGCATCGATACATTTTATTCGGCATGATCTTCGGAACCTGGCTGCTGGTGTGCACTCCCGGCTGGGCGCTGGAATTTACGGCGGATCAAATCACCAAGATAGACGGAAAAACGCACAAGGCCTTCGTCTATTATCGCGATCAGATGTGGCGGATCGAGCACCATTCGATGGGGCCGGTCAACGTCAGCATTGTCCGCAAGGACAAACAGGTTGTCTGGCTGCTGCTCTCGCGGATGAAACACTTCAAGACGGTTCCATACGAGCCGGAGCAGGATCTGTGGGTCACGGAGAAGTTGGAGGGGGAAATGTCACGGCAAGAGATCGGTACGGAGGTCCGCGAAGGTCATCCGACGATCCTCTATGAAGTGACGACGAAACGGGGCGAACGAGTGGATGTCTACTACCAGTGGGTTGCGACGGATATTCACTTTCCGATGAAGCTGGCGAAGAAAGACGGGAGTTGGATCGTGGAATACCAGCACGTCAAATTGCGCGCCGTCTCGGATTATCTGTTCAATCTGCCGGTGAACTTCCAGCCGTTGGAAGATTTCGACAAAGTCGTGCCGACAGAGTCCCCGCAGCAGGGGATGTAATCGACAAGGAGGCTATATCGTGCATCGCGTGAGAGTCATGACTGTCATCATTGTGGCGGGGCTGTTTGGTCTGACAGAGCTGGTCTGGTCGTTGGATGTCGCCGATGTGACGCGAGAATGGACGCTCGAGGGCAAGAAGCTGGCAGCTGAGCGAGTGAAGTTGCCGGCGCATGATGAGATGGTCAAAGTCCCATCCGGCCCGTTCCTCATGGGCAGCGATAAGAAGGTGGACAAGAACGCCTATCTTGCCGAGTTCCCGCAGCGAACCGTTCATCTGGACGCCTATGAGATCGACAAATATGAAGTCACGACCGTGCAGTTTCTCAAGTTTGTACTGGCGACGAATCGCGCGCCCTTGATCGATTGGCAGTATGACGGCGGAAACTTTCAGGACACGATGGCCAGCCATCCGGTGATGCACGTCTCCTGGTTCGACGCTGACGCCTACTGTACGTGGGCCGGCAAGCGCTTGCCGACGGAAGCCGAGTGGGAGAAAGCCGCGCGCGGAGAAGACGGCCGCATCTATCCCTGGGGCAACCAGATGGCGGGGCTCTCGCGTTCGAACTTCGGACGCACGGGTTTGTCAGGCCCCGTGCGTGATCGTCCCGAGCGGCTCTTGCTCTATCCGCCGATCATTTCCGTGGACAAGTATGAGAATGCTGTGAGTCCATACGGTGTCTTTCAAATGTCCGGCAACGTGGCCGAGTGGGTGGCCGATTGGTACGATTCGAAGTACTACGCGAAGGCGCCGGACAAGAATCCGAAGGGACCCGAGACCGGAACACAGCGAAGCTTCCGTGGCGGGGGCTGGATCGACAGTACTCCGAGCGTCCGAGCCGCCCAGCGCAATGGGACCGATCCGAATACCAAGATGAACTGGATGGGTTTCCGCTGCGCGCGGGATGTCAAGGAAACGGGCGGGACGCCTGACACGAAGCCGATGCAGACGAGTTTTCAAGGGGATTCGAAATAAGCAAACACAACTAGGAAATCCTGGCCTCCCTCAGGGCGTGAACTTTCGCGCTCACTTCTTTCACCATCACACCCATCTTGGGGTGTGATGGTTCGAAGTCGACCGGCAAATCGTAATGTTTGAGGCGGTCGCTGGCGGTGGGGCCGATGGAAGCAAGGACGAGTTTCTTGCACGCGTCTCTGAACGAGTCCGTCTTGCCTTCCTGCTCGACCAGCTGCATCACATGATCGATCTGGGCCGCGTTGGTGATGAGCAGCACGTCGATCTTGCCGTCCAGAATCTCGCCGATCGCCCCTTTCAATGGGCCGGGATCTTCGGGTAATGCCCAGCGATAGATGGGGACGGGGAAAACCTCTGCGCCGCGTTTTTTCAGATCCTCGATCATATCCGGATTGTACACGCCGTATTCCTGGATGACGATTTTCAAGCCCTGCACAGGGCGATAGTAATCCAACGTCGCAATGACGTCTTGCCAGGTATTGGGTTCCGGCACCGTGATGTTGGCTTCCACGCCGAGAGCCTTGAGTGCGGCGAGCGGTTTGGGGCCGCGCGTCACAATGATCGTTTTCCTGAGCGCGTCGATGATCTCGGCAAGGGGATAGCGGGTCTGTAGAATGTCGAAGAGGGATTTGGTTCCGACCCCCGTCATCAGAATCAGAATGTCGATCTGTTGCAGAATCAATTTGACGCCGAAGCGGAAGACGGCGGCGTTGTTCTGAAGGGGAATCGGGATTTCCCGAAGAGCCGGCACGACCAGCGGCACGCCTCCGTTGCGCTCGATGAGGCGCGCGATTTCAGTGGCCATCCGGCTTTCAAACGACAAGACGCGCAATCCATGGAAATCTGTCGGCAACGGAGGCGGGGGAGGCTCGCCGGGAACCGGGGCCGGAGCAGTTTCTGCCGGAGGTTCAGGCGCCGCAGCCTTTTCAGGCTCGCCGCAGATCGACAGAATCGCGACGATGTCCGCCACCGCTTCCAGCAGCGCCTGAATCGGCTGGTCCTGGTCAGTGCCGGCTGCGCCGAGCAATTCGAGCCAAAAGACGCAATCGTCGGCATCTCCCGACGCGAGGTTGCGGTTGCGATGGAAATCATCCTCGGACCAAGCCCTGGCGAGGGCCCGGGAATTCGCCGCAAGCGTCGTGGCTGCTTTCACGAGCGGCGTTTGAATGGCGAGGGTCTCAGGTGTTTTCGGGAGCGTCCCAAACAGTTTGAGGATGCCGATGGCAAATTGCTTGGTCTTGGTCCTGAGCTGATCTGTCTGATCCGATCCGGTCATGACACGTTTGTACCATGACGATCAAAAGATTTTCAGCGCAAACGATTATTTCGCATCGTTGGCGCAGCGGAATCCGGTCGATTCGTTGCGGATGAGCGGATCGCTGTCCACGCGGGTAAAAATGCGGACAGTCGGGGTCTCGTTCTGCCAGCCCGATCCGCGCAGCACGCGCTTGCTGCCGGTTTCCGGTCCCTTGGGATTCTTGCCGGGGCTTTTCTCGTAGTACCGGGCATCGTACCAGTCATTGACCCATTCCCAGACATTGCCCGCCATGTCGTAGACGCCGTAGGGGCTCTTGCCCGGCTCGTAACTTCCGACCGGCATCAAGGTCTTTTCCCCGATCCACTGCTGATTGTAATTGAGATGCTTGGCGGTCGGTTCGACGTTGCCCCAGGGAAAGCGCCAATCGTTGTTTCCCTTGGCGGCCTTCTCCCACTCGGCTTCCGTCGGCAAGCGCTTGCCGGCCCATTTGCAGTAGGCGTCGGCATCGGCCCAATCGACGTTGACCACAGGGCGATCTGCAAGTGACTCCGTAACGGTATCCCCCTGCCAAAGGTTTCTGGTGGGGTTCTTCGGGTTCTGGGGGACGCGATGGCCAGTCGCCTTCACGAATTCCAAGTAGCGTCCGTTCGTGACTTCATATTTGTCAATGTAGTACGGATCGAGATGCACTTCATGGCGAGGATATTCATCCCGTCCGCCATCTCGATCACCCGGCGGCACGCCCATGGGAAATGGGCCGGCGGGAATCAACACCATCGGAGCGCCATCTTTCCCGGGCGTGGCGGGTTCTGCTCCGAACAGGCCGACAGGAAAAGAAAGCAGGATGGCGATCGTTGTCAACGGGAACCAACCGGATCTCATGACGTGCTCCTTTGTTCGAACGGATGAGCGATCATCGTAACACAACTCTCAATCGGCTCGCAGCCTGCTTTTCGAGTCGAAATTCAAATTGACGGCGCTCTATGAGCACCCTACTATACGGCGAAATGAGGACTGCATGACCTTGCCAGCGCATCGCGGTCTCCGGCATGTGGCTTTGCGCGTGACCGACCTGCCGCGCTCGAGAGCCTTCTACGAGCAATTGCTCGGGATGAAGGTCGTGTGGGAGCCCGACGCCGACAATGTGTACTTCAGTTCCGGAACCGACAATCTCGCGCTGCACCAGGTCTCAGCCGGAGAACTGGCGGCCTATCAGCCTCTGAAGGCTCAGCTGCTGGATCACATAGGCGTCATCTTGGAGAGCCCGCAAGCGGTCGATCGGATGTATCGCGAGATCGTGCCGGTGATCGGATCGCTGGGGGGCAGCATTGCAAAGGAACCGAAACAACACCGGGACGGCAGCTATTCGTTCTATTTTGCCGATCCTGACGGCAATGTCATCCAAGCCCTCTATGAGCCGACGATCAGCCGTCTCGAATGGGTGAAAAGTCAAACGTGAAAAGTACGATGACGGTGCACCTTTCACTTTTCACCTCTGGCATTTCACGCATATGAAGATCTGGGATAGTCTCCCCAAGAACCAGTACCTCAGCCTGGCACCCTGGTGCTGGGTGCAGTTAGAGAGCGCCGAAGCGCCCGGCCCCTTCCCGTTCGTTGCCGGCGTCGCTCCGGAAGTCGTCGCGAGTCTCCAGGAAGCCCATACGCTGCTCGCCAGTTCGATCGACACGGCCATCAGCGACGTCTTTTCGAAACGCGCCCCGCTCGACGACCCCGATCGCCGCCGGCGATTGGAAGATGCCTATGCCGAGCTCGTGAACTCGCGCCCTTATTTGCGCCAGCACATCACGTGCGGACGCAACCAGGACGGCACATTTCAGTGGGAATTCCCCGCCGATCCGACGAAATCGTCGACCATCACCAACGGGGGTCTTCGCATTTTCCATTCGGTCAAGCGCCAGGCGATTCCGATTGGATTCGATCAGCGCCCGCTCGGACCGATGGTGGGGAAACTGCTGGGGATGCTGGACGGCACCCGCCAGACGGAAGAAATCAAGACGGTGGTGATGTCGGCCCCGCGCGAGGCGCAAGGTTTGTTGACGCGGCTCATGGAGTCTCTGCATCACTACGAATGCCTCCGTAGTTCGTCGCAAGCCGCGATCCGCCAACGATGGATCGATACGGTTCAGGACCGCGATACGGTCCATCTGGGCCATGCCGCGCTGCTCTATCGGCAGCAAGAGAACATCTTCCTGTTCGACCCTTGGCTCCTGCCCTGGTTCGCCGAATCTTCCGTCCCGTCGTTATGGGGCTCGCTGCTGCCGAAACCGGCGGCGGTCTTTCTGACGCACGATCATGACGACCATGTCGATCCGCGCACCTTGCTCCATCTGCCCAAGGAGACGCCGATCATCGTTCCGAGCCGCCGCAACCGGAAGAAACTCTTTTACGATTACCACTCGCTTCTGCGTGAACTGGGCTTCGGACGGGTCGTCGAATTGGCTCATGGGGAGTCTTGGCCCTTCGAAGGCGGCGCGATCCTGTCCGTGCCGTTCTACGGTGAAGATCCTTGCGATCTGGAAATGCCGAGAAACTGCTATCTCATCAGCGACCGCGGACACAATGTCTTGGTGCATGCAGACAGCGGGCCGACCAACGGCGGGCGGTCGGCGCTGAAAGAACACATCATCGAGCGGCTGGTCGAGAAATATGGGACGATCCCGCTGGTCTTTGCCTCGCAGCAGCAGCTGCTGGAAATTCGCAGCCACGCGGCCCATGGCCCGCTGTCTCATCCCGGCAAGTGGCTGGACGTCGGCGAAAACGGCTATCTGACCAACGCCTATCTCGCCGATCTGTGCACGACGGCTAAAGCCAAGCTGTTCGTGTCTTATGCCACCGGCGGAGCCGACTGGTATCCGGACCATCTCTCGTTCATGTTCAGTCAACGAAACCCGGCCAGGACGGCCTTGCTGACCGCCCATTGGGAGCCGCCGGAAAAGCTGAAAGATCTTCTTTCGCCTCACGGTTGCGGATATCATTACGCTCGTGCTCTTGAGCGCTATCGTGCAACGGGCGATGGTCGCATCGACGTACAGTCGACCGACGGCGCGCTCGATCCATTGAGTCTGTATCGTTTGGCTCACGGCGATCCGCCCTTCATGAAGACGGGTGGCCGGACCTAACCACGGCCGAAATTACGAGGAATCTGCATGACGGCACCGACGCGTCTGACGCTGGTCACCGGGGTGGCTGGATTTATCGGTTTTCATGTCGTCCAGCGGCTTATCGCGCGCGGCGAGCGCGTCATCGGGCTCGACAACATCAATGACTATTACGACGTCCGGCTGAAAGAGGCGCGCCTCGCCCAATTGACGCCATCGGAGGGATTCCAGTTCGTGAAGCTGGACCTGGCGAATCGCCAGGGTATGAAAGAGCTCTTTGCGGAGTACCCCATCAGGCGCGTCGTCCATCTCGCAGCCCAAGCGGGCGTGCGCTACTCGCTCGTCAATCCTCATGCGTACACCGACAGCAACATCGAAGGCTTCATGAACATTCTCGAAGGCTGCCGGCATGCGAAGGTCGAGCACCTCGTCTATGCCTCCTCGAGTTCCGTCTACGGCGGCAACACCCACATGCCGTTTTCGATCCACGACAACGTGGACCATCCGGTGTCGCTCTATGCGGCCAGCAAGAAGGCCAATGAGTTGATGGCCCATTGCTATGCGCACCTGTATCGGATTCCCTGCACCGGGCTGCGGTTTTTTACGGTGTATGGTCCCTGGGGCAGGCCCGACATGGCGCTGTTCATCTTTACCAAGGCCATTCTGGAAGGAAACCCGATCGAGGTATTTAACCATGGGAAGATGCAGCGCGACTTCACGTACATCGACGACATCGTAGAAGGGGTGATCCGCACGCTCGACCATCCCGCCCAGCCGAATCCGTCATGGTCGGGGGACAAGCCGGATCCTGGAACCAGCTCGGCGCCCGCACGGATCTATAACATCGGGAATCATCAACCGGTGGAGCTGTTGCATTTCATCGAAGTGTTAGAGCAGGCGTTGGGGAAGAAGGCGGAGAAGAAACTGATGCCGATTCAACCGGGCGACGTGCCGGCGACCTACGCCGATATCGATGACCTCGCCCGTGACGTCGGCTTCAGACCGTCAACGCCGATCGAAGCGGGCATCCCGCGTTTCGTGAAATGGTATCGAGAGTTCTACGGAAAATAACGCGTCCGCCGATCCCCGTCTCGACGACCCTGTCTCGGTGACGATCAGATCTCAATCTCCATCGCCATTGATGTCTTCGGTGTCGAAGTCCGGCACCACTCCTTCGTTCAGCACCCGAAAGAATTTGGAATCGTTCCGGCACCATTCTTCGCCGGTTAATTTCAGCTGAAAGGTATTGGTGGGGGAGCAGCCTGCGCAGGAGAAAAGGAGGCGACCCACACGAAGCTGGAAAACAGAGAACAAAAAAAGAAGGGATAAGCTGCCTGAATCCTAACCGGGGCATAAGCTCGTCGCTTTTTCTAATTGGAAAGATGACTCAATAATCCGCAATGCTCACGAATGAATCCATTCCAACAGTCTCCGCGAAGCACGACGAGTGCTTCGCGGAGAAATGGAGCCCATCGGGGGGTCAGTAAGGTTTAAAGGTCAAGATGCCATTCAGCGTGATGTCTGGTGCAGAGCCCAATTGGTCTTTCAGCACGGTATCCTTGAATTGTATGAAGCCCGCGTCCTTGTTCAAGGTCACACCGTTGCATGTCGCGGCTAACAATTGCCCCTCGCATCCCCACAGTACAAATGTTCCGGCGGTTGGGTTCAGGTCGCTAAATAGAACCGCTCCGAGCGCGCCGCCCACGTTGCCCCCCACCGACATCGATTCGCCATGGGTCGCGTTCGAACCCTTTTCCGCCCATCCGATCAGTACAATACCCGATCCCTGCTGATCCACGAATACCGTGGTACCCATCGGATCCGCATCGAATTTTCCCTTGATCTCCGGGGGGCCATTGGTCACGGTCAGGGTGCCGCCGCCGATACCGGTCGTGGAAAATCCCTGCGTGCCGAACTTGCCGTCTCCGAAGCAATCGACATCCTGCACCTCCCCCAGATCGGAGAGAGTCTGGTAGACATACGTTCCGGAAATCTTGGTTATCTTGCCGGTCTTGTCGATCGTGGCCTTGCCGCGGAGGGTGAGGAAATGGTTCGGATTGCCGGAATCTCTGCCTGTCAGCACGAGCTCCGCGGAGGAGCCTGTCGGGCTTGACAGGAATAGTCTCCCTGACAGGGTAGTCGAATCGACCGTCAAATTTTGGCCATTCGTGTTGATGGTGGCCTGAGCTTCTCCGCTCACCGTGTCGCGGGTGACGGAGAACACCACGGAATCTGTCTTTTTGACTTTCAGCGCCTCAGAATATTTTGGATCGTCCCGGCACCATTCTTTGCCTGTCAATTCCAAAAACCAGGCTTCCGTCACAACGTCTGCTTGGGCCGGCACGGGGCTGTACAACCAGGTCAGGCTCAAAAGGGTGGTAGCGCACAGGATTGTGTTTCTCTGGGCAAGATATTTCATCGGCGATCTCCGGTTAAGGATGGAAAGCGTTCGACTCGTTCTTATGGCAGGATTTTCTTTCCGGTCTGAAATGTCCCGTCAGCGAAACAATGTTCGGTGGGGTTGCCGTCATCCTTGGCTGCGGCGATCCACTTCCCGCTGGCGGTCTTGATTGCCGGCACGCCGTTGATCAACGTCTTGGTGTCGAGCGTCGCCTTGCCCCGCATGGTGAAAAAGACGTCGGAGTCCGTTCCGTTCACGCCATGGAGCACGAACTCGGCGCTGTTGCCGGACTTGTTGGCCAGCAGGCCCAGCCCGTCCAGCGTAATGGTCAGCAGCTCTGGCGGGAGAACATCGGCGGAGGCGCCAGGCAGGAGGGACAGTTGCGCTTGCAGATCGGTCAAATCACCCGAGTTCAACGGGTCGCGTGTGATGGTAATACCGGCGCCGATATGGGTTTTGGTGTTCGTCTCGTTGAAATTGGAGAACTCGCCCTGAGCGGGACTCGATGCCGACGGGCACCAGATTTTGCCCCGGAGGTTGAATTCAAAATTCTCTTGAATGGTGGCCGCCTGGGCCGGCAAGCCCAGGGCCAGGAATGCGATTCCGCACAGGATTGAAACACTCAACGATCGGGATGGCATCATACCCTCCTGGTTGAAATGAACAACTGGTACCCCTTTGCTGCGGCAAAGATCCGCCGGCCTCTTGGGCAGGAAGTATGAGAGGAGAAGCTAAAAGATGGCAATACGATCAATCTACGAGGGGGAAAATCCTAAGAATTGCGCTTGACTGAACATATATAGGTCCGTCCGGGGCAAAATACATTGATTCTACGGCGGGTCATTCCGCTGAAGCAGCTATCGAGAGCCATTTAGAACCTCTTCTTGGTTCCGGAAGGCTGTCCGATCTGGGACAATTCGTCCAGCGTCAATGCGGCCTGTTCTCGGATCTCCGGATTGGGATCTGAAAGGCCCTTGGCCAGAGAGGCTTTTGCGGTCATCCATTCCTCTTTAGTGCGCCCGTCCACTAATAACTGATCCGCCATCAGCGTCATCGCATCCATGCGAAGATCCGGATTCTTGTCGGTTGCAGTCATCATGGCAAGCGGCCCAAGGGGAACGGGGTCGGAGGACGACTTCAAAAGATTGAGAGCCGTTGCCCGCACCTCCTCGTCATGGTCCGACAAAGCTGCAGCCAAAATGGGGACTACCGGTTGGGCTTCTTCCGTGCCGGAACCTGCTATTGCTTCGAGGATTTCCGACTTGAGAGCGGGATTTTGGGATTCAGAGAACGAGCGCTTGAGATCGTCGAGCGCGACGTCATCCATGGGCACGCCTGTCGCCGGCGTGCGCGTGGTCGCCGGGATAGGCTGATCCAAAGGTGCACTCACTTGAACGCCAGCATGTCCCGGCAGAACGGCGAGCATTTGAGTCATGGCTGTGCGGAGCTCTGCTGGAGGCACCGGGTCTTGTTTGGCAAGGAGTCGCACGCCGGTAATCGCATTGCGCCCTCGATCTTGCTTATAGACGAAGCTATACGACTGTCCAGCCAACACTCGTTTCAGAGCGTCTTCAAGCGGAACATTCTCGAATGAAAGGCTGAGGTTGTCGAACTGGAGATTGTCCGGAACGCTGACCGTGATCTGAGTCTGCCGCCCCAATTCGCTCAGAACAGCTCGAAACGGGACATTCTTGATGTCCAGCGTGACGAGCTGTGACGTGGTATCCACCCTCAGCTGAGCGCCAGGGGGCAACTTCTGTTCCTGGGAGTTGGGTCCTCCGCAAGCCACGAGGAGTATGGACAACGCTCCCACGAAACACCGAGACATGAAAAGCGCCATATCGATTTCCCTGTCAGTGTCGAGTCAGCATACGGACCCCCGTCCCTTCAGAACGGTCTAAAAGTCAGAGTGCCGTTCAGGGTAATCTGAGAACCTGTCCCGATCCAACCGCCCAATATTGTGTCCGACAATGTCAGCGTTCCGGCGCTTTGGTTGAATGTCACTCCACTGCAAGGTGCTCCCAATCCATTGGCGCCGCAGACCCAAGCGAAACCGTCAGGCGCTTCGTTCACATCTCCATACGCAAAGAACACGCCCACCTCACCGGTGTTTGGATCAATGCCGAACAAGACCGCTTCATTGTGAACATTATTGGGCTTCGCCTCGAACCATTGGATGGTCATGATCCCGCTGATCGGGCCTTGTTTGGTAAGGTAGGCGTTGGCGATAAACGTACCCCCCACGCCAAACGGTGCGTCTACCACGGTTAATGTACCGCCTGCTTCCTTCCCTGTTGTGAACGTGCCGCTGGCAAAACATTCCACCGGCCCGCTCTGTGTCCCGGTCTTCTTATCGGTGGTGTAGGTGTTGGTCTCTTGCACCATGAAGGTGCCCGTGACTTTAGTCACATTGCCGAATTTGTCCAACGTGGCTTGACCCCGCAGGGTCAGGAAGTGGTTGGGGTTTCCGGGATTCACCCCCGAGAGAGCGAATTCGGCCTTGCTGGCAGCCGTATTGCTGGGGGCGGCTTTCCCGCTGAGCGTGATCGCGTCCACGTCGGCGCTCTTGCCGTGCGTATCGATCCTGGCCTGTTCGATCTCGGCGGGATTGCTGTCGTCCCGTGTAATCGTCAAGGTGGTGTTCGCCGAGGGGTTGTTGGAATCGGTCTTGACGTTGAAATTCTCAAAGAACGCGGGATTGCCCTGGCACCACTCTTTGAAGGTCAGTTTGAGCTCAAAGGTGTCGGTGATCGTCGTTGCGCGGGCCGGATCTACTGAGAGCAATCCGCTCCACCCGCACAGGGCGAAAAAGATTGCGGTCGTCATGCTGGTCAATCGTGTCATCGCGGTATTCCTCCATGGCCGAACAGCCTGCGCTCGCTTACAGTTTTTTCCCCGTGTTGAACGTGCCGCTGCCGAAACATTCCACCGGCCCGCTCTGTTGCCCGGTCTTCTTGTCAACGGTGTAAGTGCCGGTCAACTGATACACAAACGTCCCGGTGAGTTTAGTCACATTGCCAAGCTTATCCAGTGAGGCTTGGCCCCGGATGCTTGTGAAATGGTCATCATTTCCGGGATTGACCCCTGAGAGGGCAAATTCCAGTTTGTTCCCCGCCGTGTTGCTGGGGAAGGCGAGCCCGCTCAGTGTGATGGCGTCCAGGTCGGAACTTCCGGTATTGATGAGCTTTGCCTGCACGTCAGCGGGGTCGCCGTTGCCATCCGTATCTCGCGTGAATGCCAGGGTGACATTGTCAGAGGGGTTCTTCGGGTCGATCGTGATCGCAACGTTCTCGAAGAACTTCGGATTGTCTTCACACCACTCCTTCGTCGTTCCTTTGAACTCAAATGTGTCGGTGATCGTCACGGCCTTGGCTTCTGGGACAAGGGCCAAGCACGCAATCCCGCACAGCACCGACATACTCAACAATCGACCGCTCATAATACCCTCCCCCGTTGAAGCAAATACCCCGGTTTCCTATCCTCTTTTCCTGATCCGTCGGAGCCATACAGGGAAAACTCCCTTACGGCCCACAGCCCGTACGTTGTCTTTCCTCCTCAGGCCATCTCTACTTTTCCGAGACAGCAAGGGCCGTGCCTGTTTCAGCGATGACGTAACAGGCCAATCCTGCGGAGGATTTATGATTGAAAGCCAATTGAGAGGGGAGCGCCGATGCGAAAGGCTACAGAAGAAGGTGTGCCTGCTGTTGCAAGATGCCGCAATGAGTAGTTATCGCAGGATGGGAAATCCTCCCTCCGGTTTTGCCGGAGGAGCAGAGAGACTACTAGAATCTTTTTCTGGTTTTTGAAGGCTGTCCGAGCCGGGACAATTCCTCCAGCGTCATCTCGGCTTGGTCGCGAACATCCGGGTTGGGATCAGTGAGGGCTCGGTTTGCCGAACTGACCGCAAGGGCCAAGTCCTCCCTCGTGCGATCTCCTGCCGACATTTGGTCTGCAAGAAGAGACAGGGCCTCGATGCGCAATTCCGGGTTCGTTTCCTTCCGGACAAGGTCGGCGAGCGGCGCCATCGGAAGCGGATCGTATGCAGACTGCAGGTAATCGATGGCCGCTTCGCGTACATCGGCGTTTCCATCTTGCAACGCGTTCAAAAACAGTGGCTGGACCGGCTCCGCATCATCACGGCCTCTCATGGCGTCCAACATCGCGACTCGTTGTGTAGGGTCCGCTTCGCCGATCAGCTGTTTGACTGTGTCGAGCGAAAGGGTTTCAACCGCCAAGGCGACGTCCTGTGGCTGCCCCGTGGCATTTGCAAGTCTCTGTTGCAGCAACGAAGTGTTCCCCCAGGCAAATCCAGAATGTTTTGCCTCCTCAGGCGAATCCTTTGCCGCCGTCGTTTGGCGCCCTGCTGTTTCGCTTTTTGCCTGGGCGGTCGTGAGATCGATGCCGGCCAGAACTTTCCCCCCGCCTGTCTGTGAGTTGTACGTGAGCTGGTACGATTTCCCTGCAAGGAGCTTCGCGAGAGCTTCATCGAGCGGCATGTTCTTAACGGACAGGGTGATTCGCCCCAGTTCCTGGTCGTTGGGATCGTGTACGGACAGTCGAGCTTGTTTGCTCAATTCGGTCAGCAGGGTTTTGACCGGTGTGTTCCTGGCATCGAACGACACAAGGAGAGACTTTGGGTCGAAAGAGACCTGGGACGGGGTTGCATCCTGCTGCGGTGCGGTTGGAGATCCGCAAGCGAGTAAGGATATCAATGCGATGCACAGGAAGCAGGACTTCATATGGAGTAAGTGGCGCATGGATTCATAGACAACTGGAGCGCACGTCCGCTGAAATGAATCGGTTCACGGCCAGAATGCGCTGAGGGGCCCTGGCCGTAGCGGGGTGGTTAGGGCACGATTTTCTTTCCGGTCTGGAACGTGCCCTCCGCAAAACAATGCTCGCTGGGGTTGCCGTCATCTTTGACCGCCGCGATCCATTTGCCGCTGGCGTTCTTGATGGAAGGCACATTATTGATCGGATTCTTCGTGTCAAGGGACGCTTTGCCCCGCATGGTGAAGAACGTGCCGGAGTCCGTTCCATTCACGCCATGAAGCACAAACTCGGCGCTGTTGCCGGATTTGTTGGCCAGCAGGCCGGATCCCGTCATGGTGATGCTCGTCAGGTCGGAGGGAAGTGGATCGGTGCCTCCGGGCCGGTTGCTCAGTGTGGCTTCCAGCTCGGTCAGATCGCCGCTATTGGAGGGGTCTCGCTTGATCCGGATCGCCGCGCCGATCTTCGTTTTGGTGTTCGTCTCGTTGAAATTCTCGAATTCTCCGAAGGAAGAATCCGAGGACGAATGACACCAGGCCTTTCCCCGGAAATTGAACTCGAAATCCTCAGTGATCGTCTCCGCCTGAGCCGGTGAAACAAGACTCAGGAACGCGACCCCGCACAACATCGACACCCCCAGAGATCGAATCATCATGTGCATCTCCTCTACAATAATGATGGTCAACTGTTTTTGTTCACAACTGACACCGGCACCTGCGCAGCGGGCGAAAGTCTAAAAGGTATCCGTAGAAGGAGATATTAT
Organism: uncultured Nitrospira sp.; assembly: GCA_964582865.1. Classification (GTDB taxonomy): domain Bacteria; phylum Nitrospirota; class Nitrospiria; order Nitrospirales; family Nitrospiraceae; genus Nitrospira_C. The sequence goes on along the minus strand of CAZOUA010000003.1, from coordinate 16,766 downwards.
ACAGAAGTAGGGGTTCTGAAATGAGGCTTTAAAGAGGACAAGAATGAACGCTGGGGTTATCTCCAGCGCTCATTCTCACACTATGAAAATGCACCTGTTTTTCTTCGTCACTGACAACCGATCGGCACAAAACCTGGTCCGAATATCTTGGCCAGGGTGTGATAGCGGGCGTTGTCGTAAAACGAGTAGCTCGCTCCCCGCTGATTTTGTCCTGAAAGATCCCCGCCGTACGATGGGTCAGATCCAAAGTAGAACCCGCCGCGTGTTTTCTGGTTCAGGTTGAGCCATTCTCCGTACATCGAGCAGACTTCCGCCTGCACGGAGCCGTTCGATGCGACGCTTGTCCGCCAGTCTCTTGCCCAATCTGGCACATTCTGCCCTCCGGCCGGCATGCCGTTCTGGTTGGGGCGAGTATAGCCGGGATATTCATAATGAGGCGCCATAGCGGCCGCGGGGCGATAGGTCGGCATGTTATCGAGCGACGGTACGATAGACAGCGGCTTGAGCGTCATGAGTTTGCAGCCGGGCCGTTCCTTGTTCGTGTAGATGGATGTGCCATCCGCCTGCGCGCATTCCCACATCCGTGCGGGATCGAATTCGGCCGTCGTATCCGAAAACGCCGGCGTCGAGGACATAGCCAGCGCGGTTACCGCAACCATGATGAACACCGGGTGTGACCGCATAAAGCACCTCCCCTGAAACTGTGGCAAAGACAACGTGCGCATCGTGATCGCCTTTCTTGATAGTACTCACCGATGGTGTTGACAAGCTATGCCAGTTGAGAGGAATGCGTCTATTCATCTTAGGAGGGGGATCTTGCTACTCTGGCTGGGTGGCCGTAAATCGGCCATCCAGGCCAGTTTGAACCAATCTGCTGGTTACGACGTGAGGGGCGGCCTCCCGCAGACTTGTCAACACGTCATCGGCGTCCCTCAGTTTATCAAGAGGATAAGTCGTGGCTACGGCAAGAACGCGCATACCTGCGGCCTTGGCCGAGCGGATTCCGGCAAGGGAATCCTCTATGACCAGACAGTGAGCCGGGGCGAGCATCGGCGAAAGTGAGCCCGCGGCATTGAGACGCTTGAGAGCCAATACATAGATCGCCGGATCGGGTTTTCCGACCGGACAGTCTTCAGCCGAAATGATCAGCTCGAAATCCCGTTCGATAGGAGTTCCTGCGAGGGCGGCATCGATCTGTTCCCGGCGGCCGCCGGACGCGATGGCCAGGCGGTAGCTCGGCTTGGCGCCTTTCACGAACTCGACGACGCCGGGGAAGAGTTCCGGCGGATGCTCGGCAGCGTGGGTACGGAACAACTCGGACTTCCGCAGGGTGACGCGGTCCAGGATGCGATCGTCGCACGCCCCATCGCGCCGCATCAGCAGCAGACTGGTGCAAGTGCGTTCATCCATGCCGAGGTATGTGCCGTAGTACTCGTCCTTTGTCAGTGAAAGTCCGACGTCCGCCAGCGCCTGCTGAAAGCACACGACATGCGGAGTTTCGTCGTCAGCGATGACGCCGTTGAAGTCGAAAATAATGGCCCGAATCATAGCTCCCTCCGCCGGATTTCACACACTCTACTCAACAGCCGGACACGCGACAAGCACCTTTGCCTTGTTCGATTCTGCCTGCTGGGGTATTCTCCGCTCTGCAGTCGTGAAACGTGAAGGGTGAAAAGGCAGACGCTCGAATTCTTCCGAGCCCATCTCCTTGCCCCTCACGCCTGACCCCTTGCGGTATTTCGTATGACCGATTACGGCGTGCTCGGCAATCTCCTCGTGATCTTTTCGGTGTCGATCGCCGTCGTCTTTCTGTTTCATCAATTTCGGCTCCCATCGATTGCCGGTTTTTTGGTGGCCGGCGCACTGATCGGTCCACATGGGCTGAATCTCATTTCCGATGTCGGCACGGTCCAAGTACTGGCCGAGATCGGCGTGGTTCTGTTGCTCTTTACAATCGGGATCGAATTCTCGTTGGTGCAATTGGCCTCGCTGCGCCGGCTGCTCTTCGTCGCGGCGCCGATCCAGGTGGGGGCCGTGTTGTTGGTGGTATGGCTGGGTTCGATGATGGTCGGGCTCCCCTGGCAAGAGGGGATCTTCTGGGGATTCCTGCTCTCGCTCAGCAGTACCGCAATCGTGCTGAAAGCATTGGCCAATCGGGGCGACAGCGATTCGATCCATGGCCGCACGACCATCGGAATTCTGGTGTTCCAGGATCTCGCCGTGGTTCCGATGATGCTCTTGACGCCGATCCTCGCCAGTCGAACAGAGGAATCGGGCCTGTCGATCCTTGTCACGTTGGGAACCTCGGTCTTTGTCGTGGGGCTGGTGATTTCTGCCGCCTGGTATATCGTCCCCAAGCTGCTCGAACATATCGTCCGCAGCAGGAGCCGCGAGTTGTTCCTGCTCACGATCATCGTGCTCTGTCTCGGCATCGCGTGGCTGACCTCGCTGGGCGGCCTGTCGCTGGCCCTGGGCGCATTCATCGCCGGGCTGGTCATTTCGGAATCGGAATACAGCCACCAAGCGATGGCGGAAGTGTTGCCTTTTCGGGACAGCTTCAACAGCCTGTTTTTTGTGTCGATCGGCATTCTGATGGACTGGCGCGTGCTGCTCGCTCATCCGCTGCTCGTGACCGGAGTACTGTTGGCGATCATCCTTGTCAAATTTGTGACCGGCGCCGGCGCCTCGCTGGCAGTCGAGATCCCCCCTCGTTCGGCGATTATGGTGGGGATCGCCCTGGCTCAGGTCGGTGAGTTCAGTTTCTTACTGGCACAACAGGGGCAGGAACATGGTCTGTTGCGCGGCGATCCCTACCAAGTGTTTCTCGCCGTGTCGGTGCTCTCGATGATCGTGACACCGTTTCTGATGCAATGGTCTCCATCAATGGCCCGCCGGGTCGAAGCGGTTCAGCGGCTGCGGCACTGGTTTCCCAGACGGACGGAGGCGCATGCGCGTCAGACCGAGGGGAAGCAGATTCGCCTCAAGGACCATGTCATCATTGTCGGCTATGGATTGAACGGGAGAAACCTCGCCCGCGTGCTGAGCGAAACAGAAATCCCTCATCTGGCCCTGGATTTGGATGGCGACACCGTCCGTCGTGAATCCCAGCACGGTGTCCCCATCTACTACGGCGATGCCACCAACCCCAACGTCTTGCGTCATGTGAAGATCGAAGATGCCAAAGTGTTGGTCGTGGCGATCTCCGATCCCTTTATCACCCGTCGGACCGTGCAAGTAGCCAAAGGGTTGAACCCGAAAGTCCGCGTCGTCGTGCGGACCCGGTACCTGCGTGAACTGGAGGAGCTGCACGAACTCGGAGCGGATGACGTAGTTCCGGAAGAATTTGAAACGTCGATCGAAATCTTTGCGCTGGTCCTGCGGACCTATAACATGCCGCCGGACTTCGTCATCAATAAGGCCGAACAGGTTCGGCGGGAAGGCTATGCATTGCTGCGGCGCAGCGAATTGCCGGAGCTGGCCCACCATCTGCGCGGCGGGACCTTGACCGATGCGGAAGTCGAGACCTGCAGGATCGACGACGACTCACCGGCCGTCGGGAAAACGTTTGCCGATCTCTCGATCCGGCCGCGCACGGGAGCTTCCGTCATTGCCTGGACGAGGAGCGGCGTGACGGAATCGAATCCCTCCCATAAGACGCGGCTGATGGCGGGAGATATTGTCGTATTGCTGGGATCGCGCCCGCAAATCAGACGGGCGATGAGTTTGCTGCTGTCGGGCGAGTAGCAGGATGTTCTAACTTCTCCAGCGGAGCGTGACCCGGCCTTTCAGGGGATGGTCGAGCGGCTGCCCCGTCTGGACTGAGGCCAAGTGCGCGGCCTTCAGCTTGTAGTACCACTTGGCCGGCGTATCCGCATCGTCGATCAGCATCAACGCCGGTTTGTAACGCAGTCCCACCGCCTGCCGCTCCATCGCCTGCCGGTCCTGTTTCATAAAGATATTGGCAAAGTAGCGGAACAGTGTTTTTGAGAACGGGAGCCACCCCAAGGCATTCCAGGCTGCGCAGAAATCAATCCGGCACTGTTGATCGGTGATCGGCGTGACCGTCGCTCTGGTCGAGACGAACAGGCTGCCGCATTGGACGAACTCAAAACGCTGGTTGGGCAGCACGAAATCGATCGTCGTCGTGAGCGGTCCGCCATAAAACATGTTCAAGAGCTTGTAGGGTCCGCTGTTCTTCGACGGCGCGTGGGGGACCATGCGGAAACCGTTCGGAATCGGTTCGAACGTTTTGGCCTTCTCGTGCATGCTTGCTTGCGTGCGCCACCAGGAACTCTGGTGGATGAAAGGGCCGTGAGCCGGATCCATCAAGCCGACGATTCCGTCGTCGATCGTACAGTCCAACAGGGTCGAAATCTGAATCATGCGATAGGGAGAGGAGGGCAGTGGCAAGGGGGGAACATCGGGAACGGTCTGATTGGGTTGCTGTGGATCGGCAAGGAACACCCACACGTAGCCATCCCGCTCACGGCATGGATAGGTCGTCACCCCGATCTTGTCCGGCTGGAGCGGAGAATCTTGAACCAGCGCAGGAATACTTTGGCAACGGCCTTTACAGTCGAACCGCCAACCGTGATAGGCGCACTCCACGGTATCATTCCGCATCTGTCCGAATGACAGAGGCATGCCGCGGTGGGGACAGATGTCCCGCATGGCAGCGACGGTACTCTGGGACGTCTTGCACACGAGGATGGGCAGGCCCAGCAGCACGGTGCCCTTCATCATCCCCGGTCCGAGCTCGGAACTCCGGCAGGCCGGGTACCAAAACCCGAATAATGGACCGCTCTTCGAGGGTCTAATTTCGGTAATCAGGTCTGAATTCATCGACGGGGAAGGGAGTGCGTGAGAGGACCAGCCTAGACTGCAGAAGCAGCTTGATCGTGAATATAACGGCTAGGTTGCTGAAGGTCAAGCCAGGAGAGGCTTGAATGAGTGATCCTCTCTTCCTTGACAGGAAAAAGAGGCGGGGACTATAGTCAAAAATCGCATAAACAGCGGAATTCCTGCACCATTGACCGAAGTGAGGGCATGATGACCACGACACAAATGGATCCAGCAATTGCCCTGGCTGATCTCCAGGCGTCGAAACCGGATAAGGTCACGATTGTCTTGCTCAGCGGGGATTTGGATCGGGCCATGGCGGCATTCATCATCGCCACCGGCGCGGCGGCGATGGGCATGCAAGTCACCATGTTTTTCACGTTCTGGGGATTGAACACGATCCGCCGGAAAGGCGCAACGAGCTCGGCGAAGGATTGGCTCCGCCGCATGTTCGGTCTGTTGAATAAGGGGGGCGCCGAGAGCTTGCCGCTTTCCCGTTTTCATTTCGGCGGACTCGGCACCAAGATGATGCAGAAGGTGATGAAGCAGAACCGGATGCCCGGTGTCCCTGAACTGATGCAGACGGCCATGGATTTGGGCGTACGATTTATCGCCTGCACGACGACCATGGGGCTGATGGGCATCACGAAGGATACGTTGATCGAGGGAATCGATCAGTTCGCCGGAGTGACCACGTATCTTGCGGAAGCCAAGCAAGGCAGCGTCAATCTGTTTATTTAACAGGCTAGAGGCACGAGGCGAGGGGGAATCTTCCTCTAGCCCATTTGCCTCTCGCCGCTTGCCAGGAGTTTTATTGATGATTCAAGCGGATGTGAAACTCGACACGCTCGGGTATTTTTGCCCGATGCCGATCATCATGACGTCGAAGAAAATTAAGGAACTGACGCTGGGCCAAGTGCTTGAAGTCGTGTCCGACGATGAAGGCATCAAGAAAGACATGCCGGCCTGGTGCGACACGACCGGACACCAGATGGTGGGGCTGGAAGAAGAACAGGCCAAGTCCGGGCCGATCTACAAGGCATTCGTCAAGAAGACCAAATAGCAGCGCACAGAGAAGTGCAGCGGGGATCACAGAGAAGCCGGAGGGTTGACCACCTGACCTCCGGCTTCGTCATTTCAATAGAAGGTCTTGATGGACCGCATCGTTGAATGTGTCCCGAATTTCAGTGAGGGGCGGAGCCAGACGACGGTACAGGCTCTGATCGATGCCGTGGCATCGGTTACGGGCGTGCAGGTGCTCGACCATGCCATGGACCGGGACCATCACCGGTCCGTCCTGACGTTTGTCGGCGAACCGGAGGCTATGAGCGAGGCGGCGTTTCGCGCGATTCGCATAGCGACCGATCTCATCGACTTGCGGGATCATGCGGGGGTGCATCCTCGTGTCGGGGCGACCGACGTCGTTCCTTTCGTCCCCATAAGGGGGACGACGATGCAGGATTGTGTGCAGCTGGCCAAGCGCCTGGGACAGCGGGTGGGGCAGGAACTCGACATTCCCGTGTTCTTGTACGAACGGGCGGCTTCCCATCCAGACCATGCCGCCCTCGAATCCGTCCGCCGGGGCGGTCTCGAAGGCCTGGCCTTTCGTGTGGCTTCCGATCCGGACTGGTCTCCCGACTTCGGCCCTGCCCGCCTGCACAAGACGGCGGGGGCCGTCGTGATCGGGGCGAGGCCGCCGTTGATCGCCTTTAATGTAAATCTCCGCTCGACGGATCTTGAACTGGCCCGTTCAATTGCCAAGACCATCAGGCAATCGAATGGGGGCATTCCTCATCTAAAAGCGATCGGAGTGGCGCTGGCCAGCCGCCGCATGGTCCAGGTCGCGATGAACCTGACCGATTATCAAGTGACGCCCATTCATGTCGCATTCGAGGCGGTGCAGGCTCAAGCAGCTTTACATGGTGTCGGGATCGCCGGGAGCGAGATCATTGGGCTCGTGCCGCAGGCGGCGCTCGTTGAAGCAGCAGCCGATGCGTTACGCCTGGAGCATTTTGATTCAACACAGGTGCTGGAAACCAGAATCGAGGCAGCGCTGTCTTCGGGGAGCGCCGGTCGTACGGACGACCAAGTGCCGAACGACCTGCGACGACTGTCGGTTTCCCGACTTGTGGACGCAGTATCGGCAGCCACACCCATTCCAGCCGGCGGTGCGGTCGCAGCCCTCGTTGGCGCGCTGGCCGGTGCGCTGGGGGTCATGGTTGCACGGCTCAGTCGGCAGCATGCCGTCGAACAGCGGCTGAGCAAGGCCATCCAGCGACTGACTGAATTACTGCAAGCCGACGGCGAGGCCTATCGAACGTTTATGGAAGCGGCGCAACTGCCGAAGACAGCGCCGCATCGACCAACCGAAATAGCGTCCGCCCTCCATGTGGCGACGGAAATCCCTCTCGAAATTGCGGAGCGGGCGGCAGAGGCCGGAGCCCTTCTCCGGGCCTGTTCGGCCGGGGCGAAATCGCGGGTTCAGTCCGATCTGAGGGTCGGTCTCCTTATGGCGCTGGCGGCAGGTGAGGCCGGACTGCACACGGCAAAAGAAAATCTAAAAGTACAGCCAAATCAGAGGCTTAGACATGCGTTGCAGCGGAGAGTCCATCAAGTCTCGCAATATCTTGAGGATCTGAGGGGCCTATGCTACACTCCGCCCCTTAGTCAATCGGGTGCTAGGAAAAAATTAGCGCAGGCATCGCCTGGGAAAGTACGGAAGCGGAACGAATGGAAATCAAAGTCTTCAACAACAATGTCGAAAAAGCGCTCAAAGTTGCGAAGAAAAAGCTCGCGGGAGAAGGGCTTTTCCGGGAACTAAAGCGGCGCCGGTATTACGAGAAGCCGAGCGTGAGGAAGAAAGCCAAGCAGCGCGAGGCGCAACGGCGCCGTCAGAAGTGGCTGTCGAAGCGCAAGCCGGAATAGTGGTCTTTCCTCGAGCCTGTCCGTTCGAGTCGCGAGTCCCGTCGGTTTCATCTCCATGCGCCAGGATCAGATCCATGCGGCGATCAAGATCGTCAAGCGCGAGATCCGCCAATGGCAGGAACCGGTCGTTGGCGTGGTCGCGCGCGAGTCTGACCGAGATCCATTCCGCATCCTAATTTCCTGCCTCCTCAGCCTCAGAACCAAAGACAAGACGACGAGCGAGGCCAGCGCGCGGTTGTTCGCGCTCGCACATACCCCCGCCACACTGCTTGCAATTCCGCTCAAGCAGATTGAACAGGCCATCTATCCCGTCGGGTTCTATCGCATGAAAGCGAAATCAATCCATGCCATCTGCCGCCGCCTGTTGGACGTGTATGGAGGAGCGGTCCCGGACTCCATCGATGAGCTGGTCACGTTGTCCGGCGTGGGCCGGAAAACAGCGAACCTTGTCGTGACGGTGGGCTACGGGAAACCCGGCATTTGCGTGGACATCCACGTGCACCGGATCAGCAACCGCTGGGGTTACGTGAAGACCACGACACCGGAGCAAACGGAAACAGCGCTGCGAAAGAAACTGCCAAAACAATACTGGATTACCTTTAACGATCTGCTCGTTCCCTACGGGCAGAACCTCTGCCAGCCGGTATCGCCCTTTTGCAGCCAATGCAAACTGGTTGAACTGTGTGATCGTGTGGGAGTCAAGCGGTCGCGGTAGAGGTCAGATGAACAGTTTGGTTTCCGCATCCGCGGTCAGCGAGAGAATGGCCGGCAGACCCATCACCTCATCGACCTTCTTCGACACCGCCTCGCCGTCTACGCCCATATATTCCAAGCCGGCGCTGCAGGCGATCACGCGAAATCTCCCGACCAGCTTGGCTTCCTCGAACATCTCCGAGATCTTCGGCACTTTTTTCTCTTTCAGCAGGCGGGCCACGTCATGCGCTGAGGCGGCGTACTCAGCAGGAAAATCGATCTGATCGAGCTTGCCTTCGGCCAGCTTCTTGATGGTCCAGAACAGCAACACCACGATCACGTCCTTATCCATCGCTGCCGCGGTCAGCCCGAGCGTGGCCACCTGATGGAGCTTATCGTAGGTGGCGTTGTGGGCGAACAACACGAATTTGGGTTTCGGCTGGCTCATGCCTACTTCTTCGGCGCGCGGGCCTTCACGCTGTTCACGTAATCGTTGATGGCGGCATCGACTTCGACGGCGGCGAGCGGCCGGTCGTGGGTTTCGCTTTCATCCACGAGGTACTTGTCGTGATCCTTTTCCTGGCGCACGATGACCGTATTCTCCGGAGTCACCTCGATCATCATGAACCACTCGCGCGAACCCTGCGTGATCACCACTTCCTTCCCCAGGCCTTTCTTCGTCACTTCGATCTGGAGCTCGTCAGAAGCGGCGAACGTAATGGCAGGATCAGCTCCTGTTGCCGCGAGTGAAAGGAAGAAGAGCAGCATGCACATGGAACCCGGCATCGCGCGCATGAGGCGATTATAGCTCTCGCGAAGGGCGCAGTAAACCGGCGTAGCCGCGCCCGCGCTCGCTTGAGTGCCCCTAGGTCGCATGCTAGGATGCCCGTCCGATGGATTGGCTCCTTTCAACAGTTCAGCAGTATGTCTCCACCGATACCCTGGTCAGGTTGACGGTTCTATCTCTGGTGTTTTTCGTCGGTTCGTTGATAGCTATTCCCTACATTCTGGTGCGGCTTCCCGCCGATTATTTTGACATCCGCGTTCCGCGCCCCTGGATGGAGAATCACCATCCGATACTCCGATTGATCGGCCACGTTGTGAAAAACGCCGTCGGCGGGATTTTTCTGTTCGTCGGCTTTCTGATGTTGTTCCTTCCCGGTCAAGGGATTCTCACGATGCTCATCGGGGTCTCCATGCTCGACTTTCCCGGCAAGCGCAAGGTGGAGGCCAAGCTGATCGGGCAGCCGGCGGTGCTGGGCGCCATCAACGGCATGCGGGAAAAATTCGGAAAGCCGCCGCTGATCCTCGCACCGGACCCCTGAACACTATGTCGACCGCCGAAGCCAGCCGCAAGACGCTCTACCTGATCGACGGGAGCGCCTATATCTATCGTGCGTTCTTTGCCCTCCCCGCCCTCAACAATTCAAAAGGTCTTCAAACGAACGCGGTGTACGGCTTCACCACGACGCTGACGAAAATCATCCGCGAGCACCAGCCGGATTGCTTAGCTGTGGCGTTCGATGAAAAAGGCCCGACCCTCCGGCACGAGGAATTCAAGGCGTACAAAGCGCAGCGGCCTCCCATGCCGGACGGCATGAAGGCGCAAATTCCTTATATCCACCGCGTCGTCGAAGCCATGAACATTCCTGCCGTCAGGCAGGCGGGCTACGAAGCGGACGATCTGATCGGCACCCTGGCGCGCCAGGCCGAGCGGGCCGGATACGACGTCGTGATCGTCACGGGTGACAAAGATATGCTGCAGCTCCTCACGCCGCACATCCGCATCTACGATCCGGTCAAGAACAAATGGTCCGGCGAGGCGGAATGCCGCGAGCGTTTCGGCGTCGAACCGGCGCGCGTGGTGGAAGTCATGGGACTGATGGGCGACAGCACCGACAATATTCCAGGCGTGAAGGGCATCGGTGAAAAAACCGCGATGAAGCTCATCGCCCAGTTCGGGACGATCGACGAATTGCTGCAACGGGTCGACGAGGTGACACCCGAACGGATCAAGACCTTGCTGGTGGAGCAGGCGGACAATGCACGCCTCAGCCGGAGGCTGGCTATCATTCAGACGGAAAGCCCGGTGGAATTTCATCCCGAGTCCTATCGGATCAAGCCTCCGAACAGCGATCTGCTCGCCGATCTGCTGCGCGAACTTGAATTCACGACGCTGTTGAAAAACATGCAACCCGCACCAGGGGCTGCGGAGGCCAAGGCCGATCGTGTCACGACGATCGTCGCAGACGAAGCCTCGGCCCAACGGTTCGTGAGCGAGTTGCCGAAAAGCGGCCCCTTGGGTGTCCGCTGTCTGCTCGCCGGTCCTGCGGGTGTGCGGGCAGAGGTGCGGGGTATCGCGCTGTCGACAGGCGAAAAGACCGCGTTCATTCCGCTCGATGTGCGGACGTTCATGCGGCCCATCACGGCCCTTCTGCACGACCAGGCAAGGACCAAAGTCGTGCAGGATCTGAAAGCGACCCTGTTGGCCTTTCATCGAATCGGGGTGACCTTGGCGCCTCCCTATTTCGACACGATGATCGCCGACTACTTGCTCAACCCCAATCGCCGCGACCATCAGCTCGAGACCATCGCGCTCGAACAGTTGGGTAACCGGCTCGGGGTGGACACACATGAGCAGGCTGCGCCACAGTCCCTGTTTGATGTCGACACGGGCTCGCAGGAAGAAGCAGCGGGAGCGGCAGCCGTTCTGGCCAAACTTGCACCGGCCATGACCGAGCGGCTGACGGAACAGGGGAGCCTGCAGCTCTTTACCGATGTTGAAATGCCGCTGGTGCCGGTGCTGGCTGAGATCGAGCGAAGCGGTTTCCTGCTGGATGTCGAAGCCTTGCACGGGCTCAGCAAAGAACTGGAACACGATCTCGATCGCATGATGGAAACGATCGCCGGCATCGCCGGCGGCGAATTCAACATCAATTCGCCCAAGCAATTAGCCGCTGTGCTGTTTGAAAAACTCGGCCTCAAGCCGCTTCGCAAGACGAAGACGGGTTATTCGACGGATGAAGATACGCTCACGCAACTCTCGACCCAGCACGAGCTGCCGGCGCAGATTTTGAACTATCGAAGCATCAGCAAGTTGAAGTCGACCTATGTGGATGCGCTGCCCGAGCTGGTGAATCCGGACACGAAACGGCTGCACACCTCGCTGAATCAAACGGTCGCCGCCACCGGCCGGCTGTCCTCCACCGAGCCCAATTTGCAGAACATTCCGGTCAAGGGCGACTACGGCCTCCGCATCCGCGAAGCGTTCATCGCGCCGAAAGGGCATGAACTTCTCTGTGCCGATTACAGCCAGATCGAGCCGCGCATCCTGGCGCATCTCTCCCAGGATCCTCGGCTGGTCGCCGTGTTCGCAAAAGGCGAGGACATTCACATGGCGACTGCGATGGAGATTTTCGGGCTGCCCTCCGGCCAGATTACGCGGGACATGCGGCGTGTGGCCAAGACGGTGGTCTTCGGGATTGTGTACGGGATCAGCCCGTTCGGCTTGGCCTCGAATATCGGGGTATCGCAGGGCGATGCGAAGAAGTATATCGAGACGTTCTTTGAAAAGTTTTCAGCTGTGCGCGCATTGATGGATCGGAACATTGCCGAGGGAAAAGAGAAGGGCTACACGACCACGATCCTGGGCCGCCGCCGCCCGATCCCCGAATTGCAGAGCGGCGATCCGGTGCAGCGCGGTTTCGGCGAACGCATGGCGGTGAACAGCCCGATCCAAGGCTCGGCCGCGGACTTGATCAAGGTGGCCATGATCAACGTGAGTCGCGCGCTCCATCACGAGATGCCGCATACGAAGATGATTCTCCAGGTCCACGATGAGTTGATTTTCGAAGTGCCGGAGAAAGAAATAGGTGAAGCGAAGAAGCTGGTGAAACGGGAGATGGAAGGAGTAGGGAAACAGCTCGGACTGTCTGTGCCGCTGAAAGTGGACCTGGGTGTCGGCAAGAACTGGCGAGTGGCGCATCCGTAACCGAACACACAACGAGGTGAATTATGCAGCATGTACGTCGTCACGCAGCCTGGATCACAGCCGGGGCGAGCCTCCTGTTTGCCGCCACGGTGCTCATTGCGCAGTGGACGCCATTCACGGCGACTGCGCAAGAACCGAAACGGTTTGAGTACCGGATTGTCGAAGTGCTTCCGGATACCCGCACCATGCAAACGAAATTGAACGAGTTCGGCGCAAACGGCTGGGAATTGGTGGCGGTCTCGATGGGAAACATGACGGAGCCGCGACTGATCTTTAAGAAGTGAGAAGCGTATCTCTGATGCGAGGCCTGACACGACGAATTGTCAGAGTTAATGAGGTGGTACTGCCTGTCGAAAGCTATCGAATAATCTGCCGGCGGAAGAAAGGAACGTTCAGATTCCTGCAGTCGTTCATGGGGCACGTAACCTTCCCGTCATGAAGCCAAAACCTGGGGCTAAGAGATCTTCAGCTGCTGATTCAGTTGGCCAGATCTCTCCCGTTCAAACCTGTTCCCTTCGTTGGTTCAATCATCCAGTTAATCCCTATCCAGAGCCGATTTGCGCGGGGTTAGCGGTGGCACCCCTCTTGCGGTAAGCCCCTCGGTTTCCGACCTCTCTAAAACCAACGAGTGAACCAGAGGTTACCGATAAACTACTGGCCAGGAGAAGGGGGCATCATCATGATCCATACGATCGAACTCGATCGGCAGACGGCATCGTTCGTGCGCCAGCTTGAGGACCGGCGCAAGCTCGAGAAGAATCTCATGATCGAACGGGTGCGCGGGACGAAAGAGGGCGTGGAATCGGTGTTTCACGACATCAAAGAGCGAGTCGAGGCTTTGGAGCGTATGGCAGGCTCGGTGAGCACCAGCTACATCGCGCCGATCGGGTGGAGCCAGCTGATCTTTACGGGGTCCGACAGCGTATCCTCGCCCAATACGATCGGTTTCGGTGATCGGGAGGAGTCGCTCTGCAAGCACGACCAGATCCGCTATCTGGAAGACACGAACTATCTGCGGTTGAGCGCGAATCCTCATTATGCCGAACAGGTGCTGCCGAATAAGTCGACCCACGTGCGTGCCGGGGCGAATCCCTCGATGTGGGACAATCTCGGATATGTGCACGTCGGCTATTCGACCGTGCTGGCGATTCCCGCCTCGCTCGAACCGACGACGGTCTCGATCATGTCGCGGCTGAACACGCTCTTCAACTGGGTAGAAGCCAACGCAGTGGGTGACGAATGGCATGCGCATGTGGCGGCCGCGGCGCGCTTATGGGTGACCTATGACGGGGATTTCCGTCAGTCGCCGCCCGCGCAGTTCGTGAATCTCTCGGCTATGCCGAAGCAGGTGAAGACGCATCAGCAGATCGAGTCGCTGGCTCCCAGCGCGGCGCTGGCGATGCAATTGGATGTCTCCGCCGGCAGCGGGGCGACGCTCAACATCTATGAAACGATCGAACTGGTTGCGACGACACCGAACGGCCATGCCTATGTGGACGGGGTCTTTTCGTGGGAACCGCTGGCGGTGCAATTGAGAGAAGGGTAGGGGTTGGAGGAATCGGCTCCCCTCCAACTGAGGAGGGGAGCCGCTATGCGCCAAGCTTATTCAAGCAATCGGATGACTTGCTGTCCTGCAGAAAATGCCGAGTCCGCCACCTTGCTCCCATTCATGGAGACGCGAAGATCGATCGCCACGCCGCCGCTGGCAGTCAGTACGGCTCCGTTCACCTTCTCGAGAAATTCCATCTTCTGAGCCCTGTTCATTCGCGCCCAGCCTTTATTGTCCACTTCGATGGCGACCTGGCTGTTCTCCACGTTCTCCGTTTCGAGCATCGGTTCGGTGAAGCCCTGCCCTTGAAGATAACGGGTGGCGGCTGTCACGGCCTTGCCTCGCTCGCCTGCATCCTTCGCAGCGCGGGCGGCAGCTCCTTCGGCGAGCGTGTGGCCGACTATGAGTACGAGCCCGATCGCCACCGTTGTCTTCCACAATCCTTGACGCGCGATTGAAACCTCGCTCATTCGATGTCCTCCCTGTTGATGTATGGATATGAATTCTTGATGCGGATGTGATGTATGGAGTTCAGAACATCTACTCTCACCGTCTGACCCTTCACAATCATTTCTTCATGCAGGTCATCCTCCTTTCGCTCGTTGATGCGGGGTCGCGGGCGTGATGAGCAAACTCCGGGCCCGAGTCTCACCGCGAGTAGACTCAAAAAGGGAAGTTCCTCCCACGAAAATTCAAGGGATTTTGTCACGGCAAGAAGAATCCTGTTCGCCGATAGGAATTGTCGCGCCAAAAACGGCAGCGCATGGCAGAAAATGTTCGCGGCGTCCGGAAACATGTGAGAGGCAGTCGCGAGAAAATGAGCGGGAAGGTGAGAGGACTGCTTACGCAGAAAGCTGCAAGCAATCTACAATCTGAGAGATATTGAACAGCATCGCCTCACGGCGGGTATAGGCGGCGTGGCCGTAGTAGTGGTCGCGCGGATTCGTGGACCCCGTCGAGTCCTTGTAGTCGACCAGGAGGCAGCGACCCTCGCTGGGGAATCGCACCGCCCGCCGCGCACACTCCAACCATCGTTCGAATCCATCGTAAGGCTCGACTATTTCCCACATGGCTTTGTTGGCCGCCTTGGCCGGCTCGCTCGTCGGCACAGCATCGCTGCCGGCGACGGCCAGTTCCTGCACGTAGTCGCCGCCCCAGGCGATCGGCATCTCCATCGTGAGTTGCGGCAATTCCATTTTCGCCAGCCAGGATTTCCCATCGGTCCGGAGGTTTCGGTGATTCACGATGTGCAGCAGCGTGCCGACGCCCGAGGGGTCCCAGCCGTATCGGACCGGTGAGCCGAAGGTGACGATGTCCAACGTCGCTCCGTTCAATAATGTGGACGCCGCAAGCAGCGGTTCGATGTGTTTGATCGTGGCGATGAGGTCCGGCCGGCTGGTTTGCTCCGCATAGGACGTCAGCAGGCCGAGCAGCCTGGGCCTGCCCGTAATCTGGCTGGGGCACAGCAGATTTGAAACGAGCGCCAGGACCAGGCCAGCTTGTCCGTGGGCCTGCAGCAGGATTCGCTGTCCTGGGGAGAGGCGATGTTGTTCGACAAGTTGCCGGAGGGCATCGAGAAGCCGCACCGCGGCCGTGACACGGCCCAGATGATGGTGTTCCGAGGCCCAGAGCATGCGCGGGCAGACGATCGGCTCTTTCAGGTTCTTGTTGATCGCATGCTGAAACAGCTCGACGTTGGCGTTCGTGAAATTGCCCGCGTCGCCGATCTGCTCATCGAGCAATTTCTTCGTCGCGTCATCGTTGGGCAGCGGCGGTTTCAGCCCGCCGGGCAGCGGCGGAATACCGTTGGTCTCTTCCCGCATGGCCGCGAGCAAGGCATCGAGACCCGACACGCCGCGCGAGTATCCGCGCTTCAGCCCCCCGACTTCATCCAGCCGCTGGCTTCCAAACACGTCGGTGCCGTGAATGGCGCCATGGAGAAAAACAATGGCGCGGACACCGGCGCGCGAGAGCGCTGTTCCGTGTTGGGCCATCGCTTCGACCCAAGCCGGAGAGCCCGATGCGGTGCCGGTCGCCAACTCGGCGGCGGTGACCCGCGCGCCGGGGCTCTTTCGGGAGAGTTCATCGTGCTGAAAATTATTCTCGATCGGCATGGCGGAACTACATACCCGATGTTGGTGGCAGACTGCAACGGAAGGATGCCCTAGCGCACGACGGCGGGTGTCGGTTCCGGGCGGTCGGAAGCCGGTTTGGGCTGGATTTGGCTTTTCGGCATGACGGCGGTGGCTGAACACATCTTCTTGTCCTCGTCGACTTGGCGATCCACGATTTTGACACCCTGCAGATATTCCTGGACGATTTCTTCACGCGTGACTTCGATATCCTGCTCGGCTTCCCGGCCGGTCCGTTCGCGGATGCGGTCGACCATATGTTCTTTCACCAGTATTCGAATCTGTTTGGCGAGATCGGTGCGGGCGGACAACTCCGACACTCGTTGGCAGACGATCGGGCCTTTCGAAAGGTCGCCGTGGCCTTTGCCGATCAGGTACTGATCGGTTGAATAGTCGCCTCCGCTGTTGTCGATTGATAGTCTGGCCTGCGTCCGAGGTTTTGGCGATTCTTCCGGACCCGCTTGCTTCATCTGCTGGAAAGATTGCTCGGCATGCTGGCGAACTGTCGCGGGGTCTTGAGCCGGCTCCGCAGCAAGGGCGAGCGAATTTGCCAGTATCGTTACGAACACCGGTGACCATCGTTTCTGAACAAATCTCATCGTCCTCGTCCTCCGCCCCGTCCGCCTCCGTGACCTCC
>CAZOUA010000002.1:41601-122896 GCA_964582865.1 uncultured Nitrospira sp. | reverse complement strand
CGTTTGCCGAGGTTTTCAATGACGCCGATCTTTCCCGACACCTTGGCGCCGCCGAGAATGGCGACGAAGGGACGGACCGGATTTTCCACCGCGCCTTCGAGATACTCGATTTCTTTCTTGAGCAGAAATCCGGCGGCCGACGCCGGAATGAATTTGGTGATGCCGACGGTAGAAGCATGGGCGCGGTGCGCCGCGCCGAAGGCGTCGTTGATATACACGTCACCGAGTGCGGCGAGAGATTTGGAGAACGCTTCGTCGTTTTTTTCTTCCCCTGCGTGGAACCGCAGGTTTTCCAGGAGCATCACGTCGCCGGGCTTCATCTTGGCCACGAGGCCCTCGACGGCTGGGCCGATGCAATCGGGTGCAAAGATGACGTCTTTGCCGAGCAGGCGCCCTAAACGCTTGGCGATCGGAGCCAGGCTGAATTTCGGATCGAATCTCCCCTTCGGGCGGCCGAGGTGCGAGCACAAAATGACTTTGCCGCCGTCGTCGACCACACGGTTGATGGTCGGAAGCGTGGAGCGGATGCGGGTATCGTCGGTGATCTGGAGCGAGTCATCCAAAGGGACGTTGAAATCCGCGCGGATGATGACCCGTTTGCCGGACAACGACAGATCGTCGATCGTTTGCTTGTGCAAGTTCATCCTTCGGTCCTCACCTCGGCGGAAATCAATGTGACGCGGCGGGCGTCTGATGACAAGACCGGCTTACCGGTTCTTGGCTTTGGCCGCAATCACCTTAATCAGATCCCGTACGCGGCACGAATAACCCCACTCGTTGTCGTACCAGGCTGTGACCTTGACGAGCCTCTTGTCGGTGACCATCGTCAGCGGCGCATCGAGGGTGGCGGAGTGCGGGTCGCCCTTCTGGTCGATCGACACGATCGGATCTTCCGAATAGTGGAGAATGTTTTTCAGCGGGCCGTTTGCCGCCTTCTTGAATACTTCGTTCACGCCCGCCACGTCGCAATCCTTTTCAGTCTCCACCGTCAAGTCCACGAGCGAGACGTTCGGGGTCGGGACGCGGATCGCCAGGCCGTCCATCTTGCCCTTGAGTTGGGGGAGAACCAGATGGAGCGCTTTGGCCGCGCCGGTGCTCGTCGGGATCATCGACATGCCGGCGGCGCGCGCACGACGTAAATCTTTATGCGGCAGATCCAGCAACTGCTGGTCGTTGGTGTAGGAATGGATCGTCGTCATGACGCCGTGCTTGATGCCGAAGTTTTCCATCAGCACCTTGGCAACCGGCGCGAGGCAGTTGGTCGTGCAAGAGGCATTGGAAACGATGTGGTGGATCTTCGGATCGAGCGTGCTGTCGTTGACGCCGAGCACAACCGTCACGTCCGGGTCTTTCGCCGGTGCTGAAATGATGACGAACTTGGCTCCGGCTGAGAGATGTTTGCCCGCGCCTTCCCGATCGGTGAAGCGTCCGGTCGATTCGATGACGATATCGACGTTGAGGTCCTTCCAGGGGAGTTCTTTCGGATCCTTGACGGCGAGGACCTTGATCGGTTTGCCGTCGACCAGGATTTGATCGTCTTTGGCCTCGACGCTGCCTTTCAGCGTGCCGTGCACGGAGTCGTATTTCAGCAGGTAGGCGAGTGTCTTGGCATCGGTGAGATCGTTGATCGCCACGAACTGCAGTTCTGGGTCGCCGAGCGAGGCCCGCAATACGTTACGCCCGATCCGGCCGAACCCGTTGATTCCAACTCTGATAGCCATAGTCAGTGAATTCCTCCAAGAAAAAAACAAGCCGGTCAGACACCGGCCGCAACAGACCGCGATAGTATCGACGACCCCAGACCTTGTCAAGTGATACGGAAGTGGTAACCCCGCGTCGGCAGAGAGGTTTCGAGTCCGCAGAGCCATGAATCTACGTAGCATGCGCAAGGCAGGGGAACCCCCTGCCTTGCGTCCTTCCGGCGGGGTCCGTTAGAGTCCGTCACTCATGCAGCCGCGGGGGGGCGATGCGATGAGGACGTCGTGAAACTGTTCGAGCAAACGACACAGGTGTTGGAATGGGGAAAGTTGATGGAGTCTCTTGCCTCGCACACTCGCTCAACCATGGGCGCGGCGCGCTGTCGCGCTGCGATGTTGGCTGGGGATCTTACCGAGGCGCAACGGCGGCAGCGTGAAACGGTCGAGATGCTCAGCCTTCAGGAGACTGCCGATCCGCTTCCGTCGCTGTCATTTCCCGATATCAGAGAGCCCGTGATGCGAGCGGCAAAAGGCGCTGCATTAGAGGCGCTTGAGCTCCGTGATCATGCGCTTGTGCTCGCCCTGTGGGACGAGGTACAGCGGTGCCTCAGCCGTCATGCCGAGGAGGCGCCGACGATTGCCGCGGCGGCCGACGTTCTTCGCTCGGGACGGGACCTGAAAGGGGTCAGCTACGCGCTGGACGGCGCCATCCATCCGGATGGCTCGATCAAGGAGTCGGCCACGCCCGAGCTGAGACGGCTGACCCAGCACGCCAACGATTTGAAACAGCAAATCCGCCATCAACTCGATCAGATCCTGCACTCGCGCCGCTATGCAGAGTTGCTGCAGGAACAGTATTTTGCGCAACGGGAAGGCCGCTATGTCGTGCCGATCAAGACCGACATGCAGGGACGTGTGCCCGGCATCGTGCACGACGTGTCGTCGAGCGGCGCGACGGTATTCGTGGAGCCGCGCGAGCTCGTCGAGCTGAACAATGCGATCAAGGTGGCGGATCTCGAAATCGACCGGGAGGTCCGCCGGATTCTCCGCGAATTGTCCGGTCTCGTAGCGGAGAAGGCTGAACTGATTCTCGCCGGGCTGGATGTGCTGGCGGATCTGGACTATATGGCCGCACGGGCCGCGTTCGGACGGCAGCTGCAAGCCCATCCGGTGGGATTGAACATTCACGGGCGCGTGCGTCTGAAGCAGGCGCGGCATCCCCTGCTGGTGCTCTCGAAAGCGCAGGTGGTCGCCAACGACATCCTGCTGGACGATCAGGTGCAGGTCCTGGTGATTTCGGGTCCGAACACCGGCGGCAAAACGGTGACCTTGAAGATCGTCGGTCTGTTCGCCCTGATGGTCCGGGCCGGCTTGCTGTTGCCCTGCGAGCCGGAGTCCGAGATGGCGATCTTCCCTGATATCTACGCCGATATCGGCGACGCCCAGGATCTGGCCCGCGATTTGTCGAGTTTCTCCGCGCACATGACACAGATGATTCGATTGTTGAAGGATGCGCATGGCGCCCAGCAGGCGCTGGTGTTGCTCGACGAACCGGTTACGTCGACCGATCCAATCGAAGGGGCGGCCCTTGCCGAGGCGCTGCTTTGCCGGCTCGCGGCCCTGGGGATGAAAGTTATTGCGACGACGCACTACCGGTCGCTCAAGGCGTTGGCCCAAACCACTCCGGGGTTCGCCAATGCCGCGGTGGAATTCAATGTGGCGACGCTGTCACCGACCTATCGTCTGTTTATGGGTGTTCCGGGAGGGTCCTCGGCCATCGAAATTGCAGGCCGGCTGGGGATGGATCGTGAACTGCTCGACGAGGCGCGGCGGAAGTTGGAGCAGGACGACCGCGTGTTGGAACGGATGCTCGATGATTTACAGACGAAGCAGCGGCAACTGACGGACGATCTGGCGAGGGCTGTTGCGGCCAGGGCCGAAGCGGAAGAGGCGGCTCAGCTGGCCAAAGACCAGCTGGCTCGGCTGGAGGTGACGGAGCGCGAGGAACGAAAAGGCATCAAGAAGAAGCTGCAGGAACAGTTCAACCGGGCGCGCGCCGAAGTGCAGGCGACGGTCGAGGAAGTCAAACGCGAGCAGAAGTTGATCAAGGCAAAAGAAGCCAAGCAGCGGCTCATCGAGTTGGAGGTGCAGGCGAGGGCGGAATTCGCCCCCTCCGGCGCCCCGATCCCACTCGAACAACTCGGCCCGGGCGATCAGGTTGAGATTGCCGGATTAGGGATGACAGGGACGTTGCTCGAAGCGCCGCAAGGCAAAAAGCGCGTGCGCGTCAAAGTCGGCGAGGGTGAATTGCTGGCGACGGTCGCCAATCTCGCCGGGCTGGCTCGAGGCACCACATTGCAACCGGCGGTGGCTCGCGCGGTGGCATCGAAACCACTCGGTGCGACTCGGTCCTATCATGCCGACGAACAGACTATCGTGGATGTGCGAGGGAAGGCGGCGGACGATGCCCTTGACGCGGTGGTGGCCGCACTGGATCGCGCTACAATGACAGAGACGCCTGCACTGCGGATTATTCACGGGCATGGGACCGGCAAACTCAAGGCATCGTTACGCGAGTACCTCAGAGACTCGCCCTATGTGGCCAGCATTCGCCCGGGAGATCGCAATGAAGGCGGCGACGGGGTAACGGTCGTGATGGTTCGATAATCGGGTCGGCCTATTGGATATGATGCTTTGCCATGCGGTAGCGCAGGGTATTGCGGGTGATCTTGAGCAGGCGGCTGGCTTCGGAGACATTCCCCGCCGCTTTGCGAAGCGCTTCCTCCAGCAGCTTCTTCTCCATATCCTGAAACGATAGACCGAAGGCCAGCAGCGATGTTTTCTCGAACGGGGTGTTCGGCATCGAGGGTTGTGCGGTTCTGAACGAAGCCGCCAAATGCTCCGGGCGGATCGTATCGTCTTTGCAGGTAATCGTCAGCCCTTCCACCACATTGTGAAGCTCCCGCACATTGCCAGGCCAATCGTAGCGCTGCAAGAGTGCGAGTGCGGCTGGTGTGATGCCGCTGATGCGGCAACCGTGCGTCCGCCTGGCCGCGTTCAAAAACGATAGGACCAGGGGTTCGATATCGTCCAGTCGTTCGCGAAGCGGCGGAATGCGGAGCTGGTAGACGTTCAAGCGATAGAAGAGGTCGAGGCGGAATCGTCCGGCTTTGATGTTCGCAGGCAAGTCTTCGTTCGTTGCCGCGATGACGCGAATGTTGACTTTGTGGCTCTGTGTGCTGCCGAGCGGATCGACGACATGATCTTCCAATACGCGCAGGAGCTTAGCCTGGGCCGTGAGGCTCATCTCGCCGATCTCGTCCAAGAACAAGGTGCCGCCTTCTGCTTGTTGAAAGCGACCCGGCTTGCTCTCCTTGGCATCGGTAAAGGCCCCGCGTTGGTAGCCGAAGAGCTCCGATTCCAAGAGCTGTTCGGGAATGCCTGCGCAGTTCAGTGCAATAAACGGAGCTTGTGCACGGGGGCTGGTCGCGTGAATGGCCTGCGCAACGAGCTCCTTCCCGGTTCCGCTCTCGCCGGTAATCAGCACCGTGGCATCGGTCAACGCGACTTCTTCCGCCAGGTGTTTGACTAAGCGCATTTGGGGGGAGACGCTGACGATTCGGTCGAATCCGTGCGGATGCTCATGGAGAGAGGCTTTGCATGTGGCGGCGTATGCACGGGTTTCTTGAAGTGCACGTTGAATGGCGTCGACGGTGAGTGGTTTGTGGAGATAGTTGACGGCTCCCTGATGCATGGCCTCGACCGCGGCTCTTGCCGAGTCTTTTTCACCGAGGATGATGATAGGAACCGGCCGTGCCAGTTGCCGACTCTGGATCAGAATCTGGTCTCGATCAATCTGTCCGGCGCTGTCGTCGCAGACGACCAGAGAAAGATCCTCTCGAGTTCTGAGCAAGCGACGGCCTGCCTCTACAGTTGCCGCCGTCAGGAGAGTGGCGTTGTGGTCTGAAAGGGCCTGTTCGAAGAGGGGTCTCGTCAAGAGATCGGACGAGATCAGTGCGATGATCGGAGGATGCATAGGAGCGCTCCTTATTCCAGCTCCGTCGCGAACCACCGAGAGATAATCTTAGCCTACTCCTCTTTGTGGCGAGAAGGGAAGGGGGGAGAAGAAGTGCCGGGGGCTGAGGACTGGGGAGAAGCCTGGCTAAGACTGATTTTGCCGGGCAATGTTGAGATTTCTCTGTAATCCCCGGTGCTTGGCGCGGCGAATTGGGCTGTCCATGAACGCGCTGTTGAAGGCCGATTCGTCCATGCCGAGCAAATCCTCAAGGTGGGGAGCCCTGGTCAGTGGCGATGGCTGGAAGGCCGGTTCTCCGGTGCAATCGGCGCGCAGATTGAAGGGGCAAACGTCGAGGCAGTCGTCACAGCCAAAAATATGATTCCCCATGCGCGCCGCCAGTTCGTCAGGAATCTTCGATCGCTCGCCTCGAAATTCGATGGTGAGGTAAGAAATGCAGCGTCGAGCATCGACGGTATAGGGTTCGGGAATGGCTTGCGTCGGGCAGGCCTGGATACAGAGAGAGCAGCTTCCGCAGAGATCCGTTCCCGGTTCATCTGGCTCAAGGTCCAATGTGGTGAGGATTTCGCCCAAGAGCAGCCATGAACCGTGCTCGGAAGACACCAGGTTGGAATGTTTGCCGATCCAGCCGAGTCCGGCTTGCTGGGCCCAGGCCTTCTCCATGATCGGCCCCGTATCGACGTAAGACTTGGTGACGGTGGCGGGGGCCAGTTGTGCAATCGCCGCTTCGAGTCGGTTCAGTTTCGCGCCAAGCACGTTGTGATAGTCCTTCCCCCAGGCATAGCGCGCGATACGCCCGAATCCGGGGCTCTCGTCCGCGCGATCCGCGGTCAAGTAGTTCAGGCCGACGACAATGATCGACCGGCAGCCTGATAAGACCTGTTGCGGATCGCTCCGGCGCTCCGGCTGACGGGACATCCAGGCCATGGTGCCGTGATAGCCGCGTGCGAGCCAGCTCTGTAGTCGAGTCAGAAGGCTTGATGAGGAAGAAATGGATTCCGGAAGTGCCGGAACGGCCGCGATGCCGACCGCATCGAAACCCAATGAACGGGCTTCGTGTTTGATCGCGTCGGCGAGCGACATTATTGCTGTTGGGTGCAATCGAAGCGGACGATGAATTGCACGGAGCAGTGGCTGGAGGTACAGCGGCCGCAGGTGCCTGTGATTTTGGTTTTCCAGTCCGTACGCTTGTCATCGAAGCGGCAAAATGTTTTGCCGCCTTTGGAGATTGTCGTCCAGGGCTTTGTTCCGCCGGGAATGTTTGCCACAAGGCATCCGGCCGGGATCGGGACATGACATTGTTGCGAGGCCTCTCCCTTATCCATGCCGAAGCTGCAGGATTGTTCGGTCGTGGCGGTCGATTCATACAGAGCTTGTGCCTGTGACTCTTTGGGGTTAAGCCCAATCGTTCCCAGGAGCATGAGGAAACCGGCGAGGAGATATCGGGAAAAGCGATGCATGGTGGCGGATAGTAACACAGGTTCCCGGCTTGCGGCCACCGGCACGAGTGCGTAAAATCCCTCGAACGCCGTTTCGTCATAGGGAGGCCCTCATGCTTGCAACGCGGATTCGTCAGAAAGAAGGCACGTTCTACTTCATTGCCTACAATGCGGCCGATCTGCTGGAAAAGGTGCGGTTTACAAGCCGATACTTTTTCGAGGGCGAGGAAATCCCCCAAGGGAAGATTCCCGAGCACGACGAAGTGGCGCAGTTCATCGCGGGCATTGAGCGGAGCGAAAAGGGGTTTCAGCGCCTCTTGAACCGGCAGAAGGTCAAACAGATCGTGAATTTTTATGAAACCGTCGTGGCGCAGCCGATGATTCCGGGGACGGTATTGATCTTCACGGACGAGACGTTGCGGTTCCAGCGGGCGGGAGATTCCGAGTCCGTCGGCCACTTGAGCGAACCGAAGGGAAAGTATCTCGTCATCGATGGGCAGCACCGGCTGGCAGGGCTGCATTTCTTTCGCGCCAAGCATCCCGATCAAATCACGAACGTCGAAGTCCCCTGCGTGCTGTTCGACGGGCGCAGCGGTGATTTCGCGACCGAAATGTTCGTCATCATCAACAGCACGCATACGCGCATCAATCGGTCGCACCTCGTCGATCTGTACGAAAAGGTGTCGTGGGAAACTCCGGAGAAAAAGTTTGCCGCAAAAGTGGTGAATCTGCTGTATGCCGAAGACGACTCGCCGCTGCAGTACAAGATCAATCGGCTCGGCGGGCGCAGCAAGCAGGAAAAATGGATCCTGCAATCGGAGGTCTTCAACGAGCTGCTCAAGGTCGTGGTCGCGCACAAGCGCTGGATGGAGTCGCATTTGGGCATGAAGGCCGACCGCTGTTATGCCCTGGTGCGGGACTATCTGAAGGGCGTGAAAGACGTGATGGAAGAGGTGTGGGGGAATAACGAACGGTACATGTTTACGCGCGACGTCACGCTGAAGGCGCTGCTTCGCGTGCTGGACGATCTCATCATCGATCGCAAGCTCATGGGCGATTGGGACGAGCAGCGGTCGCACAAGCCGTTTGCTGAGATCGTGAAGCCGTGGGCAGCGCTCGCCAAGGAATTTCGTGCCGACGGGTTTTACGAACGTTTTGCAGCCAAAGGTCAACTCGAACGTGTGCGCAAGATTCATCAGCGGTTGCTGGATGCGCTTGTCGGGTAAGCGGGCGGGGCTGCCGCCGCTCCTGTTCGGTCTCCTCTTCGGTTTCGTGCTCGCCTGCGTTCAGCCGGCTTCATCTGTGGTTGCGGCCTCGACGGATGCCGAGTTCTTGGATGTCACGACCGAGCCGGGCGGCGGGGTTCGCGCCGTCGCCCATATGATCTTTCCTGCCAAACTGGCCCTCATTCAGGCGATGCTCACAGACTATCCTCATTGGCCTGAACTGTTCGAGGTGCGCATGCGCATCGCCGATCTGAAGATCCAGAACGGCGTCGCGACGATGGATATGCGGATCGAACATGCCCTGCTGCCGGGCGAGCGTCGCCTCGTCACGGAGTCGCGCGCTCTGCCGGACGGCGGGATGGTGACGGACCTCGTCGGTGGAGACTTCAAGAAATACCACCGTGCCTGGAAATTGACGGCTCGAAATGACGGTGCACAGACAACGGCCGACTTTGAACTGTTCGTAGCCATCGATTCGGTTGTGCCGGACTGGCTCATGGCGCTTGGCACCAGGCGGGAACTGGAAACGCATTTTCGGATCGTGAAGGAAAAGGCGATCGAGCGGTCTAAGCAGGGAAAGTGAATTCGGACAGCTCGGCTTTGTCGAGGCCCTGTTTGACCAGCGCGCCGATGTCGAAGCTTCGTTCGACTCTGCGGATGTCGTCGATCCGGGTTTTGGTGCTGGGGTGCGGCGGTGTAAACAGCGAGCAGCAATCCTGATCCGGCTCGATCGACGTCGCAAATGTGCCGATGCGCTGGGCCTGATCGGTGATCTCGATCTTGTCCATGCCGATAAGCGGGCGCAGCATCGGCAATTCCGCCGCTTCTTCGATCACCGAGAGATTTTCCGGCGTCTGCGAGGCGACTTGCCCGAGGCTGTCGCCTGTCACGAGTCCCCAGCACCCTTCCCGCGCGGCAAGTTCGCCTGCGATCCGCACCATCAGCCGTCGATACATCACCACGCGGTAGGGCGCTGGTGCGTGGGCGACGATCTCGCGTTGGATTTCCCCGAAAGGCACGACGTAGAGGCGCGAGTGATATTGGTATTGGGTGAGGGTCTGGACCAACTCACGGACTTTTTCCTCCGAGGCGCGACTCACCAACGGCCGGCCGGAGAAATGGACGAAGGCGGCCGTACAACCTCGCTTCATCATGCGGTAGGCAGCAACCGGGGAATCGATTCCTCCAGAAATCAAGCAAGCAATTCTCCCGCTCACGCCGACCGGCATCCCTCCAGGTCCCGCGATCTTACTGATGGAGTAATACATGTCCCGTGACAGGAGTTCGATATGCACGGTCAGATCCGGATTGGTGAGGCTGACTTTCTTGTTCGTCAGGGCGCAGAGGTAGGCGCCCACGTCCTTTTCGACGTCCATGGAGGTCAGGCCGAGACGTTTGTCTGCTCGTTTCGCGGAGACGCGAAAGGTGGAGAACGTCTGGCGTTGAACCTCCTGGCCGATCGCCTGCTTGAGGGGCTCCCAATCCGGCATGGCTAGATCTAGCGGAAGCGCATGGGCCAGCGAAAAGTTGGCAATGCCGAACACGCGGGTGAGGCGCCCTTTCACCATCTCATCAGTCGCGGCTGAAGGGAGCACCACACGAATGCGGCTGCGCAGGTTTTCGACGCGCTTGGCGCCAAGGTCTCTGAGGGCCAGCTGGATGTTCCGAACGAGGCGCTGCTCGAAGTAGTCGCGATTACGGCCTTTCAGCGCGAGCTCGTGATAGTGAACGATGGCGCATCTCATAGCCAGTTTCCTGTTGGTACGAGGTAAGAGGCGACGGGCGAAAAGGCCACAAGGGTTCTTCTACCCATCGCCTCTAGCCCCTAGGCTGACGATTCAAGGAATCGTTCGGCATCAATAGCGGCCATGCAACCTGAACCGGCGGCGGTGACCGCCTGGCGGTACTTCGAGTCTTGGACATCGCCAGCGGCAAAGACGCCCGGGACGCTTGCAGCGGTGCCGTTTTTGGTGATGAGATAACCCTTTGCGTCCATCTCCAGTTGTCCGGCGAACAGTGCCGTATTGGGCCGATGGCCGATGGCCACAAAGACGCCTGCACAGGGAAGCTCCGTGCGGCCGCCCGTGACAAGGTTCTTGAGCCGAACGCCGGTGACAACATCGGTGCCGAGAATGTCTTCAACGACGGAGTTCCAGAGAAAGGCGATCTTCTCATTCTTCATTGCCCGGTCCTGCATGATCTTGGAAGCGCGCAGTTTGTCGCGGCGATGGACGACCGTGACCTTTGTCGCGAATTTTGTCAGGAAGTTCGCTTCCTCCATGGCACTATCGCCGCCTCCGACGACGATCAACTCTTTTCCCCTGAAGAAGAAACCATCACAGGTCGCACAGGTCGAAACACCGTGGCCGGTCAGCCGCGCTTCGTTCTTGAGGCCGATGGGAATGGCCGAGGCGCCGGTGGCGACGATGATCGTTTTTGCGTTGATCGTTCGTTCGCCGTCGATCGTGATCGAGAATGGGCCGGCCTTGAGATCCACCGCGCTCACGTCGCCCGTCAGAAATTCCGTGCCGAACCGGTCCGCCTGAGCCCGCAGCTCTTTCATCAGCTCCGGCCCCATAATGCCCTTGGCAAATCCAGGATAGTTTTCGACCTCGGTGGTCGTGGTGAGCTGCCCGCCAGATTGCCAGCCTTCGATGAGAAGAGGGGCAAGATTGGCGCGTGCTGCATAGATGGCGGCGGTGAGCCCCGCCGGTCCCGAGCCGATGATGGCAACGTGATGCATGGAGGCAATCTAGCACAGGGAGAGAACGGAATTCACCGCATCGTCTGGGTTAGGCGAGTGTTGCGAGGGTGTTGTGCAGTTGTCGAACCTGCCGGAAAAGTTTGGGCTTAGGGACTGTCCCGTCAAGCACGTAGTTCGCACGGCGGCGCTTTTCCGCTAATGGCATCTGGCTTTTGATCCGTCGAAGGGCTTCCGCACGGGAGAGGCCGTTGCGTTTTTTCATGCGAGCAACCTGAGTCTCCTTGTCAGCTGTGATGACGAGAGTACGGTCGACTCGCTCGTCGATACCTGCTTCAAAGAGGAGCGGGACGTCATAAATGATCACGGCTCTCGGATCTTTTCTGGCAGCTTGCCTTGTGAGTCGTTGCTGTTCACGGGCTACGCGGGGATGAATGATTTGCTCCAGAAGACGGCGTTTGGCTGGGTGGCTGAATACGATTGCGCCGAGCGTGTGCCGATTGATGGTGCGGTCGGGATGAAGCACGTTCTTGCCGAATTTGTTTACTATTTTCCGCCAGGCCGGCCGACCTGGCTTGACGACCTCTCGCGCCAGTTCATCGGCATCGATGACCGCCGCGCCGCATCGCTTGAACATTTTGGCGACAGTGCTTTTCCCCGTCGCGACTCCGCCTGTCAGGCCCACGAGAATCATGGCGGCGGAGCTTATCACGCGGGGTGCCGGCCCACAAGAAACCCCGATTGACTTCCCGCCAGGTCTCCCTGTAAGACCGTAGCCTATGCGTGCGCCCAGGTATGTAGCGCTGGCCTTAACAATTGTCCTCGCGGCGAGTGGATCGGTATGGGCTGAAACGCCTGTAGTGGAAACTCCCCGCACGATTACCGTGGCCCTCGACGGCTCGGGAGATTTTACCTCGATCCAGGAAGCGGTCGATGCGGCGAAAAAAGGCGACACGGTATTTTTGAAGCCGGGGCGTTATCAGCAAGACGTGACGGTCCACAGCAAGGACCGGGTCAAGTTGGTCGGCGCGGGGCAGGACAAAGTCACGTTGCTGGGTCGTGAAACGATCGTCGGTGTCCTGCATGTCGGGAAGTGGCCTTACGGCGCGACGAACATCGAGATCAGCGATATGACGATCAACGATCACGGCGGACATGCCGTGGGTCTGTTCAATGGCAAAGGGGTGCTTCTTAAGCGGCTCACGATCAACGGCATGTTGTTCAGTCAGCAAGTGGAGGATGCCCGCATTGAGGACTGTACGATCGGCGGCAGCGAGACAACCGGCGTGCAGTTTGCCGATTCACAAGCCGTGGTGGTCGGGAACTTTATCCATGACAACGATCATGGCGTGAATGTGGCCGGGAAATCGAACGTGCGGCTTGAGCGAAACATTATCACGCGCAGTTTGTTCGAAGCGGTCGTCGTGAACGACAAGGCCAAAGCGGTGCTGATCAGCAATACGCTGGTAAAGAACGGGGGCGGGGCGGCGTTTCTTGGTCAATCCCAGAGCGAAGCGTCCGGCAATGTGGTCGGGCTCAATCGTGTTGGGTTCCTTGTAGCATCGTCTAGCCAAGCCAGAACATCGTTCAATGCCTTCTACAATACCGATGGCGATTATGTGCGTCCCGGTAATCCGAACCAGGCTGCCCCAGAACTGAAGGCACAATCGGATATTACAGGCGATCCGTTCTTCGTCGACCCAGGCCATGATGATTTTCGCTTGCGGGGCGACACGCCGCTGGTGAAAGTCGGCTCATTCCCCTTTCTCGGTGCTCTTCCTCCCGCGGTACAAGCAAGTCGTTAACCAGGGAAAATAGATTAAGAATCAGTAGCTTGCGATCCTCTCCCGAGAGGCATCCAGTTCGTATGCTAAGCTAACTGTACGCTGTATTTCAGGCGTGCGGAACCCTGGCGTAGGAATTGCTGAGCCGGACTCAGACCGGCAGAGGAGGCCAAGCGTGGCAAGCTACAAACAAGAGCTCGAAACTCGCGGGCCGGATGGGATTCCTTCTCTCGATGACATCGAGCCAGGCAAGATCTGCGGAGCGGTCATTCCCATGTCGGAGCGTGCCCAAACGCAGATGCGTGACAGCATTGAAGTGATCGATTACCTCTTGAATCAAGAGCGCGTGGTCTGGAGCTGACGTGCGGCTCTTCGTTTCTTTCTTCCTGCCAGAACGGTCGCCTCTTGACAGCCATTCCATAGCTTCGTAGTCTCCATACGACCACAATTCTGTCGGTCGACAAGGAGGCGAAATCATGACGTTTCGACGGTCCATGCTCGGGTTGTTGCTGGTCG
This sequence comes from uncultured Nitrospira sp., assembly GCA_964582865.1. Taxonomy (GTDB): domain Bacteria; phylum Nitrospirota; class Nitrospiria; order Nitrospirales; family Nitrospiraceae; genus Nitrospira_C. The sequence goes on along the minus strand of CAZOUA010000002.1, from coordinate 109,497 downwards.
GGGTAACCGCAGCGTATGTGGCGCAAGGTCCAATTGCGGTTGTTGCGTTCGCCTCGGAGGAATTGCCGAAGGAAGCAGTGTTGCCGCTGTCGATGGCCGGCAAAGCCGTGCAGGCGGCGCTCGATGCTTGCAGGAAAGATGGATACCGAGTCAGTGTGTCGGTCGTGGATCGTGCGGGCATTCTCCGCAGCATGGGACGGGCCGATGGTGCGGGACCGCATACGGTTGCGAGCAGCAGAAAAAAGGCTTATACCGCGGCGAGCCTTCGACGTCCAACCACCGAACTGGCCGAACTCATCAACAAAGTACCGACGCTGCAAGCACTTCGTGAGATGAACGACGACATCCTGATGCTTGGCGGCGGTCTGCCCATTGAGATTGGAGGCGACGTCGTCGGAGCCATCGGGGTCGGTGGGGCTCCAGGCTCCCATCTTGACGATGCCTGTGCGCAGGCGGGGCTCGATGCGATAGGAGCTGCACCGAAAGTCCCAGCGGCCAAGTGATTGCGCAGCGGCTCGCCGGCAATCTAAGCACCCTTCTTCTCGTTACCATGGGCTGCAACAGTGATCTCCCTGTTTCGGCAACAACAGCGGTCGAGCCTGCCGGATTCCGGGTTACGGTCACCCGCGTGGCGACCCATCCGTTTCTTGCCCGATACAATCTTAAGCTCACGGTGAATACGACTGCCGGTTGCTCGGCGGTCAGCGAGCTCTTTCCGGACACAGGCGGAGTGAGCCGGCGCAATCTCTATCTGGAGAATACCGGACGGCTCCTTGTCGTGGGGCAGTTCGATGTTCGCCGATTTGATGAGCGGAGTTGTCGCGTCGAATTGATTGAATTCCGATCGTTGGAAGTGGGGATGACATTTATCGGGGCGTTTGATATCGACGATACGGGTAACTGGACGTTTGTCCCCGTCGGCGTCCGTACAGAACGGTCATTCGAGAAATTGTAGCGATTCGGTTGAAGGTGACGGCGTGTTACGCATGAATTCCGCTCCAGGTCTCTTCAGAGGGTTATGAAGCAGAAGATCGTCGGATATCATCAGGATGAATATGACGACTGGGTGGCCGATCTGGCTTGTGGGCATGGGCAACATGTGCGACATCAGCCGCCGATGACGAACCGCCCGTGGGTGCTGACCGAAGCGGGGCGGCAACGGCATCTAGGAGAGGATCTGAATTGCAAGAAATGCGATGAAGGCGGCTGATTTGTTCGATTTTCTAGTAGGTGATACTCCTATCTGGTACTGTGCCAGCATGAGGTGGACTTCGCCGTATGACTCGAACAAGGGGTTTACGCTCACCGAGTTGATGGTGGCATTGGCCATCGTTTCCATTCTCGCCGTGATCGGCGGCGTTCTGTTCCCACATTACCTGGACAAGGCCAAATCCGTCGAGGCGGAGATGGCGCTGGCTGAGATCAGGCGCCTCCAAGACGATTATCATTCCCGTACAGGCAGCTATTCATCTGATTTGGCTCAGATAGGGTTCCGTCCCAGCCCACCTCTCCGATATCACACCGTCTTCGTTCAGGTGCAGAAAGAGCTGCAGGGATGGAGTTACATGGTCCTCCTGATGCCGGTTGATGGAGACAAGCCAGATCGAGGAGGGTCCTATATTTCGAAAGGTGCGGATGGAACCGTCGTGTCAAACTTGCCCGGGCAGGCTGGTTTGAAACCCGGTTCTGCCTGTTCAGTCTGGAATGGGTGGGGTTCGATGGAAGGCGGGGCTATCCAGGGAGAAGAACGCATCGAGCAGAGTTCTTCATCCAGTAACGGAAATCCGCCTTGCGGCCAGCGGCGAGTGGTTCAGCATGGAAAGGGCGGGGGCTTAGGGGCTGGTATGTGAGCAATTCTGTCTGTAAAGAAGGAAAAGTCACGATAGGGGGCGCTTCACGCTAATACGAGTGAAGCCGTTGAAGGAACTACCGCCATCCCCAAGCCCGATTCTTCCCAGGGAATAAGTCGCGGGCCACTATAGCGATAGCCGCCATTGACTGGATCCTGCCCGAGAAGCAGCGGCGTATCCAAGTCGAGGACCTCGAAACCTTTCATTCCTAGCACCAAGCTGAACGAGCAGCCCATCGCCATTCTTGTTTCGACCATCCCCCCAACCATGAGTTTGAGTCCAGAAGCCAGTGTGAACGCGGCGATCTCGTGAGCTTCGACCACGCCGGTTTTCATGATCTTGATATTGATATAGTCGGCGGCACATTGTTCGACGACCTGCCGGGCATCGGCACGTGAGCGAACCGACTCGTCGGCTGCAACAGAAATTCCGGTTTCCCGCCGGATCGCGGCGAGTCCTTCCAGGTCATCCCGGACTAGCGGTTGCTCGAGCAGCCACATCCTCCCTCCGAACCGGGCGACTCCCTTGGCAAAGGCGAGGCACTCGCTGCGGGAGAATCCCTGATTGCCGTCGCCGATAAAGGCGATCCCAGGCAGCTCCCGGTGAACGGCTTCGAGCCTCCTGACGTCTTCGTCGACATCGTTGCCGACTTTCATCTTAAAAAGACGAAACCCTTTCGCGTACCAGACACGTGCCAGGGCCAGTGTTTTTTCGCGGTCGCAAATAGGGATCGTGATGTCGGTTTCGCGCTCTCGAAAATCCGTTTTGCCCCAGAGCTTCCACATGGGAAGCTGCCGCGCATGGCAATGAGCATCGATCAATGCCGTCTCCAAGGCACAGCGCGCGGCCGGCTGTGTTGGGGCGAACTCGTTCATTCGTTTTGCGGCAGCAATGAACCGGTCTGCCGGATGGCCTAGCAGCATGCGTCCGAGCCGTGAGAGGGCGTTGAGGCATGAGGCTCTGTCCTCGCCGCCAACTTCCGGGAAAGGCGCGGCTTCTCCATACCCCCGTGCGCCGGTGCTCAACGTGATTCGGACGAAGACATTTTCTGCGATGATTCGAGATCCCGTGGCGACGACAAAGGGGTCTGTGAGGGGAATGTCGACCGGCCAGAACTCAATTGTACGAATGACGGGTTCTATCGCTGCCATTGCAGGTGGCATCTTAACGAGAAACGGCGGCAGTGCCAATGCCGGACTTGGTCCCAACCTGTTGAGTCAAGTCTGCCAAGGGAGGTTTCGATGGAAGGGGGCGGCAGGCTTTCCCGGGCGGCCAGTTATGCGTAGCGATCGTTGAGAAACGGAAGCGCCGTGTTCGAATAGCCGCGGATTTCCCAGAAGCCCTTTTCGTCCTTGTCCGAAAACGTAATCTCCTTCACCCACTTCGCCCCTTTCCAGGCATACCGTTTCGGGACAATGACACGGACTGGACCACCATGTTCCTTCGTGAGGGGTTTGCCGTTCCATTTATAGGTCAAGAGCACGTCTTCATCGTCGCACGCGTCGAGGGGCAGGTTAGTGGTGTAGTCGTCGTAAGACTTGAAGAGGACGAACTTGGCAAGTGACAGGGGTTTCACCACAGAAATGATGTGCTTGAAACTGACTCCTTCCCATTCGTTGTCGTATCGGCTCCAAGTCGTCACGCAGTGAAAGTCTGAGGTATCCTTAAATTGCGGTTGAGCCAGAAACTGTTCCCATGTCCACGTGGTTGGATTGGCGACAATACCGCCGATCGTGAGTTTCCATTCGGCCAGCGGGATTTCAGGTTTCACCCCGAGGTCCAGCACCGGAAACGTCTCGACAAGGTGTTGCCCCGGCGGCAGGCGGTTATCCCCCTCGTAAAACACCTCCCGCTCTTCACCACCACGCCGCGCCTTCGCCCACTGCTCTTTGGTTTTGGTCAACCGGCTCTGTTCATCCATCTGTCGGCCCCCTCCCAAAGAGTAGGATAGAGAGATGACATCTTACAAGGAGGAAATCGAGCGCTATGAATGGGGCTGCGGATCGAGAAGTGTGTCTATCAAGGTTTGAAAGGCAGCAAGGGGCTGCGCACCGACCAATGGGCGGCCGTTGATAAAGAACGTCGGTGTGCTTGTTATGCCGAGTTTCATGCCATCCTGAAGGTCCTTGATGACCTCCTCACGATAACGTCCTGTTGTTATGCAGGTGGTGAAGGTGTCCTGTCGAAGGCCCAGTTCCTTTGCCAGTGCAGGAAAGTCCCATCCTTTCCCCGGGGCTTGCCGGCCAAACAACAGATCGTGATACTCCCAAAACTTGCCCTGTTCACCGGCGCACTGAGCGGCTTCGGCCGCTTGTGGCGCATGGGGATGGTTGGGCCCAGGGTAGTCCCGATAGACCAGTCGAACTTTCTCTCCGTAGAGACGGCGAAGTTCTTTCATGACGCCCGCACTCTTCTGACAGTAGGGGCATTGAAAGTCTGAAAACTCCACGATGGTGACCGGCGCATTGTCCGGTCCGATCGAGGGATGGTCGCCAACGCCGACTGGGATGATTGGTGGCTCCTGGGGCGGAAGGGTAACGCGAATATCGGCCTTCCGCCGCAGGGAGACCAGCAGCGCCTGCCTGATTCTGCCCTGCTCCTGAAGATCGTGTGAGGTGGCATGGTCCGCGTGCTTCCCTGTCGAGCCGGGGGTCAGTCGCTTGACCGGAGCCGGGAGGTTCGCCAGCCGGGCAATAGATTCCGACTGTGAGGCCTCAGCCAGGAGCTGTGAAACACTCACGCCTGTTCGTGATGCTTCCGCCTCCAGCAGGGCTTCCTCGATGGTCCGTTGCAGCACTTGGTGCAGCAGTTGGTTCCGCTGTTGGTCGACTTGGTACAGGGGAAGGGCCGCAGCCTGCTCAATTTCTCGCAAGGTAATGGAGCGGCCGTTCACGGTCGCCACAACCGGGGAGATGGCCGGGTCTGGTCCGGAAGACCGAAATGATAGAGACCTATGAAACAAACCTGCCGAAACGATGAGGCAGGCGAGGGCAATGGCAATACGGGAGGTCGTCATCGGCGTCTGGTTGAAAAAGTGCAATTCCTAAGGCGGACCGCTAGCTGAAACCTTAACGACGGGGGCACCGAAAATCCATGATTTCTTGATAATCCGCACCTGGCTTGAATCCCCGGCCTGTGGATCGCAGCCGATTCGGTTCACCCGGGTGCGGCACTCTTGCCCCTCCAAGGAAGTACCCCTCCCGTATAGCGGTTCCCCCACCATCCTCGGTATAGGCGAAAAGACCATTCCATTCTAGGCTGAGTCATGCACGCCGCAGGGGGAAAACAGCCGCAGAAAGCCTGGTCTAGCCAGGCAGCCGACCGGCAGGATTCACCGGGAGCTTCACAAAGGAAACGCCTATGACGTGGCTCAATCAGTTTTACAGCTCTTCCGTTGCCATCCCCCTCTCACTCGTTATCCTGGCAGTGATTAGCCTGCTCAGCTGGAGGAAGCGGGGGCATCAAGTGATTCTGGCATTGACCCTGTTCCTGTACGCACGGTACCTGCTCTGGCGGGGTCTCTATACCCTGAACACGGACGACTGGGCGAGCCTCCTGGTGAGTTGGACGGTCTATACGGCGGAGGCGTACGCCTTTGTACAGATCCTCTTGTTCGCCTACCACGCCTGGTCGCCCCTGGAACGCCAATCTGTGCCGCTGCGTCGCCATCCGATTGTCGATATATTCGTCACGGTGGTCGATGAACCGCTGGCTATTCTTCGCCGCACGCTGGTGGGCTGCATCAATCAGGATTACCCCAAAGATCGCTACCGGGTGTATGTGCTCGACGACGGCCGGCGGGACGAGATTCAGGCACTGGCCGTGTCGTTGAACTGCGGATACATCCGCCGCGCGGACCGGGAGCACGCAAAAGCCGGAAATCTGAACCACGCCTTGCAGGAAACCTCGGGAGAAATCATTGCGATCTTCGATGTCGATCACGTGCCGACCAGCGGCTTCTTGAAGGACACGGTAGGATTTTTCCAGGACGAGCAAGTGGCCTTTGTCCAAACGCCGCACTATTTCTACAACCCCGACGTGTTTCAGAAGAATCTGCAGCTCGAAGGCGTTCTCAAGAATGAACAGTCGCTGTTCTATCGCGTGCTCCAATCAGGCCGCGATCGGCATAACAGCGCGTTTTTTGCAGGGAGCTGCGGATTGTTTCGCCGGCGCGTGCTTGTGGAAATCGGCGGGTTCCGCACCGAGACCGTGACCGAGGACATTCACACAAGCATGGTAATCCACGCGAGGGGCTATCGGTCGTGCTATCTCAACAAGGTGCTGGCCGCCGGCCTGATGCCGGAATCGTTCGAGAGCTCCATGAAACAGCGTGTACGGTGGGCGATGGGCCACGTGCAAATTTTCTTTCAGACGAATCCGTTCACGATGCGCGGGCTGACGATGGCCCAACGATTCGGGTACTTTGCCTCCATCTTCTACTTTCTTCATGGCGTTCCCCGTGTCGTGTGCCTTGTCGCCCCGTTGTTTGCCCTGTTGCTCGGGATCATTCCGGTCGCGGCCGATGTCCCCTCGCTCCTCAACTTTTTCGGGTCCTATTATCTGGCCACGCTCGTGATGTTGAGAACCGTCAGCCGGGGCACGCGCAATGCATTCTGGTCGGACATTTACGAAACGGCAGGCAGCGTTGCACTGAGCTGGGCTACGCTCAAGACCGCCCTCAGGCCCAGGAAGAAACGGCCGTTTGTCATTACACCCAAAGGAGTAGGACAAGAACGGCGCGGCTTCTCGCGTTTCTCCTACATCGTGCCCCATCTCATCATCATGGGGCTGCTCATCGCGGGCCTCGTGACCGGGATTCGGCTGTGGCTGGAGGAGATCCCGCTTCCCGGGCTGGAGGTCAGTCTCTTCTGGGGGACGGTGAATCTCATTCTGGTGAGCGTCGCCATTCTGGCTGCGGCGGAGCTGCCGGAGTGGCGGAGAACATTCCGTATCAGGCGCCGGCTGTCCTGCGAATTGGTTGCCGGAGAGGAACGGTTCAGCGCCACGGTCGAAGACATCAATGAAACCGGCGTGCTCGTTCGGGCCGGCCGGCAAGTGCTGGGAGGAAACGACGAACTGCGTTTCAGCGTCAACGACCCCAAGGGCGGCCACCTCACCGTTGGAGCCAGAATTTGCCGTCAGGAGCGGGTGTCGCCGGATACCGTCGAGATCGGGCTGAAATTTATCGATTCCAACGATCAGACCGCCGACACATTAATTGCCGCGACGTTCTCAGACCCCCGCGCCTGGAATGAACCAGAGCTCGAGCCTGGAATATTTCGAAGCTTATGGTCCATCCTCCGGGTGTTTCGAATGGTGTTTGCCAAGTCCAGAACGTCAAATCGGCGCTATCTCCGTATCCCCCATCGGCAAGACTGCAGGCTGATATGTCAAGGCCGCATCCTGAACGGAACCGTGGGCAAAATTTCAAAAACCGGCCTGTCCGTGAACATCCCCGGAACGGTCGATCTTCTTGGCGAGCATGGAACTCTGTATGTGGAATCCTGTGCGTTGAAGGTCCGCCGGATTTGGGCGATGCAATGCGAGGACGAGGTCGTGGCGGGCTTCGCGATCGAATATGTGAACAAGGGAGCAGACCAATGGCAAGAACTCACGTCTCTTGCAGCATAGCGTTGTGCGCAGCCCTGTTGTGGCCCGGGATGACCGAGGCCGGGGATGTGTTCACAGGTTATCAAATCGATAATGAAGGAGAGTATTTCACCTATTTGGGTGTCCGGACGCCGATCACGTCTGGAGAGTCAAACCTCCAGCCGTTTGTGCAGGTGATGGGAGCCGGGCTCGGCTATACATTCAAAGACAACGGAGCGAAGCGCGATGCCGAGGTTCAGTTTGCGACGCCTTCCTTAGGGCTCAAATACATGCTCGACCAATGGAGCCTCATTGGATTCGTCGGCCCACAGTTTCGGTGGAAACAGGAGGATCTTGCGGGAGGGGGGAGAAGCAGCAAGCAAGATGTCGGCGTATACGCCCAGGGAGAGGCCTTTTACTGGCATGAGAAAGGCACGTTTCACGGCATTGTGTCCTACACCGATTTAGACAATTTTGTTTGGAGCCGCGCGAGGGCCACCAGGCTGGTCTACAAAAGCGAGCAAGGCTGCTGTTCTACGTACCTCGGCTGGGATCTCGCCGGGATGGGGAACAAGGATTTCTATGCGGTTCAAACCGGTCCGCTCGTTCAGGTGCCGATTGACCGGTTCTACTTCACCGTGAAAGGCGGCTACCAGTACACGCAGACCTTTCATAACGGCGCGTACGGCGGAGTGGAGCTTTACTTTCCTTTTTAAGCGGGAACTGCTGCGGATTGCCGCGAGGGCGAATGAAAACGTGTGAGTCGGGCGTACGTGAATCGAGGAGGTTTATTCATGTCTAACTGGGACAAGACGTTGATCGGGACGAGCAGAAGCTTTCTTCAGGTGACGGGGATGATTCCGCTGTTGAGCACGTCCAAATCGACGGTGCTGATATCCGGAGAAACGGGGACGGGCAAGGAACTGTTTGCACGCGCCATCCACTATTCCGGTGAGCGGCGCAGCAAGCCATTCGTCCCCATCAATTGCGCCGCGCTTCCGGACCATTTGATCGAAAATGAATTGTTCGGCCACAGCAAGGGAGCCTTTACCGGCGCAGTGGTCGACAAGCCCGGTCTGCTGCATGAAGCCGACGGTGGAACGCTGTTCCTTGACGAAATCAACTCACTCAGCATGATTGTGCAGAGCAAGCTGCTACGCGTGTTGCAAGACCAGGAGTTCAGGCCGCTTGGCTCGACCAAGAGTCGAACGGTCGATGTGAAAATCATCGCCGCCACCAACGCCGATTTGCGCTATCTGGTTGAAGCCCGCCAATTTCGCGAAGACCTGTTCTACCGCTTGAACGTCTTATCCGTCGCGCTGCCTCCCCTGCGTGATCGGAGAGAGGACATCCTCCTTCTGGCCGGTCACTTTCTGAAAATCTACGCGAAGGAGTTCGGCCGGGGGGGCATCACCCTCGGACATTCGGCCAATACGAAACTGATGGGTTACGCCTGGCCCGGCAATGTCAGAGAGCTGCAAGGTGTCCTGCAGCGCGCTGTCGCGATGGCATCCGGAGATCGGCTCGAAGGCCAGGATCTCGATTTGCCGGAAACGGAGAAACCGGAGCTAGCCGGGCCAACCATGACGCTCGTTTCGCGAGGAGCGATCTCCGACGAGGCCAGCTTTCACGCCATGAAGACGAAAGTGATCGAGGAATTCGAGCGGGCCTATCTCAGCGAGTTGCTGTCCGCCCATCACGGCAATATTTCCAAGGCCGCGCGTGCCGCGAAAAAGGAACGGCGCGCCTTCCAGCGTCTCCTGCAGAAGCATGGGCTGGATCGAAAGATATTTGCCGCAGCGTAGGGCAGCCTCTCCTGAGGAGCGCCAGCCGCAGGCGGAGCGAGGGAGCGCACGCGATTCGTTAAATATCACGCATTTTGGAAGGCCGGCACGACGGTACTGAAATTGCTCCGGTGTGTTGCCCATGAACAAGCCGGACTTTTCTGAAGATAACGATGTCGTGGCATGGCTGATTCTTGGCTATCTCTGTTCCCATCCGGATGCGAAGGATACGGTGGAGGGCGTAGGAAGTTGGTGGCTGAACGGCGAGGGGATCGACGTCGAGGCGGAGATCGTTCGTGGCTCGCTGGACTATCTGGTGAATTTGGGATGGCTGATGACTGTAAAACGTCATACAGGCGTTACCGTGTACGGGCTGAACCAGAACCGCCGGCACGTGCTACAGCGGTTTCTCCAGAGCCACGCACGCGCGCACTGAGATCATGGGCACGAGACGCCTTCGGTCGAGGTACGTGCGGAGCTGCCGTTGGCGGAGCTTCCAAGCGCCTGGCGGGCTTGGCGAAGATTCTCTGCCGCTTTTTCGTAATACTGCGGATTCACTTCGATCGCTTTTTCGAAACAGGCAGCGGCCACTTTGGCATTTCCCAGACCGAGCAGCGCCACCCCAAGATTGTTATAGGCGCGGGGTTCATCCGTAGCTTTTTTAAACGATTCCAGCGCATCGGCAAATCGCTGCTGATGGGTGTAGGCCACGCCCAGGTTGTTGTAGAGCTTGGGAGAGGCCGAGCCGGTCGAGACCGCTTGTTCATAGGCCTTGATCGCCGCTTCGTAATCGCCGTTCAGCGCATAGGCCAGGCCAAGATTGTTCAGCACGCTCGGTTCGCGTGGCCGGAGCGCCAGGGCCGCTTGGTAGGCTGCGATCGCTTCGGTATGGCGTTGCTCCTGGTCATAGACGAGCCCCAGCAGGTTCTGCGAAAGCCAGCTCGACGGATCGAGCGCGATGGCTTTGGTGAGAGCCTCCTCAGCCTCCCGCAGCTTCCCTTGCTGCAGGTAGACCTGACCGATGCCTTGATGGGCTTGGGCTGAATTGGGATCTCGGGTTTGCATGTCCTGAAACTGGGTCAGCGCAGGTTCGAACATACCCTGCTGCAGAAAAATCTGTCCCAGTTTGAGGCGAACACCGTTTCGGGCGGGATCGGCTTTCAGCGCCTTGCTGTAGTGGAGGCCTGCCATGGTGAAATTGCGGCGTTGTGCGTCCATGTCACCCGCGCGTTCGTGTTCTTCTGCCGTCATCTCGGGAGCCGAGGGAGCGGGATTATCCAGGCTGTCCTGCTGCCCCTTCTGCGCTTCCATCACCTTTCGGTACTCCGACATATCAAACGATGGAGAGGCGGGGTCTTTCGAGCCCGCACATCCGTGGAGCATCGTTCCGCTCGCGAGCAGGCCGGCTAGGAACTGTAATCGGAGAGAGGGTTGAATGGGCATACATCTCCTCAGCTATAGCAATCGCGTTGGGAGTCAGTTTCTGATGGTTCATGATTACGTCAACCCTGCCGGATGGTCAAAACAAAACGCGTTCCTTGATACGGATGTGCGGCTTCTGCGCCGCAGTAGCAGAAGGAGTTGCGCGGGACAGCCTGAGGCCGGCATGCCGCAGTCAGGGGAAGCGTGGAATGAAACGGTCAAGATTAACAGCTGGTTAGAGAATCATGTCGGCTGGCCGCCGCTTTGCAATGTCCTGGGAGCAATGCGGAAACGGCTTTTGGACGCGACAACCCGGGTCAAGGAGGTGAAGGAATTCCCGATTGGTGTCATCGGTCGCGGACTGAGAGCGGAATACGCTGAATGTGCAGGATGTTTCAAGTGACAAAACCCATTTACACAAAAGAAAGGTGAATAACATGTTGAACGCCATTCGTCAGTTTGTGAAGGAAGAAGAAGGTCTCGCGGCAGCCGAGTACGCCATTCTGTTGACCTTGATTGCCGTTGCCTTGATTACGGCGGTTACGAATTTTAGAAACGCCATCCAGGGTGCCTTCGCCGCTGCGACCGGTGCACTGAGCTAATTCGGTCGTAACGTGGGGAATCGGCTGGCCCGATGCATTTTCGGGCCAGCCAATCTGTACCGGCGGCTGCTGATCGTGAAATGCGAACGCAAAAGCCGATGGCGGAAAGAACGGGAGAGATGGTGCAGGGACGAATGAGCGACCAGGGGATGACGGGCAGCGTCGAAGGCGATGCGGCCCCGAGGCGAGAGGAGCGACGCTGATGGAGCCGGTAATGGTTGTGGCACTTGCAGTGGTTCTTGCGATCGCAATAGGCACAGACCTTCGTTCGTCCCGAATCCCCAATTGGCTGACATTCTCCGCTATGGGCTTTGCGCTCGCCGGTCATGCCTGGCTCGGCGGCATTCCAGCGGTCATGTTCGGGCTGGCTGGGCTGGCAGCAGGCTTTGGGCTGTTCGTGATTCCGTATGCGTCCGGGGGCATCGGAGCGGGCGATGTAAAACTGATGGCGGCCATCGGTGCGATCATCGGCCCATACGGTGCGCTCCTATCCGGATTACTTGCGATTCTGGTCGGTGGGGCCTATGCCGTAGGGGCTATGTGTTACCAGTGGGGATTGTCTGCGACCGGCCGCAAGCTGGTTTCTGCCGCTCAGGGGGCCCTGCTTGCGGGGGGGCTCGGCTGGACTCAAGAGTTCAGGCTTCCCTTCCGTTTACGCTATGGGCTTGCGATTGCGGGCGGTACCCTACTTTTTCAACTCGGACTCCACCCCTTCGGGGGGTAGGCATCTGAGAGAACTCGGCTAGACTAAAACAGGCGGGATTGAGACAGATGACGAGGGAACAAATGATAAGACAGTTCGCGAAGACAAAAGAGGAGACGAAACAATGAAGCGGTATCGGCCTCTCGTATTGTTCGGTGTGGCGTTGCTGCTCGGTTTGATCACGAGCGTTATGGTGTTCTCCTGGTTACAGAACGAAAAGAACCGGTTGATGGCGGCTCCCATTCCGTTGAGCCAGAACGTGCAGGTTCTGGTGGCGAATGCAGATCTTGCCTGGGGAACCAAGCTCACGCCTGAAATGATGTTGTTGCAGGAGGTTCCGCCAGGGGCGATTCCCGAAGGCCACTTCACCAGCCTGGATGCCATCAAGGATCGGGTGCTCCTCGTGGATCTGAAGCGGAATGAGCTGCTCTTGGAATCGAAGCTGGCGCCTCTCGGCACGACGAGCGGCGGAGTGGCGGCTGTGACGGATGTCAATAAACGGGCGATGTCGGTGAAAGTCGATGATGTCATCGGTGTCGCAGGCTTCATCAAGCCGGGCGATCGAGTGGATGTCATGGTGACCATCGAGCCGGAGGCCGGCAAACAGGGCAATACGATGGCCAAAATGATTCTGGAGAATGTGAAGGTTCTGGCGGCCGGCACGCAAATGGAACGGAAGGGCAAGGATGAGGAGCCGAAGCAGGTCCAGGTGATCACCGTGGAAGTGGAGGTGGAGGAAGCCGAGAAGCTGGCGTTGGCCTCGAACCAGGGCAAGCTGAGACTGGCCTTGCGGAACCCGCTCAACAGCGAGCGCGTGTTGACCAAGGGAGCCAATGTGGGGGCGCTCTTAAGTTCGTTCCGGCCGAAGCAAGCCCCAAAAGTGCAACAGGACGGAGACGGTAGCATCCGCATCGAGGTTATCAAGGGTGACGTGCGCAAAGAAGTCAAGTTCTAGGATGTACGGAGGCACGATATGAATACAGTGAGTCGTCAACTCGGGTCTTGGGGACAATGGACTGGTGCGGTGGTCGTCGGCGTAGTCCTGGCTACACCGGTTGCAGCGGCAGCGGCGAACGAGGGAAGTCACGCAGCGAAAGCGCCGGAGGCGCAGCAGGTGAGCCTCACGGTCGGAAAGTCGACGGTCGTAGATATGCCGGTGGCGATCAAGCGGGCCTCGCTGGCCGATCCGCAGATCGCGGACGCCATCGTCCTCAGTCCGAAGCAAATCTATGTCACGGGTAAAGGTTATGGCACGACGAACCTCACGCTCTGGGGTAAAGACGATCAAGTCATTGCCGTGTTCGACCTCGATGTGGGAATCGACCTCAACCGGTTGAAGCAGCATCTCGCGGAGTTGTTGCCGGATGAAACGAATCTGCATCTCAAAGGGACCCACGATCATGTGACGATTTCAGGGACTGTCTCGAGCGAAGGACGCTTGCATCAGGTCCTGGCCGTTGCGGAGGCCTATGCGCCGAAGAAAGTGCTGAACTTTGTCAAGGTCTATCCTGAGCCGGTCGGAAATCCTGCACCTGATGTGCAGACCGTCACTGTCGAGGTGATCAAGGGGACGGCCGTTGGTTCTGTGAAGTTCTAGGACGCGTGGTTGAAATGAGTGGAAGAGTGGCAACAAGACGCTGGAGGAGCATGTCAATGAAACACCGTGATCTGATGATAGCGATCGGTCTGGCAGTCGGGATCTCCGGAGTCCCGGCAGCGTATGCAGAGGAAGCGGCAGCCGGCGCACCGGCGGGCGGTGCGATGGAGCAACGGGACATCCAGAAATTGGAGCTCACGGCGGGCAAGTCGAGGGTGCTGGATCTGCCGGTGGCCATCAAGCGCGCTTCGCTGGCCAATCCTGAGGTGGCCGATACGGTCGTGCTGTCTCCGACGCAGATTTACGTCACCGGCAAAGCCACCGGTGTCACCAATCTGACGCTGTGGAACGAGAGCGGGAAGATGATGGGCATGTACGACGTCGTGATTGCACCGGACCTGAGCCGCCTGAAGGAGAATCTCCACAAGGCAATGCCCGATGAAAAGGGAGTTCTGGTGACCTCGAGCCACGACCACATTACCTTGTCCGGCACGGCGTCGAGCGCGAGCAATCTGTCCCGCGCTTTGAGCATTGCGGAGGCCTACGCGCCGAAGAAGATCGTCAATGCTCTGCAGGTCGGCGGTGTGCAGCAGGTCATGCTCGAGGTGCGCGTTGCCGAAATGAACCGTGAATTGATCCGCCGTTTAGGGATCAACTTTGCGATGGTGGCGCCTGATAGCTTCGGGCTCAGTCTTCTCGGTCAACTTACCCAGCTTGCCGGTGCTACCCAAACGGCATCCCAGAACATCACCGGGATCTTCGGTTTCAACGCCGGGTCGACGTCATGGACGGGCTTTGTCGATGCGCTCAAGGAAGAAAATCTCCTTAAGGTACTCGCCAAGCCCAATCTGGTGGCTTTGAACGGCCAGGAAGCGGCCTTTCTCGCCGGCGGTGAGTTCCCCATTCCCGTACCCCAGGCTTTCGGATTGGTGACGATCCAGTTCAAGAAGTTCGGGGTCGGCTTGGTCTTCACGCCGAACATTCTGAACAGCAAGCACATCAGCCTGACCGTGGCGCCTGAGGTGTCGGAACTGGATTTCCAGAATGCCTTGCGGACGCAAGGGTTCACCGTGCCGGCCATTTCGACGAGACGCGCGGCGACTACGATCGAGCTGGCCGATGGTCAGAGTTTTGCGATCGGCGGATTGATGCGCGACAACGTCAAAGAGTCGGTGAAGAAATTCCCGTACCTCGGCGAACTCCCGATCATCGGGAGCCTGTTCCGGAGCAGCTCCTTCCAGAAGAACGAAACGGAGCTGGTCATCATCGTCACGCCGCATTTGGTGAAGCCGTTGGACCTGACGGCGCAGACCTTGCCGACGGATTACTACGTGGAACCGAGCGACTTCGAATTCTACATGCTTGGGTTTTCTGAAAAGAGCGGATTCGGAGGCAAAGTCGGGCAGAAATCCCCTGCGGCCGAAGTGTTGTCCAATCGCGTGACGAGAGTCAGCGCGATGGAGGGACAGGTTGGGCATATCGTTCCATAAACGAGGCCAGCATAACGTGGCTGAGTCAGACATGAGAAGGAGATAGCAATGAGAATAATGAGCAGGATCTTAGCGGTGATGACGGTGGGCTTGACGGTCGGGGCCTGCACCGGTCCCACGACGATCAGCCCGAACTGGGGAACAGCGTATCAGGAAGCGCGGACGAAACAGATTTTGAATCCCACAGCTGGGGAACAACTCGACCCGGTCGAAGGTCAGGATGGCAAAGCGAGTGCCACCGCGATGGAAGCGTATCGGAAGACGTTTGAAAAACCGGATGCGGGCTTCGAGAGTTCGGTCGTGAGCAGCGGCGTAAAAACCAATTAGCCGGATGAGGGACGTTCAATGCGAAGACTAAATGAGCGAGGCGCGGTGGCGGCGGAATTTGCGCTTCTGCTGCCGGCGCTCTTGACGATCCTCTTCGGGACTATTGAGTTCGGGATGATCATGTACAGCCGGGCACTGATTACCAATGCCAGCCGGGAAGGAGCTCGCGCAGGCATTGTGCAGGTCTCCCCAAAGCCAGGAGCCGGAACGATCACGACGATTGCCACGAATTATCTGACCGGGACAGGGATTAATCCGGCGAATGTAACCATTACGGTTGCTGGAGCGGGAGGGGCCAATCCTGCGACCCTCACGGTAACCACGACCTATCGGTATCCCTGGCTGATTCCCTACATCCCGAGTCTGTTGGGTCTGCCCAGCCCCCTTCCGCTGACGGGGCAGGCCATCATGCGACACGAGTAACGCGGTCATGACTGTAAGGAATGGGAACATGAGCAAGGCCATCAACAAACACCTGATGAACCCTCTCGCAAATTCGCGTGGCGCGGTCGCGGTGATGGTTGCGATCACGCTGGTTGTCCTGTTGGCGATGGCTGCCGGCGCTCTCGACATCGGCCATGCGCTGGTGGCGAGAAACGAGTTGCAAAATGCAGCGGATGCCGGCGCGCTGGCCGGTGCAAGAGCGTTGGGCCTCTTGTACGAAGGGATGCCCCAGTCTAGCTACAGTACGTATACTTTGTCCGGCGCGGATGCCACCACCATTATCACGGCCGTGCAGAGCACCGCGGTTCTGAATGCGGCTGCCGGTGTCAACATCTCGGTCAACGCCGGCGATATTCAGATCGGGATATGGGATTCTGCAACGAGAACCTTCACGCCGACGGTGAACGTGCCACGCTCCGTAAGAGTCTTGACCAGGCGTGACGGTTCCGGGAACGGACCGATCAGCACTTTTCTGGCACGCGTGATCGGGATGAACAGCATCAACGTAAATGCGGTGGCGACGGCGGAACTGACGGCCATCGGCTCTACTCCACCGGCAGCATTAGACCTGCCTGTGGCGATCTCGCAGCTGTTTTTCAGCCAATATGGCTGCGGTGACTCCATTATGGTCTATCCCAGCAATGGGAATCCGGAATCCTGCGCCGGGTTTACGACGTTTGATCAGGCTCCGTCGAACGACAACGCAATGGGGAACATTATCGATGGGATGATCGCCGGAAGCTATCAATCGCCTCCCACAACTGCCGGCGTCACACAATTGCAGTTCATCAATGGAACTTTGAGCAATGGAACGTGGAATTCGTTAGTGACTCTCTTCCAGCAAAAAAGCGCCGGGGCGGGATACTGGGATGCGATGGTACCGGTCTATCAGGGCAACGACTGTAGTCCGAGCGGTGCCATCACGATTATGGGATATGCCAACATCCGGATCACCAACGTCCATGGCCAGCCTGGTGCGACGGTTACAGGGAATGTGCAATGTCCCCAGTTTCAGAGCGGAACTGGAGGCGGGCCTAATTTCGGTGTGTTTACGACGTTGCCTGGTTTAGTCGAATAGACGGTAAAACCGAGGAGAATGGCTTCATGTCTCGATTGATTGCAGTCTCGATAGATTGCCGGAACGAAGCAGTGCGGCAGACGTTTGAGGAGATCATTTCCCGCCGCCGGGACTATTTGGTCACCAAGGGGCAGGGGACCGGCGCGTTGGATATGTTGGTGCTCGAACTGGATGAATTTCGTCCGCAACAGACGTTTGGTCGCATTCGTGAACTGTTGAGCACATCCCCGGACCTTGAAGTCTTTCTGACGGCCTCGCGGACGGATCCGCAGATGTTGCTGGAAGCGTTCAGGCTCGGGGTGAAGGAATTCCTGCCGCAGCCGCTGACGCGCCAGGAAGTGGAACCGGCCCTTGCGCGATTCGAGGAGCGGTTCAAGGGGCGCGAGTCCGATTCCGAAAAGCAGTCGGGGAGAGTTGTCAGCGTGATCGGAGCCAGAGGCGGGGTCGGCGCGAGCACAGTGGCCACAAATCTTGCGATGTCCGTCCGGCAGGCAAATCCAGGCGATCCGGTGTCGTTGATGGATCTCGACCTGCACGGGGGAGATCTCGGATTGTTCCTGGACCTTCATGCGGCTCAGGGACTGAAACATCTGTCAAAGGACATTTCACGGTTGGATGAGACGATCATCCGGAGCAGTTTGGCGCAACATTCGTCGGGGCTCCATCTGCTCGCCTCAGGCTATGAAGGGTTTGAAGAGACTGAATATGTCCAGGGCAGCACCATGCGGGTGATCGGTCTCCTCCGTTCCATGCATCGGCATGTATTTGTGGATTGCGGGCACGTGTTGGAGCCGGCAGTCAAGGAAGCGCTGGATTGCTCCGATCAGATCATCGTCATTACCACACTGTCGCTGCCGACTATCCGTCGCACCAAACGGTTGATGGAGGCCTTCCGGGCCGCGCAGTACCCGGCAGACAAGGTGCTGGTGGTCGTCAACCGCTATGCGAATGATCAGAAGGACTTGTTAAGCGAGACGGAATCCATGCTGGGGGTGCGCATGGCGGGATTGATTCCCAACGACTATGGAACCGCCAGTGAGGCCATCGATCATGGGAAACCGCTCACGGTCATGGCTGCGAGGACCACGATCGGACAATGGTATTTGCGAGGATCCGATCAGCTCATCGGCGGGAAGGCCGAGGCAAATGGAACAGCTTCTAGGAAGGAAGCGGGTAAAAAGGCGTCCTTCTTCGGACGCTACCTTCCAGGATTAGGGCTGGAGATGAAGGGGAAGCCGTCGGCTGTGTAGACAGGCTGGACCGTTCGGGGAGGCGTGATTGCCGGATCAGAAGGAGGGCACATAGACACTATGCTCACAATGAAACAGGTCAACGGGACGGAACTTGCGTCGCACTATCAGGAGCTGAAAGACCGCCTTCATCAGCACGTGATCGAGTTGCTCGACCTCAATGCGGTCAGCGCGATGTCGCAGGAGGCGGTGACGGCTCAGTTGACGAAGCTCATCGAACAGCTCTTGCAGAAGGAGTCTGTCCCTCTCAATCAACGGGAGCGGGCTCAGATTACTCAGGATATCCTTCACGAGGTGCTGGGGTTAGGGCCATTGGAGCCGTTGCTGGCGGATCAGACTGTCAACGACATTCTCGTCAACGGCCACAAACAGGTCTTTGTCGAGCGCTCCGGGAAACTGGAACTGACGCCTGTTCGGTTCAAAGACGATGCGCATCTCAAGAAAATTATCGAGAAGATTGTTTCGCGTGTCGGCCGGCGTATCGATGAGTCGGTGCCGATGGTGGACGCCCGCCTTGCCGATGGCTCGCGCGTCAATGCGATCATCCCTCCGCTGGCAGTCGACGGGCCGTCGCTGTCGATTAGAAAGTTCAGCAAGGATCCGCTGCAGCTGTACCACCTGATCGACAAGCGCTCATTGACGCCGGAGATCGGTGCCTTATTGAAGGCGATCGTACAGGCCAGATTGAACGTGTTGATTTCCGGAGGAACCGGCACCGGGAAAACGACGATGTTGAACATTCTGTCCGGTTTTATTCCCGACGACGAACGGATCGTGACGATTGAAGATGCGGCTGAGCTGCAATTGCGCCAGGAGCATGTGGTCCGGCTGGAAACGCGGCCGGCCAATATCGAAGGTAAAGGCGAGATTGCGCAACGGGAACTTGTGAAAAATGCTCTGCGCATGCGGCCTGACCGCATCATTCTGGGTGAGGTTCGTGGAGCGGAGTGCCTGGATATGCTTCAAGCCATGAACACCGGTCACGACGGATCGTTGACGACGGTCCATGCCAATTCCTGCCGGGATGCGCTGACCAGAATTGAGACCCTGGTCTCGATGGCCGGATTCAGTCTGGCGACCAAGGCGATGCGTCATTATGTCTCATCCGCGCTTGACGTGATCATTCAAATCGCCCGTCTGTCGGACGGAACGAGGAAGTTGATCAGTCTTCAAGAGGTCGTGGGCATGGAAGGGGATTTGATCACGCTGCAAGAACTCTTCACCTTCCAGCAGACCGGTCTGGATGAAAACCGAAAGGTCAAGGGCCGATTCAAGGCGACCGGCGTGCGCCCGAAGTTCGCCGAACGGTTGGCCGCGAAAGGCGTGACGCTTCCAACCGAATTATTTGATCCGCAAAAGGTGTACGAATGCTGACCGTTCTGATTGCACTGGGCATTTTCGGGACGATCCTCTTGTTTCTGCAAGGTTGTGCGGCGCTACATCGTCTGATGACTCCTCGCGGGACAGATCGCGCCATTGAACGTCTGCAGAAATGGTCGGCTCCCGGTTCAAGTGTGGAACTGGAGATCGTCCGCAGGGAGTCGCTCAGCGATATTCCCTGGCTGAACCATCTTTTGGTCACGATGCGGCGATTTCAACCCCTGCGCGTGCTCCATCGGCAGGCGGATTGTCGGTTGCCCTTGGGCATCTTCGTGCTCCTGACACCACTCTTAGGATTGGGTTCGCTCCTGTTCGCTCTTTCGATGCATCAGCCCTTTGTGCTGGCCCTGCTTATGGGCGCTGCGCTCGGCGCCCTCCCGACGGGTTATCTGTATTGGCTGAAGAACCAGCGGATGGCGATGTTTGAGCGTCAGCTGCCGGAGGCACTCGAGTTGGTTTCACGGGCTCTGAAAGCCGGTCACGCTTTCTCAGTCGGATTGAAACTCGTCGGCGAAGAGGCGGCCGATCCCATCGGCATCGAATTCCGGCGTGTCTTCGATGAGGTGTCCATGGGCGTGGCGCTTCCGCAGGCGCTCCAGAATATGACCGATCGGCTGGATTGCGTCGACTTGCGGTTTTTTGTGACGTCGGTCTTAGTCCAGCGGGAAACCGGTGGTAATTTGGCCGAAATTATCGATTCGCTGGCGGGACTGATACGCAGGCGCTTCGAACTGCAATTGAAAGTGAGAGCGTTGTCGGCGGAAGGGCGTTTTTCCGGAATTATTCTGTTCGGGCTCCCTATCCTTGTGGGGCTCCTCCTCTACGAGCTGAATCCAGAGTACATGGGCCTGCTGTTCACGGATCCTGCCGGTCAGTATCTTGTCATGATCGGGAGTGTTCTCATGGTGACGGGGGCGATCGTCATGAAGCGCATGGTCGAGATTAAAGTCTAAGGAGTCACGTATGGATCTTCCTCTCATCGTCGCGCTGTTCACGTTTCTTGCGGTGGTGCTCGCGAGTTCGGCTGTCTTCCTCTATGCGAATTCGAGAGAAGCGTTGCAGACCTGGCGCCGCCGGGCTGACGGGACGGCTTCTCCCGATGAAGCAGTTTCTGATGGAACGGCTGAGCGGCTGAAAACGCATCTGCAGACCGCGCTCGAATGGTTCGCCCGAATGAATCAGCCCTCGAATGTCGAGGAAGCGCGTGCGACTCGCCGCCAATTGATCACTGCGGGTTATCGATCGGGGAAAGCTCCGGTTCTTTTCGTCGGCACGAAGCTTCTGCTGGCCATTCTCGTGACCGGTTTGATTGCCATGATCCCTGTGAAGCTGTTGGGCTTTCCGAGCCTGTCACAACTCACGTTTTACTATGTGCTGGCGGCTGCTTGTGGTTATTATGCTCCAGTGCTCTGGTTGCGAAGGGCCATCGCCGCTCGCAAGGATGCGCTTCAGCGGGCCATTCCGGATGCGTTGGATTTGATGGTGGTCTGCGTGGAGGCTGGGCTCGGATTGGATCAGGCGATCGGGCGAGTCGGTGATGAGGTCAAGCGGACCCATCCTGAATTGAGCGACGAATTGAATATCCTAGCCGTTGAGTTGCGGACCGGCGTGTCCCGGCAGGAGGCGCTGAGAAACCTTGCGCTTCGCACCGACCTAGAAGAGGTAAGAAATCTGGTGGCGCTCCTTGTGCAGACCGACCGGTTCGGAACCAGTATTGGACAAGCGCTTCGGGTGCATGCCGATTCCATGCGCACCACGCGTCGGCTCAAGGCCGAGGAACTTGCGGCAAAGTTGCCGGTCAAGTTGCTGTTCCCGCTCATCTTCTTTATTTTTCCGAGCATGTTCATTGTGCTTATTGGGCCGGCCTGCATCAAGATGGTGCGGGTGCTGTTCCCGACACTGAATGGTCAATGAGTCAGGCCCCGCGGGGCTCCCATGTCTCTGAATCACACGGTTGGCAAGGAGCTCTCTCGACGGGTTCTCCCTGAAGGAGGCCTTGCCGACCGCTCCGAGGGGCAGTTTCGTGTGGATGCGACCATCTGGGGAATTCTTGCCCTCGATGCACTGGGAGAGGACAGGGGCCTGCTGGAGAGGCATCGGGCGCGTCTCGTTCGTGAGCAGGGAGAAGACGGTCGGGTCTGGTTAAACCCTCAACATCCTGAATCCAATTGGCCTACAGCGCTTGCCATTCTTGCCTGGCAGGACTCACCGGCAAGTCAAGTCGCTCAACGTCGTGCCGTCAATTTTCTGCTTGGCACCGCTGGTCGGCACCCTTCTCGAAAACCTGATGATCCGTGGGCACACGATACAGCTCTCAAGGGATGGCCCTGGATCGAGGATACCCATGCCTGGGTTGAGCCGACAGCGGTATCCGTGATGGCGTTACGGGTGGCAGGACATGCACAGCATGATCGTGTCCGTGAAGCTATCCGAATGATTCTTGACCGTCAGTTGCCCCATGGGGGATGGAATGCAGGGAATACGCTGGTGTTCGGGAGAGAACTTCACCCTAACCCGGAAGGTACTGGGGCCGCATTAACTGGAATAGCCGGGGTAGTCGAGCCGGAAAAGGTCGCGCGAAGCCTTGAATATCTTCATGGCGAGGTCGATCGTTTGCAAACACCGATTTCGTTGGGGTGGGCTCTGCTCGGGCTTAGGGCCTGGCAGCAGTGGCCGTCAAACGGCAGATTGCTGGTTGAACGCTGTTTGGCGAATCAAGCTCGTTACGGCGAATACGATACGTCGGCCTTGTGCCTTCTCTGCTTGGGCGCACTGGCAGGAGAGGCGAACGGAGGAATCCCTCTGTTCGCACGCGTGAACAGCAGGCAGGTGTCGGCCGTCCTCACGCGGTAGGGAGTTCCATGTCAGACTCGGTGGAACACGACAGGACAAGAGGTCTCACGCGCCGCGATGTGCTGTTGGCCGTTGCAGCCGGCCTTGTGGTCGGGGCCGGTTCGCTGATTGTTCCCAGGGGATATTTCCGCATGCCGCAACAGGCGCAAGCCTTTGTGGCTAAGGTCGCCCATTACCGATTGGATATTGCCGATGCGATCACAAGGGGAATACGGGAACTGGGTGTCGCTCCTGAAGAATTGAAGGGCAAGCGCATTCTCTTGAAGCCGAACCTGGTCGAAACGGCGTCAGGTGCACCCCACATCAATACCCATCCGCTCGTTCTGCGCGGAGCAATTGAGGCGTTTCTTCGGCTGGGAGCTGCTACCGTCATGGTGGCGGAAGGGCCCGGCCATCGCCGCGACACGCTGGCGGTTTATGAGGAATCCGGCTTGGCGGATGTGCTGACGGAAGATCACATCAGGTTTCACGATTTGAATTACATCACGGGCTACGAGATTCAGAATGCCGGTCGGCAATCCTCGTTACGGACGCTGACGTTTCCTGCCCTGTTCAAAGAAGTCGATTGGATCGTGTCCGTCGCGAAGATGAAGACGCATCACTGGGCCGGGGTGACGCTCTCGATGAAAAATCTGTTTGGAGTCATGCCGGGCATCTACTATGGCTGGCCCAAGAATGTGCTGCACCATGCCGGCATCGAGAATTCCATTTTGGATATCAATGCGACGCTGAAGCCGAGCTTTGCGATCGTCGACGGGATTGTCGGGATGGAAGGTGACGGCCCTATTATGGGTGATCCGAAGAAAGCCGGGGTGCTCGTGATGGGAAGGAACCTTGCCGCTGTCGATGCGACCTGCTGCCGGATTATGGGCATCGATCCCTATAAAGTGTCCTATCTGGAGCGGGCGGACAACTGGTTGGGGCCGATCCGCGAGGGTTCGATCGAACAGTTTGGTGAAACGATTGCCTCTGTGCGGACGGACTTCAACCTGACTGACCAAATTCCGGCCCATCAGGGCATACGACTCACATGAAAGGTTATGTCATGAAAATCACAGGTATGGTTCTCCTTCTCATTCTGTCCGCCACCATTTCCTGGGCCGAATCTGAACCCGAAAAGCCACAGGTTCAAGAGCCCACGCTCTATGAGCACTATCATATTTTGAAGCGGATGCAGGAGAATATCGCTGCACGTACGATCGATGAGCAGACGAAACTGCAGCCGCAAATTCAGAGAGAGCAGCGGCAGGCTTGTGAACGGCTCCGAAAGGATCATCGGGAGCGTGTGTCGAAGGACGAATACCGGCGCCAGGGGGGTGATGAGTTTCTGGTCTTCTCCTGGGAGCTCGAGCAATGGTGCCAGACGGTTCGCTAGCGGAACAGGCTTTCTATCGACTCAGCTGTCTTGAACAGGCTGAGCACCTCGCCCCCTCACAGAGGAGCGAGGTATGGTCGATGCCATGACGCTAACATATTGAGAAATTGGGTGTCCTTCTCTCTCCTTTACCCGAATTGCCTGCTACACTTATACAGGTACTTTCCTGGGAGGGGATATAGATGGAGCGGAGGGGTTTCACCCTATTCACCTGTTCGTGTACGGCGGCTCTGGCTGCGCTGATAGCGGATCCAGCATCGGCGGAACAGAAAAAATCCAAGGAGCTAGCTCCGTCCATTGTGTCGGCAAACCCTTCACCTCAGCGCTCTCAGCAGCCCGCAAAGAAACCCGCTGTACCCACCGCTACTGAGTGGCGTCCTGAAGCCAGTCACGCAACGACCAAGCATGTGCTATCGGAGTCCAAGGCGGCGGCTCCGAAGGCCCGTCGCCCGTTCAAGGTCCATAAGAAACATGCGCCCAAGGCTGTGGTGCAGCCAAGGCAGGACCTTACGCATCACGGTCTGCTTGAAGATGCCCAGCGATACGATCCTCGTCTTAACCACCAAACAGCCGGCGTTCAGAATCCGCAGACGCCTGACCTGACCCACGACCACTTCCAGGAACTGGATCGCAATCTGGACGGGAGGGTCGACCCCGTGGAACGGGCCTTTGGCCGTCTCGACATGGATCGGGACCTCCACAATCGCCACCCTCAATAGTCCTGCAAGCTTCGGAGAACGTCCGCCGGCGGCGTTCTCGCATCGTTCGTACCCTCAACATGCAGAGAAGGACACTGGAGGCAACGTGCCGCCCGACTCGCATGCGATCAAAGCGAGCGGGTGAACGTTTTGAGCATCTGGGATCTCTGCTTGAGCGCCTCTTCACTGCAGATCCAAATCAGCTCACAACCCGTAGAGTTGTTGCGAACGCAAGGCTCGTTCCGCAGGCGTCGATGTAAGAAGGCCGGGTTCTGACCGACTGAATCCGTAGCGGCTGACATTGACACATCGGAAAGGAGCCCCCATGATACGCGAACAGACCATGCCTACTGACATCCCAACCGCCCAACCAGCCAGCGGATCGAGCACGGGGAAGATTCTCATTGCCGCTGTCATTGCCTGCGCGATCGGTGCGTTCTTCTATTTTGATCTTGGCCGGTTTCTGTCGCTCGATGCGTTGAAACAAAATCGCGATGCGCTACTGGCCTTTACCGAAGCCAATTACGCCGGGTCGGTTGCGCTCTTCATTCTCGCCTACATTGTCGTAACAGGCTTATCACTCCCTGGCGCGGTGATCCTCACGCTTGCCGGCGGGTTCTTGTTTGGGAGTGTCTTCGGCACCCTGTTCGTGAATCTGGGTGCAACGACTGGAGCAACGCTCGCGTTTCTCGCTGCCCGCTACATGCTGCGCGATTGGGTCGAACAGAAATTCGGCAAGTGGCTGGGACCGGTACAACAGGGTTTCACGAACAACGCTTTCAGTTATCTCATGACGCTTCGCTTGATCCCGCTGTTTCCTTTTTTCGTCGTCAATCTGGTGTCCGGTCTCACGCGGATGAACATCGGCAGCTATGTGGCGGCCACTGCGCTCGGCATCATTCCAGGATCGTTCGTCTATGCCTATGCGGGTCGGCAACTGGGGACGATCAACTCGTTGAAGGAAATCGCCTCTCCCCATGTCATCGCGGCGTTCGTCCTGCTCGGACTCCTGGCGCTTGTGCCGATCGTCTACAAGAAATTCACGTCGAAACAGGCATGACGACCAACCTCTTACCCCGCGAAGGAGTCATCGGTTATGATCACGCACCAGACGGAAAGAGGATCCTCGATGGCCCATTCTGAGTCAGCCCTCATCTCTCCCTTCGACGAACACAATCGCATTCTCGCCGAGAACGTGCACCCGTCCAACTGGGTCAATCCCGAGCCGACCGGTCGCTACAACATTGTCGTCATCGGGGCGGGAACGGCGGGATTGATTACCGCCGTGATTGCCGCGAGCCTGGGGGCCAAAGTGGCCTTGATTGAAAAGCATTTGATGGGCGGCGACTGCTTGAACGTCGGCTGTGTGCCCTCCAAGGGCGTCATCCGTGCCGCGCGAGCCTGGGCCGATTTGCGGGCTGCCGGGGAATTCGGGCTGCACATCCCTCCGGGAGTGAAGTACGATTTCGGATCTGTGATGGCCCGCATGCGGAAGCTGCGCGCGAGGATTAGTCACAACGACTCGGTCCATCGCTATACGAAGCTGGGCGTGGATGTCTACATCGGCAGCGGACGTTTTACCAACGCCGACACCGTTCAGGTCGAAGGGGCGGCAGGCAGTCGGACTCTGACGTTTGCGAAGGCAGCGGTATGCACCGGTGCACGGGCATCTGCGCCTCCCACTCCTGGATTGAAAGAGGCAGGCTATCTCACCAACGAAACAGTGTTCTCGCTCACGGAATTGCCTCAACGCATCGGCGTCATCGGCGCCGGGCCGATCGGGTGCGAATTGGCGCAGTCGTTTGCCCGGTTCGGCAGCCAGGTCTACTTGATCGAAGCCCAGCACGGCATTATGCCGAACGAAGACCGCGATGCAGCGGAAATTGTCGAGCAGCAGATGTTGCGCGACGGCGTGAAGCTGCTCTGTTGCGGAAAAGACTTGAAGGTCGGCAAAACAGAACAGGGTAAGCGGCTCACGGTTGATTCGCACGGCCAGCAGTACGATGTGACGGTTGACGAGATTCTGGTCGGTGTCGGACGGACTCCGAACGTGGAAGGACTGGGGTTGGAAGCAGTCGGCGTCGAGTACGACAAGAACGGGGTCAAGGTGAACGCGAAGTTGCAGACGACGAACCCTCGGATCTTTGCCGCGGGCGATATCTGCTCGCGGTACAAGTTTACCCATGCAGCCGATGCGATGGCGCAGATCGTCATTCAAAACGCTCTGTTCCCGCATCCCTTCGGTTTGGGCTATGCCAATGTCGACTCACTCATCATGCCCTGGTGTACCTTTACAGAGCCGGAAATTGCCCATGTCGGGTTGTATGAGAAAGATGCGAAAGAGAAAGGCCTCGAGGTCGAAACCTACACGTACAAACTTGATGAGGTCGATCGCGCGATTCTCGACGGGGAAGACGAAGGGTTCGCGAGGATCCACATTCAGAAGGGTACGGACAAGATCGTGGGTGCCACGATTGTCGCCGCCCATGCCGGCGATATGATCAGCGAGTTCTCGGTACTGATGAAAGCAGGGGCCGGAGCGAAGACGATTGCCGGGACGATCCATCCCTATCCGACACAAGCCGAAGTGAATAAAAAAGTCGTGAACCTTTGGCGCAAGGCGCACTTTACGCAACGGACCAAGAATCTCTTAATGAAACTCTTTGCCTGGGCCCGACGGTAGCTGTCTCAGAACATGACTAGGCGACGAGTGGCATATAAGCTCTGGCTCATGGCCGTGGGGCTGTTGGCAGCTCCGTCATGTCTCTGGGCGCAGAGTGCCGACACGATTGAGGTGGCGAAGTTTTCGGTCAATCAGGCAGGCCCAGGGTTGCCGGATGGCTGGAAGCCGCTGACCTTCAAGAAGGTGCCGAAGCAGACGGCGTATGAACTGGTCAAAGACGGAAAAACGGTCGTCGTCAAGGCTGTCAGCCAGGCCGCCGCATCTGGCCTCACCAAAGAGGTCAGGATCGATCCAAGGGAGTATCCGATCGTCCGGTGGCGGTGGAAGGTTGACAATCTTCTGAAGAGTAGCGACGTCACCCGCAAAGAGGGGGATGACTATCCAGCCCGGCTCTACGTTACCTTCGAATACGACCCCGACAAGGTAGGTTTTGGCAGGAAACTCAAGTTCAAGGCCGGCCAGGCTGTGTTCGGTGACATTCCGATTGCCGCGTTGAATTACATTTGGGAGACGAACACGCCGGTCGGCACGATCGTTGAGAATGCCTATACGGATTTTGCCAAGATGGTGATCGTCGAGAGCGGGCCTCAGAAATTGGGCCTATGGATCGACGAGGAACGGAATATTTATGAAGACTACAAGAAGGCTTTTGGGGAAGAGCCGCCGATGATCAAGGGCGTGGCGATCATGAGCGACACGGACAATACGAAGGAATCAGCCACGGCCTACTACGGCGACATCAAGTTTTCCCGTGCGAAGAAGTGATGGGGCAGGAGTAGCAGAAAAAGAAGAGGCCGGCCTGTTCAGGGCCGGCCTCTTCCTGGACACCACCGCGCCCAGGGTGGGTGCGCGGATTCAAAGGGGGGTTACTGAATCGAATTCGCGAAGCCGCCCCGCGTAATCTCCGCGCGAACGGTGTCCCCGACCTTTTTCTTGTTGATGTGCTTCGTGCCCTGGCCGACGTAGAGCTTCACTTGATTGCCCTCGTAATCTTCGACCAGGTACGTGTCGCTCTCGATCTGCTTAACGGTGCCGCCGACCGTTTTCCAAGCCGGGCCCGGCTTCTCGTCGTGGCGACCCGCCTTGGGCGTTTCCGGCGTTGGAGCCACCGATCCCATCGAGGAAGCGGCCGCTGCCGCAGACGAGTGGGACGAGGATTTCTTTGAGTTCTTGGCGATGGCTGGTGCCGCGGCAATGGCTGCCATGGCCAGAGTCGCCACGATAACCGGGAGAATCGTTTCCTTCTTCATGAGTGAACCTCCTTACTGACGTGAAAATGCCTAATCGAGCTGAAGCCATCGCAAGGCGTATGCCCATAGGCTACGACCCGGTGCTCCTGGATTTTCAGTAGGTTATGAAAGGTGGGCAGGGGATGGCTTTAACTGCCTCATAAAAGCGGATAAAAAACGGCGATGCACTGTGCAAATGTGATCACAACGGCATCAAATGGCATGGTTACACCGGCGGCTCCTTGAGGGACTTGAAACCTTTTCCGAGAGGGCGAATGGGCTCAGCTATGGATCGATTGGTTGGTCCGGGCCTGGCGTTCATTCTGGCCGGCTGTGCTGCGGTGCCGACCTCGTTCGATCCCGTACGTCCGATCTCGCCTGCTGAATTTTCGCACGATGCACTCGATGCCGTCGTGCGATCCGCCGTCAGTAACGGGCAGGTGAACTACCCTGTTATCCAGGGCGACCAGCGCTTCACGCAGTATCTGGATCAGTTGGATCGCGTCGATCCAAACCGGCTCTCTCGCGAGCACCGACTGGCGCTCTGGATCAATGCCTACAACGCGTTCGCGATCAAAGGCATCCTCGACGGTGAATCGCCGGTTCCCTACATCGCCTGGTACCGCTACTTCAAAGTGCGTGAGTATGCAATCGGTGGAGTACGACTGACACTCTACGGCCTGGAGCATGAAATTTTACGCAAACAATTCCAAGAGCCGCGCGTCCACTTTGCCATCGTCTGTGCCTCCGTTTCTTGTCCGAAGCTCCAGCCATGGACCTACCAGGGGGCTGCGCTTGATAAGCAATTCGACGACGCGGCACGGGAGTTCATCAACGATTCAACGCGAAATCGTTTCGACCGAATGCATAAGGTCGCCTCGCTCTCGATGGTCTTTAAGTGGTTCGAGTCTGATTTCACCGGTGCTGCAGGATCGGTGCTAGCCTTTGTTGCGCGCTATGTCGACGATCCTGAATTGGCGAAAGATCTGATGCAGCCGGGTTACCGCATTGAGTATCTTGAATATAACTGGAGCCTGAACGGCATTCCGCCCAAGGAGCTGACTCATGCTGGTTCGTCCTGATGAGAAGGTGCCGATCGCGCGGCTGTTGACCTTTCTCGAACACGGTGAGCGGATGGCGAACGAGTGTGCGAACGCTCAGGCCTCCCTGGCTCCGGATGCCGGATCACGTCGATTTCTCCTCAGTCAGGCGCGGCAAGAGTCTGCGCACGCGATGGTATTTCAAGGGGCCATTGCCTGGCTGGCGCCGAAACATCTTGGTGATGCGCCGTTTCTGCCCGCGCTTGAAGAATACCGCATGATCCTCAGCGAGGCGTTGGCACGGGAAGACCTGCTGGAAACCGTGCTGGCTGAACAGGTCATTCTTGAAGGATTAGGCGAAGCCATCCTGACGCGCATTGAAGGGGGACTGGCGAAGCGAGCCGCGCCGTTCGGCCGGCTACGGTGCATCCTGCTGCAGCAGGAAGAAGCCCATCATGGATTCGGACGCCGCATGCTGGAGCGGGCGACGGCCGAAGGCCGGACCGATGTGGAAACGCTACGCCGTCGTGCGCAGGACTACCTCGCATTGACGGACCAGATGGTGCTGGCTCTGAGCGATCTGTTCGAGTCGATTGCCGAAGATCCCACGGCCTGGGCCCATGACGTGCAAAAATTTCTGCCTGAGTGGCTCATGACAGAAAGTGAGGGGCCAGGGGCTATAGGCAGGGTGCAAGAAGTCGGAAGATCGGGATGCCTCTCGTCTTGCCCCGTACGCCTCTTACCTGTGGATGTGCCATGATCTCCGTCGTGATTCCTGCCTACAACGAAGAGAAAGCGCTGCCTGCAACATTGCGAGCCCTTTTCTCGCAATCCGGTAATTATGAGGTCATTGTCGTCGACGGCGGCAGCACTGACCGTACCTGCGAGATTGCCAAGGAGTTGATGCTCAGTCCTCAGCGCTCAGCCTTCAGCGCTGTTCGTCTCCTTTCTTCTCCCAAAGGCCGTGCCTCCCAGATGAATGACGGAGCGAAACAGGCCTGTGGCGAATGGCTGCTCTTTCTGCATGCCGATACGGCCCTGCCTCCTGGCGCCATTCAGAGACTGAATGAGATGGAGACGGATCTCACGATTCAAGCCGGCGGGTTCATGCATCGATTCTCCGGTAACGATTGGCGGCTGAAGCTCATTTCGTTTCTGGACAACTTCCGCTGCACTCGAAGCCGGATCATCTATGGAGATCAAGCCCTGTTCGTCCGTCGCGCATTGTTCGGACAGCTCGGCGGGTTTCCCCGCCAACCGGTTCTCGAAGACGTTGCGTTCTGCGAAAAACTCATCAAGGTCACCAGGCCTCTCCTCCTCTCTCCGCCCGTCATCACGGACGCCCGTAAGTTCTTGAAAATGGGAGTCTGGCGCAGCTTCGTTCGTGTGCTCCTCATCATTCTGCATGTGGAATTCCGCCTGCCGGTTCTGCCCCGTGTCTTCTTTCAGGACATTCGATAAGACCTGCCGTTTACCTTTTTCCCGGTCGCCCGTCTAACTCATCAGACGAGGCAGGAGGGAGGGCTTCATGCGGCGGGTTCATTCACAGACAGGTGGTTGCATTCTTTCCATTGCGCTGCCGCTGTCAGGCGGTGCGCCGGTCCTGGTCCGGGACGATGTGAAGCGAACCGCCGGGCTGGATGGCCACTGTTCAGGAGCGGCAGTGTCTACGGTTCCCGCCGGCGGTCACGCTCAACGGAAAAGCTAAGTGTCATCTTTAAACCAGGAGTAGGCAGATGAAACAGTTCACGGGCTTCAAGCAGCTCTGTATGCTGGTGGGATTCATTGGCATCGTGAGCGGATGCAGCAGCGGCGGTGACAGCGGTTCTGGCACTGGGGCTGGAAACGGCACGGCGGCGGCTTCCGGCACGGTGACCGGATTCGGCAGTGTGTTCGTGAATGGCAAGAGGTTTGATACGAGCGGGGCTACGTTTACGGTAGATGGACAATCGGGCAGTCAGGGTGACTTGAAACTCGGGATGACCGTTCTGGTAACCGGTTCTATGAAGAACGGACAGCATTCGGCCGCCTCGGTACGGCAAGAGGACGCGGTAGAGGGATTAGTCCAGTCGGTCGCGGCAGATGGCTTGAGTATGGTCGTGATGAGCCAAACGGTGCTGGTCGATAGCACGACGCTGATCGACAACAACATCCCAGGGCAAAGCATTCTCAACGTGGTTGCCGGAACGGATAGCGTCGAGGTCAATGGGTATGTGCGGGGGGATGGAGCCATCCAGGCTACGTTTATTGAGAGAAAACTCGCTCCCACCCCCGAGGTGCGCGGGGTGGTGAAGAATCACAATGACAGCGCGAACCCAAAGACTTTCCAGATCGGCAATCTGACCGTACACTATGCGAACGCGATTATAAACGACATGCCGAATCCGGCCGGCAATGCTTGGAACGGCCTGTTCGTCGAAGTGAAGGGCACGCAGTTTACGCCTGGGCCGAACGTCCAAACGGAGGGGACGCTTGTGGCGACGAAGGTCGAGCAGGAGAATCAGGGTGTGCAACAGGCGGACGAGTTCGAAGTTGAGGGATTCGTGACGCAGGTGGTCGGTCCGGGAGACTTCTTTATCGGGACCACTCATGTTCAGACGAACGGGAATACGGAGTTCCGTGGCGGGACGATCGATGAAATTGTGGCAGGAGCCAAGCTCTCTGCCGAAGGGCGGCTGGTCAACGGCCTGTTAACGGCGAAGCACGTGAAGTTCCATGCGAGCATCAAGCTGGAGGGGGACATCGCGGCGATTAATCTGGGAACGAACACGTTTACGGTTACGGGGCTGCCTGGTGTGACAGTAGCGCTAAACAGCCAAACGGAATTCGACGGACAGAGCGGCAATGCCACTCCCGATCTCAGCGACTTGTCCGTCGGGGATCATGTGCGCGTGCGCGGTCTTGCCGGAGCGGGCAATTCGGTCATTGCAACGCGCGTCGAGAAACGTTCGGCAGACGACGATGTGGACCTTCAGGGTCCGGTGCAGGCAGTGTTGGATCCGAATCTGACGATCTTGGGTGTCTCGGCTAATACCGCTGCAATCTCCGATGCGAATTTTCAGGGGTTGGATGACAGCAGTATCGGACGGGCGGCGTTCTTTACCGAGGTGAAGGTGGGGACGTTGGTGAAAATTCAGGGCCGGCTGAACGGGGGCGTGATTACGTGGCGTGAGGCGGAACTGGAAGACGCAAATTAACAGACCATGAATGAAAGGAGTGTCATGATGAAGGACGGACGATCTGTCAGTTGGAAAGAAGCCATAGTAGGAGTGGTGGCCGGGTTGTGTTTGGTGAGTGTGAGTGCGCCGGCGGCCGGTCAATCCGGTGAGCCTGTCGGAGAGCCACCTATCCGAATGGATAACAGAGGGCCCGGATCACTCAACAGCGGACCTGGTTCCATGAACAGCGGCCATGGGTCGGACAACAGTGGGCCCGGTTCAGCCAATAGCGGTCCGGGGCGAGGCGACAACAGCGGCCGGCGTGGCGGCGATGATCTCCGTGTCGCCCAAACCGGTGATGTCAGGCAAGAGGATCGACGCGCGGATCGTCGGGAAGACCGGCAGCTTGATCGGCAGGGTGATCGACGGGACGATCGCAGAGCGAATAGCGGCGGCGAGGTGCGAGGGTTGGATCGTGCCGATCAGGCCGCCGGCGACCATGGCCAGCAGGGCCGAGACAATGCCCGAGCAGCTCAGATAGAGCGTTCCGGTCGTCCCGAGCGCGTCGAGCGTTCGCAGCGGCCTGAGCGTCCCGAACGCCCACAGCGGGTCGAACGTCCCGAGCGGCCGGAACGTTCTGGCCGAAACTGAGGATTCTCGAACAGGAATTCCGCCGGATGGGAGAGCGGCGCCGAGAGCATCTCGGCGCCGCTATGGCATTTTCTGATGGGAGGATCCGGGAGATGATCCTGTGTGCCGGCTGAGCGACTAAGAATATATTATGTGGCCGTAAATGCCGTGTGTCCGGGCGGTCAGCGATACCAGGAGGGCAATCGTCGGAGTATGAGACAGGTCTCAGGCCGGGAAAGGAAAAATCGATTGTGAGATGGCAATGGGTTGTTGTCGGCGCGATATGCACAGGGTGCGTTGTGGCTGGAGGGTTGGTTGTCGAAGCAGCGGACAAACTAGACCAGGGCCTGCCGAGCAATGAGCGAAATTGGCAAATCGGGTTTACGCCGAGCGTGTCCAGCGGGGATTTCGGCACCAACACGACAAGCACATTCGTCTATGCGCCCTTATCGATTCGGCGGTTATTCAGAGACGGCGATGTCACGGTCGTGATTCCGTTCGTGACGGCGACGACCGACGGACGCGCGACCTTCGTGGGCGGCACTCCGGTCCGTGTGGACAATAGCGGCCCGGGGAGCAGTAATTCTGATTGCGACAAGAGCGGACCGGGACAAGGCTCATGCCTGACCGGGCGTGCTCCTGGACAGAAGGTAACGACGGCGGGCCTCGGAGACATTATCCTGAAGGGGCGATATTATGTGGTGGAAGAACATAATTACGTGCCGCTTATTGCATTGACCGGCCGGATGAAGCTTCCGACCGCCAGTGCAAGTCAAGGACTTGGAACCGGGGCTTTCGACTATGGAGTGGGGATCGAGACCTCCAAGATGCTTGGCGAGAAATGGATCGCGTTTTTGGATGGCGGCTACAATATCATCGGTGATCCCGACGGACTCCCGCTCAATAATCAATATTGGTATGACATCGGAGCCGGGTACTACTTCACAAAGGCCCTATTGGCCAGCGTCTATTTCGAGGAGTATCAGGCGATTCTTCCGGGGTTCGTGAATGCGAGGGACGTTTTCTTCGCCGTCAATTATACGGCCTCGGCTGCCTGGCGATTTAACGGTGGTGTGACGGTCGGGCTTTCCAATGGAGCGCCGGATCATACTTTTTCTGTCGGTGCCAGTTACCGCTTCTGAGGGGCAGGAATTCGTTTACGCATGTGCTGTTCGCTCGTCATAGTGAATAGAACCGGACGGGCTGCGCGGCCAATGTGCAAGGGTCACGATCGGTATGCCGCTTGAGCGACAGACGGGCTTCGATGAAGCCGGGCTCATTGCTCGGAGCCTGAAGCAGGATCACGATGCGTTTGGCCAATTGGTCGATCGGTATTCGACGGTGATCATCAATCTGGCGTACCGGATGGTGGGAGATCGGAACGACGCAGAGGATCTTGCGCAGGAGGCGTTCGTCACCGCGTTCAAGGCCCTCCCAACGTTTCGAGCGGATTCGAAGTTCTCGACCTGGCTGTACCGGATTGCGGCGAACAAGTGCAAAGACTGGCTTCGTGCAAAACGGCCGGGGCAGGTCGACCTCGACTCGATAGCCGATGAGTATGTGACCGAAGGGCGAACGCCGGAGACGCTGCTCTCGCAGCAGCAAGTGGCCGGCCATTTGGATCGGGCGATCCAGCGGCTCCCGCCGCTCTACCGCGAGGCCTTCGTGATGAAGCACGTGGAGGGATTGAGTTACGAAGAGATGGAAGAGCTGCTTGGGGTGAACGGAGACACGTTGAAAATGCGTGTGTATAAAGGCCGGGTACAGCTCAGTCGTGAATTGGCGGAGTTGAACGAGAACCGTTCGCCGGTATCGAGGTGACAAGTGGACGATCGTGATCTCTTGATTCAGCGGTTTCTCGATCAGGATTTGACGCCGGAGGAGCGGGTGCAGTTTCTCGAAACGGTCGATGCCGATCCTGCTTTGCGCCGGCAGTGGTTGAATCTCGAAATGGTGGTCGCGGAGGCCGGGCGGCTTCCCAGAATCGCGCCGTCCCGCCAGTTTACCGCACGAGTGCTGGCACGGTTGGATGCGATACCGAAAGGGATGTTCCAGCGGCTGGCGGAGCTGTTCATTGCCCCCCGCACGTTGGAGTGGAATATTGCCGGTGCGACGGCGGCAATCTGTGTTGCAGTGGTCGTGGCCGCAGGCTTGATGCGCTTCGTCCCGGACCGGATCGTTGAGGTGCCGGTCACGGCCTCACCGGCGCAACCTGTGTCGGTGGAGGCCGGGCAGACCGCGAAGGTCTATGTGCGGCTGGTGTTGTTGCAGCCGGAAGCGCGCTCCGTCTCGGTCGTGGGGGATTTCAACGGGTGGAATCCGAACCAGACGACGATGGAACAATCCGGCGGCGGAGTCTGGGCCGCGACCATTGAGTTGAAGCCGGGCCGCTATCAATACATGTTTGTCATCGACGGGAAACGATGGATCGCCGATCCGCTGGCGAAGGAAGATGCGGGCGACGGGTTCGGTTCGAGCAATGCGGTGCTTGATGTCGGCACGACTCTCTAAAACGCACGCAGGCGATCTTGCATCGGTCTTTGAGCTTCGGTACGCTGGGCCCGATGCGCGGAATGATGCAACTAGCTGCGATCGTGTGTGTGTTGCTCGCCGTATCGGCTTGTGCCACAACGCTCAAACCAACCCCTCCTCACACCGTGTCCGGAGGAACTCAGTTCCTGCTCTCAGCGCCTGGAGCCACATCCGTTTCACTGGTCGGTGCGTTCAACGGGTGGTCTCCAACGGCTCACCGGATGGCACCGGCCGGATCGGATGGGATCTGGTCGGTGGTTGTGCCGTTACCGGAAGGGGAACATGCATTCATGTATCTGATCAATGGAACACAGTGGACGGTGCCGCCGCAGGCACAGGATTTTGTGACGGATGGTTTTGGGAATGTCAACGGCATAGTGGTAGTCCGGTAGGCAGATGCTGATACGAAGCGTACAGGCCGGTGTGGTGATGCTGCTGCTCCACTTGTGGGGGCCAGGCACTGGCATGGCTGAGCCTCTCTCGGCACAGGATCGCGACGAAATCCTCCGATTGCGGGCAACGCGTGGGTTTGCCGCCGAGGAGGTCAACCAGCTCATTGAACAGGTCAACAAGGCCGGCGAAAAGGGCATGCCGACCGAGCCGCTGGCGAACAAAGTAAAAGAAGGGCTCGCGAAAGGCGTGGAGCCGAGGCGGATCGATCCGGTGTTGCGCCAGCTTGTGAGCCATTTCGAAACGGCGCATGACGTGTTGAGAGAAGCCGGAACGCACGGCGTGGCGGAAGGCAATCGACAGCGGGCAATGGAGATGATGGCGGAAGCGTTGTCCCGTGGCGCAACGACAGACGAAGTGCGGGAGCTGACTCGCTTGTCGCAGGACGGAAAGCAAAAAGTGACGCAGGAAACCTTGGCTGCCGGGGCCAAGAGCTTAGCGGTCATGAAAGAGGGCAGGATTTCGTCAAAGGACGGGGCTGCCTTGGTGAGCGAAGGCATGAAGCAGGGGTATCGTCCGGCTGAACTGATCGACCTCAGCCGGGAAGTCAAACGGCGGGGATCGGACTTTCAAGGTGGTCGTGCGAGCATCCAGGCGCTTCGAGAGCAGGTGAGCCGGGGAGAGCGGGGAGATCGCTTGTTCAGGGAGGACCGCAGCGGGACTTCCGATCGTGGTGATCGAGCAAGGGAAGATCGGAGCGGAGGCGGTGGAGATCGGGGAGACAGGGGTGATCGCGGCGGCGGGGAGCGAGGTGGTCGTGAGGATCGGGGTGGCCGAGGTGGCCGGGATCGGTAGCAGGATGCGCCGAATACGCCTGCCGGTCGACGTTGTGAGCATCCGGGCGCAAGCAGTCAAAACTCATTGCATGGTCGGGAAAAAGGGCTGCCTTCGCAAGGGGGCGGCCTTTTGTGTTCTGTCGATGAGAGGAAAGAATTCGACGAAGAGAAAAACTCTTGGTAGAAGGCAAAAGACTCACAAGCCGTTGAAACTGCACCGTCAACGTGATTCCTGGCTGTGCGTTGAATGACGTGAAAGCATTGAGTTCACCCACATTACGGAGGAAACATATGAGGCAGATGTTGCTCGTAATCAGCGCAGTGGTGCTCGCGGCGGGTATGGCTTATGCCCAGGCGGAGACCCCGGGAATCGATCAGCGGCAGGTAAATCAGGAACAGCGTATCGATCGGGGGATTGCCAGCGGCCAGTTGAATGAACGGGAAGCAGCCAGGCTCAATAAGCAGCAGGGCCATATCGACAACATGGAGAACAAAGCAAAAACTGACGGAGTGGTGACCAAAAAAGAACGTGCAAGGATTCATAATGCCCAGGATCGCGCGTCCCGTCATATTGCGCGCGAGAAGCATGATCGGCAGGGGAAGCGGCACCAATAACGCTCGACCTATTGGAGGATCACTACGAGGCGCCCAGGATTTCTATCCTGAGCGCCTCGACTTGTTTCATGGAGCGGTTCATCACTTGGAGAGAAACGCTGTTCCGCCTTACGTAAGAGGTTGCTACAATGATCCCCCATGAATCGTCAGAAATCTCGTTCTCATCTTCTGCGTCGGCTCTCCCGACAGCGCCTCTCTCTTCTTCGTGAGCTTGGAGCATTTGCCGATGAACGAGGGGTGTCTCTGTACCTCGTCGGAGGAGTGGTCCGCGATCTCCTGTTGAAACGGGAGAACTGGGATCTCGACCTGACAGTCGAAGGGGACGGCACCGCGTTCGCGCGGCTGGTGGCGGACCGCTATCGAGCCGGATTGGCGGTCTTTGAGCGGTTTGCGACGGCCAGACTCGTGTTGCCGGGCGGGATGAAGATCGACATGGCTTCAACACGCCGGGAGTCCTACGCGCAGCCAGCGGCCTTGCCGGACGTCGCACCGGCGTCTCTCGATCAAGATCTCTATCGTCGGGACTTCACGATCAATGCCATGGCGGTTCGGTTGAACGCGGCGCAGTTTGGCCAGCTGCACGATCCCTATAGGGGACAACGGGATCTCAAGGCAAAGACCATTCGCGTGCTGCACGAAGGAAGTTTCGTTGACGACCCTACCCGTGCCTTTCGCGCCGTTCGATTTGCGCAGCGGTTCGGCTTTCGTCTGGAACCTAAAACGGCCCGTCTGCTTAAGGCGGTGGCCGCCACGGATTTGATCGTACAACTGTCCGGTCCACGGCTCTGCAACGAAATCCTGCTGCTCTTCAACGAATCGCAGCCTCAACGATCAATCGAGCAGTTGGCGCGGCTGAAGCTGTTGCGATTTCTTCATCCGGAACTGCGCTATGCCGGGCCTTTGAAGCGGATCGTTCGGTCTCTTCCCAAAGCATTGGCCTGGTGGACAAGGTATTGTGCTCGGCATCCTCTCGATCGTCCGCTTGCGTATCTGATGGCGCTGCTCGCCGACGTGGAGCCGCCGGCCGTGGAAGCGGTTGTAACGAGGCTCGCGCTGTCGAACGAACAGGCTAGGAGAGTCCGATTCGCTGGAATGAAACTGAAGACCGTTGTGCGAGGGCTATCTGAAGTGCGCCGGCTCAGGCCGTCCGAGATTTGTCGGCTGCTGAACGGCCTGCCTGATGAAGCATTGGTGCTATGTCTGGCAATGGCACAGGCACAGGGGCAGACTGCGATGTGCGCCAGAATGAAACGGCGCCTTGTCGATTATGTGACAGCGTTTCGCCGCACCAAACCTCTGTTGCGCGGAGACGAACTTTTGCAGATGGGAGTGGAGCCCGGCCCCGCAGTTGGGGCGATGCTTGTGCGGCTGCTGGAGGCGAAACTGGATGGCGTGGTCAAAGGAAAAGCCGGCGAGCGCGCGTTTGTCCTGGCTCGGCTCGCCGGCCATGTCTAGTTCATTGGGATGATGCTGGCCGCGACCTCGTTCGGCAACAGGAGCGTCACCATCGCCCGATTGTCTTCGCCCGGCTGAATCATGGCGAAGAGGGGAATCGGCTGTGGCACGTTGCTCGGAGGAAAAGCCAAGAGCGCCGGAAAGTCGATGAGCGGGGAAATCGTCGGTTGCGCCGCCAGGCGGAGCCTGAAAGCCATCAATACATCCCGCAGACGGTTGGCCTGTTCCTCTTGACTGAGTGTCTTCACCGGTGCGATCCCTACTTCCCAGAGCGGTTTGGTCACGGCGACAGGGAAGGAAAACCCCAGTTGCTTGGCCGTGGGCGTCACGTCAATCAAGGCACCGGTTTCGATTGCCTGCTGAAAGGGGATCTTGGTCGGCACATTCTCGCTCTCATCAGCTGGTTCCGTGGCCTGTTCGCCCGGCAATGTGTCCGCTTGAGCGGTGGATTCGGCAGCAGTCAATTCGACGGGGGAGCCTGTTTCCTCAAGCGCCGGCGAGGCATCGACTGGCACTTCAGGTGGCGCCGGCAGAGCCTTGATGATCCCCTCGTAGATACTCCGCGCCCGAGCGGACCATTTCGGGTTAAAAGGCTTGCCGGCAAAGGCCGCTTCCGCTGCGTGTTGCTCGTCATGGGACAGCGCGCGAGGTGTCTGTTGGTTATCCATGGGGAGGGAGATAAGCAGGATGGTACGTAAGTCAAGAGCTGGAGAGGGCCTAGTCTTGCAGCGGCTTCCCTTTGGTTTCAGGGGCATAGAGTAAGGCCAGCAAACCCAGAAGGTAAATCAGCGCCACGGTGCTGGCGGCGCGGCCGAACGTCCCGAGGGTGGTCACCAGCCAGCCGGTAAGAAAGGGCGACGCAGAAGCGAGGATGCGTCCCGCGTTGAAGCAGAAGCCCGCGCCGGTCGCGCGCAGCCTGGTCGGATACAGTTCCGGCAAATAGATGGGGAAGCCGCTGAAAATTCCGTTGTTGAAGAATCCGAGAATAGGCAAGAGCATCAACACGCCGGCATATGTCGAGGGCAGCAGATACGTGACCGGCAGCATGATGAAACTGCCGAGGCACATGAAGGCGAAGACCGGCCGCCTGCCGAAGCGATCGGCGAGCGGTCCGAAACCGAGATAACCGAAAATGGCGCCGGCATTCAACGCCATGATCGCGTAGCTCACGTACTTCGTCAGCGTAGCCGGATCCTGCCCCTTCAAGTCCGGCAACTCGCGGATGAGTGTCGGCGCCCAGTTCGTCGAACCCCAGAGCCCGAAGACCGCCACAAAGGCCAAGGCCGAACCCACCAACGTGCCCCGAAGCAAGTTGCCTTCAAAAATGGCGGCAAGTGGAATGGGCTGTTGCTCATGGGCGTGAGTCCAGCGTTCCGGTTCCTTGACCCACCAGCGAACAAGCAGCGCCACAAACGCCGGCAGGATTCCGACCAGAAAGAGCCCCCGCCATCCGTACGCATCCTTGAGCGTCAAATTGAAGGTTGCCGCGAGGAAGAACCCGACCGCCCAGGCCGACTGAAGAATCCCCGCAGCTTTCGCACGCTTCTCTTCCGGCCATGTTTCAGCCACGATGGCTGCGCCGGCGGCCCACTCGCCTCCGATGCCGAGCGCCGTCAGAAATCGATAGATGGCGAGATGCCACCAGTCTTGCGACAGGGCTGCTGCGCCGGTAAATACCGCATAGATGACGATCGTGGCGATGAGGACCTTAGTCCGGCCGAACCGGTCAGCCAAGATGCCGAACGTAATCCCGCCGATGGCCCAGCCGATCAAAAAAATTGAAAAGATAATGCCGCCGTACCAGCCGATCTGTTCGGGGGAAACTTGAGCGCCGGTGGAAGTGTGAAGCAGCTCGTGCAGGGCCGGATGAAGGACAATCGCATAGATCGTCGCGTCCATCGCATCGAACACCCAGCCGAGCCAGGCGACGAACAGGACGAGCCATTGGTAGCGTGTGATGCCGTGCCGCCAGGAGTGGGTGCTCACAGGCGTCCTCTACAGTGGAGGCGCCGTGGGGCGTCCGTGCTGAGTGCTGAGTGCTGAGCGGCGGGCATGGGTTGCGACAGGCTAGAGTCCTTCTAGACAGGAGTCAAGATGAAGCCCCGGGAATCTCCGTGGTATAGTCGCGGCCATGCCACGGGTCGATTTTTACAGAGTGCTGGGGGTTTCGCGGGAAGCCTCGGATGAAGTCATCAAGAAAGCCTACCGGAAGCTGGTCTTCGAGCATCATCCCGACCGCAATCCTGACAGCCGGCAAGCGGAAGCCAAGATTCGCGAAATCAACGCGGCCTATGAGGTCATTGGCGATCCGGAGGCGCGCCGCAACTACGATCGGCTCAACTGGGGCGATGAATTCAGGGAGGACGTCGCCGATGTCTCCGTCATTCTCGACGAGATGGAGAAGAAGCTGTTCGATGAAGGGCGGAAAGAACTGTTCGCGGCTCTCGTGAAAGAGGTGACTCGGATCAAGGCAGAACTGGCCTTGATCCGAGAGCGGACGGTGGCGGAACAAGGGTACGATTCATTCAAGGAAGCGCTCATCCATGCACGCGCGGCGGAAATCATGGACGAGTTCGTGACGGAGGAAATGGAAGGGCGCAAGCAGCGGTTAATCGACGTGGCGACGCAAATGATGGTGTCGCAGGGCGTCGTGGGGAAAAACGATGAAAGGGGGATCCGTTCCCTCCGCAACCGGCTGGGCGAACAGTTCTGCAAAGGCCGTCTGCACGGGTTCGCCTCGGCCCTCGAGCTGTTTTACGAACGGCGGTGAATGAAAGGTCAAGGCTCAGGTTGAGGCTCAGGGCGGACTCTGAGCCTTAAACCTCAGCCTTAACCTTAGCCTTCTGTAAGCGGTCCTGCCATAAACGTTCCTGCCTTCATCACCCCTACGATCTTGCTTCGGTCTCGCAGGAGTTCGATTTTCTTCAACGGGTTTCCTTCGATGAGGATCAGATCGGCTTCTTTGCCTCGTTCGATCGTTCCTACCTTGTCCTGAATTCCGATCAGTCGCGCGGCGGATGACGTGGAAGCCAGGATGGCTTCCATCGGGCTCATGCCGAAGGCCACCATCCGTTCGAGTTCTTGCGCGTTCTCGCCGTGGAAGTTGAACGGTGTGCCGGCATCCGTGCCCATCGCAATCAAGAGGCCGCGCCGATGCGCCTGCTTGAAACTCCCTTGATGCCGTTTGGTCATGGCCTTGGCCTTGTCGAGCGCGCTGTCGGGGATGCCGCAACCTCGGCGGCAGGCGGCAGTCGTGGCGAGCGCCGACAGGGTTGGTACCATGTAGACCGCATGGTCGTTCATCAAAACCGCGGATTCCTCGTCCATGAGTGTCGCGTGTTCGATCGAATGGACGCCCGCGCGAATCGCATTCTTCATGCCGGACGCTCCGTGCGCATGGGCCGCTACTTTCAGTCCCGCTCGTTTGGCTTCATCGACGGCGGCCCGGAGTTCTTCGATCGTCATCTGGGCTTGATCCGGCGAGGTGCCGGGGGTGAGCACGCCGCCCGAGGCGATGACCTTGATGACTTGCGCGCCGGCGGCGACCTGGGATTGGACGACCTTGCGGACCTGCTCCACCCCCTCGACTTCCTGCCCGATGAAGCGCGCGTGCCCGCCGATCATGCAGATCGCAAGACCGGCTCCGACGATGCGGGGGCCTGCGGTGAGTCCTCTGTCGATCGCCTGCTTCAGCGCAAAGATGGAATGGTCGCGCGAGCCGACGTCGCGGACGGTCGTGACTCCCGCTTCCAATGTCTGCCGGGCCATTTGGCTTGATTTCAATAATGTCTCGGTCGGGGTTTCTCGCTCGATGGCCTGCACCACATCCGACTCTGCGCCGAGGCACAGATGGACATGGCAATCGATGAGGCCCGGCAGCAGCGTCAGCCCGCGACCGTCGATGCGCGTGGCGCCTTTCGGGATCGATACGTGGCGGCTGGGGCCGGCTGCGTAAATCTTGCCGTTTCGAACGATCACGGTGGCACGCTCGATCGCCTGACCGTTCCCGTCGATCAGTCGGGTGTTGTGGATTGCGATGGCCACGGCG
Source organism: uncultured Nitrospira sp. (assembly GCA_964582865.1). Lineage (GTDB taxonomy): Bacteria > Nitrospirota > Nitrospiria > Nitrospirales > Nitrospiraceae > Nitrospira_C. The sequence continues at coordinate 66,439 of CAZOUA010000002.1, read as the reverse complement.
CTATTCTCCGATCGGAAACGTGATGACGATGCCGCCCATGACGTCGTTGAGCTTGAAGTCTCGACGAGGACTGTTCGGGTGTTGATTGTGGCAATCGACGCAGGCCTGCGACACGGCGCGGTCGGCATAGATTGCTTGAAAGAGGCGAAGCTCGCCTTTTCTGATCAGGCCGTAATGAGGCTGTGACGGATCTTTTTGGACGGCGGCTAACCCGGCTCGTTCGAGGTCGCTGTTGGCTCCGTTCCAGACGTAGATGGGCGTCAAGCTGGCCAGCCGGAACGAGAAGTTGAGGTCTTTGAGCGCGACGAGCCGACCGGACTCCAGCAAGAACTGCGCGGGCAGCGGCACGCCTCGTTCGTCTCGCCAATGCTCGTGGGCTTCGACACCGTCGCGCCGAAGTTTGACGACGACGTTGTCAGTATAGTTGTTGCGGTTCGCTTCCAATATGGCATGAATGAAGGAGGCGGTTTTTTGGGGCGATACCTGGTCGGACTTCATCTGGTTCGCAAGCGTGAGGGCGAAGATCCAATAGGCGACAACCGCGACGAACGCGAAGGCTCCGCCTCCGAGCACCCAAAGCAATGGTTTGTTGTCCATAGGGTCGATCAACCTCCGATCAAGAATAGGCGTGATTATAGACTCTCGCCGCGGCTTGCAAGGCGACTCCGGGAGTCGTCAACCAGCCGCCGCCAATAAACAGCGCTTCGAGCGCGTTCAACAGGGTCAGGACGTGGGCCTCGGCAGAGGATTCGCCCATGAGGCCGATGCGCCAGACCTTGCCCTTCAGCGGCCCCAATCCTCCGCCGATTTCAATGCCGAAGGACGACAGCAACTGCGCGCGCACCTCCGCCTCGGGAATGTGAGAAGGAATGGTCACGCAGTTCAGCATCGGCAATCGCTGGCCTATCCGAGGCAGGGGAGTCAGGCCGAGTGCTTCCAAACCTGCGACGAGCGCATCGCTATTCCTCTGGTGACGGGCGAAGCGAGCAGGCAATCCTTCTTCGTCAACGAGCCGCAGCGCTTCTCGCAAGGCATAGAGCATCGAGATCGGCGCGGTGTGATGATAGGCCCTGGTTCCTTCCGCCCAATAGTCCGCAATGAGACTCATATCCAGGTACCAGCTCTGGCAGGGAGTCCGGCGCCGTTTCACCGCTGCCAGCGCCCGATCGCTCATCGTCAACGGCGCCAATCCGGGCGGGCAGCTCAGGCATTTCTGTGTGCCGCTGTAACAGACATCGATGCCCAGGCGGTCCACCTCCACCGGCACGCCGCCCAGCGACGTGACGGCATCGACGACAAGGAGAGCGCCGTGCGCATGACAGAGGCCGGCGATCTCTTCGAGCGGCTGCCATGCTCCCGTGGAGGTTTCCGCATGAACGATCGCCACGGCTTTCACCGGCCCGGATTGACGCAGGGCCTGTTCAATGGCTGACGGATCGAGGCATTCGCCCCAACGCGCTTCGATGCGGACCGCTTTCCCGCCGCAGCGCTCAACGACCGAGGCCAGCCTGGTTCCGAAGACACCGTTGATGCCGACCACAACCGCGTCGCCTGGCTCGACGACATTGACGATCGAGGCTTCCATGCCGGCCGACCCGGTTCCTGAAACGGCAATGGTGAAGCGATGGCTTGTTTGAAAAACCTGCCGCAGCAGAGCTTGAATGTCGTTCATGACCGTGAGAAAGGCGGGATCCAAGTGGCCGAGGAGCGGAGCAGCGAGGGCTCGCAAGACCCGAGGGTGAACCATGCTCGGGCCGGGGCCAAGGAGCAGGCGGCTGGGAGGAGTAAAGTTTTGAACGGCCATACATCTCCGAATGCGAGAGGCGTAGTATAGCGGAGTCTCGTGCCAATCAGCCATGAGTTTATGGGCGCCGGCGATGTGCCGTCGTTACTTTTGAGGGGGTTTCTGGCACGAAAATAGCCATGTTATAGTTCCGACTACTATGAATGCTCCTTTGACGCCGCTGCCCCAATCGGTTCCTGCTCGTTCTTGGTGGAGAGAAACCGACGCGCCTCCCGCAGTCGGACAGTTCCAGGGACAATTTTCTCCCCTGGTCAGCTGGCTTGCCGCCGTATTCTTAGTTGCCTCGTTTGCTTCAGTGATGGTGATGGCGGCGGCGGTGCCGAAGCTCGATCGAATCGAATCACCTGAGCGGGCACTCAGCCTGATGGTCGGTCGGAGCATGGAGGTGCAGGAAGGGCTCAAGCACGTTCCGGCATGGGAACGGCAAGCGTTGGCTTGGCTGTCCGGTGACGGAACGGCTGAACAAGCCTCTGCCATCGAATGGTACCGGGAACTCGAAGCCCATTCGGACGATCCCCTCGTGCCGTTTCAATTGGCCATTCTGCAGGCCGAGGCCGGGCAAACCTCGCAGGCGTTGCTTTCGGCGCATCAGTGGAATGACCGGGAGGATCCATTTCCACGGCTCGCGGACCTGATTCGGGCGGCGTACAGCGAGGAGCCTCCTCCGGATCGAGAGACCGCAGAAGCGTTACAAGCTGATTTGGTGGACCTGCTGCCGGCCGGCTGGTTCCACGACCGCGCGGCAGTCAAGATTGCCCAACGCGCAGGCGATGTCGAATTGTCGGCCAGGCTTCAGGAACAGTCCGCCGCCCGTGCCGATCGATTGTACGCGCGATCGCGCAGGCTCACCGTTTTCGAGTTGGCCGCGATGCTGCTCGGCACCGTGCTGCTGTTCGTGATCTGGCGCGCGCGATCGGCGGGCAGGAATCCCATCCGGCTGCATGAACCTGGCGTTCCGCCACCCTGGCCCGGCCGGGTCGGAAGCGCGGTACTTTTGCGCGGCGGCGCCATCGGGGCTGTGGTTATGGCTGTTTGTCTCGCGTACATGCCGCCGGAAAACGCGTCGTTGCGGGCGCTCGCCATTCCCATGACGAACGTACCGTTGCTGGCATTAGCCTATTACCATCTGTTCAGACCGGCAGGGATGACATTCGAGGAAGGGTTCGGTCTGAGTCTTCCGTGGGCGCACTTCGGCCGCCTCCTTGCCGCAGTGCTCGCGATCGTGGCGGCCGGACTCTGGGGTGAATTGGTCATGGAACGCCTGTCGGAGCAGTGGCATCTGACGAGCCACTGGAGCGAGTGGTTCGACGGCGATTTAGTATGGGGATCGCCCTCTGTCACCATGGTCAGCTTGCTGGAATACGTGATCCTTGCCCCCCTATTTGAAGAACTCGCCTTTCGCGGGCTGTTGTTCGCGATCTTGCGTCGCAGGTTCCGCTTTTTTCCGGCCGCGCTCATCAGCGCGCTCATTTTCGGGCTGGCGCATGGATATGGGGTGGTCGGGCTGATCAGTGTCTGCTGGAGCGGGGTGCTGTGGGCGTGGATTTATGAAAAGACCGGAAGCCTCGCGCCCGGCATTCTGGCCCACGCCATCAACAATCTGCTGGTCTGCCTGGCCGTCTTGGCGCTGCTGCGCTGGTAGGCCGCTATCGTTCAAGCGAATCCAGAACAGTAAAGAGATCGCTGTGCCGAATGCGGACGCCAAGCTCGCTGATGAGTTTGCGCTGGTCGATCCGTTTCCCTGGGGAGCGATCGTTTCGGGGGGATGTTGCGGGGAGGCCCCAGCGCAGATGTGCGGCGGCGCAGATTTCTTCCCAGGTGCGAGGGGTCCCATCGCTCACGTTGTAGACCTCTCCGGGCTTTCCGCAATTCAACGCCGCAAGACAGATCGAAGCCAGGTCTTCGACATGAATCAGGTTCACATACTTGCGGGATGATCCGATGCGGCCGTTTCTGATCCAGTTGAGCGGATTGCGTCCCGGTCCATAGATGCCTGCGACGCGCAGGATGATCGCGCCATGTTCCTTCCGCAAATATTCTTCTCCCTGCACACGGGGTGTCGTGAGATTGACTGGAGCGGTTTCGTCGATCCAGGCCGGCGGATACGCCGGCGAGTCGTCGAGGTTATAGGCTGACGTGCTCCCAAGGACGACGATCCGCCGGGCGGGACTGTCCAGGGTTGCGGAAAACCGCCGGACCAGTTCGAGCGGTTCGGCGGGGAAGCACCAGATCAGATCGGCCGAGGGAGGAATATGCATCCAGGTCGAAGGCTGCTGCAGATCGAACCGGACACGCAGGCTTGCTGGAACATCGGGCAGATGTGTTTCCGGAGTGCGGCTGGTGACGAATACGGGCGAATGATGCGGCGCGGCCAGGGGCGCGAGGAAGCGACCGGTGTAGCCTGAGCCGAGAATGATGATGCCTTGTCGTTCCAAGATGGTATCGGCTGCGTCCAATGCCCCGTCATTTTGTCAGCGACCATGCTGCGGAGTCCATTGAAAACATTTCGTTCTTTGTTTGGCGCAGTGTTTCCATGGTGGTATAAACAACGTAGGTGACAACCTGTGCGCTAACCATGAGAGAAGAACGGTGATCCCTATGACCAGCGTGAAACCGCTCCATTTCCTGGCAGCAGCCTGCCTATTGTTGACCGGATGTCCAGGCGGCAGCGGGTCCGGAAGCCTGAACACTGCCCCCAGTGGAACGATCGTGTATCTTGCTGATCAAGAGACCGACACGGTGTTCGAGTTGTATTTGGTATCGTCGGGCGCGAGGCTCAATCCCAAGCTGCCTCTGGGCCGTACCGTGACCAGTTTTGCTCTGACACCGGACAAGACGGCGGTGCTGTACATAGCGGATCAAGACACAAACGACGTATTTGAGTTGTATCGAGTCAACATTGCCACTCCTGGGGTAAGCACCAAACTTAACGGGACGTTGATCCCTCCTCAGGGTGATGTCGCGAGTTTCTCGGTTACGCCGGACGGATCGTCGGTTGTCTACCTGGCCGACCAACAGATCGATCAAGCGTTCCAACTATACCGGGTGCCTTTCTCGACTCCAGGGTCGAGCACTGTGCTCAACTCCGCGTTGCCATCCGGAGGGACCGTTTCACAATTCGCGGTGACTCTGGACAGCACCAAGGTCGTCTACATTGCCAACCAAGGCAACATTAATATTGACGAGTTGTACCAGGTGGCCTTTTCGAATCCGGGGAACAGCCAGCAGCTCAATACTCCGTTGTCACTTGGGCGAAACGTTGTCCAATTCGCCATCTCTCCCAACAGTGTGTTTGTGGTGTATTTGGCCGATCAAGACATCGATGAGGTCTTCGAGCTGTATTTAGCCCAGGTCTCAGGGCCGGCCAACGGCGTACGGCTGAACCCTCCACTGCTCCCCGGTCAGAACGTTACGACCTTTGCCGTGACCCCTGACAGCACGGCGGTGATCTACCGTGCCAATGAAGATAACCAGACGGTATTCGAGCTCTATCGAGTGGCATTCGCGTTTCCCCAAACCAGCATGGTGAAGTTGAACGGGCCGTTGACTCCGGGAGGGAATGTGTCCAGCTTCACCATCGCGGCCAACGGTTTGGCCGTGGTGTACAGTGCAACTCAGGACAACGCCGCGGTGGTGGAATTGTATTATGTGCTGCAATCCCAGCCGGGAACTTCGCAGAAAATTAATCCCAATGGTTATGCGGCAGGCCAGAACGTAACCAATTTTGCGATTACTCCGGACAGCTCGGCAGCTGTCTATATGGCCAACCAGACCAACGTGAGCGCCGTCCAGCTGTACCGAGTTCTCTTTTCGTCGCTGCAGCTGTCTAGCCCGCCTCTTAACGGTGCGCTGGTGTCCGGAGGGAACGTGGCGAGCTTCTCGGTCACGCCGGACAGCGCAAATATCCTTTATCGTGCGGACCAAACGACGTTCGGTGTGGTGGAGCTTTACGGCATCAATGTAGGGTCTCCCGGGGCATCGTCCACACTGAACGGGCAGCTGGTGGCGGGCGGAGACGTCACGGCCTTTACGTTCTGACGGTTTGGTGCTGGAAGCGTGGCCCGTGTTATCATGACCGGCCATGCCGCTCGCTGGATTTCATCCTCTCATCGCCGAGTGGTTTCGGTCCTCTGTCGGGACGCCGACCGACGTGCAGCATCAGGCTTGGCCTGCCATCCAGTCCGGTTCTGATGCGCTGATCGCCGCGCCGACAGGGTCCGGGAAAACCTTCGCCGCTTTTCTCTCCTGCATCGATCAGCTCTTCAAACAAGCCCTGGCCCGTGAACTCGACGACCGTACGCTGGTGCTCTACGTTTCTCCGCTGAAGGCCCTCAGTAACGACATTCAGAAGAATCTTCAGAAACCGCTGGCCGAAATCGGGCAGGCCGCGTTGCAAGCCGGTCTGTTGCTCCCCGAGTTGCGCGTGTTGGTGCGGACCGGTGACACGCCGATGGCGGACCGGCAGCAGATGCTCAGGCGCCCGCCGCACATCCTGGTCACAACGCCGGAGTCCCTGTTCATCCTCCTCACCGCGGAGAAGAGTCGCCGTCTGCTGCACACCGTGCGCACGGTGATCATCGACGAAATCCACGCGCTCGCCCCGAACAAGCGGGGCGCGCACCTCGCACTCTCACTGGAGCGGCTGGAGGTGCTGGCGCTCACGAAGCCGCAGCGCATCGGGTTGTCGGCCACACAGCAGCCGATTGGAACCGTCGCGCAATTCCTCGTGGGGGATCGGCCGCTTCCCACGGTCATCGACGTCGGTCACAGGCGCAAAATGGACGTGGCGGTGGAGGTGCCGGGAGACGAGTTGAGCGCGGTCGCCACGAACGCCATCTGGTCCGACATCTACGATCGCGTGACGGCGTTCGTTCGGGAGCACCGGTCGACACTCGTCTTTGTCAACACGCGGCGCCTCGCCGAACGTGTGTCGCACCATCTCGAAGAGCGTTTGCAAGACTTGGGTGCCGATGTCGTGGCGGCGCATCACGGCAGCCTCTCGCGTCAGATCCGCCTCTCGGCTGAAGAACGATTGAAGTCCGGCAAGACGCGTGTGGTGGTGGCGACAGCCTCGCTCGAACTCGGCATCGATGTCGGAACGGTGGATCTTGTCTGCCAAATCGGCTCGCCCCGCGCCATTGCCACCGGTCTTCAGCGTATTGGCCGGGCCGGGCACTGGATCTCCGCCATTCCCAAAGGCCGGCTCTTCGCCACGACGCGCGATGAATTGCTTGAATGCGCCGCGCTGGTCCGGGCGATGAACAGCGGCCGGCTGGATCAGATCACCGTGCCTGCGGAGCCGTTGGACATTCTGGCCCAGCAGATCGTGGCCGCCGCGGCGACGCAGACCTGGAGCGAAGACGATCTGTTCGCGCTCGTCCGCCGGGCGTTTCCCTATCGGGCGTTGGAGCGGGGAGCATTCGATGCGATCCTTCGCATGCTGGCGGACGGAATTGCGACAAATCGAGGACGAGGGCTGGCCTATCTCTATCACGATCGGATCAATCATCGATTGAAGGGGCGGCGCGGTGCGCGATTGGCGGCGATTACGTCAGGCGGTGCCATTCCGGATACGGCCAACTATGCCGTCGTGGCCGAGCCGGACGGCACGGTAGTGGGATCGGTCGATGAAGATTTCGCGGTCGAAAGTCTCGCGGGCGACATCATGCTGCTGGGCAATACCTCCTGGCGGATCAAAGGCGTGGAGATGGGAAAAGTGCGCGTGGAAGACGCGCACGGCGCTCCGCCCAATATTCCATTCTGGCGAGGCGAAGCGCCGTCGCGGACCGCGGAGCTCTCAGCTGAAGTGGCTGCGCTGCGGCAAGACATTTCGCAGCGGGCGAGTGGTACGAGGCGAGAGGCGGGAGGAGGAGTGGCGGCTCCTCCCGCCCCCTTAACCTCTAGCCCCTTGCCCCTCGCCTGGCTCAAGGATGAATGCGGTCTTGACCAACGCGGGGCGCAGCAAGCGATCGAGTATGTGATGGCGGGAAAGGCGATGTTGGGGACCGTGCCGACGCAAGAGACGATCGTGGCCGAACGGTTCTTCGACGAAAGCGGCGGGATGCAACTGGTCATCCATGCGCCCTTCGGCGGGCGGATCAACCGTGCCTGGGGGCTCGCGCTTCGCAAGCGTTTCTGCGTGACGTTCGATTTCGAATTGCAGGCGGCAGCGACGGACAACGGGCTCGTGATCTCGCTCGGAGAAAAACACAGCTTCCCGCTCGAATCGGTGTTTGGCTACCTCCATTCGAACTCGGTGCGCGAGGTGCTGATTCAGGCCGTCCTGCTGGCGCCGATGTTTGCGACGCGCTGGCGCTGGAACGCCTCCCGCTCGCTGGCCCTGCTCCGGTTTTCCAAGGGCAAGAAGATCCCGCCGCAGATTCAGCGGATGAAGGCCGAAGACTTGCTGGCTGCGGTCTTTCCGGACGCCATCGCCTGTCAGGAAAATTTGACGGGTGAGCGTGCGGCGCGGCAGATTCCCGACCATCCCTTGGTGCAGGAGACCCTGCGGGATTGTTTGACGGACGCGATGGATCTCGACGGGCTCATTGATGTGCTGCGCCGGATTGAGGCGGAGGCGATCAAGTGCGTCGCAATCGATACGCCCTCTCCCTCGCCCTTTTCGCATGAAATCCTCAACGCCAATCCCTACGCCTTCCTCGACGATGCGCCGCTCGAAGAACGGAGGGCGAGGGCCGTCGCGCTGCGCAGGACATTGCCGGTTGAATTAGCCGGCGAGGTCGGTGCGCTGGATCCGGCGGCCATCGACGAAGTGGCTCGCGAGTCCTGGCCGGTGGTCCGCGATGTCGACGAGTTGCACGATGCGCTGCTGACGCTCGTCTGGGTGCCGGAGCCGATAGTTCCCGAGTGGTCTTGTCATCTGCCGACGCTCATTGAGTCCGGTCGTGCAATGGTCATCACGGCAAATGGCGAGAGGCAAAGGGCTAGAAGGGATTCCTCCCCCTCGCCTGGCGGTACAAGCGGTTGGGTGGCCATGGAGAATCGAGGCGCTGTCGAGAATGTGCTGGCCGGTGGCGATGGCGCAACGTTGGATGCCATTGTTCAGGGATGGATGGAAAGCATCGGGCCGACAACCGCGAAGGAGCTGGCAACACGACTGCATCTACCGGCCGAGGCCATCGATCACTCGTTCATTCGTCTCGAAGCCTCCGGCCAAATCCTCCGCGGGCGATTTAGACTCAACTCAGCACTGCCGGGCGCAGGCTTGTCCGTGCCCGAATGGTGCCATCGCCGTTTGCTCGCCCGCATTCACCGCCTGACGATCGGCAAGCTTCGCAAAGAAATCGAACCGGTCACGGCGGCCGAGTTCATGCGGTTTCTCTTTCAATGGCAGCACGTGGCGTCCGGCTCGCGCCAGCATGGCGAGGCCGGTCTGCTCGAAGTCGTCAGGCAGCTGGCCGGATTCGAAGCGGCGGCGTCATCGTGGGATACGCAGCTGCTCCGTACGCGGATGGCGAAGTACGAACCGGAATTGCTCGATCGGCTCTGCTTGAGCGGGGCGGTAAGTTGGGGGCGTCTGTCACCGCATCCGCGGCTGGCAGAGCCCGGCGATGGTGAACGTGTCCGTCGCATTACGCCGACCAGTGTCGCGCCGATTACGATGTTTCCCCGCGAAGACAGCGAGTGGCTGCTGGATGCGTTTCAGCAGGAGGGGATCGGGCGAGGGCCGGAGCCCTTCGCCGCTTTGAGCGCTGTCGCGCAGGCTCTGCGTCGCGCACTCCAAGAACGAGGCGCCTGCTTCTTTGCCGATCTGGTGCGAGCCACAGGGCATTTGGCCAGTGAGGTCGAAGAGGGACTGTGGGAATTGGTCGCGGCCGGACTCGTGACCGCGGATGGGTTCGACAATCTCCGTGCGCTGATGGATCCCCATCGCCGTCGTGCGGAAGGACGTGAGCGCGCGCGTCGCCCTCGGCATGCCGCAGGCCGCTGGTCCCTCCTCCGCGGAGCGGAGGTGCGAGGTCAGGGGTACGAGGTAAGTGGCATGATCGCCTCACCCCTTGCCCCTCGCCCCTCGCCTACGATCGAGCCCGTCGCCAGCCAGCTGCTGCGCCGGTATGGCGTGGTATTCCGGGATTTGCTCGTGCGCGAAACACTCGTCCAATCGTGGCGCGATCTGCTGGTCGCCTATCGGCGCCTGGAGTTACAGGGCGAGGTGCGCGGAGGGCGGTTCGTGACCGGCTTCGTCGGAGAGCAGTTCGCGTTGCCGGAAGCCGTAGAAGCGTTGCGCGCAATCAGGAAAGGCGGCAGTTCCGCTGCCGCGGTGGACATCAAGCTTTCGGCTTGTGATCCGCTGAATCTCGCCGGGGTGATCTTGCCGGGTCCGCGCGTGCCGGCCGTGCCGACAAACTTTCTCGTCGTCAAAGATGGTGCCGTGGTTCGTGCTGTAATGGGTCGCGGAGTCGGCGAGCAATCTGAGCCGAAGATGATTGCGGCCCGCTGGCAGGACTGAGCCGGCGGGCCCATCGATGTGCGGTGGTTATCGGGACAGGGTGCGCAATTGTTCCAGGCGCGCCTGCTGATCGGCTGTTTTCAATTGAGCAAAGCGATCCCGGGCGGCCGCTTGAAATGCCGGCTGTGCTTCTGTCGCCACCCCTAACAGGGTTCCCATGGACGTCAAATATTCGCCCTGGCCTCTGGCCAGGTCCTGCTCCAGGTTCGCTTCGTTGTATGTCGCAAAGGCAATGGCCTTGTGCTCCGGATTCAACAGCCCATCTTCATTCCACCAGGTGCGGCCTGAAGTGGTGCCCGTGATGTTTGAAGTCGTGTCTGTGGTTTGATTGATGGTGCCCTTCAGCGTACAGCCCGCGGAGATCACAAGCAGTGCCGTCATGCCGGCAAGCATCGAACAGTAGGTGCGAAGTTGTGTCATGGTTCTCCTCCTTCCGCTCGGTAGGGATCACGTCCTGACTTTTTAAACTATAGCAGGAATCGTCAGCTTCGACTATCCCTGAGTCATGCGAAGTGGAACGCTATAACGCAGGAGGGGGATACCCCTCCTGCGCCACGGAAGCAGGACTTAGTTATTCCACAAGCGTTGATACCATTTCTTCTCTTCGGCGACCGGCAAGGAAGCAATGTTCATGTGCTTTCTGATGTCGCCGATGTTCCATCCGGTCAACGTCGCTAATGTCTGGGCCTCCCGTTCGTAACGCTCGCGCAGCTGCTGGCGATAAGCCGTCGCTGCGGGACAGTCATCCTGGCCGGTCCAAGGATGGCGCAGGATGTAGCGGGCCTGGAAATTGGATCGATCCGAGGTTTCCTGGAACATCAAGTCTTCGGGAAAGTGCACCGCATCGTAACGGACATGCAGCCTGGTCAGAAACACGTTCTGCGCCATCGGCATACCTTTTCCCATCCGGCCGTTGTGCTCTTGCCAGAACACGCCCAGCCTGCGCAGTTCTTCGGCGGAGAGCGGATTCGATGCGCAGGGATCGCACCAGTTCATGTCCCAGGCATATTCCATGAACACGCCGCGCTCGCTCTCGCGTTTCACTTGCTGTGTGAACAGATCGCGGTAAAAATCGCCGAACTTGTCCTTTACATAAAGCGGAATCTCCTGCGCTTCCGGCAGACGGATCGTCCGGTAGTTCGTGGTTTCAACGCGGCCCTGCTTCGTCAGAAAGTAGATGAACAGTTCCTGCGAGCCGTCGGCGTTCACCGTGCCGAGACGGATCGGCAGCATGAACTTCGGCGACTCGAAGGCAATCTGCAGCGGCCGCAGGTGCGAAAAACCGAGCTGCGCCTGTTCCGCCAAATTCACCTTGGCCACGAAGAACTTCATATTCTGTTTCAGATAGCTATGCAGGACGGACGATGCGCCGTTCGGAATGCGGTAGCCGTTCTCCGTCAACCAGGTTTCGAGGCCGTGGCTCTCCTTGGCCGAGAGAATCAGGATGTCGTATTCGCCGACGGTGTACTGCGCCTCAACAGTCACGCCCAACGCGTGCTCGCGTTCGCGGGCTGCCGCCGATGCCGGCGCCATGTTTTTCAGAGCGTCCATGCTTTTGCGTTCCAGCAACTCGTACCGGATGCAGGGGTTCTCGTCGAAGTACTCGACCAGCCGCGGCGCTGAATAGTCGGCCAGGTGTTTCAATACCGCCGGATCGCCGACATGAATCTGCTCCTTCTCCAAGACCGTCGGTACCGGCACGACCATCGCAAATTCCTTCACGTCGCCTTTGAAATCGTTCGCCATCGTGATGACGGTCTTGTTGTCGTGCCGGGCGATGGCCACCTCGGATGCCTTGTTGAAGAGTTTCGTATCGGCCTTGCCGACATAGAAGCCGCAAAAGGCGGAGGCGGTGCCGCTCCAGGAGAGCAGGGTGATGAAAAGCGCCAAGACAAGAACGGAGAAAGTCCCTCCGGATGGGACGCTGATACGGGTCCTGTCGGCGAGCAGTCCGACCGTGCCCGTACCCCCTCCCGGTGCGGGGTCCCCCGCTCGCCACTGCCCGTAAGGCCATGGCCCGGGGAGAAAGAAAGCGCCGGTACGAGTTGCGTGACTCTTCATGAGAACCTCCTTGTTTGTGAAATGGACGACGGAACGAGCGCCGGGATGGAAAGAGGTGCGGGCGAATCACCGTTTGAGGGCTTGGACCAAGAGTAACGGGAACCGGGAAAGAGATAATCGAGTAACGGGACGAGAGGCGCACAAGCAATGAGTCCCCAAAGCGGGCCGTTGGGGCGGAATAGGCCAAACTGCACATAGAGGGCGGCAAGTGCGACGAGCAGCGCGAAGAGAATCCGGCCGCTTCGTGAATCCGGCGTGGTCCTGGGATCGGAAATCATGAAGAAGGCAAAGATGAGCAGCGCGCCGCTTTCGATTTGATGGAGTGGGATGGTCAGCGGATCGCCGAGCCACAAAGCCCTGCTGAACTGCAGCCCGACGTAGCAGGCGAGATAGGCGAGCGTGACATCGGCTCGCGCAGCGCGGGTGACAACGAGGCTCCCGAGACAGGCGATCAGAAATCCAAACCAGGCAACCTGGCCCCATTGCCCGGGCGAAATCCAGCCGAGTCCGCCGGCAAGCACCACGACGAGGGCCAAATTGGTCGGGTTGAAGAGGTGCTTGTCTCGCCACCGGACAGCAAACTTGCTGCCGATGGCTACGAACGAGGCCAGTGCGGCGACGGCGAGATGATCCGTGCGGAGCAGCAGGCAGAGAGACAGAGCCGAAATCAGCGGGCTCTTGGGATCGAACGAGGGGAGCTTGCAATAGCGCGTCCCGGCGTATTGTGTCAGCAGGGCGGTGCCAATTGTGATGGCGATCTGCCAAGGTGAAACATCGAAGTGCAGCCAGAGAAGGCCGTAGAGGAGGAGGGTCGAGAGGCTGGCGATCTGGTACAGGCGGGGATCGCGCCAGATAGATGGTTTGGTCGATTGGCTCTTTTCATTTCCTTGCCCCATGGAATCCTCCCTTCACAGGAGAGGATATGGGGCGAAAGTCTTTATCCTTTCACATGGCGAGAACGCTGAATTTTTAGAGGTAAAAACTGGGACGTTCTATTTTTCTGATCGGCTCGCCCGCGCGCGGCGCCTCGGGGAGATGGGGTAAGTCATCGGCGGAAGTCAATCCACAGCATTACGGTGAAGAGGAGAAGGGTCACAGGAACCCAAAGAGGCGGTGAATTCTTTGAATAGGCTGTTCCCAGGCTGAAGGTAAAGGATGAACGCCGTCCATGCCCGGCGCGATCAAGGCGCCGGTGGTCCACAATGGATTGACGACTTGATCCGGCACACGTCAATCAGCCGGCTGCCTTGTGGCTGCGTCTTCGGTTGAGCTCTCCGCCGAGCCCCTGTGTAATTGCTCCAACCGGTCACTTATTTGACCTTGGACAATTGGTTGCTCCATCTGTCCATTTCGCAGCCGCTCTTCCAGCGCCTGTGCAGGCTCACGTGGCGCCGGGGCCTGGCCAGGCATATCAGGGGGGCGCACGCTTCGCATGGCACCATCGGGTTTTGAACCCCTCGGCTTGGTCGGTGCGGGGGTCTCTCGGTTTCCGCCAGGACGCGATCCCACCGATCCCGATCCGGCTGCGGACTGCGAATGTGCCGGTGGAGCACTTACGACAACAGCGGATAGACTGAGAAGGCACAGTGTGACGAAACATCGGCCCCACATCGTGGCGTTCATCGGATGCCTCCACGCTTCGAGACATGGCCTCACGATGCTCGGGTTCTGAAAACTCATCTGCTCGCTCTGCAACTCCTTTCACGCTACTCCTCAATTTGCCATACCGTCAACCCGCCCGCCCTGCGGCTTCATGGCTCGGGAGATCAATCATTTTTGGCGCATGGTCACGAACACGAGTCATGAGAACATCCATCTCCATGTCTATACCCTGCGTATCCACGCTCCTTCTCGTTTGGTCCATCGCTGGCACGACTTTCTGTTTTCGAAAAGGACGCGAACGCTTATTTCTTGGCACAGCGCGGGTCAGCCGCCTGCAGTTCTGCGATCTTTTGATCGTCGAGCGGCACGGGCGCGCAGCCGTGGGTCCTTTCGCAAACGAAGTCGTACTTGATCGCCGGCTGGTGACAGCTGAAGCACTTCACCCCCTGGAAATTCACCGTCTGCTCTCCACGAGTCTTGATCTTTGTGCCTTGGGCCGAGAGGTTCAGATCAAAAAATTCCCAGCCGTTGGTCTCGGGGAAATTTTGGCGCGCGTGCTTCACCATCGCCTCGTTCGGCAGAAGCTGGAGGAACGTGCCGACCGGATACTCCTTATCCGACACGCTGTTCTTGAAGATACGGACCGCTTCTTTGAGCTTTTCGGGGTCCGCATGCTTGATGTAGGTATTGCGAACCTTTGTCCACTCCTTGATGCAACCGAATGAGCCTTCCGACACCGTAAGGTCCTCGGCATACAGAGCTGACGCCATGGAGAGTCCCAGGACGAGTGCAACGAGGCTTCTCGTGCAGACCAGACGGGCTGTCCGTGACCTATGTATGGTGTGATCGCGCATGCGAGTGCTCCTCTCTGCTAGACGTAAACAGCATGGCAGGCTGAGATGCCCTTTCGCGGAGGGTATTATAGGCGTGCCGGCGCGGAAGTTCACTCGATGCCTTCGCCATCCTGGGGGAAAGACGAACGTGTCACGAACCAATTCACCTCGTCCGCATGCGGCGCGTTGAAAAAGCCAAAGGTCTGAATCGTCTGGTACGGCAGTCGTGTAAGGACTTTTTGTATCGAGCGGGACGTGCGAGTCCGCTCTTCTCGGGCACATTCCAAGACCAAAATCGGTGATTTGCTCGATTCCTACGCGCCGTCTGTCTGGCATTGGTATTGCTCCACCCAGTATCAGCTGGCAGGAAGCCGATCTCACGATTCCCCAAGAAGCTTCCTTGCTGTAGAGAGGCTCAGCGTGGCGTATGCAGATGGAAGTCGAGAAAGCCATTCTTCGGCACTTAGATGAGCGCGGGCCCTGTACGATTGAGGAGTTGATCCGCGCCCTCTCCCGCTTCACCTTTAACCAGGTATTCTCCGCTGTCGACCGACTCAGTCTGGAAGGGAAAGTCAGGGGCCTCCGACATCCGACCGAGTCTGCCTATCACATCTCGGCAACAGGTCCTGGCACTCGCAATCCGGTCCGCCGTTCAACCGAAGGTCGTCCGGATGAGAAAGACTTTCCGAATGCGAAAATGATCGTACGGAGCGTGTAAGCAGGTGTGCTCAACCGCAGCCTGGAAAGGAACGCATCATGATGACACGAAACAGTCGGTGGGGAATTGTGGTTCTATCAGTGTGGTGGCTCTCAGCAGCTTCCATCGCCGGCGCAGCGTCTGAGTTGGAGCAGACTCACCCGCAACTTCTTTCCGGGGACCGAGTGCTTCTTGGCACGGTTGAGGAAATCAGAAGCGACCAGGCAAAAATCAATATGAGCGAGGGACAACCTCGGTACCTCCCCATGAACGTGCGAAAAGATAAGGGGCTGCCGGAACTCAACATAGGAGACCTGCTCGAGATCACCATTAATGATCAAAATCTGCTGGTCGATGTGCATAAAGCCGGCGAAGCCAGCCACCATCGTGTGGTTCGAGGGCAACTCGCCGAACCGATGCCAACCGGACACGATAAGGCGGTGGTTCGTACGATGGATGGAAAAGAAGAATCTCATCTCATTCGACCGGTCGCGAAAAGCAAGGTGGCGTCCATTCCCGTCGGGGCGGATGCCATTTTTCTCGTCGACGAGCTGGATAAGATCGTCGACGTGACGATGGGGAGCGTGGAATCCGTTCATCGGGCGGCCGAACTCGGACAACAGAAATCACCTCTCAAGGGGAACCTCGACCAGGTCTCGGGTGTGATCCTGAAGCCCTTGAAGGACAATACGATTGTCATTCGTACCGAGGACGGCAAGGAGCACTCGTACCAGGTGCGTCCGCTCATTCAGCCGAGGTTGGCGACGTTATCCAAAGACGATGCCACCGTGCTCTTGGTGGATGAAGAAAATAAAGTAACAGATGTCGCCTTTCAGCCCAAAAAGTAAACAGACACAAGCGTGTGAATCAGGGACGAAGCACGATGTGAGAAGCTGAAAGGAATCGGGAGTCTTGATAGAAGAGCCGCATCCGCGCGCAGGGTTCGTCTGTGCAGCAGCCGGGAAGCTGGGCGTCTGCTCAGTGGGTCCAGATCTTTTCGGGAGTCGGTTCGAAGGGATAGATGTGCAGCATCCATCCGAACACTTGTGAGTAGAATTTCCCGCCGGCTGCGTCGCACTCGCCTTCCGTCGCGATCGAACCGTTGAATCCGAACCTGGTCCAGTCTGTCGTGGGCGTGGCGCCTTTGCGCGGGAAGCAGAGGTTCACGTGGGCATGCCATTGAGCGATGCTGAGCGGAATCCGCTTGTTCAGGCTGTCTTCGCTCGTGCGTTTGGGCGCGGTGTACATGGCCCCTTCCAGTTCGTAGCCGGTGCCGGTCTTCTTGTAGAGGAGCGAAGTGGGTTCGGCCGGATTGAATCCGAATGCGGCTTTGAAGCCCCGCCACTTGCTGGTGAAGTGATAATGAGGCTGCTTGATTTCGGGATGGAACGGTTCGAAGCCATCCTTCATCGCCACGCGATAGTCTTGATACTTTGTGAGAGAGGCTTTAAGGGCAGCGACGATCCGGGCTGCGTGTACCTCGTCGTTTGATGCAACGGTTCGTTTTGCGGTCCATTTCATGTGCGGAGCCAGGTGCTCATGGGGAGGGGCCTCGGTCATGGCTTGTATGGCTCCCCCTTCGTGGTGGTGCTCATCGGCTGCATCGTGATGATCGAGGTTGCCTGGTCGATCGTCGGCCACCGTGGCGTGGGAGGTCAGTAGGAGGGGGACAAGTACGAGGATACAGATCAGCGCGGGCACGCTCTTATAGCGGATGTTACGCCAGGAACGGCATCGGATCTTGCTGCTCATCATGAACTCCATATGTGACCGGATCGGTGTTGCTCCTCACGCATAGCAAAGCAAACGCAGAGGGCATCGATTCGTTGACGTGAGAACCGGAAAGCCGGGTCGTTCTAGATTTCTGATGACCTCGTCCGTACGGCGATTAGCGGATGCCGTGGACATGAATCTGACGGTGGCGGTACATCGACAAGGCTCGTTGTTCTGACTCTTCGGCCTCGGTCATGCGTCCCATCTTTCGGTACAGGTCTGCCAGGAGAGAAGTCGCGGTGGCTTCCATCTCGCTGTCATGCAGGGTTTGGGAGAGAAAGATCACGTGCTTTGCCGATTCGATGCCTTCGCTCAGCTGCCCATCCTCGCCTTCGAAATACGCAACCCTCAACTGCAGGACGGCTTCGAGAGGCATATTTCGTTCCGCCTCGGCCAACCGGAGCGCTGCTTCGTAAAACTGGCGCGCATCAGGTCTGTGATCCAACAGCCAATGTGCGGTTCCCAGCGCTATGAGTGCGGCAAGGTGCTGGCTGCGATCCTCTCTGGCGCGCGCGTCTTCCCGCGCCTCTTGCAGCAACGACAGACCTTGCTCGGCGAAGTCGTCACTCACTTGAAGAAGGCCCAGCTGAATCGACGCGTCATTCCGTCCCCGACGATCTTTGAGCCGGTTGAATAGCGCGATGGCTTGGGTGAGCGAGGATCGAGCCTCTTCCTGACGGCCAAGACGAGCGGAGATTCGTCCCATCAGGGAGAGCGCCCGTGCATAGGCAATCCGGTCGGAAGATTTCGTGAGGAGGGAAACAGCTTCCTGAACGGCTGTGTGGGCGTCGTGGATTCTGCCTTGGCGCTCATAGACTCGCGCGATTTTCACCAGGGCTGTCGCGATGCCGCGCGTCTGTTTCTGTTCCCGAAACGTCGACAATGCCAGTTCGTAGTACGTCAGCGTTTCGCGGAAGTGGAGTTGGTGGTCGTGAATCTCACCGATCCGGAGCAATTCATCGCCTGTGAGCGTGCTGTTCGAGGACACGCGCTGAACGGACGCAGAGTAGGGAAGCGACCAGGCCGGATTCTGGTCCGACAGGAGAAGGAGGAGCAAGAGCCAGGCAGCACGCACGATTCAGCCCTCGCCTCATGAGAGCAGACCCGGACTCCCCGGCAAGACTTCCTCACCGGAGCCGGTTTCAAGAAGTGAATCTCCCGAGTACATCTAAGTGAAAGCATGCGCTTGTGGGAATGAGAGGTCAAGCCGGCTGGCTCTGAGGACTGGGATGCCGCGGTTTTCAAGGTAGAGCCCGGAATGCCGGTCTGGGTACGATCCTGTTTTCCTCGACCACCCAGGTGTAGAATGACATAACGGTACATTCGATGTTCGATGCCGCCAGTCTTTCCCGGTGACATCCCGCCTTCAACCAGGAGGTGCGGCTATGTTCTCTGCATGGGATTTCAGCAAGTGGATGACCAGCGCGGGAACCCTGCTGTTTCTGGTCAGCCTCATTGCGTTCTTCGCCGCGGTGGTCAGCGGGATCATTATTCGGATCTGGGGAGAAGAGCGAGGCATAGTACCATCGCCTCACAGAAGTCAAACCGAGCAGAAATCCCCATCCCGCAAGGCCGCGTAAGTTTTTTGGCCTGACGTGAAGAAAAGATGGCGGCAGTCTGTTGTTGATCTCCTCGTCCGTGCGCGGCAGACTCTTCACTTCGCGCTGGCTCCTTTCCACATTTGTTGAGCTCGGCCTTCTGCATGGGCTATGGTTTTAGCTTGAAAATGGAGTGCCCCGGCATTCCGTCGCCAGGTGTGGGGTTGCCGGGATCAGGCGTGATGTTCCGGGAGATCGGGAGCCGCCGACTCCACATGTTCAAAGAAGGCGGGAATCGATCCACAATCGGATTGGCGGGAGGAACGATGAAAAGAAATTGGATACTCAGTGTGGCGATGGTCGGGGGCGTGAGCGGTCTTCTCTTCGTGACTGTGGTGCAAGGACAGCCCGAGTCCCAGGCCAAGAATGGCGATGTCGCGCGCGGCAAGATCCTGTTTGACAGGAACTGTGCCGGTTGTCACGGGCCTCAGGGGGGAGGGGATGGGTACAGGCTTCTTGGACCGGATCCGGCTAACCTCACATCCCCGTCGACCAGAAAACGATCCGATGCCGACCTGCTCAAGACGATCCATGAGGGCAAACCGAACATGCCAGCCTGGACGGTCCACCTGTCGGAGAGACAGACCAGAGACGTGTTGGCCTATGTGCGGACCCTCGCCAAGTGATGCGCGATCCCCTGCAGGCTTCATTGCTCACGCCGAATGGCTACACAAGACAACAGGGACACTCTAGTGTTCTCGTTCCCTTGTTCGCGCGCGGACGGCATTTCACATGCAGCCGAAGCGTGAAAAGGCTGCTCTAGTTGTCTGATGCGTCAGCCCCCGGCCGCCCACCGCGGGCACCACGTTTTCACATAGATGAGCTCATCCGATGGTCTCATTTGTTCACTGGTTCGGAGGTCCCTGAGGCTGCTGGACTGGGTGAGAGGCAACCTCGTTTCGGCCAGTGTCAGCCTTCCCGAGAAACTGGATCGGTTCCTCGCCTCTGAGATGGGCTGGCCGGAGGAGGTAGGTCCCATAGACGCTTGTGGTCCAGATGGCCTCCGCAATTTTTGAGTTTCCTCCGGAAAAAGCGTATCCCAGGCCACCGACGACGCTGCCTGCTATTGCGAATGCGCTTTTGCCGGCACAATAGGGAACCGTGAGCAGCCAACTTGCCACTTGTATTCCTGTATCGTCTGAACTGTCCGTGCTGGATGCCTGATCTTCAGCCAGGGCCGATCCTGGTGGGATGATGGTCAGGCCCATCCAGATCGCGATCAGCACCACGGCAACCGATTTGCTCCATTTCGCGATGAGATGAGTCTCCTGGGGGCGAATCGGATTGGATTGACGTCTGTCTCCTACGACGTATCGGTTGTTCATGGCGCACCTCTATTATCATTATCCAGTTTCTACCTGACCCTAACCCGTGCGTCGGTTTTTTCCTTCAGCCTCCCCCTTCTTCAGGCCTACTTTCTGAACTGGCGCGCATGATGCTGATCGTTTCAGCGTGGCCTGTCGACGTGACATAGGCTTCAATCATATCTCCGACTGTGAACTCTTCATCTCGTCCACCAGCGCCCACTTGCCCCTTCTGCGTTTTCCGATCCACGGTCATGCGCACTTCCTTGCCGGAGCCGGAGTTTTCTTTTACCATTATGGACTTGCCTTCGAGCTGCAAGATACGCCCTCTGATCACACGGCAATCGTTGTTCGCGCACGCCTCGGGAGAGGGCTTGCTCTTCATTGCGTGCGTTTTTGCTTCGCCACCTTCTGCGTCGCGTAAGTCTCCTGGTGCTCTGGCGCTTTGCATGTCTTTCTTCATCCTCTCCAGCTCGGGAGAGCGATCAACTATCTCCTTGTTCGTGATGTCCGGGGAGAGCTGATAATGCCTCGTGTTCACGACCAGTTCGTTGGTATCCGTGTCTCGTTGGACCTTCACGTGCGCCCACGGCACAGTCTCCAATGCATTGGTGTCGTTCAGCCGCACGACGGCATATTCAATTTGTCCTGTGCTCGAATCCAAAATTAAGCTTTCAAGTGATCCCAATAGGACCCCATCTGAACTCTTGACGGGACTGTGAAGGAGCGAATCTCTGCCCGCGCTCTTCAGTTCACCGAGCGGGACCGGAAGAATGGCATATTGTTTCGGGGGATACCCTTCCGGACCGGTCATGTCGAGCTGTCCGGGCTTATCCTGTTTGCCAGGGATCGCGAGCTCTCCTGTGCCGGCACTCTCCCCGAGCGACCGCGCGGTTCGCGGTTCAGTACTCCTGGCGCCGGGCATGAATCTGAACGTCGTCACTCGGCCCATGTCATCCACTTCGGCCTTGATCCTGTCGCCGGGTTTAAAAGAGCAGGCGCCGATTCTGAAGCCGGAACCCATGGCAGTTTCATCCTGCTTTTGCCCCTGTTCTTTCTGTCGGTTGCTGGCGTCGGGAGCCTGTAGTTCCGCAGACATTCGGTCTGTCTCGACAGTTTGGGACGAAGTGGCTTGTGCCGGGGTTGGGACGGCGCTGCAGTCGAGATTGGTGTCTTTGGTCACCAGGAGCCGCACTTCGTCACCTTGTTCGTCATCCTTGATGAAGTAGTGGTCGCCCTCAATCTTGCGGATCTCCCCCGAGACGAAGGCCTTGGCACCTCCGAGAGTGACTTGGGCGTTTTGATCGGCGTGCTGATCTTTTGCCGGGTTTCGCTGTTTCGCAGTTGCTGCCTGATCGGCAATTGAACCTGATTCAATACCACCTTTTTGAGCAGTGACCTGCTGCGTGAATCGTTCCTGATCTGGTTGGGATTCCAATCCATATGCGAATGGAATCGTTCCGAGGCTCAGGACGAGAACACCGCTAATGACGGGATTGTAGGTCATATCGAGCCTCCTTGTTCGGAGCGGATCAACTCATCGAATTGCTGTTGGTCCTCTGAGTCGAGCACGACCGCGACTTCGCCATCTAAGCTATCGACTTTTACCGTGCTCAAACTGAGGTCAAATCCCAGTACATGAATTTCATACACGGGGCTCCCTTCAACAATCGCAAGTTGCGCGTCTATCGCTTGTCCTGGGATGACCATTTCTGCGGCCTCTACGGCCTGGGACATGCTGATTGGTATGGATTGAAACCGCGTATTCTCTTCGGTCGGCCCCAGGAAAGGAAGAGTCACCCCAAGGCCCAGCAGGGCAATCGCAGCTGTCATGTATGTGTTGTAGGCCACGGATCACCTCTCTCGAAGAGGTTGCTGCTTGCAGTCATTCATCACTCGTCATCAACCAGCCAAGCAATCGACTGTTCAACTCGTGGCCCGCGATATAGCGTACACAAGCAGTCCCAGCCGATCTTGCTCAGCTTCCAGTGCTTCTTTGTATTTGTCTTGAACCATGGCCACTGCCACGATCGCTGCTCCGACCTGCTCTTGGGTCCGCTGCACCGCCTCGATCTGACTTTGCGTCTCAGCAACGACGAGCCGGCCTAAATAACTCTGTTCTGTCTCCTGAAACTCTTGCTCTATCTTCCGACCGGCTTTGGCCGCGACCTCGATCATTCGACGGGTGTGCTCCTCCCGTTGCTCAAGCGGCATAGAATCGTTCTTTACCGCTCGGGAGGTGAAGTTGATGACGGAGCGCCCCTTCACAAACTCGGCGCGCGCCGTATTCTCAATTTGAATATTGTCAGCCTGCGCGGCAAGGGTGCTGATCCGCTGTTCGGTCGAATGGCGGAGCTCTTGAGCTGTCATGGTCGCGTGATCGAGCTTTTTAACGGCCTTGGTGGTCTCTTCGGAACCTTCCCTCTCCAACACAGAGATGTTGAGGAGTGTTTGCCCCAGGGCTGTCTGTGCGAAGTTGTGTGCTTCAGGCGCTGCCACATCATCGGCACCGGCAGCGTGAAAACTGCCCTGCGTGGACATGAACACGAGAAGCGCCCCGAGGACAGTCGCAACGATTCCGGCTGCAACCATGAGGTCAACAGGTTCAAGCATACGTTTGATGTTCATGGTGATCTCCGCCTCTTCCTCGCTCTTTCGACAAACGACAAAGAACTGCCGCTCATAATCGTAAATGGTGAGGCAAATAACAGACCATCGATCCCGGAGATGCCCTGCTCCCTATTTTTTCAGGAAGATACGCGTGCCCAGTTTGAGCCGGGATGTTGATGCTCCGAAACAGCTTGTCCGAGTGCGGAAGCCCATTCCTTCGAACTGGTTGTTTTGCCGTCACATCCGGATGGCGAACAGGTTGTCTGCCTTTGGACAGTGTGTCCGTATGTTTGATGAAGGGATAGGAATCATGTGACTCGTCCTCGCGCGGTGGTTCGATTCCCCCAACCCGCAGAAGATTGATAGAATGCTGCGAGACTCGGACATGTCGGCCGTCCGGACCGGCGATCGGCCGATTCGTGTTCCGGTTGAGGAGTTCTTCGCATGAAGGCGGCAGAATTGCTGGTCCGTTGCCTCGAGAATGAAGGCGTCGAGCTGGTGTTCGGTGTGCCCGGCGAGGAGACGCTGGAGTTGATGGATGCGCTGCTCGGTTCCCGCATGCGTTTCATCGAGACGCGGCACGAACAGGGTGCGGCGTTTATGGCCGATGTCTACGGCAGACTCAGCGGGAAGGCGGGGGTGTGCCTGTCCACACTCGGCCCCGGCGCGACCAATCTGTTGACCGGTGTCGCGGATGCCTACCTGGATCGGGCGCCGCTCGTGGCCATCTCCGGGCAGGCGTCGCTGAACCGCCGCCACAAGGAATCGCACCAGTCCATCGATGTCATCTCGATGTTCAGGCCCGTCACCAAGTGGAATACCTCGATTCCGAAGGCGGAAGTCATTCCCGAAGCCGTCAGGAAGGCGTTCAAGATCG
The DNA here is from genome assembly GCA_964582865.1 of uncultured Nitrospira sp. Lineage (GTDB taxonomy): Bacteria > Nitrospirota > Nitrospiria > Nitrospirales > Nitrospiraceae > Nitrospira_C. The sequence goes on along the minus strand of CAZOUA010000002.1, from coordinate 42,810 downwards.
CCCAGACGGAGAAACCGGGGGCGACTCATCTGGAATTGCCGGAAGATGTGGCGGAGGAGCAGATCGGCGAGGCAAGCGAGTTCAAGCCGCTCTTTGTGCAGTCGCCGGTGACGCCGGAGCCGTCGCAGGCCCAGGTTGCGCGGGCGATCGAGGCGATTGCCGCATCGCAGCGTCCTGTGATTCTGGCCGGAAACGGCACGATTCGCGGTCATGCGCATGACGCGGTCAGGCAATTTGCGCGGCAGTTGCAGATTCCCGTCCTGCATACGTTCATGGCCAAGGGCGTTCTTCCGGACAGCGATCGGTTGTCGCTCTATACGATCGGCCTTCACGCTCGTGATTATGCGGCGGTCGTTATGGAGCAGGCCGACGTGGTTGTCGCGATCGGCTATGATTTCGTCGAGTACGCGCCCTGCTTCTGGAATGCACACCATGACAAGCGCATCGTGCACATCGATGTGTCGCCTGCGGAAGTGGACGAGCACTACATTGTCGAGGTGGGTGTCTTGGGAAACATTCGCCTCTCGCTGGAAGACATTGCCGATGGGCTCTCGCCGTTCGGTTCCTCATGGGCCCAAAGCGCCCGCAAGACCGTCATCGAGGGATTCGAAGCGGAGCTGGCGGGCGCACCTTCCTGGCCTCTCCGGCCGCAGCACGTGATGCGGGAACTCCGCGCGTGCCTGAAGCCGGATGATGTGATCGTCTGCGATGTCGGCGCCCATAAGCTTTGGATGGCCCGAATGTTTCCCTGCGAGGTGCCCAACTCCTGCATTGTCTCGAACGGGTTTGCTTCTATGGGCATCGCCGTGCCCGGTGCGATTGCCGCCAAGCTGTTGTTCCCGGAACGCCGGGTGGTGGCGGTGACCGGAGACGGAGGGTTTTTGATGAACTCCCAGGAACTGGAGACGGCCGTGCGTTTGAAATTACCGCTGATCATTCTGGTCTGGCGGGACAACGGCTATGGAGTCATCCGCTGGAAGCAACAGCTCCGGTTCGGTCGGACTTCGGCGGTGGAATTCGGCAATCCCGACCTCATGCGTTATGCGCAAAGTTTCGGCGCGATCGGCTATCGCGTGACGGAGCCGTCCGAGCTTCGGCCGGTCCTCGCCGACGCGCTCAACAGCAAGGTGCCGGCGGTCATTGACTGTCCGGTCGACTACGCTGAGAATCTCCGACTGACGGAACGCCTGCAGTCGCTCCCGCATTGAC
>CAZOUA010000002.1:0-41501 GCA_964582865.1 uncultured Nitrospira sp. | reverse complement strand
GACTACGCTGAGAATCTCCGACTGACGGAACGCCTGCAGTCGCTCCCGCATTGACTTCATGTTCGCGTAAAAGATCCTGTCTGGTTCCATCTCGCCGATCTCGTCCGCGCGCGACTAGAGTCAAAACCGATCCATCCACGTATCTTCTTCGGTACGCATCCTACCTCCACAGCGGTTGAGAGATAGCTTGGGACCGACTTAGCGAGCTTATAGATCAGTGCTTTCGAAGCGCCATTGCTGACGTGAACTCGAGCAAGAAAAAGGCACAGGACTTGCGATTTCTGCTCTTGACCGGTGCCTTGCCGGAGCGTAGAGTTAAAACTTGTTCACGAGCCGCCTCATGCTGGAGGTGGTAGCCATGATCCTCCGTGGTGCACAGATCCAACGGAATGGACATGGTAAGTGCGGCCTCCTTCCCATCAGCATTCTTTCCTGCGACATCGCGGAATTTCCTTTTTCCGCTGTTCTGGTGAACAGCGGACAACCCTCTGCGCCCTTGTGGGCTCTCGTTCCGTTTCACACAGGGAGGTCTATCACTATGCCCGACTGCAGGAGCCGGAAATCGTTCCATGTGACTCGCGCAAGATGCCGCGTGTCGTGCCTGCCACGTGCTTGCTTGCCCGATGTCGAAAGGAGGTCGTTATGTCGTACCGCTACAACACGACCGACATCATCGTGGGTGTCGGCATGTGTGCGATTGTCTTCGGAGCCTTGCTCTTCTTTGTTGCTGCGAACGGTACTTATCAGATAGCCAGCCCGCAGCCCAGCTCGCTTGAAGAGCCAGCCGGCGTCGACGTTGGAATGATCTGGCTCCAGCCTGCCATCGGGCAAGCCATTGTCGACCAGATGATCTTCGAACGCCGCGCCAATCAGGTCATGGCGCAATCCGTGTCCGAGTGGAACCGGGCGACGCTCGCTCACCATGAGTTCCAATCGCTATCAGGTGGTCCCTTCGGGGCCGTCATGCACCAGGCTGCGACAGTCCCGGCCGATCATATGGCCCGTGTCCAGGGTGTGATGGGGCGGGCGATCGTGAATTTCACGCAACGCGGCATTCGAAGAGGAGCGTTTTCTGCTGATCAGTATCTTTCAGATTACAACAGCGGCATGATTCGCGCGATCGAATCCAGAGGGCAACGTCTCGACCAGAGTTTCGCGTCGACGTGGCAGGCAACTCTCGGACGCGGGATTGTGGAGGCCGTTCAAAGTTACGCCAGGAAAGCTGGCGCGATCCAGGAGCGAATGGGGACGGCACTTGTTCATGTCACGCAGGTCCAACGATCAACAGAAGCGGAGCGGGCTGCACAGCAAGAACAATTCGCGAGCCTCGTTGTGGCCGACATTCGCACCGAGGCGCTGGCGGATCGCTTGACGCTGCTGGCCGCCATCCAATCTTTTCCGGAAGATACGTCAGTGGCCTTCACGGAACCAGCGTCCTGGCCCGAGATTCCTATGGGCTATCTGATGGTCGCCGGCTTCATGTTGGCGGGCGTCTTTTTTGGAGGACTGTCGCTGAGCGCTCGGAATCGAGAGACCAAGGCGGTCGATCAGATGAAGCACACTGCAGACAGGTGGGTCTATCGCATAGCGGCGTAACAGCACATGAGAAAAGGACTCGCGAGAACCGCGCGAGTGGGTGATTTATGTCAGGGGTCTATTGGGGAATCGTGGGAGGTCTCCTGGCGATGGTGGCGATCTTGTTCGTCTGTTTCGATCTCCTATACTCGAAGGCGAAGGGATCGCCCATAGCACCAAGTGGCAGGATGGATGAGCCGAGCGAGGCAGGCACACACGCCGTAGACGGCCACCGTCGGGCTGCTGCATAGGTGCGCGACAGGCTTCGTCGACTTTCATAGTTGAGACAAGGGAGGTGCCCTATGGTCGAGATCATCGGTCTCGTGACGATGGGTGCGCTTGTGTGGGTGATCGCCTGGTCGATGGGAGGGGAAAGTGAGTCTGAGAAGAGGCGGGTGTCGATGCCCCGCGAGAGCGGCCGGTCTACCGAAGTGAGCGGCACGCGGACCAGGCACGCGGCCTGACCGCAGCGCTGTTTGGTTTCCAGCTGATACGGAAGGATGGTCTTCGGACCGGGGGTTCTCGCGGCCGATGATACTACAGGCCGCTCTGCGGCCTACGGGTAAATGCCATCCACCATGTCTATTCCGCGCCGGGTTATGATTTTTGCTAAGTCCGGGCCAGCGTCGGCAGGGTGATACCACGCCCGACGCAGCCGGAAAGGGGGATGTATGAAAGCAATGATTGGAGCAGTGCTCGTGGCAGCTGTTGTGGGATGTTTCGTCGCGCTCGGTCCAGCCATGGCAGAGACAGGGTGGATTGATGATCTCGCCAACTCTGTCTCGTTCTACAAGACCAACTATCCCGCATCGAACTGGGAGCCCTACAGCCAGAAATTGGGGATGGTGCGGGATGCAGTGAACCGTGGAGATCAACGAACAGTCAAAGTCGAGATGACCAAGTGGTTTAAGATGTTGCGCGTCCGGGACCATGGGATCAGCGACATCGCGGCAGATGAGCTCTTCAACTATTCGTTGATGGTGACGCCGATTCAGGAGTATGGAATTTCCGTTCCCGCCCCGTCCGGGGGCGTCAGTGAACTAGCCTATTGAGCGGGGAATTCCGTGGGAGGAGTGCCGGCACTCCTCCCACAAGAATTCGCGCGCTGTTTGCCGAGTCAGACTAAGAAAGAAGGTGACGCCATGATGACACGTTGGCTATTGACCACAGTTGCGATGCTGGTTTTTGTCGTTCCGGTTGGCGCTGCTGAGCCATCCACAGATATCGTCACGCTCGCGGCGCATTATGGATTCAGCGGGGTGATTACCAAGATCGAGTCCGGGATGCTGTTTATACATACCGACAACAGCCTGCAGCCTCGGACGATCAGTCCGAATAAAGCAGACCGCGTGGGGCTGCACGATGCAAAGGTTGGCGAGACGGTCAATCTGCTCGTTGATTCTGGAAATGTGATGATCGATGTGTCGAGAACGGATCGCTTCTTCCCGGATCACCGGTTTGTCGTCGGCACGGTGCGCTATACCGATCCGTACTGGCAGGAAATTCAACTCTCCACTCCAGAGGGGGCCAGCACGTACGAGGTGGATGCGCTGGCAGGGAATAAGTTGTCCGGCCTCCCGGATGGAGCCTCGGTAACACTGGAGTTGGACGCGGATAATGTGATGATTGACATCCATCGAGACCGCTAGCCCCATGCCTTTGTGGCTGCCCCACGGCTTGACTTCGTTGGAGGGCAACCCGTACGATCCCACCGTGACACGGTGTCCGTCGGCTCCTTCCTGTACGGCTGGCGGACACCGGTTAGTTCTCCGAACTGATATCGCCGATGCGTCGGAGACGATCTTATGTCGAATCGTCTGCGCGTGGTCACGACGGCCCTGTTCCTCCTTACCGCAATCGTCGCGACGGGGGAGCGGCCAGCGTGGGCAAAGGAGGCGGCGTCCAACACCGGAGTCGCACTCCAGACGATTCTCGAAGTGGAGCAGACGGCTCGTTTGCTTGCCATTCTCCTGGACTCGGGCCGGTCCGTCGTCAATGATCATCAAGCCCTCTTCGATGAACCGGGGCAATCCGATAAGGGGCTGACCCCGGATGTCTTCGGTCGACAATTAACCGATATGTTTCTCAGCCGGTCCGGAATTGATCTGGAGGATCTCAATTCTTCGCGGGTTCCGGCTCAGGCCAAAAAGTTGATGAAGGAGCTCGTGGTCGTCAGCCGGCATGTGGTAGCCGACGCCCAGCCTGAGATCAACCGATCGAGCCGGCCGAGAGGCTTGCTTCCCGCGATCTATGGGGCTCGCGTGGCCAGTCGCTTCACCGAGCGGACCGGAGTTCGCATGAAACAAACGACGCTCCTGCCTCGCAATGCTGCCAATGCTCCGGACCCGGCCGAGCGGTCCGCACTGGAACTCTTCGCCGACCCTAATTATCCGCGAGAAAAACCGATCAGCGAAACGACCGCCAAGAGTAGGCTGCTCCGATTGATGTTCCCGCTTTATGCCACCAGGCATTGTCTTGCTTGTCACGGGGAGCCGAAAGGAACACTCGACCGGACCGGCTATCCACGGGAAGGGTGGAAGTTGGGACAAAATGCCGGAGCCATCAGCGTGATGATCCCGATTACCAAATGAAACACGCGGCGCTGTCCATAGGGTTGTTGGTGATCGGGCTGGGATCGGCCTGGGCGGTGGAGCGTGTCGGCGGACCGAGCGAAAAACCGGCGGGCAGCGGGGTGATCGTGCATTCGGACGGCTATGTGCTCACTGCGCATCACGTGGTGGCCAACGCGCGACGAATTGTCGTGGTGACGCCCGGTGAGTTTCGTGCGCCGGCGGTGGTGGTCAGTGCCGATCCTGAACACGATCTCGCGCTGCTGAAGGTCGAGACCGTGGGGCTTTCTGACGCGCCGCTCGGCTATGCCGGGTCAGTGCAATTGGATCAGGAAGTCGTAGCCGTCGGTTTTCCCTTCGGTCTACGCGAGGTATCGGTGACGAGGGGGCGGATTGCCGCCGTGCGGACCAAAGGCGTGCAGCGCGTATTCCAGGTCGATGCTGCGGTCAATCCCGGCAACAGCGGTGGGCCGGTCTTTAATGCACGGGGTGAAGTGGTGGGTATTCTCACCACGAAGTTCACACATCCGTCAGGAATCGTGCCGGAGGGGATGGCGTTCGTCGTGCCGATCAGCTACGCCACCCCGCTGCTGGCGAACATTGAAGCGTTCGACTTCACCACGATCGGGAAGGGCATCAAGGGCCAGAAGGGAGCCAATGGGAAGGGGTTCGCCCAGTCTCTTGTTCGGACTACGGTCAGGATTGAAACGGTGCGGGTGACCGAGGGAGTCCCGCCGGCTGCTTCAGCGACAGAGTCGGGCGGAAAAAGTGACGTCGCTGTGACCTCGGCTGCGCGAGGGCAGACGGGAGGTCTCCGTGAACCCTCTTCCGTCAAGGCGGATGATGCCGGGGTCCGGCAGGTGAATGAGCAACTTCGGCTGGTTCAGCGAGAGGAGTTGCAGCGACTCGCCGAGCGAGGGATTGTTCCTCCTGAGGGGATGATCCTGATTCCCGCGGGAGAGTTTTTGATGGGATCGGATGACGCGTTGCCGGACGCGCGTCCGCTGCATCGGGTGTATGTCAGCGGGTTTTGGCTCGACAAGTATGAAGTGACGAACCGTCAATACCGGCAATGTGCGGAAGGCGGCGGTTGTCCCGCTCCCAAGGATCGCTCGGCCTATGACGAGGCGACTCGCGCAGAGCATCCGGTGACGAACGTCACATGGAACCAGGCGCGAGGCTATTGCCGGTGGCTGGGCAAGCGGCTACCGACCGAAGCCGAGTGGGAAAAAGCGGCGCGCGGGACCGACGGGCGACTCTATCCCTGGGGTAATAATGACGACGTGCTGCGAGTTCGTGTGCGGGGCCTTGAGCAGAAGACCGTCAAAAATGGGACTGAGCCAGTCGGCACCATCGATTTCGCCGTGTCCCCGTACGGAGTGGCTGATCTCGTCATGAATGTGTCGGAGTGGGTCAACGATTGGTACGCCGAGGATTTTTATCGCTCGTCGCCTGCCCGAGATCCGCAAGGTCCTGTGCGCGGCTCCTTCCGTGTGCTGCGGGGCGGGGAAGTCAGCGACCGACCGTTAGAACTGCGCGCCAACTACCGAGGGTGGGACGACGTGACCTATTGGGGTCCCTCACTGGGATTTCGTTGCGCGGACGATCTGTCCTGAGCACACACTTCTCCCTATCCGCTACTTGCGATCGTCTTTCGTTCGTCCTGCACAAGCACACCGAAAAATACAAAGTGAAGTTTCAGGTGAGGATCTGCGGTTGCTTGATCCCGGCGATGACCTCTTCCGTGATCACCACGGATTTCGCTCCTTCATATGCGGGGATCTCATACATGAGGTCCAGCATCACTTCTTCCAGGATCGTGCGGAGCGCCCGCGCGCCGGTTTTCATCAAGGCCGCTCGGCGAGCGGCAGCCTTCACCGCGGAGTCGGTAAACTGGAGATCGACACCTTCGATCTCGAAGAGGGCCTGGTACTGTTTCACCAGCGCGTTGCGGGGCTCGGTGAGGACGCGAACGAGCGCGGGCACATCGAGGTCAGACAGCGTCGTGAGGACGGGGAAGCGGCCCACAAATTCGGGAATGAGCCCGAATTTCAACAGATCTTCTGATCGTACGTGGCGAAGCACGTCGGTGTGGCCGTCGATCCCGCTCGTTGGATCGCTCGCTCCGAATCCCAGCCGCTTGGGCATCGTCCGTTGGCCGATGATCTGATCCAGTCCGACGAAGGCGCCTCCGGCGATAAACAGAATGTTCGTCGTATCCACACGAATGTAGTCTTGCTCGGGATGTTTCCGCCCGCCTTTCGGCGGCACATTACAGACCGTTCCTTCCACCAGCTTGAGGAGCGCTTGCTGGACGCCTTCGCCTGACACATCCCGCGTCAGGGACGGGTTCTCCGACTTCCGGCTGATCTTGTCGATTTCATCGATGTAGATGATGCCGGTCTCGGCGCGCGTAACATCGTAATCACAGTTCTGGAGCAGCTTCAACACGACGGTCTCGACATCCTCGCCCACGTAACCCGCCTCCGTCAGTGCCGTGGCATCAGCGATGGTAAAGGGCACATGTAGGATGCGCGCCAACGTCTGAGACAGAAGCGTTTTGCCGGTCCCCGTCGACCCGATCATCAGAATGTTGCCCTTTTGAAGGTCGACGTGTTTGAGCCGATCCCGGTTCAGAATGCGCTTGTAGTGGTTGTGGACCGCGACGGAGAGGACTTTCTTGGCGCGATCCTGCCCGATCACGTAGTGATCGAGCGTCGCCTTGATTTCAGTGGGTTTGGGAACCACCAGCGGAACGGAGGTGGAAGAACCCTGCGCTCCATTGTCTTTCTTCAGGGACGCGGAGCAGTGTTGAAGGCACTCGTCGCAGATCAGAAGCGGAGATGTCGTGCGGCAGGAATTGCAGGTGTAGGGCGCAGGACTTGCGATGAGGTTCCGGACCGCCCCCTGACGTTTGCCGCAGAATGAACAGAACGGATCGGGTGGTGATGAAGGTTGCCGCGTTTCCCAGAACACAGCCGCCTCCTCCGTTTGACCAGGTCAGGGGACGGTGACGGGGTCATCTTATGCCTCGCCGACAGTGAACGCAAGGGGGTGACAATGCGAACTCAGGCGTAATAGTCCGTCGATCGAAATCCTGCAGGCTGTGTTAAATGTCTGATGCGATCATCCATTGCGCTCCGGCCGCCATTGAAGGCCCAGGATGATGATCTGCTGGAGCAGCTTGGTGTACGGCATGCCAGCCCGTTTGGCGGATTCGGCGAAATCTTCGTCCTGCGCGATTTGGGGATTGGGATTTGCCTCCAGCACATAGATCTTTCCCTCTTTATCCAGCCGTAGGTCGATCCGTGCATACCCGCTCAGTTCCAGCGCACGGTAGACTCGTTTACAGAGATGGTGAATGCGCTCGCCGGCGCCTTCGGGCGCGTCTTTGAGTTCCGCTGTCTGGATCCCGTATTTCTCCTGGTACTTGATGCTCCATTTGACCCGCTCCGTGGCGATACGATGCACGTCGTCCGGCATCTTGGTAAATTGCATTTCCCACACGGGAAAGATCCGCAGTCGTTGATTGCCCATCACGCCGACATAGAGCTCCCGGCCGTCGATGAAATGCTCGACGAGCGCATCCGTTCCGACGCTCTCATGAATGAATCCGATCCGCTCAATCAGCTTCTGCTCATCCTCGACAACCGAGGCCTGTGAGATGCCGAGCGAGGATTCTTCCGTCAGCGATTTGACGATCATGGGGAAAGTGAGACGCTTCGACACGCGGATCTTCTGTCCTCGCCGGAAGACGGCGAACTCGGGCATCGGAATGCGGTGGTACGCCATGAGTTTCTTGGAGAGTCCCTTATCTTTGGCCAGCAGCATGCCTCGCGGATTACAGCCGGTATAGGGAACGCGCAGCAATTCCAGGTAGCTCACCACGTTCGGCTCGAAAAGACTGACATTGTGGAACGCTTCGAGCAGATTGAAGACAATATGGGGTTTCCAGGTATCGATGGTGCTGCGGATGATGCCGAGATCTTTCTCCACCCCCAACGGCTCTGTCTCATGGCCGATCTTCCGCAGTGTCGTCACGACGTCGAACTCCGTCTTCCATTCGGCCTTCTGCGTGTCGACACCGGACGTATCCTGAGGCGGCACCAGATGCTTGTGCATGAGCACGAGGACTCTGAGTGGTTTCATAATGCCACCCGCCGGCCGCCGGTGTTGACGTAGTTCATCGCTTGCACCGTCAAGAAGACGGTGAACTCCTGCTTGGCCTGCTCTTCCGGCACCGCCAGGCGAAGGTTGAGCGGGCGGCAGTGCGCGATCAGGTCTTCAAAAACCTGATCGATCGTGTATTGGTACACACCGGTCCAGCCGGCGACGAGGCGGCGAACCGGTTTCCGAATCTTCGTGAGGAAACGGACCGCCGTCATGTTGCCGTTGTGCTCCGCCGCATCGGAGAAGAACCGCCGCAGATCACGGTCGTTGAAATCCGGATGATCGAGACCGTAATGCCGGCGCTTTTTCTTGTAATGCCGGCGCAGAGTGGTGCGCAGCCGCCGGAGCGGATCGACTTCTTCGGTGGAGATGTTGAGCGGAGGCCGGCCCACCAGGATCTGCATGAGCTGATCGACGTATTGCAGTTTCTTGAGCGCCGGCCACCCGGCATAGCGTGTCTCCCACAGAGAGTTCGGCGTCAGCCACACGGCGAAGGTTTCGGCGAAATCCTCATCGGGATGGCTTTGTGCGTACCACGAGTCGAGATGCAGCACAAAGCTCTTGCTGTAGGGCTTGGGAGAATAATCATCGGGATAGAGCTCCGAGCTCTTTCCGAAGAGTTGTTGCCGGTGCCGCCGCCGCCGAAGCCTGAAGGCGTTCTCGATGGCATGGCCGGTCTCATGCCGCAAGATGCGCATGCACCAGTCCGGATCGCCCCCTTCCACTTCCAGCATCTGGGTCAATTCGAGCTTGGCGAGCCGGGGGTGGGCCAGATAGAACGGGATCGCGATGCCGGGCACATCATCCGGGCAGAACCATTCATCAGACAGCCAAAAATGCGGATGAAAGTGAAGGCCGCGGCCATCGAGTTCCTGGTAAAGCTGCGCGATGCGATTTTCAAGATCACTGCCCGCAATCTTGAGATCGAGGTCGCACAGCCGAAGATCCAGCAACTTCTCATCCGGCCACGTCGCCCAATCGGTGAGATCGCTCCGTAGGGTATCGGAGGATGCATCTTCTGCCGGCTCGCTGTTGTCTTGAGTTGCCATCGTTCAGGTAAACGTCACATGGCTGAAAAAACAGGGACATTGTACGTTTTGAAAGGCAGTCCAGTCGATCCCCCACTGCGGGAGGAGAAAACGGTGGCAGGAGCCGGTTTGATTTGAACCGCTCCGGCGGACCGTTGTCATCTTCAACGCGGTATCTCTTTGCTGTCGTGCCTGCTTGACACTGTTGCGTGAGCGGCCTAGCCTTTCGCCATTCTCTCGCACCGGACCCTAACCAGGAGGTTGACCATGGGGAAGATCAACTGGAGGAACGTGGTCATCGGAGGGCTCGTCGCCGGGATCATCATCGACGTCGTCGAGGGGATTCTGGAAGGGATTATTCTGGGACCTGAGTGGCGGCAGGCGATGCAGGCTTTGGGGCATCCGCTCCGGGAAACGGGGGCCAACATGACGCTGCATGTCCTGCTGGGATTTGCTTATGGGATTATGGCGCTGTGGCTGTACGCTGCGATCAGGCCGCGCTTCGGCGCCGGGCCGAAGACGGCACTCTATGCGGGACTTGCCGTATGGGTGCTCGGCAGTCTTCTTCCGTCTGTGAACTGGGGGCCGCGCGGGTTGCTCCCCGGCCATCTCTTTACCATCGCGGTCGTGGTGGGACTTGCCGAGATCGTGGCGGCCACGGAAGCGGGAGCCTGGTTGTACAAGGAGTAGAGAGTGGGACGGGAAAAAGTTTCTTTTCTTGTCGCCCGCGCGCGGCGGTTGAGTGAAAGGTGGCGATATCGCTTTTCGATCCCGCAGCCCCGTCAGCCGCGCATAGCGGGTACGACGTATTCACTCGATGAGCTCCTTGAATGCCTCATTCCTTCGGTGGCTCAGCAGTCACTGAGGCATTCTTCACCGAATGAGGGACGGTCTCGTGTTGGTCGCCGTCAGCCTTGCCGAAGAAGTGGATCTGTTCCTCGCCTCTGAGATGGGTCGGTCGGAGGATGTAGGTCCCATAGACGCTGGTGGCCCAGACGGACTCTGCGGTTTTTGAGTTTCCTCCGGAGAACGCGTATCCCAGGCCACCGACGACGCTGCCTGCGACTGCGAATGCGCTTTTGCCGGCACAATAGGGAACCGTCAGCAGCCAACTCGCCACTTGTATTCCAGTGCCTTCCGAACGGTCCGTGCCGGGCGCCTGATCTTCGGCCAGGGTCGATCCTGGCGGGATCATGGTCAGGCCCATCACGATCAGTCCTACGGCAATGGATCTGCCCCATTTCGCGATGAGAGGAGTCTCCTGAAGGCGGATCGGATATTTTCGGAGTCCGTCTCCTGTCAGATGTCGGTTCTTCATGGCGTACCTCCTGAGTGAACAATTATGAGGGATCGTCAACCCGCAAGATTCTAAGCTTCACAACGAGGGGCTTTCCCGCCAGCGGATGATTGTAATCCATGACCGCGGAGGTCTCAGACAACTGGGTCACAGTTGCCTGCATGCCGTTGCGATCCTGCAGGACATCTCCTTCCTTTGTTTGAGCCGGCAGGTCGTCCCTTGGTACCGTTTTCTTTTTTCTGCCGTCATAAGGGCCGAAGGCCTCCTCCACGGAGAGTTCAACCTTTTTTTCGTCCCCGCTCTTCATGCCGGTCACCACCCGTTCCAACGCCGGCAGGAGCTGGTGTTGTCCCTGGACGAACTTTACGATGTCCCGGACTTCGAACCCTTGTTCGCCCGGAACGGTAAGCTGGAAGAAGAACGTGACGTTCGACCCGTCAGTGATTCGAGGGGCTCCCACGGATTTCCCGGCAGCCTGGCTTTGCTGAGAGAACAGTCCCAGGCATGCGAGTACGGTGATCACGGCAACGATGGCAGGGTTGTTCCGGTGAGCCTGCTTCATAATCCCCTCCTTGAACGTTCCATGGTCTCTCCCGTTGCACGGCTATTCGGCCAGCTTGACGATCTTGCTGATCCTGTCATTCCGGTCGAGCTCGATCGAGACCTGATCGCCCTTGGACAGACGCTCCTTCGTCAAGATATTGGGATCTGCCACGGGGAGCGTCCAGTATTCTCCCTCTCTCGTCAGGAATGTGAGAGTCTGCTGGAACTGATCGATGCCTACGACTGTGCCTCCTATTGTGGTTGCCGCTTTGGTGAGGGCGGTCACGCCAATCAGCAGACAAAGGAGACTGATCGCCGCTAGTGTGAGCTGATACGATTTCATGTTGCACCTCCGCCCGGCGGCAAACAGGGTTGCGGTTGGGCGACACCTTGTCGAAATGATTCCCTTGCGCTGTGGTGCGAGAAAGTCCCAGCCGTTGCACGCGTTCTCCGGCGTGCAACGCGCAAATGGTTTGCCAAAGACGTCCAGGAGCGAAAACGTTCTGTATTCCAAAGACTTAAAGTTTCTTGTCTCGCGGTGAAGCTAGGAAGGAGTTATGGCTGAGGGAACATGTTGTCCCGTGATTTCTGCTAAGGAGTTGAATTTCCGGAAAGAATTGCTCGTTGACATTCTGCATGCTTTGGACAACTTTTCCTGGATTCCAGAGGGGAACTGCTACCCGAACTGTTTGAAATATCAATTCGAGCGAAGCTGGTACTGATCATGCGTTCACTTCGCGCGAGAGGAGAGAGGAGGTCCCCAGCATTGTTCCCATTATCATGAACAGTCGCATGTGGTTCGCCGGCTTGATCGTGAGTTTGTCCCTCCTCGGATGTGCCGGGTTCGGTTTGGAGGAGCCGGCGGACCTGAGTGCGTTGTCGGAGAGGCAATCCGATGATGAGGGCGAGAAAAATCTGTCGGCCATTCGGGCCATGATGGTGAAGGAGCGTCAACGGACGTCGCCGACTCCCGAATCGAGTGACACGCCGAAAGTTGAACGGGAGTCGTCTTCGTGGCCGCCCGACTGGTTGGCACAGTACTTCTCGCCGAGTCGTTCATTCGACGAGGAATCCGCTTTCAGGTCTCAGTATGTGGCACCGCCATCGCCTGCCCGCTCCACACGTCGAACAGTTTCCGGGAACGTCACGGCGAAGAGTCCATGGGTCCCGAAGCCGTCATCCCGCGGCGGAGAAGGTGAGCCTTGGCCGCATGTTCCCCCGTACATACGTTCCGCTCCGGCAGGGACGGCCTATCCAGGAACGAGCCGGTGCGTGCCGGACATGGTCGGTGCCGGTGGTCAATGGTGTCATGCGAACTGACGGGGCAGGTGGATGGGATCGTATCGCGTACAGCCGCTCGTTTTTCTTCTGCCTGGATCGTGAAATCTGGATCGTCACCATAGAGGGCTGATGGTGCCGATCATATCGTAGAGCCCGGTGAAGCCATTTCAAGTCCGCGGGTTGTGGATCTTCAGAAAGGAGGACGCGATGACAGTATCAGCGAAACCAGTCCCGGCAGGCTATCATACCGTCACGCCGACGCTCACGGTCCGAGGCGCCGACAAGGCGATCGAATTCTACAAACGCGCGTTCGGCGCGGAGGAGCGGATGCGCTTTCTCGGACCCGATGAGAAAAGCATCATGCACGCGGAAATCAGGATCGGGAGTTCGATCATCATGCTGGGTGAGGAATTTCCCGGCATGGGATGCCGCGGGCCGCAAAGCCTTGGAGGTACGTCCGTCAGTCTGTATCTCTACGTTGAAGATGCGGACCATTTGTTCAACCGCGCCGTGTCAGCCGGTGCAAAAGCTGACATGCCGATGGCGGATATGTTCTGGGGCGATCGCTGCGGGCAGGTCACTGACCCGTTCGGCCACAAGTGGAGCCTCGCGACCCACAAAGAAGACCTCTCGCCTCAAGCAATGCGGAAGCGGGCGGGCGCGTTCTTTGCTCAAATGGCCGTGGAGACCAGGTAGCGGTTCGTAGAAGACGTACCTGAAACGTGAACTCGTGACGCGGAGGACGGAGAGCGGGAATAGTCCACGGTTCGGATTGCCTCGTCCACTCGCGACGGGCCAGCTCAAGATTGCCAAGCGAGCCTACGAGGTGTATGAGCGACGGATCTGCCAAGGAGCTTTGGATGACTGGCTCCAGGCGGAGCAGAAAATTCTGGGACAAGAAAAAACACGGAAGGCTGACATGCCGCATCGCGACGGATACGCGAGTAAGGAGCAAGACTGACACATCACCTTCACGGGGAACCTGTGACAAGTTCAGGGCTCACGTGACCGCCCGGCAGAAGAGGACCCGGACGTGCCTATCCAGTCGTGAGTCCTTCACACGTGCTGATCTCCGAACACAGAGCGACCAACCGACCGTTCGATCAACGGGGCGACGGCGCGTCAGCAACGGCCGGCATGCTACAGCAAGCTGTTGGATGACCGGCTGAAGCGATCGGCGAGGAGGCTGCCCGTGGATTTCAGCCCCTGTTCACGGATGGTGGATTGGACAACTGATAGCCGGTTGGAAAAATTCGGGTGCGTTTTGAAGAAGGCCTGGTCATCGCCTTTGATGGTCCGCAGGCGGTCCAGAAATGTCACGTAGGCGGTCGGATCGTAGCCCACGCGTGATGCGAAGACGACTCCCAAGCGGTCGGACTCCAACTCCTTGCTCTGGTCCAGCCCCTCATCCAGCAGTTTCTTGACGGCTCCGTCGATCACATTCTTGAACGCGTCCGGATTCTTGTTCGCATAGGCCAGGCCGGCTTCCGCCACACCGGCGATCTGTTTGGACCGCTGAATGACGTCGAGGATGTGCTTCTGAGTGACGTGCCCGATCTCATGACCCAACACCGCCGCGAGTTCAGCTTCGTTCTTGATCGTCTTCAACAACCCGCGTGTGATGAAGATGTAGCCGGCGGGGGCGGCGAACGCGTTGATCGAATCGTGGTTGAGGACCGCAAAGCGATACTCGATGTCGGCGCGATCACAGGTCAAGGCCACCGCGCGGCCGACCAGGTTCACGTAGCGTGTCAGGTCTGGCTGGTCGTAGACCCCGCCGTAGCGGGCAATCACCTGTAAGGCCATTGCTTGTCCGATGGTTTGTTCCTCCTGATAGCCAATAGGAAGAAGACCAGCAATGAGATTCCCGCCGCCGTGGATCGTTTTCGCCAGCCGTTCGTTACCGGATCCTCGAGCGGCGTTCTCGGCAGCCTGTTGCATTTCCGCGCAGCCCGCCAGACCGACGACAGAGAGGAGCGCCAGGCCGAATACCATGAGTCCGCGGCAGGTCTTAGTCTGCATATTCACCGAGTCTCCCGGATTTCAGGAACTCCTGGATTGCTTCATCTGAAACCTTATATGTGGTCATCCGATCCACGGCATCGCGCTGCTGCTGGGTAATTCCGGACCGCTTGGCATAGTCCTCCGAGGCCTTATCGAGTCCGCGGGCGCCTGCCGAAGCCGTGACTGCTGAGGCGTCGGTCCGTCTGAAGCTCTGCCCCAGGGTGGCTAACTCGTTGTCCCCTCCGGCCGGTTTCGACGCAGACACATTGTTGTGAAAGATCCATCCTTTGACACCTTTGGTCGTCTGGACCTCCAGCCAACGGTCGTCCCGCTTGATAACCTCCAAGGCCTCTCCGAGTTTGAGGCTGGCCACAACGGGGTCCAGCGAGGTCTTCCCTGAACGCAACTGCGCATTCTTGGCTGCGACATACAGGGTCTCGCCGAAGGCGGCATCGGTCATCGTGATGACTGCCACCAATGAGACCATCACCGCAAGAAAGGCACATCGATGGTTCACATGGTCCTCCGTCATTTCGACTTCAGTTCATAGACTCCATCCCAGTCCGCGGGAGGCGGAGCCACAAGGTACTCTTTGGCGCGTTCCAAGTAAACCCGCGACGGGCCGTCGCTCGGATCGAGCGCCAGGGCTGCTTCAAATTGGGTTACCGCGTTCTTGAAATCCCGACGCTTGTAGGCCTCGAGCCCTTCGACATACGTGTTGATGACACGCTGTTGTTCAGCAGACAGGCCTCCCTTGCGTGCAAGCAGTTCGAAGACCACCACGGGCTCCTGTTTCCCTTTGACACACATGCGGTCTACTTCCCGCGCTTCAACGTCCCGGGCGGCGAGTTCGTAGGTGCGGGGACCTAACAAGATCAGTGTGTCGTAATACTTGTTTGCGCCTTCCAGCCGAGAAGCCAGATTCACGGTATCTCCCATCACCGTGTACTCCATCCGGGCATGCGAACCCATATTGCCGACCACAAGCCATCCGGAGTTGATGCCGATGCGTGCGCTGATATCCGGCTGTCCCTCGGCTTTCCATTGCGCGCGCCG
The DNA here is from genome assembly GCA_964582865.1 of uncultured Nitrospira sp. Lineage (GTDB taxonomy): Bacteria > Nitrospirota > Nitrospiria > Nitrospirales > Nitrospiraceae > Nitrospira_C. The sequence continues at coordinate 25,977 of CAZOUA010000002.1, read as the reverse complement.
CTTGGCGAGCTCGGATTGTGAATCCAAGGCCGCGAAGCAGGCGAGGCTGGCATGGTTGGGTTCTCCTCGAGGCGCTCCGAAGATCGCCATGATGCCGTCCCCCAGATACTTGTTCACGTTGCCGCGGTGGCGGAGGATGATATCCGTCATCGCGGAAAGATACTTGTTCAGGAGCTCGACGAGCGTCTCCGGTGCCAATTTTTCAGAGATGGACGTAAACCCTGCCACATCCGAAAAGAGTACCGTGAGTTCTTTCTTTTCGCCTCCGAGCCGGATCGCCTCCGGATTCCGCATGATCTCATCCACGACCTCAGCGGCCATGTATTTGTCGAAGACCGTCCGCAGTTGCCGGCGCTGCTTTCCCTCAGTGAGGTACTCGACGGTCGCGGCCGCTGCAAACGAAACGGCCAACGCGCCTTCCGGTATGGCGAGATCGAGCCACAGTCCATGAGATGTAAAGGCATGGACCGTTAATCCGTAGTAGGCGATCGCCAGGCCTCCAATGATGGCCGCCTTGACCCGCTGGGATTGCATCAGCATGAAGGCCCAGGCAGTGGCCAGGGTCAGGATGAGCGTAGACGCAGCGAAGATCCACCACGACACCGGCTGGAGATGGCGGTGTCTCAGAATATTATCGAGCGCCGACATGTGGATGAGGGCTCCCGGCGCGAAGGGAGAGAGGGGCGTCACGCGGAGATCATAGGTTCCGGCGGCGGTGGTGGCGACGAACACAATTTTATCCCGAAACAGAGTTGGGTCCAGCAGAGGCGGCTTGCCTTGCTGCATGTCGGTATAGGAGCGGAGGACTGCCCCGATTGGATAGACAGGGTAGACCCGATCCTCCAGGGTTCCATGCCAGTCGATGACCATCTCGCGTTCTGCGGTCAAGGGAATCGTCACCGGTCCGAGTCGAAGTTCCCGGCGCAGAAGCGTCGCGTGATCCGCAGTCAGGATGTCGCGCGCAACAGCCGTCGTGATGTGCATAAACGCGTGATCACGAATTTGGGCCAGCAGTGGCAGGCGACGGGTGGTCCCGTCGATGTCCGGGGTCAGGTTGATATATCCGAGGCCGTGAGCGGCCTGAGCGAACAGAGGCGCGGGCAATTTCGCGCCGGCATAGGTCTGTAGAGTTCCGGCCGGCTGAGGCGTCTGATCGTCGAGCGCGATTGTGGCTTTTTTCAGGATGTCGGGCGAGGGCTCCGGCAGGCCGGGGGGAGAGACGGTCGAGCCGGCGGAAGGCTCATGCTGGTCCTGCATCAGGAACGGCAGGTACACGTTTCCGGCCGCCCGCATCTCGTCGGCGAACACCTCATCAAACTCTTCCGCCGAGCTATCCGGCTCGAGAAATAAGATATCGAAGACGACGGCCTTGGCACCCGCCTGTTTTAGGTAATGGACGATGTACCCATGTCGGTCGCGGGACCAGGGCCATCTTCCGTAGGCTTCAAGGCTGCCCTCGTCCACGGCCACCAGCACGATGTCGTTTCCGGCTTTGGTGGAGTCCGCGTACTGATGGAACCGATGGTCCAACGTTTTCAGTTCTGCGATGGTGAGCCATCCCGACCAGTGCAGGGCCAGGGCAAGGAGGAACACCGTCCCCCCCACCAGCATTCCGGAGATCAGTTTTTTCTGTCGGATGGCGACGGGCATCTCACTGCTCCACCGTGGATGACGGGAGCCAGTACAGAATCAACTCCCGGATAGACGGAAGAATTTGAGGATCTTCGCGGTGAGCGACTGTCCATCCTCCGCGCCGGGCCGCAACCTTGCGGCGCGATCGGCGGTTTCGCGCGTGGTGGTCAACTCCGACTGCCGGGCAGTCAGGATCGTGCCGAACTGACCAGCCAGGTCGGGGTTGCGTGATAGGACCTGGCTCATGGCGTTCTTGCCGATCACAGTGACGGTTAACTGGGATTTGGCTCGAACCGTGGCGGAGCGTGGGGTTCCGGTGAGCAGGGACATTTCGCCGAAGAACTGCCCTTTCTTGAGGATGGCGACGGGCGTGTCCTGGTCACCCGTCTTGATCACGACGTCGGCTTCGCCCCCCATGATGGCGAAAAACTCCTCTCCCGGTTCCCCCTCGCGCACGACGAGCTCACCGGGCAGATAGACGCGTTTCTGCGCGTGTTCCGCCAGCACGTGTAATGCGTGTGCGTCGAGCACGGCTAAGAAGTCGATGGCGTGAAGCTGTTCCTCGATGCCGGCGAGTTCGATTGCGCGTAACGCTGCGAGGTCGGGGGCTTGGGTCATATGCACGACGCGTTGGGGATAGGGGATCTCGATGCCGTTCCGTTGGAAGGCGTACCAGACGTAGGCCATGACCTCCCCTTCAATGCGTTCGCGCTGTGCGTAATCGTTCAGGTAGAACTTGAGTTTGTAGGCGATGCTGGAATCCTTGAATTCTTTCACATAGCTGATCGGTGCAGGATTAGCCATCACACCCGGAACAGCCAACGCGGATTGCGCGAGGATCTGTTTCACCTGCATAGGGGGGTGTGCATAATTCGCTTCGACGAAGATGGCCCGGGCGCTCAGGCTTTCCGGACGGCTGTGATTGATGATTTTGGATTGGGAGATGACGTCATTCGGGAGCATGATGTAATCGAGGGCGCGCGTTTTGATCGTGATGTAATCAAGGGCGATGTCGGTCACGACACCTTCATTGTCCATCAAGGTGACCCAGTCGCCGACGTGGATCATTTGGCCGAGGTTGATGCCCGAAGCAATGCGCGCAATGACATCCTTGAGTGCGAATCCCACCACGGCTGTGGCGATGGTCGGCAGCGCAATCAAGGTCAGCGGATCCACATCCAGAACCGCACGAAGAAGAACGAGGCCGATCAGGGTGAGGCAGGCGAGAAGGATGATGAGGCGGAGAATTCGAGGGATGTACTTTCCCAGCTTGTCAATGAGGTAGTCTTCTATGAAGAGCAGGTCCAGGGTTTTCAGAATGACGAAGGACACCGCCAGGTAAGCGGTGAAAGTCAGCCATGGCTGGGCCCAAGGGGGCATTTGTGCGATCACGCCTTCTGCCGTGAGCTCCAGCAGGAGCACGAGCAGGATCGCGGAGAGGCAACCGGCGTAGAATTCGGGCTCGGCCGATTTCTTACGGACCAGGCCGAAGTAGACGAGAAGCCCGATGATCATCAGGCCAAGGATCGAGGCCAAGCTCATACCGTAAGCCACGTTCCGTCGGAGGTTATACGCCGGCGTCTAAGGCCGGTGTTCGTTGTTGCTGCAGAAAGGATGAGCGTCGGGGAGAAGATAGACCGGATGAGCATGAGATGCAAGATGGCGAGATGATGTCAAAGGCGGTGAGTTCACGAGCGGGGGGAATTCGCAGATAAAGTGGGTTAAGACCTGATCGAGCGATCGGATCAGATCAGTCGGATGCGGACTTTGACGCTGACAATCCTGCCTGTGACGGTGATCTTATCAGGCCCGCTTCGAGTCCGTCGTCGCTCAGCCTGGTGCCCCGGCGAGCGGAGCGCCGTTACAGGCTGGTGTTCTGTGAAGTCGTCCCGTTCCATCCGTCAATCTTGACAGTGGGCATAGCGACTGTCATTCTGTTGTTGAACATTTCAACAACAGGAGCCTCATTATGGCTACCGTGAACTTTAGTGTGCCGGCTGACGTGAAGGACGCGTTTGACAAGGCGTTTAGCCGTCAGAACAAGAGCGCGGTGTTGACGGAGTTGATGCGGCAGGCTGTGGAAGAACGGCGGCGTCGCCGTCGACGGTCCAGGGCCGTTGAGAAGTTGTTGGCGTTGAGAAAGCGGACCAGACGCGTCACTGATCGAGCGGTTCGAGCGGCTAGAAGACGTGGAAGGCCGTGACGACAGTCGTTCTCGACGCGAGCGTGATCGTCAAGTGGATCTTTGCTGATCGCGCCGAAGAGGCGCACTCCCTCCAAGCCCTCCGGATTCTCCAGTTCGTCAAAGAGTCCCGCGTGACCGTTGTCCAGCCGCCGCACTGGCTGGCTGAGGTTGCTGCGGTGATCGTGCGGCTCGATCCAGGCCGGGCTCGTCAAGCCGTCTCGCTTCTACATGCGCTTGAGTTTCCTGTCGTGACGGGCGTGGAGGTCTACCACAAAGCCTGCGCCCTTTCGGTTTCGCTGAAACAGCATCTGTTCGATACCTTGTACCACGCTGTGGCGTTCACTGAACCCAGCGCCGCGTTTGTGACTGCCGATGAACAGTATTATCGAAAGGCCCACAAGGCCGGCCGGATTGTCAGGTTGAAGGACTTCAGGCTCTCGATGGGCTGAGATGAGAAGAATGTCGAGGAGCCCTGTATTCATCTTATGAGAAAAACAAGCGTGACTCGGTATGACGTGGCCGGGCATCTGCGCAGTCTTGAGAAAATGACCGGTTCGTAGAAGCCTGCTCGGAAGAAGCGGGTGGCGACGCTGCGTTTATTGCGAAGGATCTGGGGGATATTGCTCGCGCGAAGGGGATGCGCAGCGAGAAAAAGGTTCCGGGAACCATTGATGAGTGCTCGACTAAGTTGTTGTGTTCGACAAGGGGGAGAGAGATGAGCAGAGCATGGCTGATCGCGGCGTTCTCGGCCCTCTTCGTGATACCGTCCGGCTATGCGGCGGACAACTTGAAGGCATTTCCTCCGGCTAAGGAGGGGATCGTTCGATATGTCCTCCAGCTCCCGGCGCAGCAGGATGAATCGCTGATGAAAGTCGAGTTGATCGTCGGCAAAACGGTCCAGACCGATGCGCGCAACCGGTATTTCTTCGGCGGCAGGATCGAAGCGGAAACGGTCAAGGGGTGGGGATTCACTCAATACAAAGTGCGCAAGCTTGGTCCGATGGCGGGGACGCTCATGGCTGTCGATCCCGGTGAACCGAAAGTGGATCGCTTCATTACGCTCGGCGGCGATCCGTATTTTGTCCGGTACAACAGCCGGGTGCCCATTGTGGTTTATGTGCCGGCCGGTGTTGACGTGCGGTATCGGATCTGGACTGCCGGAAGGGAGGTAACCGCCGTCGAGAAGGGGTGACCCAAGGGGGAGAAGCAGGAGTGATGTATGGAACTGAAAAGGTCCGGGATCCATTGATTCGTCCTCGCAACGTGAATCCATTTCATCGTTCGCGCCTCATACGTTCCAGGAGGCAGGCGCATGGCGGTTGAAGATCTGATCCGGGTTGGCTCGTACCTGTCCGTGCTGGGTGTCATGACCACATGGGAGCTGTTGGCGCCGCGGAGGCCGTTGACCGCCTCGAAGCTGTGCCGCTGGGGCGGCAATCTCACGGTCGTCATTCTGAACACGGTCATCGCCAGGCTGTTCTTCATGGGCGGGGTGGTGGCAGTCGCCGCCATGGCGCAGGAGCGGGGCTGGGGGCTGTTGAATTGGATCGAGGGGCCGATATGGCTCGAATTCGGGCTGGCGGTGACGGCGCTCGACTTCATCATCTACTGGCAGCATCAAGTGTTTCACCTGGTTCCGATCCTCTGGCGGTTTCACATGATGCATCACTCCGACCTGGATCTGGATGTATCCAGCGGCGTGCGCTTTCATCCGGTCGAAATCGTGATTTCTACGATGGTGAAGGCCGCGGCGGTGCTGGCGCTGGGGGTTGCCCCGTTGGCCGTGGTCGTCTTTGAGATCGTGCTCAACAGTACGGCGCTGTTCAACCACAGTAACGTGCAGATGCCCTTGAGTCTGGACCGCGTGCTCCGCTGGTTCGTGGTGACGCCGGACATGCACCGCATCCATCATTCAGTGGATGTGCGCGAAACCAACAGCAACTATGGATTCAACGTGCCCTGGTGGGACCGGCTGTTCGGGACCTATTGCGCGGAACCGTCCTTGGGGCAACTGGGAATGAAGATCGGACTCGAGCACCTCGGTCCGCCGGTCTGCTTGAATCTGTTCATGATGCTGCGGTTTCCGTTTGTGACGCAGCTCGGGCGCTACGCCGGCCGCGCTCAACCGTGAGCCCTGCCGGGACCGAATGAGTAGAATCTATAGATTGAGAGATTTATCCCACTTCATGCAGCTTGATCAGGTTGGTCCCGCCGGGCTGCCCAATGCGCGTTCCCGAGAGGATCACAATCTTTTCTCCTGTTTTGACCAGCCCCTCTGCTTTCAAGCGCCGTTCTGCCTCGTCTAGGCGCTCATCCGTGTGAGCGATTTGCTGCATCGTATGGGGCTGCACGCCCCAATAGAGAGCCATCCGTTGCCTGACCGGCTCAAATGGGGTGAAGGCAATGACCGGCGCGTTCGGCCGTTGCTTCGAGATGAAGCGGGCCGTCACGCCACGCTCGCTGAAGGCCACAATCGCGCTGGCGGTGATCGCCTTGGCCGCAGAAGAAGCTGCGGTACAGATGGCCTCCGGAAAGGGCAGTGTTCCGTGCTCGTCTTCGGTCTTCGGCATCCAGCCAGGCTCGGCACCTTCTTCTGCGGCCCGAATGATGCGATCCATGACTTGAACGGTTTCAATCGGATGCGCGCCGATAGCCGTTTCAGCCGAGAGCATCACCGCGTCGGTGCCATCGAAGACGGCATTGGCCACATCCGAAGCTTCCGCTCTGGTCGGACGCAGGGCCTGCGTCATCGACTCCAACATCTGGGTGGCCGTAATGACGAGGCGGCGACGGCGGTTGGCTTCCGCGATAATGCGCTTCTGTAAAATCGGCACGGCTTCGGGGCCCATCTCGACGCCGAGATCGCCACGCGCGATCATCACGCCGTCGGCCTGTTCGAGAATCGCATCCAGGCTGGCTACGGCCTCGGATCGCTCGATCTTGGCGATGATCGGCAGATTCCCGCCGCATTCGGCGACTAACTTCCGCGCCGCGATGATGTCCTCAGGGCCTCTGACGAACGAGAGCGCCACATAATCCACGCCCTGCGCAACACCGAATCGAATATCCTCTCGATCCTTATCCGTGAGGGTCGGTGCGCTGACGAGGGTGCCCGGCAAGTTGATCCCCTTGTGCGATGAGATTCTGCCGCCGGTGATAACGGTGCATTCGACGGAACCGCCGGTGATGCGATCGGCAAGGAGCTCAATCAGCCCGTCGTTGATGAGAATCCGGGCGCCAGGCTGGATGTCGCGCGCGAGATATTGATAGGTGACCGGGATTTCGGGAATAGTGGAGCGAGTACCGGCGAGGGATTGCACGCCGAGCTGTCCTCCGGACCGCGCCAACATCGTCTGCAAGCGCACCGGCTGGCCGGCTCTGACCTCGATGCCCTCGCCCGCCAGCTCGCCCACGCGAATCCTGGGCCCTTGCAGATCCTGGACGATAGCAACCGCCGCCTGGCGGCGCTCCGCAGCGTGACGAATCGCGGTGATGGCGGCCGCGTGGGATTCACGGGTGCCGTGGGAGAAGTTCAGCCTGGCGGCATCCATCCCGCTTTCGATGAGCCGGTCCAACATCGCCAGCGAATCACTGGCCGGACCGATCGTGCAGACGATCTTTGCTTTTCGCATCCAGTGTTCCTCAGCCCTTGACAAGGTATGGCAGACACTCAATGATGCTCTTGTCCGTCTCGGTTCATTCCCGTCCCCGGCGTATGGCGGTGTACACCGTTCGCGAGTTGAAGAGGGAGCATGCAGAATAACACAGATTCACTCGATTTCGTGACGATCGAAGGTCTGCTGGCGTACGGAGAACAGTTTGCGCGCCGCCCGTCAATTGAGGGAGTGCGGTTGCCGCCCGCGCCAACTCCTTCGAACGACCGAGTTCGACAATCCCGTGCGGCGATGGAGAAGATCGAGGCGTTGGTCCAAGCCGCTCCAAGCGGATTTCCAGGAGCCGATGCCTATCGAGCGGCGAGAAAGGCCGTCATCGACGAAACGTGCGCCGGTGACGACCTGGTGTTCTTCGCCGCATGGAACCGGCTGTTGGCGGAGGGAAAGCTCCAGCCCTTGTTGCGGGCGCCGATCGGATCGGTATTGAAGCCGACCCAGCGCCGTCCGGTGGCGATCGTGCCGCGTGCGCAGCTCACGCCGCAGCTGGCGGAGGGGCGCATCGTGCTCGACCTGGGCGACGAACGATTCTGGTTGTTGCCTCGCGATTTGGCCGATCGCACCCTGCTCTTTACGATGCGCCACGGCATCTCTCGCGTGGAGAGTAAAACGCATCGCGTCGGGCGCCGTTTGGCGAATCAGCTGGATCAGGAACGGGGAGTGTCGCGGGCCGATGCCGTCGGGGCTGCGCTGGCCAGGATGGTCGGCGTGGTCGGACAGCAGCTCGATTTTCTTCATCTGTCCAATTACCTGAACCCACGCATGTTTCTCCACTTCATCAGCCGGAGTCCCAACACCCGGCAGCTCTTTGAGCGCGTGGTGGCCGCGCTCGTCCGAGAGCCGCGCCCTCCGAGTGAACCGGCGTATGAACCCGCGTTGGAATCGTCGGACTTCGGATGGATCACCGGCGTGGAAAAAACGGTAGAGGCTCAGGAACTCGCCAAGGCGTTCGGGGTCGATGTACCCACCGCCAAACGCCTGATCAAAGATCCGCTGTATTGTTATCCCGGCGGCAATTCGTTTTTCGATCTCTACGTCGACGTGATCGACGGGCTTCATCGGCTGGGCGAAGCCAATCGGGGCAAGGTCGCCTGCCTGTATACGCATAGTTCGACGTTGCGGGCCCTCATGACCTATCTGGACCCGCGCCCGTTTCACGAGGCGTTCACCGAATTCAGCGATTACAAAGAGAGCCAGGACAATGTGGTCCTCCTGACGTTCGAGAAAGGGCGCTTGTCCGGCTATTCCACGGCGGTCGGACTGTCGGAGCGGGAAAGGGCTTCGCGGGATTCGTGGGTTGCAGTCGAACGGGTGCGAAAGGACCGTGTTGCGCTGAAACCTCGACAGATCAAACGGATTGTGGCGCTGGTCTCCGGAGGAGACTTTGCCGGCGCCGGCGCCGCGCTGAAAGAATTGCGCGTGTCGGGCAACCGGTTCGGCTTGGATGTCCACTTTGTCCGGCACGGATTTCTCGGGCTCGCGAACAACTGGATTGAAACGGTGACCGAAGAGGATACGCGCGGCATGGGCAGCCATGCGAGCAGTCCCATCGGCAGCAGCCGTTTCGAGGATTTTAAGGAGGAACAGGTTCAGCAGGCGGCGATCCGGCACCTCGCGCCCTTTCTGAAAGACGCCGCGCTGGTCGTCCTGGGAGGCGACGGCAGCCTTCGCGGGGCCCGGGCGATCTATGAAGGGTTCGGTGTCCAGGTCGTGGGCATTCCCGGCACCATCGACAATAATATCGAAGGCACGACCTCACTGGGCTACCACTCGGCTATTGCCCTGGCGGATAAGTCGATCGAGTCTCTCAAGGCTACGAGCGCCGCCATGGGAAGCGTGTTCTTCGTCGAAGTCATGGGCGCGGGATCGGGGCACCTGGCCCTCGCCTCTGCCTATCAAGCGAGGGCCGAGGGCTTACTGGTCAACGAGCATCCCGATCCCGACGCCTACATCGAAGAGGTCATTCTTGGCACCCTGAAGCGAACGCTGGGAGTGCCGAACAAGAGCCATTTGTTTGTCGTGGCCGAACGAACCCCGCATCGCCATCATCGGGAGGGAGGCGTGCACGGCCTGGTCGATTATGTGGCCGGTGTCATTGGGGAATGGCCGCAGCGTCACATGCGGCCCGGTCAGTATCCATTGACTCTGGCGACCAAGGCCACGATTCTCGGGCACACGTTACGAGGTGCCCCTCCGACACCGGAAGACAAAGCGATCGCCCAGCATTTGGCCTATGAGACCGTTCACCGCTTAGTTGAATGTCCGGAAGATGTCGTGGGATGCATGCTGGCGTACCGTGAGCGCGGTGCCATCGAAGCCATCCCGCTCCATGCGGTGGCGTCCAAACAGTTCGACTGGGATCTCTTTGCCAGGATGCATGGCAGTGAGTTGATCGAGAAGCCGTCCTGACGGACCAGCACGATGGCTCTTCAGGTCCGGCAAGAGACCTGCGCGCGATTCACGGCGAGTCGACAGGGATGACAACTGAGAGCTGAACGGTCGGAGAGGGATCTTGGTTGATGACGTACGTGGCTCGTTCTTGCAAGCCGGTCACGCCGCTTGCGGTGACAGATTCTTGGAGTTGATGGGGGGTGGGCCGGTCGAACATGGCGGCTTCCTGTCTGGTAATCGGGCCGAAGGGGACTCGTGACAGGCGGGTCGTGAGAGTGACGCTGCCGCTATCCGCCGGTAATGGAATCTGTTGTCGTTGTCCGGCCGGGATTTTCACAGAAATCTGTCCGCTGTCTTTGTCGGGAAACAGCAGCTGTGGTGTGGAAGAGCCAACCGTTTTCCACACTTGTAGATAGGCGTCCTGATTAGCTTCGACCGTCAGTCGAAGCGGCCCGACGCTTTTGGAGGCCGTGGCCGCATCGATTTCTCGATCTTGTCCGTCCGTTCCGCGAACCACGAGGCTGTAGCGAAGGCCTAAGGGTCTCGCCGCGGCCACGGTGCCTTTCATCCGGCCCAGTTGAGCGAACTGGTCCAGCTTCCGTTCCAGTCTGTTGGTTTGGGGTGCTGATTCAGCCAGCGGGTGCAGGGCCCGTTCCTTCTCTTGAGTCATTGGACCTGAGTCTGCGCGAGCGACCTCTCCGCCATAATAGAGTGCGCGAGCGCTGATAGCGGGTACGCCAGCGCCGGTGGCAGGAGCGTCGGGGGGAGCCTGCATGGGTGTTGGAATTGAGCCTGTTGCCGGTGGTGCGGGGCTTACTGCGAGCTTCTGATCCGCCGATGCGGCCACTTCTTCCGAAGCTTTGCTGAGGGCAGCCACGGGAGCATCGGCTCGCCTACGGACTTCGTCTTGTTCCTGCTGCTGGTTCAGGTTGCCGCGAACGCGCTCGGAGGCTGCTTGTTCTTGGGGTACGGATGCCGCGGAGCGTTCTCGCTTGGCCATCTTGTCGGCAAGCAAGGTGTCTTTGACTGCCGGCTGAGGCTCAGCGGCTTGAGGCGGCGCCGGGGCGGGTGGCGTCGCCGGCTTTGCCTCTTCGGTCGCGACCGGTTGGGCCGCGTGCTTGAGACTGTCTTGATACACCTTCGTTCCGAGCACGACCGCAAAGACGGCTACGGCAAGACCGCCGGCAAAGGCCAGTCCCGCTGGACGACGAAGCCAGTCGAGCCAGGAGAGTGAGCCGCCGGCACCGGACGAGCTCGTGTGATTCAATATCTGCAGGAGCCGGCGACGCACTGCCGGATCGGCCAGCAGTTCTTTCAGGGCCTGTTCGTCGGCGAGCGCATTGAAAAGTTGCTGGTCTTGAAGCGCGGCGCTATACAGCCGTTGCTTTTCTTCAGCCGTCAGCGTATCCGCTGCGAAGCCGCCCAGCAGTTGTTCCAACTCGTGCTCAGACATCGTTCCCTATTCCCAACTCCCGCCCATCAGACTCAAGAGCTGTTTCCGGCAACGAAGGTCCCACGTGTAGATTGTGTTGATCGACGTCTGTCCCATCAGTTTCTGAATCTCGGGGAAACTCTTCCCTTCGAGTTTCCACTTGAACAGATCGCGGCAGCGCTCGCCGAGTTGAGCGATGGCGGCGAGCAACCGGTCTACGCGTTGTTTCTGATCGAGCTGCGTCGCCGGATCGTCGCCGGGATCGGCGAGCGGCAGGTCCTCGACCGATTCCTGATTATACTCGCCTCGGCGCAGCGATTTGCGGTGGGTGTCCAGCATCTTGAAGCGGAGCACTTGAAACGCAAGCGGCACCAGTTCGGTCAGCTCGACGACGCGAGGATATTTCTCATGGAGCACCACGAGCACCTCTTGCGTCAGGTCCTCGGCCTGCGCACTCGATACTCGTAATGTCGCGAAGGCCAGAATCCTTTCCCGAAGATTGTGGAGTATCTGATCGCGCTCCATAGTCGAGGGTCACCGTGAAGTCTGTGGTGGCGCGATGATGTCGCCGAGCGATCGGAAGCCGAGTTTTAGCCCGCGGCAGACGGCGACTTGCCGGTCGAATCTGTTTTTGGTGCGGATCATGCCGGCCAGCTGGCCGAGCCCCACGCGTCCCCAGGCGGCCAGGTGAAACACCGACAAGGGATAGTCGGTTCCGAACAAGAGGCGATCCTGAATTTCAGGGTGTTTCCTCAGATGGAGCAACATGCGGAGTCGATTGGGCAGGGTGAGTGCAGAGATGTCGGCGTAAAAGTTGGGGTAACGTGTGGCAAATTCATGAAACGTGGGGATGAACTTTTCGTAGAGCATCAGGCCGTAGCTGCAGGCATGAGCCGCAATGACGGTGACTCCTTGGTCGAGCGCCGTTCGGAGCCGGTCGGGATCGCCGACGGACTGATCTTTCCCGATGAGGCTGAACTCGAATCCCACGTGGCTGAGAAAAGGGAGCTTCCGCTCCGCCAGCGCGCGATAGAAGGGGATGTACTTGTGATCAGCCGGATTGAAGTGCTGGGCGTTGGGCAGCACTTTGACCAATACGGCTCCGGCGTCGGCGCAGCGATGCACTTCGTCGACCGCGTCCTCGCGTTGCGGATTGATCGACGGCCCGGCCAGAAAGAAGTCCGGGTGTTCCTTCACGGTTTTCAGCACGTAGTCGTTGCTGATGAGAAATTCCGTATGCTGTCGGTTGAGCAGGCCGGTCTGGTCGTAGAAGCCGTCCATGCCGAGCAGCACGGCTTTCTGCACGTGTTTGGATGCACGCAGCTCAGTCATGAGATGTTCGAGATAGCGCGCATTGGCTTCTCGTGGATGGGCCGGCGAGAGTTCGTGCTTCCATAGGAGAAAACGAAACAGCGGACTCTTCAACAGCTTCGGCGAGATGAAGCAGCCGTTGTCGCCGTCCGGCAGTGCGGCGAGATGCACATGACAGTCGATGAGCGTTTTTTCAATCATTGGTCAACGGTCACCAGTCAAATGGTGAGGGAGGCGTCGCCTTCGATAACTCAGCACTTTCCCAGAAGTCGTTCCATCGCGATTCGTTTCAGCCCGCGCAAATCCATCTTACCAGTCCCCAGGACCGGAAGGGCTTCGACTCTGACGAAGTTGCTGCGGGGAGGAATGAAGAGATTCGGAAGGCCGTCGGCGGCGAGCTTGGCAAGGATTTCGGGGATACGGGATTCTTCAAGTATGTGCAGCACGGCCAATTGCTCGCCTTTGCGTTCGTCGGGAATGCCGGTCACGGCGAATGCTTGTGTCTCAAGCCCTGCGGCCAGGTGCAAGGCTTCTTCGACTTTGCCGTGCGGGACCATTTCGCCGCCGATCTTGGAGAAGCGGGACAACCGGTCCGTGATCGTGAGAAATCCGTCGTCGTCCAGCAGGGCGATATCGCCGGTAATGTACCAGCCGTCGTGCATGACCTTGGCCGTGAGGTCTTCGCGCTTGAGGTACCCGTTCATGACGTTGGGGCCTTTGACCAGTAACATGCCGGGGGTGCCGGGCGGGAGGACGGCATAGCTGTCCGGATCGACGATCTTGACGGACACGCCGGGCAGCGGCTGGCCGACGGTGCCTCGCCGCGAGGCTGGTTGATAGTACCCGGCGGCGCGAAAGTCCGGACAGTTGACGGCGATGACCGGCGCGCATTCCGTCACGCCGTACCCTTCGATCGGTCCGATCCCGAACTTGTCTTCGACCGTCTGCGCCAGCCGTGCCGGAAGCTTTTCCGCGCCGGTCAGGATCACGCGCAAGGAACTGAATTGTTCCGGAGTACAGCGGCGCGCATAGAGTTGAAGAAACGTCGGGGTGGTCACGAGGAACGTGATGCGGTTGCGCCGGATGACCTCGCCGATGCCGGCCACGTCGAGTGCCGAGGGATGAAATACCATGGTGGCGTTGTTGAACATCACGAACCAGAAGACGAGATAGCCGAACGAGTGGAAGAAGGGAAGAATGCCGAGCACCCGCTCTTCCCGGTAGAGGTGCAGCACCTGCGTGGCGCCCTGCGCGTTCGATTCGACGCTGAAGTGCGACAGCATCACGCCTTTCGGTTCCCCGGTGCTGCCGCTGCTGAAGATGATCGTCGCGAGATCGTCCGTCGTCAACGGCGTCCGCTGGCCGCAGGCTAATTCGATCACGCGTGCGGGGGCGCAGCAGGCGAGGAAGGCGGCGAGGCATTTCTGTCCTCCGCCGATCGTCTTGGCGATGTCCTCGAGCCACAGGATCGCCGGTCCGTCGGGCAGTTCCAGTTTGGCTTTCTCGATGAAGGCGCGGCTGGTGACGACGGTGCGAAGGTCGGCCAGCCGCACGGCCGCTTCGAGGCCGGCTTTGCCGACCGTGAAGTTGAGATTCACGCTGGTTTTTCCGCACAGGGGCGCGGCCACGTTGACCAGCGCGGCCGCTACGCTGGGCGGGAGGAGAATTCCGACATGGCGCTGGCCGTCCCAATAGGTGCGCAGGGCTCTGGCAAGGGCGATCGATCCGATCAGCGCTTGTAACGACGATACACGAGGGCGGACGTGGTCGGCCATGGCGAACCGGAACGGCCGCCGTCTCATGGCGCAGACGAACTCGCGGTGCAGGGGGCGCCGGCCCGGTTTTCTGAGAGACCAGGCGGCTTCGCCCAGGGAACGGATGACCGTGCGCACCTCGTGCGCTGACGTGGCCGCCGGCAGCGCTGCGCCGAATGAGACGGTGACGGGATAGGGGATGCGATCCGGGAGTTTCCACAGAAAGCGCCCAAGGTTGAAGCTGAAAATACTGCCCCAGACGCGGTCCAGGTGAACCGGAACGATCGGCGCCGTCTTGCCTTTCATGATGCGCTCGAACCCGCGGCGGAACGGCAACAGCGTGCCGGTCCGAGTGATCTGCCCTTCCGGGAAGATGCAGACGAGTTCGCCCCGGTCGATTGCGGCCCCGGCGTCACGGAGCGCCCGCAAGACCACCCGCAGGCCGCCGTGTTGAGAGATGGGGATGACGCCCAGCATCTTCATGAAGGGTTTGAAGATCGGCAGATTCGCATATTGAGCATCGACCACGAAGCGCACGGGCCGGTCCAGACTGGCGATGAGCAAAAAGCCGTCGATGAACGACACGTGATTGGGAACGAGCAGGGCCCCGCCCGTTGCCGGCACATGCTCGTGCCCGACGATCCGCAATCGGTACAGACTGTTGGTCAGAATCACCAAGACGACGCGGAGCAGCGCTTCGGGGAGGAGCCAAAGGGCCCAGGCCGTGCCGGCAACAGTGAAGGCGGCAGTGGCCAGAAAAATTCCGATCGTGGACAGACCGCTATTCGCCAGAACCCCGGCGCCGAGCGATCCCAGCAGAATGCCGGTGAAGACGCAGGTGTTCTCGAATGCGATTACCGACCCGCGGCGATCGGCCGGTGCGCGCCATTGGATGAGCGCATTCAATGGGACGAAAATCAACGCGCTGGATGTGCCCAGCACCACCATCAACGACATCGTCGCCGCGAATCCCGGAGCGAACAGACCAAGACTCGAAAGGATGATCGCGACTCCCGTCGCGCCGAGCGGAATCAGCCCATACTCCACGCGGGATTGAGAGAGGCGCCCGACCAACATGGCGCCGAGGCCGATCCCAATCGAAAGCATCATGAGGGGCAGGCCGGACTGCCAGTCCGACACCCCCAGGACCGCTTTGGCGTACACCAGAATGTTTTGGGCGAAGAGGCTGGCGATGGTCCAGAAGAAGACGGCGCCGGTAATGGCAAGGCGCAGCAGGCGGTCCGTGGCCATTGCCGACCAGGCGCCCTGCAACGTGTTGACGAGCCCGCCCTCGGCGCGTGCCGGCGCGACGCGTGGAATGGTCGTGGCGGCGGCCAATCCAATGAGCGAAAGTCCTACCAGCAGCAGCGGAGCCAGCCAGGTCGCTTCTCCGGTCAGCGACAGCAGAATGCCCGGCGCAGCGGTGCCCGTGAGAATGGCGGCGAAGGTCCACATCTCCAATTGACCGTTTCCGGCGGCCAGTCGCTCATGCGGCAGCAGCTCGGCCAGGATGCCGTACTTTGCCGGGCTGAAGAGGGCGCTGTGTACGCCCATGCCGCCGAGCACGATCAGCGGCAAGATGCCTCCGGCCGGATTGATCCAAAGGGCTGCGGTCGCCGCCGCCATCAGCAGGACTTCCACCGATTTCATGGCGAGAATCACGGTGCGCTTGCTGACGCGATCGGCGAGTAATCCGGCTACGATCGAAACGAGCGCGAGCGGGAGCGTAAAGACGACGAAGGCCAGGGTGGTCTGCGTTTGCGAGGCCGTTTCGAAGTCGGGGCCGGGCGCGATCTGGGCGGCGATGGCCCGTATCCCCAACAGCGCCACCATGAGCTTCCAGGCGTTGTCGTTGAAGGCGCCGCAAAATTGCGCGATCAAGAGTCCGCGGAGAGGATACGGTACCGAATGGGGGCGAGAGCCAGCTGAATCTGTCATCCGTGGGGCTTATTGTGCCTGATTTGAGGAGGGTGTGGAAATAGGTAATCCTTCGAGCGCCATGATCCGCAGCGCATTGGTGGTCGGGCAGGGCCCCGGTCGCAACCGATAGTCGAAATGCAGAGCGCCGGCGCTGACGGTTTCCTGGAAATGTGCGTTCGTCAACGAGGCGATTTCTTTCTCCAGGTCGGTCAACTCCAGGTCGTGGGTGCTGACGAGGCCGAGGCCGTGTCCTGCCGAGAGCGCTTTGATATAGGCCCGGCTGCCGATGAGGCGTTCGCGGTTATTCGTGCCCTTGAAGATTTCGTCGATCAAGAACAGCACCGGCTGGGCCGTGCGATCTTCCGTCGCATCGAGAATCGACTTGAGCCGCTTCACTTCCGCATAGAAGAACGACAGGCCGGCATCCAGGGAGTCGTTCACGCGGATGCAGCAGGCAAGCCTGCTCCAACTCCATTCGAATGTCGTTGCGCAGACCGGTGCACCGGCTTGGGCCAGGCAGACATTGATGCCGATGGTCCGCAAGAACGTACTTTTCCCCGACATGTTCGAGCCGGTGATCAGCTGGATTGTGCCGCACCCGGACAATTGCAGCTCGTTGGTGACGCGTGTCTTGAGCGGGATCAGCGGGTGACCGAGACGGCCGGCATTCAGCGTGATGGTGTCAGCGGGGCAAGGCCACACATAGCGAGGATGCAGATAGGCGAAGGTGGCAAGCGCCGAGGCCGCTTCGATCTCTGCGAGCCGATCGAGCCAGACCGGCATCTGCTGCCGGATGCTCTGCTGGATCTGTTGGAGCCGCTTCGTCCACCACAAATCCCATGGGCAGAGGGCATTGACGGCCAGATGGACAAGCGGATGGGCCTTAATGCTGATGGCGTGAAGGGTTCGTGCAGCCTGAGCGGCATGGGCCGAGGGTTTCGCGCCCGGTGCGAGAAGCGGTGCGCAGGTTGCGGTCAAGGCCGAGCCTTTCCGCTTTGCCTGGCGTTCCACATAACCGAGGACCTTTCCAAGCCGCTCCATTTCATGATGGAGGCCGATGGCATGTTCGAGCAGCTCTTCGCCTTGATCGGTTTGAAGGTAGATGAGCGCATAGGCCGCGAACGAAAACATCCAGTAGCCGGGCAGCCAATTCAACAGCGCGCCGAGGCCCAGGGCGACGGTGGCCAGCGCCAAGAGGCTTTGGACGGCGAGAACCAGATTCAACCGCGGAAATCCAACAGCATGCTCCAGGACCACGGCGAGCCGGCGGCCGTTGATTTCCTGCTCGCCGGCCAGACGTGCTTCCAGTTCAAGACGATCGCGAAAGAGTGAACGGGGAGTCAATTCTTTCACCAGGCGCTGGCGGGCTTCCCACACAGGCCGAGTCGGAGGCTGGGCCAAGAGCCAGGCCGTCAGCCTGAGCCGTCCCTGGTCGGACACGGTGCTGTCGAGAAGATGCATCAGCGAGTGCGGGCCGACCAGATCGAGGTCCTGCGCGTAGAGATGCGAAGCCGGTGGTTCAGAAGGCCGTGCCGGGATGTTGGGCCAGTCGAGTTGCACGCGGGCCAGGTGAACGGACTTGATGCTCCTCCATAGGCGTAGCCGGTGAATCCGCTGTTCGAGCCTGGTATGATACGCAGCCACAATGAGGAACAGCGCCACAAAGCCCGCCAGTACGAGATTTCCGGTGCCGTACCAGCCGGATTTGTAGAGCGTGATGACGCAGATGAGGCCGGCCACGAAGATGGCCAAGCGCAATGTGGTCAATCGGGAGCTGGCGTGACTGCCGCGCGCGATCAGCTGTTCGATCTTGTCGATGAGCCGCTGCAGATCGTGAGCCCGTGAGGGGGTTTTCATCGTTGTGTGGACCATACTTGGAAGGGTGTGATGCCGTCAACGGCTTCTGATTGGATCGATGTTCAGATTCACTCTGCGGTCGACGCGGGGGAGGTCCTGGGCCTGATCGACGATCCTGCCGTCCAGGGCGCCTGGCAGGATGGGGATACGATCCACCTGTATTGGCCCAGTCGAAACTGGTCGCCGGATCATCTTGTCCGGCTTCGGCAAATCCTTCGCGATTTGGATATGACGGGGCAGCCGGTGCCGGAGATTCTGGTCCAATCGATACCCAATGAAGACTGGAACCGGCAGTGGGCCCAGTCGGTCAAGCCCTTATGGATCGGAAATCGGATTGTGATCAGGCCGAGCTGGGAAACGGTGAGCCTGCGGCCCGAGCACATCGAAATCGTGCTCGATCCGAAGCAGGCGTTCGGCACCGGCCACCATGCGACGACCAGGATGCTCGCCGAGTGGCTCGAAACAGTCATTCGCGGAGGCGAAACGGTGCTGGATGTCGGGACCGGCAGCGGCCTGCTGGCGATGGTGGCGCTTCGACTCGGCGCGGCGCAAGCGCTCGGCATCGACAACGATCCGGTGGCGATCGAGTGCGCGCAAGAATATGCCGGGGCCAATCGTTTCGGCATGGAGCTCTCTCTCGAATGCGGCACGCTCGGCGATGAGCGGCCGTTCGATCTCGTGCTGGCCAATCTCGATCGGCAGACGCTCTTGCATCTTGCCGATCGGCTGGCCGCCTGCACGGGAAATCGACTGCTCGTCTCCGGTTTGTTGGCGGATCAGCGGCAGGAGATCGTCGAGGCCTTTGCCCGCGCGCAGCTTTATCCGGGACAGCAGCGGGAGCGGGACGGCTGGCTGGCGATGGAATTCGTGCCTGTTCAATCCTGTGAAGGAGTGTGACGATGGAGTCAGGGCGTCCGCCGTACCCGCATGTGCATCAGATCAATATCTCGGATGGAGGCGTTCCGAAACTGCCGGTGTCTGAGGCGAAGGTCACCGAAGCGGGGATTGCCGGAGACCGCCAGCGCAATCTCAAAGTGCATGGCGGGCCCGATCGTGCGATCTGCCTCTATTCGTTGGAACTGATCGAGAGGCTCCAGGACGAAGGCCATTCCATAGACTCTGGCTCGGCAGGGGAAAACCTCACGCTGGCCGGGCTGGAGTGGGAGAAGCTGGGGCCTGGCATGCAACTGACGATCGGGCCGGACGTGCGGCTGGAGATTGTCAGTTACTGCGCGCCTTGCGAGTGGAACGCGCGCTGGTTTCGCAGCGGAGAGTTTGCTCGAATCTCGCAGAAAAAGAATCCGGGCTGGAGCCGGCTGTATGCGCGCGTGCTGGCGGAAGGCATCGTGCGCCCGGGCGATGCAATCGAAATAGTCAAAGGCTGAGGTCAAGGTTGAGGTCGAGGAGATTGCTCAGCCTGAGCCTTAACCTCAGCCTGCGATGGAGAAAAGATGGACCGCATACTCGAACCGGAATTGATGGAAGACGAGACCCAGGTCGCGGCCTATGCCAAGGCCGACTTCGAGGAAGAGAATCAAGGTTTTGTCGATCGATTTCGGGAATACTTCCCGGATTTTTCCGACGGACATCTGTTCGATCTCGGCTGCGGTCCAGGCGATATTCCTATTCGAATAGCCAGAGCATTGCCGGCATGCCGGGTGACCGGCATCGATGCGTCGGCGCCGATGATTCGACTGGCAGAGCAGGCGGTTGCCGAAGCCGGTCTCACCGGTCGCGTGACCTTTCGACGCGAACGAGTTCAGGATATTCCCGGTGCCAACCTGGCCGATGCCATCATCTCGAACAGTCTGCTGCACCATCTGCCGAACCCGCTGCAGTTCTGGAACCGTCTCCGTCAACTGGTGAAACCCGGCTCGCCGGTCCTGGTCATGGACCTCCTCAGGCCGGACTCGCCGGAAGAAGCGCAGGCCATCGTGGACCGGTATGCTGCGGGTGAGCCAGAGATTTTGAGGCGGGACTTTTACAATTCGCTGCTCGCCTCGTTCACCGAAGATGAGGTCACCACGCAATTGGCCCGCATGAATCTCACGCGGCTGTTGATTGATATTCCTGATGACCGGCATTGGGTGGTCGGCGGAATCATTCATTGATGACTTTGACCTCTCGCCCCCTCGCTCTCGTTCTCCTGTCGATTGTCCTGGCTGTTCTCGCAGGCCCTTCCTCCTTTGCCCAGCTCGATCGCCTGCGGAAGGGCAAGTCTGCGGAATCGGCTGTGGTGATCGAGACCCCGATGGTCGAGATTTCCGAGGGACCGTTTACGATGGGTTTCGACGGCACGCAGGCGCTGGAGGATGAACGGCCGAAACATCAGGTGTGGTTATCCGCCTATTCCATGGATCTGCACGAAGTGACGACGGCGCAATACGCGGCGTTTCTGTCTGCGGCACATCGTCCGGCTCCCTGGCAATGGGAGACGGTGGAGTTGACGCAGCACGCCGAGCGTCCCGTCATCGGCGT
This sequence comes from uncultured Nitrospira sp., assembly GCA_964582865.1. Classification (GTDB taxonomy): domain Bacteria; phylum Nitrospirota; class Nitrospiria; order Nitrospirales; family Nitrospiraceae; genus Nitrospira_C. Next base: position 5,346 of record CAZOUA010000002.1, on the reverse strand, counting down.
GGATTGGCACGATGCACAAGCCTACTGCCTGTGGAAGGGGAAACGGCTCCCGACCGAAGCGGAATGGGAGAAGGCGGCGAGAGGAACGGATGGACGGCTCTATCCCTGGGGCGATCAGGTGCCGACGAAAGAGGTTGCCAACTTTGCCTTAGGCGCGCGGTTCAGCTACAGCCAGGTGCTGTTGCCGGTGCGGTCATACGAGCGGGGCAAGAGTCCCTACGGTCTCTACCAAATGGCGGGCAATGTCTATGAATGGGTGCAGGACTGGTATGTGACGAACTATTACGAGACGTCGCCGGATCGCAACCCGCAGGGGCCTGAGCAAGGGCAATTCAAAGTCATGCGCGGCGGGTCCTGGTCGGATCTGCCGAAATATCTTCTGACCTACGGCCGTTTCAAACTTCCTCCGGAGACGCGCAATAGCTATACCGGTTTCCGCTGTGCAAAATAGCCGGATGCTGAAGATGGCGGAGGGAAGGCTCTTTTGCTAAATCAGAATGAGCGCGAGCAGCACAAGGCCGGTGAGGAGGCAAAGGCAGGAGAGATAGAACGTGCCGCTCTTGTCGCTCAACCACGCGGTCTTCCATTTACCAGGATAGAGGGCCTGTTGTTCGATGAAGAGGCCGTCTTCGTAGAATCCGAGGGCCTGTTCAAGCTGAATCAGGACCTGCTTCGCAAGCCGGTGGCGGTATTGCTGCTGGAGGATGAGTCCGCAGAATAGCCCGCACCAGACCATGGCGGTCATGCTCAGCAACAGCGTTTCCGGTGTGGAGAGCCGGCTCTTGAGCGGGCTGAGCAGCAGCGAGAATGTCATGGCGATCAGGCCAAATGAACCGAAGGCCGTCAATCGCATCATCTGCTCGCGCCGTTTGTACACTTCATCCTTGTACAACGGATACAGTACGGTGAGGACTTGCTGGGTGCCTTCGGTAATCATGATGGTTGTTGCTAAGCCGCCCGCGTCGGGGCGAGGTGCGTGACGAGCCATTCCGTGATCGACGTCGTCATGGCATGAAAATCCTCGGCGCGCGTGAATTGATGGTCGGCGTCCGGCAGGAGATCCATTCGCTTCGGCCCTCTCAGGAAGTCGAAGAGTTTTTGGCTCTGGTGGAGCGGAACCATCTCGTCTTTCTGCCCTTGCACGATCAACGTGGGCGTGACAATCTTCGTCGCCGGACCATAGGCCACGGTCTGCAGGCAGTCCTCGTAGAGCCGGTACTTCAAGCGGACCCGGTCCGGGTTTCCCATGATGTTCGGTATCGTGTCCGTCGCCTGCCAGCGCCCCATCTCATCCGGTCCGAATTCTAGGCGAAGTTCTTCCGCAAAATCCACCACCGGGCATTTCAAGGCGAGGCAGGCCAGATCGTGGCGTTGGGCGGCGGTGAGAATTGCCACCAGCCCTCCGAAACTCGAGCCGACGAGGCCGATCGTGCGGTATCCCCTTGTCACAACGGTCTGGATGGCGGCATGGGCTTGGCCGACGGCGAGCGTCGCAGTGATGTCCTCGAAGAGTCCTTCGCTCTCACCCTGGCCGAAAAAATCGAAGCGAAATGTGGCGATGCCGTGCTGGTGCAGCAGCCGGGTCAAGGTTTTGTTGGTCGTGCTGTTTTTATTCGAGAGAAATCCGTGGCAGAGAACGGCGATCGTCTGATCCGGCCGTTCCGGTGGACTGAGGACAGCAGAGACGCGATGCCCCCCTTCGTCCTGAAACGTCAGTGCTTCTTCCATGATTAGGACCGGTGACGGTTAGGGGTGGTGCGGAGCCGGCTGAAGCCCGACGGCCCAGGCCAGCTTCGCGGCGAAAAGCGTGAGACTGCCGAGGAGCAATCCCGCCGTGAGCCAGACCGCGCCGTGGACATACGGCGAACTCAGCGGCACGCTCCAGATGAGGGCGGCCACGACAGCCAGCCCCATCGTGCCGAGACTCAGTGCGCCCAATTGGACGGTCCGCCAGCGGTTCATAATTGCGTCGAGCTGTCCGCGATAAAGTTCGCGCTTCTTCTGGTTGGGCACGCGGTTGCCGGCCAGAATGACGGGGACGGCGTAGGAGAGGGCGCCACACATGCTTTGCACCATGAATCCGATAAAGGCGAGGTGAGTGTAGGCCGCCAGGTGCAGAGAGCCGATCGGCAGAAGGGGTTGTGCAGGCAAATAATTCGCGCCCATGGCGATGCCTGTGATGGTTGCCAGCAGGAGAAAAAAGATTCCGATCAGCAGATGGTCGGATGCCGCATTTCCGGAGGACCCCGACCTGACCCAGGAGCCGATGAGATGAACAGTGCACATGCCGATCGCAATGGCCAGGAGCGCGCCAACGGCCAGTTCGAACCACAGGGACGACGTCACGAATCCGCCGAGGAGGCCTGCGAATCCTACAGGTATGAATCCTAAGGCGAAGCGGACCGGGTCAGCGTTCATCGGCCTGCTGTGCAACAGCGCCGGCAGGATCTGGTGGGCGGCGACAAGGAGCGCCACCGTGAAACAACCCAACACAATCAGATGAAGGTGCAGCAGTCGCGCATGGGCATAGTATTCTGGCAGCAGGCGAAAGGCCATGGCGATTCCGATGCCGAGGCCGAGCAGCAACGCGGCGAGGGCCGCACGGTAGACCCAGCCGGCGCCGGCGGGATGGTTGAGCTCCTCTTGCACATGGTTCCAGGCTTGATGTGCGAGCGAGAGAACGGCTCCGAGGAGGACCACGCCTGCTACACCGGCAAGCGGCAGCTGCCCCAGCCATAACGAGGTAAGTAACGCCACCGTGGCGCTGTTGAATGCCACAAACAACGCGGGACGAGAAGGCGACGAAGCCTGCTTGCGTTCGGATGCGCGATCGAGCGAGACCAGAAGCCCGCCGATGAGCAATTGTAACAGACCTCCGACGAGGGCTCCGTGTACGTGGATGGCTCTGAGCCAGTGGGGCAGCGGCGTCCCGTTGACCAAGCCGATCAGCGTAGCCATGCCGAGGAGAGACGAGAGGAGGAGCCAGGCAAAGCCCGTGAGGAGAAACGTCAACGAAGTACAGCGCAAGCCGGCCATCTGCGTTACCCTCCGAGAAAATAAAAATGATTGGTTGGGCCGCGTCCATGGCCGATCGCCAAGCTGTGGCGGATGGCTTCGGTCAAATAGGTTTTAGCCGTTTGCACGGCGTCGTTGAGCGGCTTGCCGCGAGCCAGATGGGCCGCGATGGCCGAGGCAAAGGTGCAGCCGGTTCCGTGAGTGTGGGGCGTCTCGATGAACTCGCCTTTGAAGACGTTGAAGAAGCGGCCGTCGTAGAGCAGATCGGTCGCGCGTTCGGCGAGAAGGTGCCCGCCTTTGATCAGCACGTGCTTGCAGCCGAATCCATGAATGACTTTGGCGGCCCGGCGCGCATCGGCGAGCGATTTGATTTCGATGCCGGAGAGCAGCTGCGCTTCATGGACGTTCGGGGTTACAAGCAGGGCCATGGGGAAGAGCTGTTTTTTCATGGCCTCGACCGCATCGGGTTTCAGCAGCGGATGCCCGCTTTTCGAGATCATGACGGGATCGACGACCAGATTCGTCACATTCTGCGGCTTCAACATCTTGGCCAGCAGCTCGACGATGGCGGTCGATGACAGCATGCCGGTCTTGACCGCCGCCACGTCGAAATCGTCGAACACCGCATCGACTTGCGCCGCAATGACGGGGACCGGCAGCTCAAACACGTCGGTCACTTCTTCCGTGTTCTGCGCCGTGATCGCCGTGATCACCGACATAGCGAAGACGCCGTTGGCCGACATCGCCTTGATATCGGCTTGAATGCCGGCCCCGCCGCCGCAATCCGATCCGGCAATTGTCAACACTTGCGGTAATGTCGTGCTCATGTGTTCGGTATTTCACTCCTGGCGCCGGACAAGTTCCTGAATATATATACTTTTCCGTGGTGTTGGCAACGCCTGCTCTATCGGAAGAGGATTCTGCCGAGACCACGCCCGATCGCATAGGTCACCGGCATGAGCAAGAGCAGGACGAAGGGGAGGAAGAGGTAGACAAGGGCTCCCTGAGCATCCGGAAACCAGAGCGTCACGACATGGGTCCAGGCGCTGAGCCCGACCAGCCCGACCGCCGCTACCAGCAGACCTGCTCCGCGCCGGCCACAGATGGTCCGATCCTGCAACGGGGCGAGGCCCATGTGAAACAGCGCGAAGACGGCGAACAGGACGAGCGGCGCCGCGTTCATGAGCCCGATCAGGAAAAGATTGTAGCCCGGGGCAAAGAGATGCAGGCGCAGCTGGTGCAGCGCCTGGCCCAGGGACTGACTGTGCTTCAGCATATCCACTGCGATCGTTGCCAGCCAGGGGATTCCCAGGCCGAGCAGGATGCAGCTCCAGAACATCAGCAAGGTGAACCATGTCAGACGGCGTGAGGACGGGTTCGTCGTCATGGCGTAGTGCTCGCTCCCTGCGTGATCGATTCGATGGCCTGCGCGACGGCTTCGCGGATGATCGGATCAGCATCGCGGAGTGTTTGCTGGAGCGCCGGGAGCGCGGCGTCTGCCGCCGGGCCGATTTCCTCCAGTGCGCAGGCGGCGAGATAGCGCTCGAGCGGCTGTTCTGCCGTGAGAGTGGACGCGATGGCCGGGACGGTCTCCGCTGCGCGGGGGCCGAGCTTCGCCAGCTGGTGCAGCGTATAGGTCCGGTTCGTACCCTGATTCAACATGATGAGGTAGGTGGAGGCCTGCAGCCGGCGTTCAGTCGATGCCACGGCCGATTCGGCCAGCCGTGCGACGGTTTGATGCGGGTCTTTGGTGAGTTCACGCAATGCGGCCAGTGATTCCGGGCTGGAAAATCCGCCGAACGAAAACTGTGTGACGGCGGCAAAACGAACCGTCCATTCAGGATCGCGCAACGCCTGAAGCAACCCGCCCATGACTTTGCCGGCGGGAAGTCCGATGGCGCCCAAGGCTCGCACGACGCGATCGCGCACTACGCTGTTCGGATCGTCCAAAATCCCCAGCAGCGAGAAGACCGCCGGTTTGGCCAGCGGACCAAGCGCGCCCAGCACGGAAACCGCATCGCGCCGGATCTGCGGATCCGGGTCTTGAAGCTTCGGGAGATAGTGCCGCATCACTAGGCGCCCGGCGCTCAAGTCGATCGACGGGAGCGCACCGGCCGCCTCACTGTGAAGCGAAGATCTCCCGGCCGATGTCGCCAGCTCGACCAGCGCCGGGACCGCCGCTTGCGCCGGCAAGCCGATCTGCTTCAACCCCTCTGCCGCCAACATCTGCGCCTGCCGATCCTCACTCTGCAAGTCTTCGATGAGCCCCGGCACCGCCCTCGCCCCCGTGTGCAGCCAGTAGACGGCTCCCAAGAGCGCCATCAGCAGCCC
>CAZOUA010000001.1:130197-138404 GCA_964582865.1 uncultured Nitrospira sp. | reverse complement strand
CAATCCTCACAACGACTGAGTTGCTCGAAACAGAGATCCTCGATCATGTGAACGATCAGACCGTCATCGGTCTGGACGCACTCATCGCGCTCTTACCTCAGCACAGCTGGAATCTGATTTTCAGCGCCGTGGATGACCTTGCCCGACGAAGAATGATCGTGCTGCGACGGCACGGGTTTGAGTACACGCTCTTTTCAAACCATTACGCCGCGTAGGCTGGAGTGCCTCCTCTCTCGAAGATGCCGTCTTTTCCCGCGTACGCAACGTGCTTTCCCAGGCAGGTGATCGCTTCGCTACGAACTCTTATCTGAGAGCGCAGGCGGGGCGAGATGGCGGATGATCTTTCCTTCAACCATATAGATGACAAGCTCCGACACATTCGTCGCATGGTCGGCAATCCGTTCCAGGTATTTGCCGATGAACGTGAGTCGAATCGCACGTGTGATCGTTCCGGGGTTTTCAATCATGAAAGACAGAAGCTCCCGAAACAGTTGATGAGTCAGGTTATCGACAAAGTCATCATCGGCGCAGACTTGTCTCGCCAGGGCCGCATCCGATCGGACGAATGCATCCAGGCAATGCCTCACCATCTGCATGGTCCAATTCGCCATGCGTGGAATATCGATGTAGGGTTTCAGTTGCGGCTCTTCATTCAGCTCAATGACGCGTTCACAGATGTTTTCCGCCAGATCGCTCATCCGTTCGAGTTCAGTTGAAATTTTCATGGCCGTCGTCACGAAGCGCAAGTCTCCTGCGGTCGGAGCCTGGAGCGCGAGGAGTCTCATGCAATTTTCATCGATTTCAACATCCAGGGTATTGACCAACGCATCCCGCTCAATAATGCGAGAGGCCAAGTCCACGTCCCGATCGACTAAGGCTTTAATCGATCCTTCGATCTGTTCTTCGACGAGCGCTCCCATGCGCAGGATCTGCGTTCTCAAGTCCGCAAGTTCTTGATCGATGTGTCGTTGCATCGGCACCCTCGTTTTTGCCGTCGTTAGCCGAACCGGCCGGTGACGTACTCTTCGGTCAGTGTATTCGACGGGTTGGTGAAAATCCTCTCTGTGCGATCAAACTCGACCAACCGGCCCTCATACATGAAGGCGGTATAGTCCGAAACCCGGGCGGCTTGCTGCATGTTGTGCGTCACGATGACGATGGTAACCCGCTGCTTGAGCTCAGTCACCAGTTCTTCGATTCTGGCCGTGGCCGTGGGATCGAGCGCTGACGTCGGCTCATCGAAGAGCAGCATTTCAGGGCCGGTCGCCAGCGCGCGGGCGATGCACAGACGTTGTTGCTGCCCGCCCGATAAGTTGAAAGCAAGATCGTGCAGCCGGTCCTTGACCTCCGCCCACAGCGCGGCATCCCGCAACGCCTGTTCGACCGCGCCATCCAGCTCACTTCGTTTCGCCGTCCCACGGATGCGAAGCCCGTACGCGACATTCTCATAGATCGATTTTGGAAAGGGGTTCGGTTTTTGGAACACCATTCCAATCCGCATGCGAATTTCAATGGGATCGACAGACTGATCAACGATATTCAACCGGTCCGGATAGAGGAGCACGGTTCCCTCATAGCGGTTCCCGGGATACAGATCGTGCATGCGGTTTAAGCACCGGAGATACGTGGTTTTTCCGCATCCGGACGGGCCGATCAGCGCCGTGGCCCGTCGATCTGGAAGGCCCAATGAGATGCCTTTCAGCGCCTGCACGGTCCCGCCGTAATAGAAGCGAAGTTCTTGGGACTCAGCTTTCAACGCCGGTCTGGCTTCGATGTGTGATGTCATGAGGTTACCAGTGGATGCGCCTGCGAAATCTCGCTCGAATGGTAATGGCCAGGGCATTCATGGCCAGCGTCATGAGCAGGAGGATCATGCCAGCCGCCGCTGCATTTATATGAAACTCCTCCTGAGGCCGCGAGACCCAGTTGAACATCTGAATGGGCATGACCGTAAATGGATCGAACAACCACTGGACCGAGACGAACGGAAATTCGAATGACACAGGCGGGTGGGGGAGAAAGGCGATGAACGACAACGCGCCGACTGTGATCAACGGGGCCGTCTCACCGACCGCGCGCGACAACGCGAGAATCATCCCGGTAAGAATTCCCCCCATCGAATAGGGCACGACATGATCCCTCACGGTTTGCCACTTCGTCGCGCCGAGCGCATAGGCGGCTTCTCGAATCTGAGGCGGCACGGCGCGAATCGCTTCACGGGTCGCGATGATCACCATGGGCAATATCAACATGGCCAGCGTCAAGCCGGCAGTCAGAAAGCTTTGTCCTAAATGGAATTCGGATACCAAGAGCCCAAGGGCCATCAAACCGTAAACGATCGACGGCACACCGGCCAAATTGGCGATATTGATTTCAATCAGGTCGGTCATCCAGTTCTTCGGCGCGTACTCTTCCAGATAGACCGCTGCGCCGAGGCCCAGCGGCACCGCGGTAAGCGCGGTGAGAAACATGACGAGAGCCGTTCCGATCCATGCGCTCAGAATGCCGGCCCGCTCGGGAAATCGCGAAGGATAGGACGTGAGAAACTGCCAGGACAGGCGTCCCAGGCCGTCGAAGACCAGCTGCCCGAGCAGGGCCAGCAAGACCAAAAGAGCCACCACCATCGCGCCAAGACCCGTCAGCGCGAACAGGCGATCGCGAAACTTACGAGCCGCGATCCGTCGCCGTACGGGATCTGATTCAATAGACTTGTCGGTAGCGCTTTTTAAGGACATGACCGGCAATATTAAACGCGAGCGTAATGAGTAATAGCGTCAGACCTGTGGCAAAAATGGTCTGATAGCCGACACTGCCGTGCGGCAGATCGCCCAGACTCACTTGTACGATATAGGCCGTCATGGTGGCAGCCGGCTCCAGGGGATTCCATGTCAGGGTGGGCTGCATTCCTGCTGCAATGGCCACCACCATGGTTTCTCCAATTGCCCGGGAGATGCCCAACACATAGGCGGCAGTGACCCCCGACAGCGCCGATGGAAACACCACACGAAGCGCCGTCTGCATCCTTGTGGCGCCCAACGCATAGGCGCCTTCGCGAAGATAAACGGGAACGGCTCTCATCGCATCTTCGCTGACTGAGCTGACATAGGGCACAATCATGATCCCAATGACCAATCCGGCGCTGAGCATGTTGAATCCAGGCAGCGCGGGCCACAGCTTCTGGAGCGCCGGTGTCACAAACAGGAGGGCAAAGTATCCGTAGACAACCGTTGGAACGGCACTCAGCAATTCAAGCACCGGCTTGATGGTTTCTCGAACTCCTCGCGACGCATATTCACTGAGGTAGATGGCAATCAAACTGCCCATTGGAATCGCCACCATCAGCGCCACTGCGGTCGTGACGATGGTACCGGACACGAGAGACAGAATTCCATAGTGAGGCTCCGAAAAGAGGGGAGTCCATTGCCGGTCCGTCAGAAAATCCACGAGAGGGACCTGTCGAAAAAAGCCGATCGATTCATAGACCAATACTCCGACGATACCCGCCGTGATGGCTACCGAGGTGAGTGCGGAGAGCAGCAGGAGTACCTCGATGGCTTTCTCCTTCCAGTGGGCGAGCATGCGCGACGGAAGGCGCAACGCCTCGGCCTTTTTCAGCACGTCAGATTTGACCACATCGGCATCCATTGCTTGCCTTCTTACAGCTTGGCTTCCCGTCGCAACAGGTCCTCGATCTTCAGGCCGATGGTCGACGCCCCTTGGAACGCCGTGCCGACTTTGCCCTGTTGGAAATGTCCGAGGGCCAGCTCATAGGCCTGTTGGGGCAGGGGAACGTACTTTACTTGAGGAACGAGGGCCGGAGCCTGTGCCAAGTAAAATTCCACGAAGCGCTTCACTTCGGGCTTTCCCGCCGATTTGGCGTTCACATAGATAAACATCGGGCGTGAAAGCGGCTGGTAAGCCCCATTCTCCACGGTCTCCCGCGAGGGGAACACCGGTCCATGTCCGCCATCCACCGCCACAGCCTTTAGCCGTTTCTTATTCGGCTCATAGTAGGCGTACGGAATGTAGCCGAGCGCCTGTTTGTCATTCGAAATCCCTTGAACAAGGGTGTTGTCGTCTTCGCTCGCCGTATAATCGCCGCGACTGGATTTTGCCTTCCCAACGACAGCCTCCGTGAAGTAGTCAAAGGTGCCCGAATCTGATCCGGCACCGAACAGCTTGAGCGGTACATCGGGCCAAGAAGGCCGGATCTGATTCCATCGCAAGACGCGCCCCTGAGCGGAGGGGTCCCACATCTGCTTCAGTTCTGCTATGGTGAGAAAATCGATCCAGGTCGCCTGGGGACTGACCGCGATTGTCAACGCATCGAACGCGACGGGCAACTCAAAATACTGAATTCCGCTCGCCCGGCAGGCTTCCATTTCGCTTGCTGAAATGGGACGCGACGCATCCTGCACATCGGTCTCTCCCCGGCAGAATTTCTTGAATCCGCCTCCGGTTCCTGAAATGCCCACAGTCACTCTGACTGTGCCTCTCGTCTCCTTCTGAAACTCTTCCGCCACCGCTTCAGTGATCGGAAAAACCGTGCTCGACCCGTCGACTTTGATCAAGGCAGTGGATTCAGAATGCGTCTCAAAAATGGGTGAGGCGACAAGGCATAGCAGAAACACGATGGCGCAGGCACGGGATCGCGAGAATAGCACTCTCCGCATATATCATCCCCCTTCCCGACTACATGACCGAGATGGTCAAGCTTGCTGTTGCTGCGGGCTAAGCCTACGCGTCGTTGTTTCCATGTCCGTTACGTCTCTGTTAACTTTGCGTTAACTTCTGTTAAGACCGGGTTCATCCCTATTCGGTTTTATGAAATGGAAAAGGGGAGCGTCGAAGGGAGTTGGAACGATCGCGTTCCATCTGCCACACTGCTGTGGGAAAGGATGGGGAAAGAGATTATTGAGCCGGGGTTTTTCGTAAAGACTGGCTTTTGGCCTTGGCTTTGTCGAGTTCCAAGCGGAGCTGCTCCAATTGTCGAGTTAACTCTTCCATGCGCCTCTTCTGGTCCTCAAGACGGTCACGGAGCTCCAGATTGGAACTGGTGAGTTCACGGATCTGCAGCTGGAGGTCGCCGGAAGTTGCGCCTCCAGGGCTCGGCTGGGAAGTCGGTCGCGACGGTCCTGATGCCGGTGGAACAATAGCCGTCTTGCTTGGATGAACCGGGGAAGCTTTCTGCCTCAGAGCCAGGACCTCTTTAGTGTTTAACGAAATATGAACGGTTTCAAACGGCGCCCATTCTGGTTCTTCAGAATCGGGGACCGAAGCGGACTGGGCAGGGCCTGCCACCCAGAGTTTCATCCCTTTGGTATCCCGTATATCCCTGAGGTCGTCTCCGCCAGTGTCGGCTCGAATGAATGATGAATGGTCCGTAACAATCACATGAAGATACCGGTCGCGGAGAAACAACGCCCCTTCCGTTCGATCTTGGCTATAGGCGACCCCCGGTTTCCGCAAAGAAAACAGCACTCGTTCGGTCGGCTTTGCCTCGTGGAATGCCGCCGCAAGGTAGTTGGAAATCGTCGATAACTCCTCTGTAGCGAAGAGTGGCACCGGACGGGGAGCTTCAACCATCCCGACAATCGTACCGCTCCAGCCGCTGACTTGAACGACTTGCAATAGAGACTGAACCTCCTCGGGAGTCAAGTTAGCCGGATGACTGTTAGAAACAGGATGGTGCGCGCGGGGCACCGTCGGATCTGGTCCGATCCCTATACGCATACCGTTCTGGTCATACACGAATCGTTCGGTGGGGATGAAACTGCAGGAAGAGAGCATCGTAAGGCTGATGAGGAGCAACCACGAAAGACGAGTGCCGGCAGGGACCATACTCTGAGAAGGCATTCTTACTTGCACGTGAATTGAATACCCCATACTCGGTCGGTTCCGATTTGCTGGCCCCAGGCCCGATCGGCGGCTTTGCTCACTTTAGGCAGTTCCCCTTCCTTCACGATTTGCGAGCCAGCCGGACACTTATCGTTGATGAGACGCAAGGCGTCGCGGCGACCGGCTGACGAGAGAATATCAGCCTCCGTTTGAAAGTGGAACGTCACCAGACCTCCTGACAGGTTTTCCTGCTGAAGCGATGCCTCATGACCGCAACCGCCGAGGCTGACCGGAATAGAGAAAGCGGCCGGCAGAATCCATAACGATCTGATCGCGCGAAGTCCTGTAATGCTTGCGAAGAAACGAATCGGGTTATTCTCCTATTTGCCGGGCGAACAATACGTTTGTTCTTCAAGAGTCTCGTATCCTCCCCCATAGGAAGGAAAATCCGAAATGTCTCGCCCTCCCGTATTCCAGATGTGAACACATTTCCCAACGACAGTCGGCAGACTCCTGGGAAGATCGTCGACGCTTACGACCATCGGGGCATGGGTTGCGCCCACGACAATAATACGATTCCCTCGCTGGAGAAACGGCGCATCGACTTTGCCCTGAAACGCAATGGCAAATTCACCGCTTTTCTTTCCGGTATCTTTCGGCCCATATGCAGGATGCTCAACGATGGGAAGCTGGAAGACGACGACGGTAACCCTGTCGCCCTTCGCCTCGGATTGGACAATCCGACCGCCAAGCTGAATCTTTTTCGTTTCGGCTTGATTCGGCAGCATGCGCCAGCGGGCAAAGTCAAAGTTCGGATCTACGCCGTCCAACACCTCAGATGGGAACAGTGTATTTGCTGTGCAACTGGTGAGTCCGATGCAAGACATCAGGAGAATACTTCGGATATGCAATTTCATGACCCTCCTCCTTACTCCTCGTCGTGGCATAATGCAATGCCCTGGTCGACCCTGAGCGGCCAACTACATGAATCGCACTTGGAATTGTATGAAGAATGCGTTCTGTGCAAAAGGGTCAGTCGCCGAATTGTATGCGGGTGTATTAGGCCCGACACCCAACCCCTGATGGTGGCGGAATTCATAGTTGAATTGGATCTTGGATTGCACTTTCGGAGGAAAATTTTCGAAGTAGTAGGTCAGGCCGACAATGGTCCTCGTATACATGTCGTTCGACATGGCGGTGTTAGGATCGAACTGTTCCCACATCACCACCGGCTCAAAGTTTTGAAGCGGGCCATCGGTAATCAGATACTTGGCCAGCGCGTAATATGTTCTGCGTTGCATCCCCGGTGCGCCGGATCCCCCGCAGACGGCCGTGTTCAAACAGGCTCCGTTTGCCGCAGTTCCCACTGTCGTTGCGTTTGAACCGTCGTGCCCTTGCCACCATTCGCCTTGGACCAAGAATCCCGGGATAATCTTCGAAGTGTAGCGAAAATCGACGGCGTAGCGGTCAAAGGCTCCTTTTCCGCGGCCATTGATCAAGGTGCCGGCATTGTTGGATTCGCCCTGAATCGTCGTGAAACTGATGAACGAGACGTCGCTGCCGAACAATCGCACACGGGTATAGAAAGCTTTCGGTTGATTGGCTCCACTGATTCCGGAGGTGGTACTACCGATGCCATTGGCCTGGTAGTTGTTGTTGTTCATGATGCCGGCCACATATTCGACACGGTTCGCAATTTTCCCCCGCACATCGACAAAGTAGTCGCGTTCTTGAATGAACTCGATATTCCCGCCCGTGCCGTTTTTATTTTGACTGTTTTGTGTTGAGGCCCCGCCGGCGCCGCCAATCGAAGTGAGATACGGCGAGCTGATCACGTCGCGCAACCCTCCCGACGTTTCAGTGAAAATGCCGAACGGCATTCGAAAGACGCCCATACGAATCACGTTGAGATTGGGAGCCCAGGATTGAACCGGCCGGAAGTCGATGTATGTTTCACGAAATGAAGTGGTTGCGGATGGCGTACCGGTTGTTCCAGCCCCGGCCGGCGTATTGCTTGTCAGATTGGTGCTTTGGAACTCAAGTAATGCGTGCCACCGCGGAATGGTGTCGCTGATCTTACCCCAGAACAAGAGTTCTGAACGGCGGATCGACAGGCCGTCCTGACTTCTCCCCTCAGGGACTTTAGCGTTGACGTGACCATACAGGAATTGCAGCGCATTGAGGCCGAAATTGACCTTGTCGCGCAAGATCGGGAGCAGCTCCGTCTTGGTCTTCCATTCTTCCAGGCTGTCCAGTCGTCGCGTCTGATCGGCAACTTTGTATTCCTGTTCCGCACGAATTTGAATCCACTCATCCATCGTAATGGCGCCCTTCTGAAGCAGAAGATCCTCGATGGAGATTCCTCCGGG
>CAZOUA010000001.1:38420-130097 GCA_964582865.1 uncultured Nitrospira sp. | reverse complement strand
AACGTCAAAAATTCCTGTACGGCTACCGGCAACGGCGTATTGGGTGATTTATCAACGTACAGGTACAACACGCGCCGCAGGGGATAAGTCTGATCGGCTACTGTCGTAAAGGACGGAGCGATAAACGGCATGCCCTCCGCCTCCGCGAGCGGAATCACCCGGACACTCGAAGCCTGCAGCCCGAGGCCGCTATATCCGATCCCCAATTGATCCCGGCTAAGATCGAGAATGACCGAAGCAGCTCCGGGCTCTTCGTGCAAGCCAGGCATGAATTCTCCACCGGCAAGGCAATGTTCTTGGAAGAACGCCCTGGTTCCTGATTTCCGGTCACGTCCGTAGAGTTGAATCGCGGCATTCTCCCATCCACCGGCCAATCCGAGCTGCCCCCATTTGGTAAGGGCCGTCTTGTATCCACGATTTCGCGTGGTCGAAAAGATTGCATCGGTTTGATCGAGAGTGAGGCCCAGCAGAGGGTTATCTTTGTGCACATACAGCGCCACGGCATCGACAGCCACTGGTATGGCTGTCGGTTCGTATCCATGCTGTTCGGTAAATTCTTTTATTTCCGCATCAAAGAGTTCTCGTGATGTCGCGATCAGTTGAAAGCTGCTGGCCCGTTCCTCAAGGAGCATGACCTTGCCTGTTTTACTGAGAGGGGGCTGCAGAAATTCCGCAACGGCCTTGGTAGAGCCTCCTCCTCGTATATCAATGGCAACCTTCGGTTGACGCCGTTGGAATTCCAAGCTGAGGCGGCTGAGCAGGGGGTGCATGGTTTCCGAACCCTGGACTTTGAAGGTGCCGGTTATTTGTGCCTTCGGGGTGTAATGGACACGTCCCGATTCGACAGTTCCGGCGGCAATCGGTCCGCTCAGCTCAGCGAAGGACCGTTCGACTGCATAGCCAAACTGAAAGGCAGAGAAAGTGAGCAGCCCCCATGCTAACGATCTCCGAATTGGTATCATCATCAACCCCTCCAAATAGTGTGGTAACCGCTGTTATCAGCCCTAACTGTAGCGGGGATAGATTGCGGGCGGGTAACCCCGATGTTACAGGTTTGTTAACTTTTGATGGGGGATTGATGACGAACGGAGTGAACGAACTAGAGGAAACGGAAGTACCGGACGCTGCTGTTGCCCGTTGCTTCGTCGCGCTGAAGCACCACGGCACCGGTCTTGGTCGTCTCGTTCACGGTCAAGGACATGGTGGCGGAAAAGAAATTGCTTTTGATGTCGTACACCTTATGGATGCGTAGCTGAGCGAATGTTTCCTTGGCGCTGGCGACATTATCGAGGTCTATCACATTCTTGAAGGGGCGAGCCTGGATAATCTCCGCAGCCATTGATTGCGTAATGCTTGGATCCAGCGCCTGGATGACCAGCAGTTCCGCCGTATTGATGTTCACGGTACTCTCACCCTCCTGCGGGTAGATCGTGACATAATGCAGCAACTTCTCGACGATTTCCGGCGTCATCCCTTTGATCAGTCTGATTTCACGCAGTGTCTGCAAGGGGCCATTGGCCGCGCGGTAGGACGGGCGGAGCGATTGGTAATACAGCGTTTCTGCACCGGCAGCTTCGGGCACATCGTCCGCGTCCACCCAATCCACGATCGCATCGACCAGATCCGGATTGACTTGCAGGAGCTCGAACAGGCGCTTGACTCGCAGCACTTTTCCTTTTTTCGTATTTGGATCGCCGCCGGCAGCCAGGTCGTTCAGATTCAGCTTTCCTCGTTCGTCTTCAATCTGTGCGGTTAACACCCCGTCTCCAATCGCATACTTCTGTATCGGAAATGCCCAGAGATCCATCGTGCCGTCGTAGAATTGTCCCGTTTGCTTGTCTCTCAGCAAATCCTGCTGCAAGACCGCCCTGGCGGCCTGGACGGCGGCGCGGGTGAGCACGGTGGCCTTGAAGTGATCACGAAACGCAGCAGCGTCGCGGTATTCGCGGCGCGCATCGGTATCGAATTCCAGGATCAGCGCAACGAGAAGGGCCAGAACCAGAAGGGCCAGCAGGAGCGCAATGCCCCGTTCATCAGGCCTTGGCATAGGTAACGATGCGAAGCGTGGCGTCGAGATTCACGGGATTGTCGTACTTGGGCTTGATCTGCAAATGCCGCACTTGCACCTCATATGGCGCCTGTTCAAGCGCCACGAGAAGGTCCAACAGCTGAGGCAGCTGGACACCGTCGAGCCGGAGATCAACGGCTGTCTCCTGATAGCCTTGCAGCGTGGTCGGAGTCTGCGGCTGCATACCGACGATGCGATCACGGATCTGCACGGTTGTGGCGGCCTCTTCCATGAACGCAAGGAGAGAGAACTGGCCGGTCGAAGGCGGCATCCGCTGTTCGAGTTTGGTGAGCCGCGCATACTTGACGGCATGCTCTGCGGCAAGGGCGGCGAGTTCGGCGCGCTCTTTTGATTTTCTGATCGCCTGGCGCTCCAACTTGTCGATCTTGGTCAAGAGGGGATCAATGACCAGGAGAAAGAGCAGGCTGGCCAGTACGACCACTCCGCCGACGGACACAATGACACGCTCGCGCGGGGCCAGTTGCCGCCAACGTTCTTTGAGCGTTGCCATCATAGCCGTTCCACCTGATAGGTCAAACGGAACACGACTTGGTTCGCCGATGCGCCGACTCTCGTGTCGGTGACCGAGACTCCTTGAAATGCGCTATTTGCCGTGAACGCCTGTTTGATCTTTTCCACGGCATCGAACGAAATGGTCTCCGCTTCGAGATGGACCGCCGGACCTTCGATCGTCAGTTCCCGGATTGTGAGCGGTACGCCGGAAGGGAGCTGTTTGGCCAGGTCGGAAAGACTGGCCAGCACCTTGTGGCGGCTGCCGTCGATGACCGCCAGGCTCTTGTCCAGCTGTGAGACCCGATAACGCGCCACATCCAATTCCTCTCCGGGGCTGGCGCCGGTACCGAAGGCCTGGGCGAATTGTGCCTGCAGCCCTTGCTTTACCGTGGCCAGCGTCGCGTCCTTGACCATCACCCGCACGGACAAATCCACCAGGCCCAGCAACAAGAGGAGACCCACCGCCCACAGCGCAAGGCGGCGATCCTGCCGCGACGCATCGGACTGCGCGTGGCCACGCTCGGCCGTTTCATTCAGATCAACTGCCAGGCTGGAACCGATCGCCTTTGTTTTCCAGCGGGGCCGGACAATCTTTGGATGAATCGCTAATCCAAACGCAATGGAGAATGCGCGGGGACAGTTCGCTCCGAATCCCTGCCTCGGGCCGACCGGCATGAGCCCCAGCTCATGAGCCACATGCCCGCTCAACTCCCGCAGCTTCGATCCGCCGCCGGACACCCAACAATGCGAAAGCCGCTGATGCGATGCGCCTTCATATGCGTGCAGCGATACGCGCAATTCTTTCAGGAGCGGTTCCAGCCAGGCGTCGACTTCCTGCACGGCCATGGCGCGTTTCCGCCGCTCCGCTTCGGCGAAACTGCAGGCATGGCGCACAGCCAAGGCATGGGTCAGGTGGTTGCCGCCCCACAATACCGTACGCAGCACGGCAGGGCTGCCCTCATGGATCAAACAGAGTGTGGTTTTCGTCGCGCCGACATCGATGATGGCCAGATCGCCCGGAACATGCGCCCCCTCTTCCTGCAAAAACTTCGTGACGGAATAGAGCGCCATGCCATCGACCCCGATCGCCGCCGGCTTCAAATCTGCCGAAGCCAGGAATTTCAGGTGTTCGGCCACCTTGTCCCGTGGCGCGGCCGTCACCAGCACCTCAGCGCCTTTTGCCTTGGGTAAACCCTCTGCTGTGCCTTTTGCTGGGAGGAGCATACTGCCCATCGCGACGTCTTCCAGCGACATCGGAATCAGATTTTCGACTTCAAACGGGACGACCTGCTCAAGTTTTGCGGCGTCGCGGAAAGGAAAAGACAGCGTACGAATGAAGAGATCCTGGCAGGGGAGAGCTGTAACAACGTCCCCGCTTCCATAGAGGCCGTTCTGCCAAAGGAAGTTCCGCAGGAGACCTGCTCGAAAAGCCGGCTCACTGTTCCCCTGCCTTCCGTAAGGAACAGGCATGTGGAAGTATTCAACGGATTCCCGGCCGGTCAACCGGCGGCGAAACCGGACAGCCTTGATGGCTGTCTGTCCGATATCAAGACCAACGCACTCGGCAACCATGCAATGATGACTCCGTCAATTGCTATCGGCCAAGACCATGGAGTCCCCTCCATGGTAAGTCTGCATTCTACAAGGTTATCTTGGGATTTGCGACTGGTCCCGCAAGTTTGAACGTCAGAGGCGTCCCCGGAGGCAGCGGAGGGATCGGAAGAGTCCCGGATTTCTGTGCCCACCCCGCTCCGGTCAGCACGGTAACCGTGAGGTCCAAGTTGCTGGATTGCAACGGTTGTTGAAGAAAGAGCCGTCCCTGCGCCGTGAGACTTCCATCTGGTCCGTCAGCTTTAAATTCCACCACATCGCAGACGGTATCCCGACAATTGACGAGCACGTTCGCTCGGCCGAAACTAAGCGGAGGAATGACGACCGTCCCAACCGGAATTCGATCCAGCACAAGCTCTTTCACCTCGGCCTTCCATGCCCCGTCCCCTTTGAAAACAGGACCTTCGTTACCCCGGTTTTCCCACCGATGTACGACATCGGCCTGTAGCAATCCCCTGGTAACGTAGGGCTTGAATAGCGCCGCAAGATCGACTTGCTGAACATGTCCCTTGAAGGAGACGGGGCCTTGAAAGGACCAGGACGAGGCACTCACCGTTCCAGTTGCCCGTCCCGTTCCCGCCGAGCCGGCCCCGGGGAACTGGACGAGCGCATCCACTGTATGCGATCCCATGATCAGCCCAAGGGTTCCGATATTCAGACGCATCAGTTGAACAGGGATGCTCCCGCCGCCCGGCTTGGTCCAGGTCAGATCGTGCCACTCAACGGCGACTGGAAATCCCGGCGACCATTCGGTCGCACGCACGTCCCAGCCGGTTGCCCTCGTAATCTCAGTGAGAACTTTTGCCTGTAACGCCCCGTAGGGGAACGTAAGAAAGAGGAATAACAAAAAGCTTCCCAGGCCGGCCAGCACCCACAGTACGGGCTCTTTCTTGAATTCGACTGCCGGCGGCCAGGTGAGTTTGCCGATCACGATCGCACCCCCACCGGCACCCATTGGCGAAACGTCCGCGTCTCTGCATTGTCCTGTATCAGCGTCAGTTCGATGAGCACCACGCTCGGCGTACCCTTGCGCACACGTCCGTCCCATTCATCGATCCAGGCATTCGCCTGGCCGTCAAAATATCGAACATTGAAGGCTTTCACACCCGTCGCCAATTCCAACTGATCCACGCTGTCGTCGGTGAGACTGTAGAGATTTCGCCGAACGAAACGAAGCAGGCGGTCTCCCTCCCGTGTATACACGACCCTGGCAAGCTCCGTTTCTTGACTCGATCCCACTGCACGAAACTGTCCGAGCGTCACAAAGGCCACGGCATCCGCCGACTGGCCTTCCCGATCGCCATTCAGCCCCATCCACGGCCCGGCAGGATGCGAGATGCTCGCCGTCAGTTCTTCCATCATGATACGCATGGTGCTCCGCAGCAGTTGCTCCCGCTCGGCAGTGCTGCGGGCACTGTCGATTGCGAGAGTGCTCAGATGCAAGGATCCGAACACCATGGTGGCGATCACTGCAAGAAGCGCAGTGGCCAAGAGCACTTCCACGAGGGTGAAGCCCCGTTCAGAGGGTTGCGGGAGATATGAATACATAGGTACTGACCTCGAGCAGTTCGTCCGCCGTGCCATCCTGCCAGAGAATCTGAATTTTCACTTCGCGCACTGCGGTCAACGGTGTCGTGGTCACGATGCGCTTCCAGCGGAATTTGTCCGCACGATTGGCAATGTCACCGACGGCTTGATAGCCCAGGGGAGGGTTCAGAAAGTCACCGCTGGTTTCTCCGATCGGGAAGGCGGGGCTCAGTTCCGCTTCGGCAAGCTTCTCTTGTGCCAAAATGGTGGCGGCAGTGAGATCGACGGCTTTGGCATGCAGGTCGAGGTCCCGATTGCGGAGTCCCAGCAAGATCGGCAGAGCGAGTGCAAGAATCGCAATCGCGATCAGTACTTCGAGCAGGGAGAAACCCTGTCCACTCCTGAGTCGGAAGCGCGTCATGGAGACTTGGGGGCGCCAGTGGAAGACGCAGGCTGAACTCCCGCCGTGACCGGCTGGAGCAAGAGCCTGATGCGGTCCGGAATCGTCCATGGCTTCGGCGGTTCGATCCGTTGGTCCGTCACGCGAATCAACGCCGTGGTCGGCTCGATAAGAATTCCCATCACATTATTATCGGCGTCGGCCAGGTGCATCGTTGCCGGGTCAATGCGCCCATTGGCGTAAAAAAACAGCTCCGCGCGGCCGGACTCTTTCTTGGCTGACCCGACTTGAACATCGGCGAATCGAATCGTTTCGGGCAGGCTGACCGGCGTGGCCCACATCGCATCGGATGGAATCTTTTCCTGATTGCCATCCAACACCATCGGCCAATACATCCCTCTGTCCAGATCGACGTATAACCGAACCGTTTTCTGGCTTGTTATCGCCATTTCCTGAACCGACTTCAACGCGCCGACCCAGCGTCGCCCCACGCTGCCCAAATTATCCCCGATCGAGAGACGGGGAACGATGAGGCTCAATATCCCGCCCAGCAGGAACAGGACGATGATGATTTCCAGGATGGTGAATCCACGCTCGGACTCTACGGCTTGAGGCCTGAGGCGTGAGGCGAGGGAAATCAATACATCCCTTACCCCTTGGCATGCGCTCAGTGCCCCTCGCCTCATGCGTTAATCCTTGTCGAGATTCCAGTTGGCGATATCGGCATTGATGCCTTCTCCACCGGCCTCGCCATCCGTACCCAGAGAGACAATTTCATAGTCACCCTTGAGATTGGGGCTGGGGCTGAGATACTTGTACGGATTCCCCCAGGGATCTTCCGGAAGCTTCGGCAAATACCCGCCCACTTTCCACTTCTTCGGAATGACGCCAACCGACGGTTTCTCAATCAAGGCTTTGAGCCCCTGTTCCGTCGATGGGTAGACCCCGTTGTCCAGCTTGTAGAGTTGCAAGGCCCCTTCGATATTACGAATCTGGACCTTGGCCGCCGTACGCTTCGCATCGTCGGTGCGCCCCATGATTCTGGGCACGACCAGCGCGGCGAGAATCGCCAGAATGGCGACGACGACCATGATCTCGATAAACGTGAATCCTCGCTCGGATTGCAGGAGTCTCTTACCGACTCGCTCCGCTCTCGATTGTGCCTCCACCGGCTGCCTCCTTGATAAAAAACCGTTTACCGCACCATCTGTCCCATCTCGAAGATGGGCAGCAAGATGGCGACGACGATGAACAGAACGATCACGCCCATCACCACAATCATGACCGGCTCGAGCAACGACGTGAATCGCGTGATGACCCGATCGACTTCCCCGTCGAAGATTTGCCCGATCCGCCTCAACATTTCCTCCATCTCGCCGCTCTTCTCGCCCACCGCGATCATATGAGTCACCAGCGGGGGGAACTCGCCGCTCCGCTTCAACGGCTCGGCGATCGTTTCCCCCTCACGGATGTTCTGCCTGGCCTCTTCCACGGCTTGCTCGAGCACGCGATTGTTCATGACGCGTTTTGAGACGTCCAGGGCATCGAGCAACTGGACGCCGCTGGAGAGCATTGTCGCCAGCGTGCTGGCCAGTCTCGAAATAGATACCATGCGGGCAACCTGACCGATGAGGGGGATCTTGAGGATCATCCGGTCCTTCATGGTCCGCCCAGCCTCTGTTCGAAGCATACGCCGAACCATCCAGATGCTGCCCAGCACGAGTCCCAGAAGCAGCATCCAGTAGTCTGCGAAAAAGTGACTGACCTCCATGAGCACAATCGTCGGCCAGGGCAGCGCCTGCTTCGAATGTTCAAAGACCGCCGTAATCTTCGGCACGACAAAGGTCACGAGGAAAAACAATACGAGCGTGCCCACCACCAGCATGATCGCCGGATAGAGGATCGCGTTCGTCACTTTATTCTTTAAGGCGAGTTGTTTCTCGAGGAATTCAGCCAGGCGAAACAAAATCTGGTCCAGCGCCCCGCTGGCTTCGCCTGCACGGACCATATGCACATAGATCGGCGAAAAATCTTTAGGATAGCGTTCGAGGACAGCGCTGTACGAAGCGCCTCCGCGGATAGCCTCACGAATGTCGGCGAGCAAACCTTTTACGCCCTTTTTCTCGGTCTGATCCATGAGGACGCCCAAAGAGTCCACGAGCGGGAGACCTGCCACGAGCAGCGTGCCCATCTGCCGGGTCATCAATGCGACGTCGTTGACCGTGAGAACAGGGGAGCGGCCCCCGCCGCCAATCGGCGTCACGCCCGGGCGAGCCGTCATGCCCTTGCTCGCGCCATCTTGCTCCGCCATCTCAGTCGGAAAGACACCTTCTTTGCGTAGCTTGAGGCGCGCGACTTTGGGGCTCTCGGCATCGACGATTCCGGTAGCGGCCCCCCCGTCGGCCCGGAACCCCCTGTACTGGTACACAGGCATAGGGCTAGACTTCCACTTCTTGCTGTGTCATGCGCATGACTTCTTCCGTAGTCGTTACCCCGGCGAAAATTTTCTCCACCGCCTCTTCCTTGAGCAGAACCATTCCCTTGGCAAGAGCGGCCTGTTTGATGGCAGCGGAGTCGGCCTTGCTTCCGATGAGGCGACGGATCTCGTCATCCATGACCAACAGTTCATGAATTCCTGTGCGGCCGCGATATCCGGTTTGGGAACAGGCGGGACAGCCGGTGCCCCGGTAAAACGTGGGTCTATTCTTCCCCGGCACGATGCCCAATCGGATCAATTCTTCATCGTCAGGCTGGTAGGCTTTCTTGCAATCGGGACAGACCTTGCGAATCAGCCGTTGTGCCAGCACCGCCACCACCGACGACGCCACGAGAAACGGCTCGATGCCCATGTCGATCAATCTGGTCGCCGCGCTTGCAGCATCGTTGGTGTGCAAGGTGGAGAACACCAGATGCCCCGTCAGCGAGGCATGGATGGCGATCTCGGCGGTTTCACGGTCCCGGATTTCGCCGATCATGATCACGTCGGGATCTTGCCGCAGAATCGACCGGAGTCCGGCTGCAAAGGTCAGATTGATCTTGGGATTGACCTGCATCTGGCCGATGCCGAGCAACTGATATTCCACGGGGTCTTCGACGGTAATGATGTTCTTGTCCGGCGCGTTGATCTCGCTCAAGGCTGCATAGAGCGTCGTGGTCTTCCCGCTCCCTGTCGGGCCCGTCACGAGGAGAATCCCGTGCGTGAGTTGGATGAGTTGTTGAATCGTATGCAGGCGCTCGGGTGAAAACCCCATTTCAGAAAGGTTGAGCAGCCGGTTTTCTTTCTCCAATAAGCGCAGCACCACTCGTTCACCGTGTGACGTCGGCAGCACCGATACACGCAGATCGACATCCTTGCCGGCGGTACGTATCGCAAAGCGACCATCTTGCGGCAAACGCTTTTCTGCAATATTGAGCCCGGCCATGATCTTGAGGCGGGCGATAATGCTCGACTGCAGATGTTTCGGCGGCGTCAAAATCGGGTACAGCACGCCGTCGATTCGATATCGCACGACCAGACCGCGTTCGAACGACTCAAAGTGGATATCGCTCGCACGCTGCCTGACGGCCTGAAACAGGACCGAATTGACCAGTCGAATGATGGGAGCTTCGTCTGTCGAATCCAGCAAGTCTTGCGGCTCGTCCAATTCGTGTGCGATCTGATCCAAGCTCTCGCTGGCGGCGATATCTTCCATGACTTGCTCGGCACCGCCGGGACTCGCGGCTTCATCGTAGGCCCTGTTTAGACAGCTCAGGAGGGACATGGCGCTCGTCAGCACCGCTTTCACAGGCATGCCTAACAGCAGTCGCAAATCGTCGAGTGCAGCGGTTTCGAGTGGATCGGTCGTGGCCACGACAATGGCGCCTTCCTCCACCTTCAACGGAAGGACGCGGTAACGGCGGGCAAAATGGATCGGGACTTTCCTGATGAGTTCGTGATCGATCTGGCCCACTTCCAGGTGGGGGAGCCATGGCATTTCAAATTGGATAGCCAAGGCCTGGAGCAGCACATCCTCTTCGATCGCTCGAATCTTGATCAAGGCCTCTCCGAGCCGGCCGCCTTTCGTCTGTTGCGCGTTGATCGCTTCGAGCAATTTGGCTTCCGACAGACCGAACTTTTGCTCGAGAATAGCCCCGAGCAATGGTCTGGTTATGTGCGGTTGTCTGGCCACAAAACAATCCTTATAGAAAAATTCGACGCGAACTCTGCAGCATGGCTGTTCCTTGTGCGGGACAACAGACGAAATGCATAACTATAAGAAAGATATAGGTTACTCCTCTCTGCCAGGCCCTGACAAGCAACATCAAGAATGGGCTGGCAGGAGAGTGGTCGATCAACCGACGGGAGGGGCGGGGAACAGTATCCCATGAGCCGGCAAGCAGCCGGCTATCGAATATCGAACATCATCGTCGTGCGCTGATTGTTTCGCAAGACGTCGAGCTTCACTGAGCGCTCATTGCGAAGCTGTTGGAAGAGGGACAGCATCGTGCCGGGATCCTTAATTTCCACTCCATTGACCTGCTTGAGCGTGTCTCCGTACTGCAGGCCGATCTTCTCATAAAAACTGCCGGGAGCAATGTAGTCCAGCCGGAAACCGTTCATCGCTCCATTCGCAAGGACAGGAACGGCCCGCGCCTGTGACAAGAGCTTGGGAAGATCGTTCATGGCCTGCTCAACTTCTCGACGGTCCAGGATTTTGCGGATCGGTCCTCCTGGAGTAGGCACGGCCTGCCCCGTCGAGGCAACTTGAGGCTCAGGAAGCTTATCTGGACGCCCCGTCGAAAGCTCCAGCAATTCCTGCTGATCCCCTTGGCGTATGACGATCCCGTCGCGCCGGATCTCGCTGATCTCTCCGATGTCCGGTATCTGATCGTGCAACCGGTAGAAGACCTGTCGTTTGCCGGCGAGCTCCTCGATGATCGCAGAAACTCCCTCTCGATTACCTACGACCACACCCAGCAGCCTGATTTTCGAGGCTACGTTCAACGCGTGGCGAACCGTGGCTTGTCCGGCTCCCGCCGCTCCAATCATTCCCATCTGGTTGGGCGGGAGGGGAAACAGCCCGCTTGTTCGTATCTGATCGGCCAAGGCGACGGGGGATCGATCGGCGGTATTCTCCGGTTGAACCAAGGCATGCGGCATTGACACACCCGCCGGCACGAACAACGCCTCGGCAATGACCGCATTAATGGTATGAGCGATCAGAAATGTCGCTCCGATAACAATGGAAAGTATGAGGGCACGACGCGACGTGATCATGAATAAGCCATTCAGATACCGATGAGCGAGCAACATTGTAATGCGCCGGCTTATAGAGCGCAATAGATGTTGCTTTCCGGAATTATTGGACACAGCAATCCGCACACAAGAATCGCCGGTGCGGCTCCGCATTAGTGCCCAGCGGAGGAGAATTCTCCGGCCTGTACCGGCAACCTCTGTGGAACAGACGGCGGAGTCAGTAGACATTCCGCACGATTCGATCCATAATTTCTCCACATAAACAGGAGACGTTCCGTGAAAAAGGCTTTGATTACCGGCATTACGGGTCAGGACGGGTCCTACCTCTCGGAATTTCTGCTCAAGAAGGGGTATCAGGTCTACGGCATCATTCGACGATCGAGCTCTTTCAACACCGGTCGCATTGACCCCATCTATGAAGACCCGCATGTGCCTCAACGGCGCCTGCACCTCGTCTACGGCGATCTGAACGACGCCAGCTCGCTCAATCGCATTATCCGCACCATCCAGCCTGATGAGATATACAATTTAGGAGCCCAGAGCCACGTCCGCGTGAGTTTCGACATTCCGGAATACACCGGCGAGATCACCGGACTGGGGACGATCCGTTTGTTGGAAGCCATCCGTGAATCGGGTCTGAAGCCGAAATTTTACCAAGCCTCTTCGAGCGAAATGTTCGGAAAGGTTCTTGAAGTTCCGCAACGGGAGACGACACCGTTTTATCCCCGCAGTCCCTACGGCGCCGCCAAGGTGTACTCCTATTGGATCACCGTCAACTATCGCGAAGCCTACAACCTGTTCGCCTGCAACGGCATCCTCTTCAACCACGAATCGCCTCGGCGCGGCGAGACGTTCGTGACGAGAAAAATTACGAAGGCTGCCGCCCGTATCAGGCTGGGGATCCAGCAGGACCTCTATCTCGGCAATCTCGATGCCAAACGGGACTGGGGATTTGCCGGCGATTACATCGAGGCCATGTGGATGATGCTGCAGGCCGAGCAACCGGACGACTATGTCATCGCAACGGGCAAGACTCACACCGTGCGAGAAATGCTCGAACTCGCATTCGACCGATTGCAGCTCGATTGGAAAAAGCATGTCAAAATCGACGAGAAGTACTACCGTCCGACCGAAGTGGACCTCCTCATCGGCGACGCGGGCAAGGCCAAACGGCAATTGGGGTGGGAGCCAAAAATCGGTTTCGAAGACTTGATTGCGATGATGGTCGACGCTGACCTGGCTATGGAGCGGGAACGACTGGATGGCACAAGGGGAAAGAAATAACGATGCCGTCTTTTTGGTCCGAGAAACGCGTCGTGGTCACAGGCGGGGCAGGCTTTCTCGGCTCATTTGTCGTTGAGCAACTCCGTGCAAAGGGTTGCCATGAGATCGTGATTCCCAGGAGCCGGGATTACGACCTTGTTCAGATGGAAGCGGTGCAGCGCCTCTACCGCGAAGCAAAACCGGATATCGTCATTCACCTGGCTGCACGCGTTGGAGGCATTGGAGCCAACCAGGCAAACCCCGGGCGATTCTTTTATGACAACCTCATGATGGGAGCTCAGCTGATCGAGGTTGGTAGACAGCAGGGGCTGCAGAAGTTTGTTGCGACAGGAACCATCTGTGCCTATCCAAAGTTCGCCTCGATCCCGTTTAAAGAAGACGACCTATGGAACGGATATCCGGAAGAGACCAACGCTCCGTACGGTCTCGCCAAAAAGATGATGCTGGTGCAATCTCAGGCGTATCGGCGTCAATATGGCTTTAATTCGATGGTGCTCTTTCCGGTCAATCTGTACGGCCCTCGGGACAACTTCGACCTGGAGACGTCCCACGTCATTCCTGCCCTAATTCGAAAGTGTGCAGAGGCTCAACAGACCGGCAGGTCTGAAATCATCTTATGGGGCGATGGAACCCCAACGAGAGAATTTCTCTATGTAGAGGACGCCGCGGATGGCATCCTGGAAGCCGCCGAACATTACAACGATTCACTCCCACTCAATCTCGGAACAGGCGAGGAGGTCACGATCAAGAATCTTGCCCAGCTGATTGCAGCGGAACTCGGCTACCAAGGCCGCATTCAATGGGACACCACCAAACCAAACGGCCAACCGCGCCGCTGTGTGGACATCGGGCGCATCAAGCACATGATCGGCTTTCAGCCCAAACACTCCCTCCGCGAGGGATTGAAAAAAACGATTCATTGGTTTCTGGAGAATCGCGCATCCGTCCGGGAGGTGCACTTTTGACGTGAATGGGCAGGGACCTCCCGTCCTAGCTCTTTCTCTTCACCGATCTCCTTATGAACGAAGTGTGCACAGTCCGGTTCACTCTCTCCATGAAACCTCGAGATCCGTGTTCGTAACTCATTGACACTTCAAACCCTGTCAACAAAGTTCAAGTGGCCTAAGTCTTGCTGGAAAGCTAATATTAAGGAGTGGCCTGCAACATGCCGGAAATTACCGCCCCCAAGACCGTCCCCACAGGAATCATCATGGAGCAAGGGATCAATGGAACGGAATATTATGAGCGGGGGATCACGCTGAGGAAAGCCGGCTTGTTCAAGCAAGCCATTGAGGAGCTTGAGCAGGCGTCCAGGGACCGCACCTATGCCCTCAAAGCCTATGCACAGATCGGCCTCTGCTATAAATCGAGCGGGCGTCATGAAGAAGCCGTGCTGGCTTTCCGCAAAGCTCTCGCGTCGCCCAATGCCTCCAGGAAAGAGACGGTTCAGATTCTTTACGTGCTCGGCCGGACACTTCAATCTCTCGGACGGATTGCCGAAACGCTGGAAGCCTATCGATGGATCAGGCGGGAAGACCCCGATTACCGGGATGTGGAACAGCGAATCCTGCAGCTGAGCGTCAGACGAGTTTCATCGAACGGATCTGCTCCCCGGCAACGATCGTGGGTCGGCGGTGTGATTCGGTCTTGCCAAGATCTTCTCGGCATCTCAAAGTGACGGCTTCAATCTGCCGTTCTCGTTCAGATCGAATCCTTCTTGACGTTCTCATAGATCGACGCCGGTTCTTTTAACGGTTCCCAACCCAACAGTGCGAGAGAGTCGTCCACGTAGCGGCGCGTCCTCATGCCGTTCAGCACAGAAGTCACGCCGGGCGTACTCGTCAGCACCCACAGCGCCTTCCTCGACAACGGTTCCATCCGTCGATGTTCAGGCAGGAGCGGATCGATTGTCGCAATGATCTTGCCCGTGCGAAGCCGGCTTTTTTCGGTCGATTCCCGACGCAATCCGCGGAGCAGTGTCAGTAACGGCGGGATATACCGATCCCGCCAGGCTTCCCATTGTTCGGCAGCGGCTCCGCTGATGAGCCGAGGAATCGCCTGCAGCACACGATTCACATGTGGCGCAACCATCTGGTGTTCTATCTGCTCCCAATGTTCTAGGCCTTGCAAACGGGGTCTGAGCCTGGCCAATTCCGCCGCCCAGTTGAAAAAGTCAGCCGGCGCGGCCCCCTCTCCGGCAGATGGAATGCTGCCAGCAACAGTCGTCCGGTACTCGTCTTCCAGGGCCCCGACGATTCGCAGCTGCTCCTCGATGTCGACCGGATCGCCTTCGAGAGGGACATCCGCCAATCGTAAAACTCCAACGTCACGCGTCGGCATGGCATTGAGCGGACGGTTGACGAGAACGGCGACTCCTTCCCGTGGCGCGTACTGCAAGATTGTTTCTGCCCGATCGATTCCCGTATTTGCCGTCACCCAGGCTCCGGCTTCGAAGAGATTCATCGGACATTGCAGCACGGCGAAATGATGCCGCGAGACCCCTCGCGCAGCCGCGGCTTTTTTCGCTGCGTCGAGGAGTCGCGACAGCGACGTTGCCTCTTCGTCCAAGGCATCATTGGTGACCGTATTCGAGGATACTCCGTACCAACGAATGCGACCTGCCGCTACCTGGGACTCCAGAAAACCAAACGCCTGCTCAATTCTACGATAGAATTCGTCGCGTTGTTCGGCTACATTCGATTCGTAGCGATGTACGGCTTCGGACAAGAAGTATTCAGGATTGTGAAGGAGGCACACATCCAACGTTTCCAGTCCCAGGCGATCTAGCGACCCGTCCAATTGATCCGCGAGAAAGTCAGGATGGATGCAATGCCAAATCCCTTCACCGTACTTCACCATCTCGGGGTAGGGACGGCCGGCTTGCTCGCGCGCTTCCGCCTGCTTGAGATTGCGTCCCTGCACATAGCCGATTTTCGACAGGACGACGATTTCGTCACGAGCACCGGCGTGTTTCCCTATCAAGTCCCGCAGGGTTGCACCGACCAGCCGTTCACTCTCGCCGTCCATGTAGTTGGTCGACGTATCGATCAGGTTCACGCCATCTTGCAGCGCTTTCGCAAGTGCTGCGCCATGCTCCGGATCATTTCCATCCACACGGTAGCAACCGAATCCCAGCTTTGAGGCCGTCAATCCCGTTGCACCAAACGGCCCGTAGCCATGTTCGAATCGCCCGGAAGACCTTGACTGATTGACTTGCCGGACGGCATAGCGAGCCGTTCCCTCATTCGTCGCACAGCCGACGAGCAGCTGCCCCTGTAATTTCGTCTCGCGAGAGATCCGGGCGCTCGACCCCGATAGAGCCCGAAGCGCTTCCGCCACAGCCAGGGGATCCGTCATCGGTTCTTGACAGGAAAAGTTTCGGCAAAGATAAAGAGCCGCACGCTGGTTCACCAGCCGCTTCCCGGAAAGGAGGGGATGTGATGATTGGCCATCGATTCGGTTTGTCATCGCAATGGTTCGATTCGGCAGATACACCTCTCGCATCGCCTGGACGAGTGCCTGAGTCGCCGCATCCTTGTCTGCGCCGATCAACGCCAGTTCGACCGGACCTTCCGTGAGGAAATCGACCACCGCGAGGCTCTTCGCGAAGGCCCTCGGATAGCGCGACATTTGTTTCCCGTAGGCACGAACCGCAGCCACCGCCGCTTCGCGCAAATCTTGGCGGTCAACATGAAACGAAAGTCTCGCCAGCAAAGATGCCGTGACGGCGTTGCCGCTCGGTGTCGCTCCGTCAGCACCTTCTCTCCCACGCAAGATAAGTGCTTCATGCTCCTGCGACGTCGTAAAAAATCCTCCTTGGGCACGATCTTGAAAGGATGCAATCAATCGGTCTGCCAGGTCCTGTGCAGCCGTCAGGTATCGTCCCTCTCCGCCAGCTTCATACAAGTCGATGAGCCCCTCTCCCAAGTAGGCATAGTCCTCCAGCACGGCATCGAGATGGGCTCGCCCCTGCCGCGAAGTACGTAACAGGCGACCTTCGGCAGTTCGATGCAAGCCGAGGAGAAAGTCTGCGGCACGCCGGGCCGCATCGAGATACTTCGAGGAACCTAATACACGGCCTGCTTCCGCCATCGCCGAGATCATCATGCCGTTCCAAGCCGTAATGACCTTGTCGTCCAATCCAGGCGGCACCCGCTGTTTTCTCGCTGCATAGAGGAGTGGGCGGACCCGCCGTATGGTCTCCTGTAGTTCATCAACCGTCAGATCCAATTCCTTCGCAACCGATTCAATGGGCCGCATCCGATTGGGAATATTCTTATGCTCCCAATTCCCTTGCTCGGTGATGTCGTAGCACGCACAAACCCGACGGGCCTCCTCCTCGTTCTGCAGCACCGCCCGAATTTCTCCCGGAGTCCAGACGAAAAATTTTCCTTCGACGCCCTCCGAGTCGGCATCGGTTGCAGAGTAAAATCCTCCCTCGGCATCGGTCATTTCGCGCAAGATGTAATCCAGCACCTCCACGACAACCTGTCGATAGGCGGCTTGCTTGGTGACCTGAAAGGCTTCGAGATACGTCCTCGCGAGCAATGCATTGTCGTAAAGCATTTTTTCAAAGTGCGGGACCAGCCATCGCTCATCGGTCGAATAGCGGGCAAAGCCTCCGCCAATGTGATCGTACATCCCACCGGCTGCCATGGCATCGAGCGTTTTCGTCACCATCTGCAGCGCCCTGGCTTCGCCCGTCCGGCGATGGCATCGAAGAAGCAGCGACAGACCTGCGGCCGGAGGGAACTTCGGCGCCGAACCAAATCCGCCGAATTTCGAGTCGAACTCCTGACTGAAGTCACGGACAGCCTCGTCCAGCAGTGTCCCGCTCACCGTGACCGGAGCAGGAGCCTGCCAGTCCCGCTTCAAGCGCGCCGTTAATTCCTGAGCCTGCGCGCGAAGGTCGGCCGAATTGTTCTCCCATACCCCGGCGATTTTCTTCAGCAGCGTGCCGAATCCCGGCCGTCCCCACCGATCCTCGGGAGGGAAGTAGCTCCCTGCAAAAAATGGCTCTTGATCCGGCGTGAGAAACACGGTCATCGGCCAGCCTCCCTGGCCATGATTCATCGATACCGTCGCCGCCATGTAGATCTCGTCGAGATCGGGCCGCTCTTCACGATCCACTTTGACGCAGATGAAGTGGCGGTTCATGAGTGCGGCAATCGCTTCATTTTCGAATGATTCCCGCTCCATCACATGACACCAGTGGCAAGCAGAATAGCCGATGGAGAGGAGGATAGGACGGTTCGTCTCCTTGGCCAGCCGGAGCGCTTCCGGCGTCCAGGGATGCCAATCCACCGGATTGTAGGCGTGTTGAAGCAGATAGGGGCTGGTCTCGTGAACGAGGCGATTTGGCGAACGGGAAGGAGACGGTGACGACATGTCGTCACCTTAGCACTCAGCAGAAAGCAGGATCAATGGACCAAAAAGAAGAGCCTACGGTCTCTAATCCGTAGGCTCTTCCTCACTTCGAATCTGGAGTCGAGCAATTGTCGAGACGGTGTCTCGAAATTACTTGCCCTTCTCGTCTTTCTTGTCTTTCTTCTCGTCTGCGTGGCCGCCCTTCTTCTCGTCCTTCTTGTCCTTCTTCTCGTCACCGTACACGAGGACGTGGCCGCCCTTCTTCTCATCCTTCTTGTCCTTCTTCTCCTCACCGGCGAACGCCGGGGCGCTGAAAGTCACTGCCACTGCAACTGCCATGATGGCCATCAACATGCGCTTCATAATGCCCTACCCCCTCTAGAGATTGTGATGTGATGTTTGCCTGACCATCAGGCAAACGGCGGTACCGTAGCGAATTATTCAATGTTTTGTCAATCTTGGTTTCTTTCGAACTCGCACGATGGTCTTCGCCGCATTCTCTCTTTAACCAGGCCCTGTGGTATCCTACAAGAGAGCGGCTTAACCTAAATCGCCATGAATGATATCGGACCATATTCAAACTATCGCCTCACTGTTCGTCTAGAACTCGCTAATAAACCTGGTATTTTTGCGAAGGTTGCTGCTGCGCTTGCAGAGGAGGGGGCCAACCTAGGCGCCGTCGATCTGGCCTCTGCCACGGCAGACCGCATGGTCCGGGACGTCACATTCGACGTGCGGGATGAACATCATGGCGATCGGGTCCTGACTCGTTTAAACGGTATTCCTGAAGTCACGGTCCTGTCAGCCTCAGACCGCATCTTTCTGCTTCATCTCGGGGGAAAGATTCAAGTTCAGAGCAAGTTCCCTATTTCCACGCGCAACGTCCTCTCGATGGTCTATACCCCGGGCGTCGGACGTGTCTCCCAAGCGATCGCCAAAGACAAAACGAAAGCCTATGCCTTTACCATCAAGAGCAACAGTGTCGCCGTCGTTACGGATGGATCGGCCGTGTTGGGTCTCGGAAATTTGGGTCCTGAAGCGGCTCTTCCCGTCATGGAAGGAAAGGCCATGCTTTTTAAGGAGCTGGCCGGTATCGACGCCTGGCCCATCTGCCTCGGCACTCAGAACGCCGATGACATCGTTCGAACCGTTCAGGCCATTGCACCGGGGTTCGGTGCGATTAACCTCGAAGACATCAGTGCGCCGCGCTGCTTTGACATCGAACGACGACTCAAAGCTTCACTGGATATTCCGATCATGCATGACGATCAACACGGCACCGCGGTCGTCCTGCTGGCTGCCCTTACGAACGCGCTCACGGTCGTAGGGAAGCGCATCGAACACATCAGGGTGGTTGTGAACGGCCTGGGCGCCGCCGGCACCGCCTGCTGCCGCATGCTACTCGCCGCCGGCGTGACTCATCTGCTCGGCTGCGACAAGGAAGGCATCATTCTCTCCGGAGAGGCCGACCAACTTCGCGCTTGCCGCACAGATCTCTCCGCATGCCTCACGCCGAATCAGCCGAAAGGAACCTTGCGGGATGCTTTGCGAAGCGCCGACGTGTTCATCGGCCTTTCGGTTGGAAATGTGCTCAAGGCCGATGATCTCGACTTGATGGCATCCGATCGCATTGTCTTCGCGATGGCCAACCCCGACCCAGAAGTCTCGCCAGAGCTCGCGGTTTCGCATTGCCGCATCTTTGCAACCGGTCGATCAGATTTCCCCAATCAAATCAACAACGCCTTGGCCTTTCCGGGGATCTTCCGAGGCGCACTGGACGTGCAGGCATCCGAAATCAACGAATCGATGAAACTGGCTGCAGCCAGAGCGCTGGCAGAAACCATTCCTCGATCGGCTCTGAGCGAGGACTACATCATTCCCAGCGTCTTTGACAAAGAAGTCGTTCCGCGCCTGGCGCGTGCCGTCTCAGCAGCCGCGCGCGACACCGGTGTGGCTCGCAGGAGGCCGAAGCTATCTGAAGAGAAACCGCTTTCCTGAGCCACCTTCGCTGCTTGGGCTGAACCTGCTCCATCCTCTTCCCTTGTCACCCTCTCGATTCTCCCTTCTGGCCCGTGACGAGGCTATGCTACAATGCCAGGCACAATCGCGGGAACGTGGAGCCCGATGCCTTTTTCAGCCGGAAAGTTCATCAAATTTCGCAACGGCATGCAGAAGCGGATCGGTTCACTCCGGTCGAAGACCGAGGACAGCATGGACGTGGCCGTGGACACGATGATGGAGGAACGGGTAGACAGCTACTTTCGCGTCGAACAGGGGCTGGATGAAATTGTGAAATCCCTCCTGCAGATCGAAGAAGAGCTGGAACTTGTCCGCGACCTATCCGGCGCGATGCGGTTAGAATCCAGACTCGAGTTCGTCGAGGACCGCTGGGATGACCTGGATAGTGAAATCAGAGAAAGGCCCAGACGCCGGCGCCGCAAAATAAGCCTCGCCGACATGTTAAAGGCCGCGAGCGGGGGAGGGGGAGACCTTTCTCAAAGCTCCGGAAGCGTAAACAATGCCGTGGATGCCTACGCCATCATGGGAGTGGAGTTCGGCAGTTCGTTATCGGATGTCACGGCGGCCTTCCGCCAGAAAGCGAAACTCCTGCACCCCGACGCTAATAACGGAGATCGCCGCTCGGAACCGGAACTCCGACGCATGCTCGAAGCGTATCAATTTCTCAAAGAGTACTTGAGCCTGAGCAACACCGAGCCGATCCGGCCGCCGGACCGTCCCTATAGCCCGGCCGAGTAACCCTGTGACAGCCCTACCGTCTCACGACAACTACATCACAAAACAACGCGAACTCGATGCGCTATGCGACCAACTTCGATCGAGCTCCCGTCTGGCCCTCGACACAGAATTTGTGGGCGAAGACAGTTTTGTCCCAAAACTCGAACTGATCCAGGTCGCCTCACAGGACATCTCAGCCGTGATCGATTTTCCTGCCGTGCAAGCCGACGGTTCGCTCGCGCAGTTCTGGGAAATCGTGTGTAATCCGGACATCGAGAAGATCGTACATGCAGGACGGCAAGATCTCGACCTCTTTGCCATCCACGCCGGGCAAATCCCCAAGCCGTTTTTCGATACACAGATCGCCGCTGCCATGCTCGGATTCGGAGCGCAGGTGGCCTACGCCAACCTTGTGCAGCGGATCAATGGAACCAAGCTGGCCAAGGCCCATACCTTCACCAATTGGAGCGCGCGTCCGCTTTCACAAGACCAAATCGCCTATGCGGCCGAAGATGTCCAGTTTCTCTTGCCCATCCATACGCACCTTCACAAACGGCTGCACGCGTTGGGCCGCATCGAATGGGTTCGCGAAGAATTCTCCCGCCTTGAGTCATCAGTAGGGGAAAAAAGTAAGGAACCGCTTGATCGCTATCAGCGGATTCGGGGATGGGACAGTCTCAAGCCCAGGCAAGCGGCCGTGTTACGGGATCTCGCGGCCTGGCGCGAAACCGAAGCGCGCCGCCGCAATGTTCCGCGTGGACGCGTCATGCGGGACGAAGTCCTCATACAACTAGCCCGTCATCCTCCAAAAACCGTGGAGGAATTGCGCGGACTTCGTGGACTGCACAGTTCGGAAATCGAACGGAACGGTGACCAGCTCATTGCAACGATTACAACAGCCCTGGCACATCCACCCTCGACCTGGCCCGAAGTCCCGCGGGAACGGAAGCCGGAACCGGAGTCGATTGGATTGGTTGAGCTTCTCCAGGCCGTTCTGAAAGCGCGCGCAGCGGATGCCGAGATCGCACCGACGCTGCTGGCAACCAGCGGGGACATCCAGTCGCTCGTCGAAGCCAAAGAAAAAAAGACGGCCGTGGACATTCCACTCTTGCGTGGCTGGCGACGCGAACTTGCTGGGAATCTTCTTCTCCAAGTATTAGAGGGTTCAGTCGTGGTCTCCGTAGATCCCACAAGAGGAGTTCTGCGCGCGTCCGACGCCCATTTGCCACCCCTCCCTTCATGAGCTGACCATTCGGATCCTTCCCGTTTTCCACCAAGTCGCCGCGTTCAAAAACGGCCTCCGCGAATGATTTCCATACTTGCGGCAGCCGTCGACCGATGGCCGAAAAATGTCCACGCAATTGCCCAATGAACTTGACCTCTTAGAGGCGCTCCACTGCTCCTCCTTGCCATTTTTCGAGGCGCCCATGGTATGAAACTCGCAAGCCAGATCTCGACATTCACAGGTATTCATTGCAGTCACACAGCATGTCGAGCAGCCATTGGAAGACGGTCAGGACATTCTTCATACCCGGCGGCATTATTTTCTTTGCCGCTATCGGTTTTCTGCGTCCGCAGGGGCTGCCGTCATGGCTGCATCAACCTGTCACGGCCTTGCCCTACATCGTCCTCATCTTTGGTCTCATCTTCGGCTGGTATTTTTCACATCTCCGAATGCTGCTCTCACTCCTGACACTCGCTCTTGCAGATCGGGCCCTTCAGCACTTTCCCGTGACCGGACAAGATCCGAATGGTCTCGGGTTGACAGTCTTCTCCGTCACCGCTTTCTTGGTTCCGCTCAATCTGCTGACCTTCTCCCTCCTCAAGGAAGATTCGCGCTCCATGATTCGCGACACGATTCAACTGCTCGGAGTGTTGATCCAGCCATTGCTTGTGCTGTGGCTCTGCTCTCCGGCGCAGCAAGACATCGCGACCGTGTTTCGCCAGACTTATCTGGCATGGATTCCAACCGGCTGGACGCCGGTCCCGCAAGCCGCGCTTCTGGCATTCGTTGTTGCCGGATTGATGCACCTCGTACGTTTTGCCATTCGCTGTGACCCTTTCGACGGGGGGACGACCTGGGCATTGGCCGCAACGTTCCTTGCCTACCATGCCGCTCAGTTCAACTGGCAGCCCACTAATTTCTTTTCGGCTGCAGGGCTGATCCTGTTCGTGGCATTACTTCAGTCTTCGTATCAACAAACCTATCGCGATGAACTTACAGGAATTGGAGGGCGTTTAGCCTATGAAGAAGCCTCGGCACAGCTGGGAAAACACTTTTCCATCGCCGTGCTTTCCATCGATCAACTGAAGCCCTATGCCAACCTCCATGGCAAATCAGTTTCCGAGCAGGTCCTCAAGCTCATCGCACCGAAAGTTCAA
The DNA here is from genome assembly GCA_964582865.1 of uncultured Nitrospira sp. GTDB lineage: Bacteria > Nitrospirota > Nitrospiria > Nitrospirales > Nitrospiraceae > Nitrospira_C. Next base: position 106,973 of record CAZOUA010000001.1, on the reverse strand, counting down.
TCCGCCTGCTCCGGCGGCCGTGTCTTTCGTATTAGCGGAGAAGAGCTCACTCTGTTGTTTCATAACCAGTCGGCCAGAGAAGCCCTCGTTGCATTGGAACAGGTCAGGAAAGCCGTCGAAGGAGCGTTCATCTATCTCAGGGGACGTGACCGTGTTTGGGAAGATCATCGCAGGACAAAACAGCCCGGGCCCCGAGATCGGGAGCTGCCTCTTTCCGTCAGCATTGGCGTCGCAGACAACACGATCGAAGCCGCGTCAATGAATCTGGTCATTAAGGCTGCCTATCGTGCGCTGTACGACGCGAAGGCGGCAGGAGGAAATCAGGTAAAACGAGGCGTGACCGTGGCTGAACCGATCCGTCGCTCCACCGGCGCTTCGGGCAGGGCCGTAGCCAGCGGCGATTCCTACTAACGCCGCGGCTCTAGAGAAGCTTCTTTACCGATTCCGCCGGCCTCGCCAACAAGGCCTGCTGACCTTTCTCGACGAGAGGACGCTGAATCAAATCGGGATGTTCGATCATCAGTTCGATCAGCGCGTCATCCGACAGAGTCTTCTTGGCCAACCCGAGTTCTTTATAGAGATCTTCCTTGGCCCGTAGTACCTCTCTCGGTGAGAGTTGCGCCTTCTTGAGAAGCGCCTTCAATTGCGACTTCGAGAAGGGTTTTTCGTAATAATTGATCGCGGTGAACGGTTTGCCGCTCTCTTGAAGCAATCGTACCGCTTCCCGGCAGGTTGAACAGGTCGGCTTGTGGTAAATCGTCACATCGGACATGCCTTCGCTCCTTGCGTTCGAGGGGAGTGTGCCTTGACGCCATTTTTCCCCCTGTGATACATGCTCATACACCAACCAAGTCAATCGATCATCATGCCATCGGTAGGAACCAGCTCTAGCGGGCAATTTTCCTGCGCCACTTCGACGCAGCGAACCTTGCGCGACCTCCGCACCAAACGAAAAGGACAGCCGGTCTTCGTCATGGGTCACATTCTGCAACGGAAAGGCCAGGAAGCCACGTTCGAAGTTTTCAATGACCGCCTCGCCGTCGTCAAATTTTCAGACGGCATGGCGATCGGCTACGATCCGTTCGAACTCCTGTTACCCACGGACATCGACCCTGAAGGAACCGCATATTTTGAAATTCGCACCTGCGCGGCATGCGAACAACTGTTTCCTCTCACCAGCGAGGAATGCGAGGCGGACGAGGAACCAACCTCCTGCCCGGGCTGCCGCACATAACCCGTTCCTCAATCAACAAGGGGGGCAATTTCAATCGCTTTTTTGATCAAGCAATCGCCGGCGAACGATTGCAATGACATCGGCAGCATGCTGGCATCGATAACCCGCACAGCGCCTACCTTATAGCCGTCCGGTCCTTTCGCTCCTTCTACCCGCAGGGCATGGCAGATTTCGAGTTTTTTCCATATAAGGTTGGCAAGGATTGCCTCCGAAGCCAACAACTTGGTGTCCGATACGACATCGCCCACGGAAGCCCGGACCGAAACTCGCGACTTATCTTTTGGCATCTCGCTCACCACGGCAAAGACCAGCAACTCGTCTTCCGCATACCCTTGCTCGACCGTTCCAACACAAAATGAAATGATGAAGACGAGGGTCCCAAGAAGTTTCATGCATGACCTCTCAAATACATGCCCTGCCAGATACACCGGAAGATTCGCCGAATGCTGACCCTATTAACGAGTTGGCGCGGGCCCTCCATGACTCAAGGTGCTATTTCCCACTGGTTTCGATGTTCCTGAAGCCGGCAAGGGATCCCGGGGGGTCCAAAAAACCACCAGCGCTGAAACGAGAACCAGCAGTCCGACCGCAACTATGATGGGAACAAAATACTTCATGCAGGCCCTGCGGAAACCGCCGCACTCAGTATGCCAATCGACTCACTCCATTTCAAGGTCGCACAGTCACGTCTTGCATCGTCGCGGGAGGTGGGGCAAAGTAAAGGAGGAGGTGGTATATGCCGCACGATTTCATGCCCGGCCTGGCCGGAGTGCCCGCTGCTAAATCCGCCGTCAGTGATGTGGACGGGGAGCGTGGAATTCTTGAATATCGCGGCATCCGAATCGAAGAGCTCTGCGCTGGTTCCTCCTATTTGGAAACTGCCTACCTGCTGCTGTTCGGCCACCTTCCCAATAAAGACGCTTTCGCCCGCTGGCAGCAAGATATCGTGCATCACCGGCGTGTGAAATATGCGATCGTCGATCTGATGAAATGCCTGCCGGAGCAAGGTCATCCCATGGATGCGTTGCAGGCTGCGGTAGCGGCACTGGGCATGTTTTATCCGGGACGTAACGTCAAAGACGTGGGAAACAACTATTGGTCTGCCGTGCGGCTGGTAGCGAAATTGCCCACGATTGTGGCGGCCTGGTCACGACTCCGCCACGGCGATGATGCGATCCCGCCGCGCGACGATCTGGGTTTCAGCGAAAACTTCTTCTACATGCTGACGGAAGCAGTCCCGCATCCCGTATGGGGGGATATTTTCGACGACTGTTTAATTCTCCACGCCGAGCATACGATGAACGCCTCAACCTTCACGGGACTGGTAACCGCCTCGACGCTGGCCGATCCGTATACCGTCGTTGCCTCCTCGATCGGTGCACTCAAGGGCCCCCTCCATGGCGGAGCCAACGAAGAAGTCGTGCAAATGTTGAAGAAAATTGGAACACCGGAACGAGCCCTCGGCTATGTCAAGGAGCACCTCGGGAGCAAGAAAAGGCTCATGGGATTCGGTCACCGCGTCTACAAGGTCAAAGATCCCAGAGCCATTATTCTTCAACGACTCTGCGAACGGTTGTTTCAGGAATGCGGCAGCTCGCCTTTGTACCAAATTGCTTTGAAGGTCGAAGAAGCGGCAGGGGAGCTCTTGAAGGGAAAGAGCATCTATCCCAACGTGGATTTCTATTCGGGCGTCATCTATGACAAGATGGGCATCGACACCGATCTGTTTACCCCTCTCTTTGCCATGGCCCGTGTTTCGGGCTGGCTGGCTCACTGGTTGGAACAACTCCGGGAGAACAAGCTATTTCGCCCCGATCAGATTTACGCCGGCGAGCATAACCGTCCTTACGTGCCTCTCGATCAGCGCACTTGATCCCCTTGACTCCTGCCAGGGCCTGATTATCTCCCACTCAAGTAGCTGACAAGGCGCGCCGCCAAGAAGAATTTACTCAATCATGTGGTTGCGATAAAGGAGGTCTATCTATGACACTCGTACGGTGGGATCCATTCCGCGAGCTTGAAGACATGTCTGAACGCCTCAATCGGGTCTTTACACGCCCCGCACTCCGGGCAGCCGGGAAAGAGGCTTTAACCGTGGCTGATTGGATGCCGACGGTCGACATCAGCGAGAGTGACGGGGAATATCTTATCAAGGCAGAACTCCCCGAGGTGAAAAAGGAAGATGTAAAAGTCACAGTGGAAAATGGCGTGCTCACACTCCAGGGTGAACGCCGACAGGAGAAGGAAGAAAAGGGCAAGAAATACCACCGTGTGGAACGCTCCTACGGCAGCTTCATCCGGAGCTTTACGCTTCCGGAATCGGTCGACGAAGCCGGCGTCAGAGCTGAATATAAAGACGGTGTATTAAACCTGCATCTTCCCAAGAGCGAGAAGGTGAAACCGAAGGCGATCGACGTCAAAGTAGCCTGAGTCACCTTTCCAAAGAAAGCCGCATCACGAAAGGCCCGCCTGCGCGGGCCTTTCTTTTTCGCCGGAGCAATCTTTTCGCTCTTTGATATCCCTGCAGGAACGCGGTTCTGTTACAATTCTGCACGATGAAACCGGTCATAACGCGCGTTCGCGCTCCTTCAGGACAAGTGATGTCATTCCTTGGCGTTGTGATCGTTTATCAAGCCCTGTGGGTATCTGCCGAGTCCGTTACTGTGCCTGTCATGAGTCAGAGCGGCAATGACCCGGTCATCGCCGCAGCCGGCGACATCGCCTGCGCTCCGGCAGATCAATCTGACAATACCCAAGCATCCGAATGCCGGGCAGCGGCCACGTCCGACTTACTCCTCAACATTCCGCACCTTACAGCAGTGCTGACGCTGGGCGACCATCAATATCCGGATGGCAAGATCGAAGACTTTCAACGATCCTATGACAAGAGTTGGGGACGATTGAAACAGATCACCCACCCCAGCATGGGTAATCATGAACAGGCGGGAGAAGGCTACTACGCCTACTTCGGAACGGCTGCGGGAGATCCATCAAGGGGTTACTACAGTTTTGACCTGGGTGCATGGCACCTGATCGCGCTCAACAGCAACGATGCATGCACGTTCGTCCGCTGCGACGAAACCTCCGCGCAAATCGATTGGTTGAGAACGGACCTGGCAAAGAACCGCAGCGCCTGTACGCTGGCCTATTGGCACCACCCGCGGTTCTCCTCAGGGGCCCACGGTGATCATGCCGAATTAGGGCCTGTCTGGGAAACACTCTATAAGTTCGGTGTCGACGTGGTGCTCACAGGCCACGATCATGATTATGAGCGTCTTTCGCCCATGAATGCACAAGGCAACCCGAACGTAAACAACGGCATCAGATCCTTCATCGTCGGGACAGGCGGAAAGAGTCACTACGATTTTGGGAAACTGAGACCGACCAGTGAAGTGCGGAACAGCGACACCTTCGGCGTCTTGAAGTTGACACTCCGCCCCCGCAGCTATGACTGGGAATTTGTCCCTGAGCCGGGAAAGGCATTCACTGACAAGGGGAATGGCCGCTGTCACTGAGCAGACACGTCTCAACCGGCTGACTTCGCCCTGCATCCGAAACTGACTTCAACGGTCCGACTCCTTCTCACCCGCCCGTTCCTGCATCACAAGTTCCCATTCTCCATCATCGAATTGATATCGCAATACGTATCGTTGCCGATCGCTGCCGTGAACCCGAAAATAACTATGCGTGTCAGAATACCATCGTTCGAGCACGTCTACCACGAGTAATCGGACGCCGTCGATCGTGAACGCTCGCGGGGTTTCCTCGCCTTTATACCCGGCATAGGATTCAACTGTGACGTGCGGCGCATTCAATTTCACACCCTTGTGCAAGAAGGTGAGCTGAGTTTATCATGGCCCCCGCGAAGAGTGAGACCCCTTACCATGGAGTGGCGCGCATGAAGAACGATCAGAGCAGGAAGTCATCCGGAGCGACAAGAGTTGAACGAGATACGATGGGCGAGCTGGCCGTCCCGTCCGAGGCCTATTATGGCGTGCAAACAGCCCGCGCAATCGAAAACTTTCCAATCAGCTCCCTCCGCATGCCCCGCTCCGTCATTCGAGCCATGGGGCTTATCAAGCGGGCTGCTGCATCGGTCAATCACTCACTCGGCCTGCTTGATAAGAAACCGGCTGAGGCGATCAAAGTAGCCGCCACTGAGGTCGTGGAGGGGAAACTCGACGCGGAATTCCCTGTCGATATCTTCCAGACCGGTTCCGGCACCTCCACCAATATGAACACCAACGAAGTCATTTCGAATCGTGCTACCGAGATCCTGGGCGGAGCGCGCGGGAGTAAATTGGTACATCCCAACGATCACGTGAATCTGGGGCAGTCCAGCAACGATGTGATCCCGACGGCCATTCACATCGCGGCTTCGGAGCTGATGCAGAAGGAGCTCCTGCCGGCCCTGACCCGATTGCAGAATGCCCTGAACGGCAAAGCGAAAGAATTCGACAAGATCGTCAAGATCGGCCGCACCCACCTGCAGGATGCCACGCCCGTTCGTCTTGGTCAGGAATTCGGCGGCTATGCGCGCCAGATCGAGCTCGGCATCCATCGTGTGAGGCGTGCGCAAGAGGCTCTCAGTGAAGTAGCCCTCGGCGGTACCGCCGTCGGCACAGGGCTGAATTGCCATCCAGACTTCTCTGCCAACGTGATGGCGATCATCTCGAAAGAGACCGGGTGTTCGTTCAAAGAAGCCGCAAACCATTTCGAAGCGCAGTCCGCACAAGATTCGCTCGTTGAAGCGAGCGGAGAGCTGCGGACCCTGGCCGTGAGTCTGATGAAGATCGCCAACGATGTTCGCTGGCTCGGTTCGGGGCCCCGCTGCGGATTGGGAGAAATCAATCTGCCGGAAACACAGCCGGGCTCCTCGATCATGCCGGGGAAGGTCAATCCAGTCATCGCCGAATCCGTCACCATGGTCTGCGCGCAAGTGATCGGCAACGATGTCACGGTGACCGTCGGCGGGCAGGCGGCCAACTTCGAATTGATCGTCATGTTACCGGTGATGGCCTATAATTTGTTGCAATCCATTGAATTGCTCGCAACCGCCTCCACCAACTTCGCGGCCAAATGCATCGAAGGCATCAAGGCGAATGAAGAACGCTGCAAGAGTTTGATCGAAGAAAGCCTCGCCATGTGTACAGCCTTGGCTCCGGAAATCGGCTACGAAGCAGCCGCCAAACTCGCCAAAGATGCATACAAGTCTGGCAAGACCGTCCGCGAAGTGGCGAAGGAGCAGGCGATCCTCCCGGAAAAACGCCTCGCCGAGTTGCTCGATCCCTGGCGCATGACCGAGCCGGGGGGACCGGTCGGGAGTGCAGGGGGGTGAGTCGGCGTCACGGGATATTTTGACAGCCCAGGAATGGCTATGCTAAAGTCCGCGGAAATTTTGAAGTTCTAGACATTTTCTATCCACTTTTTCAGGGAACATTGCATGAGCGCACAGAGTACGCATGTGATCATTGTGGCTGGAGCTGGTCCGGCTGGGATGGCTGTGGCCAGTTCACTCTCTAAAGCAGGCCATGAAGTCATTATCTTGAACCGAGACATCAAATTCGGCGGACTGGCTGAATACGGAATCTTCCCCTCGAAGCTGAAGCTCCGCGGGGGCCTCAAGAAGCAGTATTGGGAACTCCTCGAACAGCCAAACGTGCACTATTTCGGCAATATCTCCATCGGAAACGGCAAGGATCTCACTGTCGACGACGTCCGTGAACTGGGGGCCAGTGCGGTGGTCTTTTCGATCGGCGCGCAAGGAACCAAGGCGATCGGAGTTGAAGGGGACAATGCCAAGGGCGTCTTCCATGCGAAGGATGTCGTCTACCATTTCAACCGGCTGCCCGGTTTTGGCGACCGGCCATTCGATATGGGCAAGCATGTCGCGGTGATCGGAGCAGGCGACGTGATGGTCGATATCGCGCACTGGCTGACGCGCTATAAGAAGGTGGAGCGTGTGACGGCAATCGTGCGGCGCGGTCCGGTCGAGCGCAAGTACAATCCCAAAGAAATTCGAGCCGTCTGTGCCAACATGGATATCGACGGGATCAAGCAGGAGTTCGAACGGATCAAGGATCGCATGGCTGCAGTCGGGCAGAAGTCTGATGAGGTGCTCAAGGGCCTCTTGGATGAATTCACAAAATGCGAAGCGAAGGTCAGCGATACGAAAATGGGGTTCAAGTTCTTGGCTTCGCCGAAGCGCATTCTCGTCGACGGAAACAACCGAGTACGCGGGCTCGAGATGGAAGACAACAGGCTCGACCCCAAAGGCGAAGATACGGTTGCAGTCGGCCTGAAGCAGTATTATGAATTTCCGTGCGATGCGGTCGTGTTCGCGGTGGGCGACAAAGTCGACGATACCGTCGGGCTACCCTATAAGAACGGCATGTTCGTCACCAATCCCAACAAGACGGGCAACGATCCCGATGACGCTCTCTTCCAGGCTTACGACGATGCCTCCGGTAAAGTCGTAGACGGCGTCTTTCTCGCAGGTTGGGCCAGGAAAGCAAGTGAAGGCCTCGTCGGAGTGGCAAAGCGCGATGGCGACTGGTGCGCCGAAGTGGTCAGCCGATACTTGGCGGCCAAATCCACCGGGAGCCAGGCAAAGACAGTACTCGATAAGCTGCACGGCCTCCTCAAGTCCCGCAAGAGCCATCCTGTCGATATCAAGGGATTGCGCGCGCTCGAAGCGGCAGAGAAGAGTCACAAGGACGCGTCGGATTCGATCGGCGGGTTCAAATACGCAAGCAACCAGGAAATGCTCGCACTGATCGAGCGCGGGAAGGCCTAGGCCCCTGCGCTCGCCGTTCCTTTCCTATCCATCTCCCCATTTCAGTTTTTCCCGCAGCACTCCGTAGTAATTCGTCTCCGGAAAGCGAATCAGCTTGGTCCGGAACCCCGACGCCTTGATGACCACCGTATCACCCTGAGTCAGAGCCACCCCGACTTGACCGTCAAGAGTGGCCATCGCTCCTTCATCTTTGCTGGTCAGCGTGACGTCGATTTCTGAATCGTCCGGCACGATCAACGGCCGGTGCGTAAGGGTATGCGGGCAGATCGGCGTAAGAATGAGCGAGTGTACAGCCGGGTTGATGATCGGCCCTCCGGCAGACAAGGAATAGGCAGTCGATCCCGTGGGAGTGCTCACGATCAATCCGTCGCCGCGCAGATTGGTGACGAACTGCCCTTGAATGGAAACCTTCAGCTCGATCATTCTGGCCAGGGTGCCCTTGCTCACCACTACGTCGTTGAGCACGACTCCCTGCGCAACCGTCTCCCCATGCCGATGTATATGCGTACCGAGCATGAGCCGTTCGTCGAGCACGAAGTCGTTGGCGAAGACTCGTTCGAGCGATGGGTACAGATGCTCCAGGCGGACTTCGGTGAGAAACCCAAGTCCGCCCATATTCACTCCCAAAATAGGGATGCCGCGCTCGCCGGCCAAGCGGGCGGCGTTGAGCATGGTTCCGTCGCCACCAAGTATCAGCAGCACGTCCGCTTTCCCGGCCAACTGAGTCTTTTGGATACCGCCCTGTTCGCCGAGCAGAACAGCCGACGTGGTATCCAACAGCACATCGATATGTCTGGCCCTTAGCCAACTCACCACCGCGTGCAAGGTAGTCTTGACTTCGGGAAATTTGGGCTTAGTCAGAATACCGATGCTTTTACTTTTCATGAGTCAGCCACGTTCTTCAATCCATCAGGGACGAGGGAAAGTGCGGGATTCTATCGGGAGGGTTCTTTTGATGTCAACGAACGGCACCAACTCGATGTGCAGCATGCTTTCCGCTGCAATGAGGGGGCGTGTTCGATTCTTCCGCAACCTTGACACTCAACAGCCTTCTAGTTAGTATTAGGCTAGATTTTCGAAGGGTTTGCGTTCTTCAGTCATACGTACAGACCCCAATCAAAAAGGAGGCAGGATGTTCGAACGATTCACGGATAAGGGTCGGAAGATCATCATCCTGGCGAGAGAAGAAGCCGAGCGTCATCAAAATGACTATCTCGGGACTGAACATCTCGTCTTGGCCATCCTCCGCGAATCCGATGGCATCGCCCTGATGATATTGAAAAAGATGGGACTCTCCACCGAGCAGATCCGCTTGGAGATTGAGCGGAATTTGCCGGGCGGGGGCACCACGATGACCTTCGGGGAAATCCCCTTCAGCCCTCGAGTGAAAAAGGTCATCGAGTACGGCGTTGAAGAAGCCCGTCTCCTCGGACACAACCATATCGGCAGCGAGCATCTCCTGCTGGGACTGCTTCGCGAAGAGGAGGGGATCGGAGGAAAGATTCTCCGAAGCCTCGGCGCCAACCTCCTGACCGCTCGACAACTGACCGTGACTTTCCTGCGCAAGTCTGCTCCACGGGAACGAGATCGGAAGAGCAACACGCCGGCACTCGACGAGTTCGGACGCGACCTGACTCAGATGGCGCAAGAAGGCCAGCTCGACCCGGTTATCGGTCGAGCCGACGAGATTGAGCGCGTCTTGCAGATCCTCAGCCGTCGCACGAAGAACAACCCCGTCCTCATCGGCGAATCCGGCGTCGGCAAAACTGCCATCGTTGAAGGACTGGCGCAGCGGATCGTGCAGTCCGAAGTGCCGGACAATTTGCTCTCGCGCCGCGTTATCGCGTTGGATCTTGGTTCATTGGTCGCGGGAACGAAATACCGCGGGCAATTCGAGGAGCGCCTTAAAGTTGTGATGAAGGAAATCGTGCAAGCCGGCAACATCATCATCTTCATCGACGAGTTGCACACGCTGGTAGGGGCCGGGGCTGCAGAAGGCTCTATCGATGCATCGAACATGCTGAAACCTGCGCTGTCGCGCGGGGAGATTCAATGCATCGGAGCAACCACCTTGGACGAATATCGTAAACACATTGAAAAGGACGGCGCGCTTAAGCGCCGGTTCCAGCCGATCCACGTCCAGCCGCCAAGCCTCGACGAAACGGTGAGCATTATTCAAGGCCTCCGTGACCGCTATGAAGAGCACCACGGTGTCGAGATTACCGAAGAGGCCATCGTCGAAGCGGTCAAGCTGTCGGATCGGTACATCACCGACCGCTTCTTGCCGGACAAAGCGATCGATTTGATCGACGAGACCGGTTCGCGGGCGAAACTCCAGACCTATGCGCTGCCTGGCGAATTGAAAGCCATGGAACAGGAGCTTAAGAAGGTCTCGCGCGACAAAGAGTTGGCGATTTCGATGCAGAATTTTGAGGAGGCGGTTCGCCATCGCGAAGAAGAGGAACGGCTCCGCAAGCTGCTCGACGAATCCAAGCGCGAGTGGAAGAAAAATCAGGAGAAGCATAAACCGACTATCGGCAAAGAAGACGTGGCATACGTCGTCTCCAAGATGACGGGCATACCGCTCTTCAAGCTTGAGGAAGAAGAATCCAATAAACTGCTCCGTATGGAGGACTTCCTCCACAAACGTGTTGTTGGCCAAAACGAAGCCATTTCAGCCGTGGCCCGCGCCATCAGGCGGTCCCGTGCCGGGCTCAAAGAAGCCAAAAAGCCGATCGGCTCCTTTATTTTCCTCGGACCGACCGGTGTCGGAAAGACCGAGTTGGCCAGAACCTTGGCCGAGTTCCTCTTCAATACCGAAGATGCGCTCATCCGCATCGATATGTCCGAATATCAGGAGAAGTTCACCAGTTCGCGGCTGTTCGGAGCGCCTCCAGGCTATGTGGGCTATGAAGAAGGCGGCCAGTTGACCGAGCGGGTACGCCGCCGGCCCTATTCGGTCGTCCTCTTCGACGAAATCGAAAAGGCGCATCCCGACGTGTTCAACCTCCTCTTGCAAGTGTTGGACGACGGCGTGTTGACCGACAGCCTGGGGCGGAAGGTCGACTTCAAGAACACCGTGGTGATCATGACATCCAATATCGGGACGAAGCTGATCCAAAAAGGCGTGTCGCTCGGATTCCAGAGCACGGATGCCGAGCAGGATCGCCACAAGAAAGAAGAAGTCATGGGAGAACTCCGCCGCGCGTTCAGCCCGGAATTCTTGAACCGGGTCGACGAGATCGTGGTTTTCCACCAATTGGACAAATCGCACCTCACGAACATTCTCGACATCCTGCTGCGCGAGCTGAATGTGCGCCTCATCGACAAGGGTGTGGAAATCGAGGTCGACGACGAGGTCAAGGCTTGGCTGATCAAAGAAGGCTATGAACCTCTCTACGGGGCCCGTCCAATGCGCCGGACAATCCAGCGCGCCATCGGCGACCCGCTCTCAGAAGAGATGATCAAGGGACGGTTCAAAGAAAGCCGCAAGATTCGCGTGGTATTGCGCGACGGTGCGCCGGCCTTTATCGAGCAGGAGGCCATGGCCGGTGTGTAACTGACGGCTGTGAGGCACTCTCTTCGTAGAACCGGAGTACGTCATCACAATGCGACCCTTGCCGCTAAAGCGGCAAGGGTCGCATTGCTTTTCGGCATCACCGTCCCACACAATTGCATATGAAAGCATCGACGGATTCTCACGGCGCTTTATGGAACGAGGGACCGCTCCTCGCGCTCGAAACCTCCTGTGACGAAACGGCTGCTGCTGTCCTGGCAAGTGACGGATCAATCCTCTCCAACGTGATTGCCTCCCAGCATGCAGTCCACGAACGGTTCGGTGGCGTGGTTCCTGAGTTGGCCTCGCGTGCTCATATCGAGATGATTGAACAGGTGACCGGCGCTGCGATGAAGAACGCTCGAATGAACTGGACGGACTTGGCTGGAATCGCCGTCACTCAGGGACCTGGATTGGCGGGCGCGTTAATTGTAGGCATGAATTACGCGAAGTCTCTCGCCTACAGTCTTGGCCTGCCGCTGGTCGGCGTCAGTCACTTGCAAGGACATATTGCCTCCGCCTGGCTCGAAGACCCTTGTTTTCCTTTGCCCTGCATTGTTCTAGTCGTCTCAGGCGGGCACACCCATCTTTATCGTAAAAACCGGGATGGACGCTGCTCATTGTTGGGCTGCACCAGGGATGACGCGGCCGGGGAAGCCTTCGACAAGGGCGCTCAAATGCTGGGTCTCGGTTTCCCGGGCGGCCCAGCCTTAGACCGTCTGGCCCAGACGGGGAATCCCCGCGCGATCCGATTTCCGAAATCGTCGCTTCGGAGCGCGAGCCTTGAGTTTAGCTTCAGCGGGTTGAAAACAGCCTTGCTCTACAAACTTCAGGCAATGGATCCCGCCATCATCACCGCAAAGAAAGCTGATCTTGCCGCCGGATACCAGGAAGCGATCGTCACCGCCTTGATCGAGAAAGCCTTCACAGCCGTTCACCAGACCGGTGTCCGATCCTTGGCTGTTGTCGGTGGTGTCTCGGCAAATTCCCGTCTAAGACTGCTCCTGCAGCAACAGGCACAGACTGAAAACATTCGGTTGAGCATTCCTCCTCTGTGTTTCTGCACAGATAACGCAGCCATGATCGCAGCTGCAGGGCGGCAGGCCTTGCGTGAGGGAAACCGCATGCGTTTAGATGCCGAGTCGATGGCGACGCTAGAACCGATCAACTCAGCGCTTTCTCGGTGAAGCAAGAAAGGGGACACGCCCATTCCAGACGTTTATGGACAGCTCATCGGCCTCAGGGCTAGCCAGATCGCCACATTGGAGCACATCTATCGCCGCCGCGTGCCTCACGACAAAGTCCTTTCGCCCGAGCTGGCCAGAACCATGTGCCAGCTTTCGCAGGATTTGCGCCGCCCCATCTGCGTCCTGTTGACCAGAAGGGGGCAAATCCAAGAGGTCATTGTAGGGACAGATCTCACGTTGTCTCCGGCCACTCTCGCAAAGTTCCGTGCTGGATCCCGGTCTTTGCGGGGGTTACGCTTGATCAGAACACAACTGCACGATCAGCCGCTGAGTCAGGAATCCTTGACGGACCTCGCCTACCTCCGCCTGGACCTCATAGGCGTGTTGTCCGTCACGCCAGATGGGCATCCGGGACATCTTTACCTCGCACACCTGCTTCCGCCGAGCGGCAGCGGTCAGTTGTGCAAACTTCTCAAAGCCGAGCCGTTCCACCAATGCACGATCGCGTTCGATCAATTCATCGAAGAACTCGAGGTTGAATTGCAACAGACACGCGGAACCCACTCCGTCGGTCAGGGAGGGGAGTCGGCGATTCTGGTCAGCGCCGCGTCGAAAAGCCGAGTCGAACAGGAGGATCACCTGGTTGAACTTGCGGAACTCGCAACCTCAGCCGGAGTGACCGTTATTGATCGCCTGGTGCAGCGAATTCCTGACGGCCATCAGCGTTATCTCCTCGGCAGCGGGAAAATGAAAGACGTCCTGATCCAAACGCTGCATAAGGGCGCAGACATGGTGATCTTTGACCAGACGTTGTCTCCTGCCCAATCACGGGCCATTTCAGAGATGACAGACATTAAGGTCATTGACCGTACCCAGCTCATCTTGGATATTTTTGCCCGCCGTGCCCATAGTCGGGAAGGAAAGGTCCAGGTTGAGCTGGCGCAATTGCACTACTTGCTTCCCAGACTTTCCGGGAAGGGCGCACAACTGTCACGCCTCGGCGGTGGTATTGGCACCAGGGGACCGGGCGAAACAAAATTAGAAACTGACCGCCGGCGAATCAGAGACCGCATCACGCATCTGGAGCGAGAACTGCGTCAGTTTGCCCGTCACCAAGACCAGCGCCGTGCCCGCCGCACCAGGCACGGCTTGCCGGTCCTCTCTCTCATCGGCTATACCAACGCCGGCAAATCAACTCTCCTAAACGTCCTTACAAAAAGCCATGTCTCGGCGGAGAACCGCGTGTTTGAGACGCTTGACACAACCAGCCGCAGACTCCGGTTCCCTCAAGATCGGGAAGTGATCATTACGGACACCGTCGGTTTTATCCGGGATCTTCCCCAAGAACTCGTCGGAGCGTTCCGAACCACGCTAGACGAATTACGCGAGGCAGACCTATTGATTCACGTGGTCGACGCAGGCGCCAAAGACATCGACGCGCATATTCACGCCGTCGACACCGTGCTGGCAGAATTGGGCTTTCAACACATCCCCAAAGTCCTGGTCATCAACAAATGTGATCGCATATCTGAAACGGAAGCCGACCTGCTCTGTCGTCGTTATCAAGCCATCGGGATCTCGGCACTCCAACCGGAAACTCTACCTCCGCTCCTCGGCCATCTCGAACGACAACTTGCAACGATCCTGACTGCACCGGCTCCAACTCTCGTCGCTCAGACTTCCGCGCCGGCTCTTGCATCTCGGCACTAACCGCTGCACAATCGCCTGCACGGTCTTGCCATGACACGCTCACCCCGTACATCTACCGAAAGAGGCATGCGATTGCGGCACATCGCCGATGCATTGCAGCGGACCATGCCCTCGCCCAAGATGGAGCTTGACTATCGGTCGCCTTGGGAGTTGCTGATCGCCACGATTCTGTCAGCCCAATGCACGGACGAACGGGTCAACAAAGTGACGCCCGCTCTGTTCAAGCGCTACCACAGCGCTGCAGATCTGGCAACGGCCCGCCTGACCGATGTCGAACAGCTCATTCGTTCGACCGGCTTCTTCAAGAGTAAAGCCGCGAACATCGTGGCCTGCAGCAAAGCTCTGACGGAACGATTTCAAGGGCAGGTGCCATCGAGCATGGATGAGTTGACCACTCTGCCGGGCGTCGGAAGAAAAACCGCGAATGTCGTGCTTGGTACCGTATTCAATCGACCGGCCATCGTCGTCGACACACATGTGAAGCGAGTCGCCAACAGGCTGGGACTGACTACCTCGAACGATCCGGACCAGATCGAACAGGACCTCCAAGAAGCGTTGCCGTCTACTCAATGGACGGCGGTATCGCAACGATTGCTGCTCCACGGCCGTTATCTTTGTACGGCACGAGCTCCCCGATGCTCGCACTGTCCTATCTATTCATACTGTTCCTCGAAGGAGAAAGGCCCGCTATGATTCGCAGCATGACTGGGTTCGGACGCCAACAGGCCCCCTGGCACGATGGCTCGGTTACCGTGGAGGTTCGCTCCGTCAACCATCGATTTCTGGAAGTCGCCTGCCGCCTGCCTCGGTCGCTCAGTCCGCTTGAAGAGAGCTTCAAGAAAGCCGTTCAGCAGCACTGTGCCAGGGGACGGGTCGATATCACCGTTACCCTGCAGGGCGGGAAAGGGCGGATGGGAACGGTCAACCTTGACCAGTCACTCGCAAAACAGTACCATCAGGCCTTCCGTGCATTGAAGAAATCCCTCAAGTTGAGCGGAGCAATCGACATCGCGCTCATGGCGGGACTGCGGGACGTTGTCTCGGTTTCGGACCAACCGGCTGAAGACCCCAAACTCGCCAAACTGGTCCAAAAATTGGTTTTCCAGGCGCTTGAAGATCTGGAGGGGATGCGGAAACGGGAAGGTGCCGCTCTTGCCAAAGACATGCTGGGAAGGATCGAGGCTATCAGAGAACGCCGGTCCAGCGTGGCCGCCAGATCGCCACAGTCGGTTCAGGAATCCTTTGAACGAATGAAGAGCCGGGTTGAGAAACTTCTGGGAGCTGAACCGCCGGATATCTCCCGCCTCCACCAGGAACTCGCTCTCTTTGCCGACCGGGGGGACATTACGGAAGAAATAGTCAGATTGGACTCACATATGATACAGTTTGAGCAACAGCTTAACCGCGCGGAATCTGTGGGCAAAACCCTCGATTTCCTCCTCCAGGAAATGGGACGTGAGGTGAATACCATCGGTTCGAAAGCGAATGACGCCGAGATAGCCGGTCAGGTTGTGCACATGAAAGCTGAATTGGAGCGGATCAAAGAACAGGTCCAAAACGTCGAATGAACACCCAGATTGCCAGCGCCGCCACGACACCCGCCGGACCGGTTCGGTCTTCGACCGAGCGGCGGGGCATTCTTTTCATTATTTCGGCGCCGTCCGGGACCGGAAAAACAACGTTGTGCAAACAGCTGTCCACAAGCATCACAGGCCTCTGGCACTCGGTTTCCTACACCACGCGGCAACCACGTCCCGGCGAAGAACATGGCCGCGAATACTTCTTTACCGACGAGTCGACCTTTCAATCGATGATCGAGCGGAACGAGTTCGTCGAATGGGCACGCGTCTACGGACATCTCTACGGCACGCCGAGAAAGATGCTGTCCGAGAGGATCGATCAGGGGATCGACGTGCTGCTGGAGATCGATGTCCAAGGGGCCATGCAGGTCAAGAAGAAGTTCGACGATGCCGTGTCGATTTTCATTCTCCCGCCCTCGATGACCGTACTGCGGCAGCGCCTTCAAGCCAGAGCCTCTGACTCCACGGAAGAGATCCAGCGCCGGTTGCATAAAGTGAAAGAAGAGGTCTGGAGCTACCGGGAATACGCCTATATCGTCCGAAACGACGATTTGACCCGCTCGCTGCGGGACCTTGAGAACATTTTTCTTGCAGAACGCTTGAAAACACGGCGATTGGACATGACCTGGATCGAGAACAATTTCATTCTCGACGACGATTCAAAAACCGGAGATCGGAAAGATCTTCCTTAACTGAAGGGGAGCACCAAATCCATGATCGACATGCTGAGTCTACTACCGCAGTACACATTAGACCAATTCGATTCCCGCCACCGGTTGGTCATTGTCGCAGCACAACGAGCCAAGCACATCCTGCAGGGGTCGCGCTTATACGGCCCTTCTCGTTTTACCAAGGAAACGACCGTCGCACTCGATGAAGTCCTGCGCGGTCAGGCCAAGTACTTGATGGGCAAAGAAGCGCGTGACGCCATGAAAGAAGCCAAGCGCGGCAAAGAAGGGGAAACCGAGCGCATGGCCATGATGACAGGTGAAGACGCCAAAGAAATCAAGAAGGAGCTGAGTGTCTATGTGGACGACAGCCCCAAACCGGCCGAGGCCGACGGCGAGGAATAGCACATGGATGCCGGCTCGATAGGACCGACGCTCGTCGGAACACACATCGTGCTCGGCGTTACCGGCAGCATCGCCGCATACAAAGCCGTCAGTCTATTGCGGGCCCTGGTTCGTGAAGGCGCGACGGTCGATGTTGCGATGACGCAGTCGGCTACCAAATTCGTCACGCCGCTGACCTTCGAAGTCCTCTCCGGACGGCCGGTCTCTACCGATTTATTCCAAGCCCACCACGAAATGAAGCACCTGGAAATTCCAGAACAGGCCGACGTCATCGTCATCGCTCCGGCTACGGCAAATTTTCTCGCGAAGGCTGCACTCGGAATGGGAGACGACCTCCTCTCTACGATGTTATTGACCGCCCAATGTCCATTGATCTGTGCCCCGGCCATGGACGGAGGCATGTGGACTCATCCCGCTGTGACCGAACACGTGAACACGCTCAGGGCGAGAGGCGTCGTCGTGTTGGATCCCGAAGAAGGACCGCTAGCATCGGGTCGCATCGGGCAAGGCCGCCTGGCTGAGGAACAGCGCATTCTGGACGCCATTCGATCCGCTTTGATACCGACGCGCGACTGGCAAGGCCACCGCATCCTCATATCGGCTGGGCCCACACAGGAACCCATCGATCCCGTACGGTACATCTCGAACCGTTCTTCGGGGAAAATGGGTTATGCCATTGCCGCCGCGGCACAGGCAAGAGGGGCTCGGGTGATACTGGTAACCGGGCCGACCAATCTTCCTGCTCCCAAAGGAATCGACATCATATCGGTGGACACAGCGGAGGAAATGACGAAAGCCCTCTGTACTCGCCTGAGTTGGTCCACCGTTGTCATCATGGCCGCTGCCGTGGCAGATTTCCGCCCCAAACAGGCCGCGGCTCAGAAACTGAAGAAACAAGGGAAGACGGAAACGACGCTTGAGCTTGAACGGACTACGGATATTCTGGCCGCGCTCTCGGCGCAGCGGACCAATCAGCTCCTGGTCGGATTTGCGGCAGAAACCAACGATCTGGTGGCGCACGCGACGGAGAAACTCAAAACCAAAGGACTCGATCTGGTGGTCGCCAACGACGTCACCAAAACCGGTGCCGGATTCGGCAGCGAGCAAAATGCTGTGACGTTGATCGACCGGAACGGACAGATCACGGACGTGCCGCTTAAGCCTAAACGTGAATTGGCCGACGATATTCTCGATGCCGCACATCGATTGCTGCACACAGCCCCAACGCACCGAACCGTCTCAACGACTGCGGAAGGACGTTAGGCCATGGCTTCTAAAGGAAAAAGTGCCGCCAGCGCGATGGAGATCGACCGGTTAGCAACACAGCTGGCGAAAGACCCTCATTCCAAGGTATTTCTTCCCCTCGCCGAGGAATACTGCAAAGTCGGCATGTGGGAAGAGGCGGTCTCAGTTCTGGAAAACGGGCTCAAATACTATCCTGGATTCATCACTGCCATGGTGGCGTTGGGACGTGCCTACGATCACCTGAATCAACAAACCAAGGCCAGAGCAGTTCTTGAAGGCGCTGTGAGGCTCAGTCCGGAAAATCTCCGAGCCCATCGTACATTGATTAAGCTCTACACGGCGCAAGGCTTGGCAGATCAGGCACTCCGCTCCTGCAACGTTATCTTATCGATGAATCCGCGCGATGAAGAAGCGTTGTCGGTCCAGGCTTCGCTGGGTATACAGGCACAGCCGGATCCAGCAACGCCCCAAGAACCCGTTTCGGCTCAGACCGAAACATTAATGCCAGAAATGCTACTGGCTGCCGAATCAACTGCAGCCGCTCCGATTAAGTCTCCCCAGACTGTCATGGAAGAACCAGCCGCCGCGAGCGAGCCCACGCCAGTTTCGCCCATTATCATGGCCAGCAACATCATGGAGCATGCGCTTCATGAAAGTGACCATGCCCAGCCGGGAGAGGCCACAGAGACCGTTTCTACGCGTACGGGTTCTCATGGAACCGAAAAATTCTCGCCCCATACCGAAACGATCGCTCAGTTGGAATCGTGGTTGAGATCTATCGCGCGGCAGCGGCGCGACCGTGCGGCATCCGGAGATGTGAGTTCATAAACTTCCCAATACATTTCGATAGTTTGACCGCTCCTGGGCGGCCTGTTACAATGCCGCGCTGCCAGTTCAATTTGGCAGTGAAGCCCAGCGGTCCATACGGAATAGCGCGACTGACAAATGCTACGAATCCTGGTCTTACATGGCCCAAACCTGAACCTCCTCGGCGCCAGGGAGCAGTCAATTTACGGAACACGCTCGCTCGATAGTATCGATGCGGCTCTGACCAAACTGGCAGAAGAGCTCGGAGTGGCGATCGACGTCAGACAATCGAATAGCGAAGGTGAGCTGGTGACCTGGATTCAGGAAACCAGGAGTGGATTCGACGGTGTCATCATCAACCCCGCCGGCTACACACACACCAGCGTGGCAATTCGCGATGCACTTGCTGCAGTGGACCTTCCCACGGTCGAAGTCCACTTGTCGAATATTCATCGGCGGGAGCCTTTTCGCCACCATTCCTACATAGCGGGAGTGGCACTGGGACAGATTTCCGGATTGGGTCCGACCGGCTACTTGCTTGCGCTCCGCGGCCTCTGTGAGTACCTGACTGCAGCGCGAAAACCAAAGAAGTCTCCGCCAGCGCCGCGCCGGAAGAAATCGGCTACGAGATAGTATCAATATTGATTGTCTAACATTGATTGATGTGCTGAAGGGAGTACCGAGTGATTTCCACGACTGATTTTCGAGGCGGCGTCCGGCTCATGGTAGACGGCGAACCGTTCTACATCGTCGATTTTCAACATGTAAAACCAGGGAAGGGCGGAGCCTTCGTTCGGACCAAGCTGAAAAGCTACCTTTCCGGCAACGTGCTTGACCGCACGTTTCGTTCGGGCGAACGGTTTGAGGAGCCGGATCTTGAAGAACGGGAAATGCAGTTCCTTTACGCGACCGGCGACGATTACACGTTCATGGATACCGAAACCTATGATCAATTGACGTTCGCCAAGAAGAATCTCGGCGACAACGCCGACCTGCTCAAAGAAAACATGATCGCCAAGATCCTGGTCTACGAGCACCGGCCGATTGACGTCGAACTGCCGATCTTCATCGAACTCAAGGTTGTGGATGCGGAACCGGGCGTTCGCGGCGATACGGCATCGGGCGGCACCAAGCCGGCCATCGTTGAAACCGGCGCCACTATCAAGGTCCCGCTCTATTTGGAGGTCGGCACCGTGATTAAAATCGATACCCGCACCAGAGCCTACGTGGAGCGCGTCCGGTGAGTCCGAAGAAATCACGCAAATCAAAAGGACGTGGCGCGCCGATCGTGCTGCCGCAGTCATTTACCGGCTCGCAAAACACCCTGGATTCCGCCGCGCAGAGCAGGCAGATCCAGGACATGATCGATCTCCTCAAGCGCAATCACCTGACCGAACTGGAAATCGAGCGGGCAGGGATTCGTATCAGAGTCCGCCATGAGACGGGCCTCAGATCCGTTGCCGCGACTGTGACTGACCCGGGGCCATCCATGCAGGCCATGACTTCCCAGCCAGCTGCGCAAGCGAGCGCACCGATCGAAGACACTACCGGTCTGATCACGATCACGTCGCCAATTGTTGGAACCTTCTACCGATCGCCGTCGCCGGATGCCGACCCCTATGTCGAAGAAGGGGATTACGTGAAAAAAGGGCAAGTCTTGTGTATCGTTGAAGCCATGAAGCTGATGAACGAGATTGAGTCGGAGATGGACGGGCGCGTGACCAAGATTTTGGTGGAAAGCACCAAGCCCGTTGAATACGGCCAGGCGCTCTTCCTCATCGACCCGAAAGCTACCCCCTAAAGTTCCTCCCTCAACTCGGATAGCGGAGCCATTGCGTGTTTAAGAAAGTCCTGGTCGCCAATCGTGGAGAAATCGCGTTACGAGTCATCCGGGCCTGCAAAGAGCTCGGCATCAAGACCGTCGCCATCCACTCCGAAGCCGACGCAAACGGCCTTCATGCCCGAGCGGCGGACGAACGCATCTGTGTCGGCCCAGCGGAAGCAGCCCTGAGCTATCGCAATATTCCCAACGTGCTCAGCGCCGCCGAAGTTACCGGCGCTGATGCGATCCATCCGG
Organism: uncultured Nitrospira sp.; assembly: GCA_964582865.1. Lineage (GTDB taxonomy): Bacteria > Nitrospirota > Nitrospiria > Nitrospirales > Nitrospiraceae > Nitrospira_C. The sequence goes on along the minus strand of CAZOUA010000001.1, from coordinate 85,708 downwards.
GCTACGGCTTCCTCTCTGAAAATGCCCACTTCGCCGAAGTGTGCGAATCCATCGGCATCAAATTCATCGGGCCGACATCGGAAAACATCGCGCTCATGGGTGATAAGGCCAAAGCCCGTGAAATCGTCATGCGCCGAGGATTGCCGGTTACGCCGGGAAGCCCCGGTGAGCTTAAGAGCGAACAGGAAGCCCGCGAAGCCGCAACCAAGATCGGCTATCCGGTCATCATTAAAGCAGCGGCCGGTGGTGGGGGACGCGGCATGCGCGTGGTTAACACGGCAGAAGAACTCGGCCGGGCGTTCCAAGCCGCCCAAGCCGAAGCCAAATCGACGTTCGGCAACGATAGCGTCTATCTCGAGCGCTACTTCCTTGAGCCACGCCACATCGAGGTACAGATCGTCGCCGACCATCGCGGGCATGTGGTGCATCTCGGCGAGCGAGACTGTTCGATCCAGCGCCGCCATCAAAAGCTGGTCGAAGAAACACCATCGCCGGCCGTAGACGAAAAACTTCGCCGCGAGATCGGCCGGGTGGCCGTGGAAGCCGTCAAAGCCGTGCATTACCGCAACGTCGGCACCGTCGAGTTTCTGCTCGACAAAGACCACAATTTCTTTTTCATGGAAGTGAACACCCGTATTCAGGTCGAGCACCCCATCACCGAGATGGTCACGGGTATCGATTTGATCAAAGAACAGATCCGCCTTGCCGACGGGCAGTCGCTCTCGTTCAGGCAGCAAGACATTCAATTGAACGGCCATAGCCTGGAATGCCGGATCAATGCCGAAGACCCGGAGAAGTTCACCCCGTCGCCTGGCCTCATCACCAGGTACAGCGCTCCTGGCGGATTCGGCGTCCGCGTAGATTCCGCGATGGAGTCAGGGGCGATGGTGGTCCCCTATTACGACTCCATGATTGCCAAGGTGATTACCCATGGCCGCGACCGCCAGGAATCCATCGCCCGCATGCGCCGTGCTCTCGACGAATTTGTGATCGAAGGCATCAAGACGACCATCCCTCTCCACAAACGCATCCTCAACGATCCCGACTTTCAAAAAGGCCACGTCTCGACGACGTTCCTGGAACGGTTCCTGGCAAGTTAGCATCCTCCTGATCTAGCCCCACGCGTTCAAAGCGCGCTACAATCTCCTGGTATGCAGATCGGTCACACCCGACAAACCCTTGCCGGCCTCTACGTCATCCTCGATCCTTCGGTCTGTCCGGATCGGCCGTTGCATGAGGCACTGGCGCTCTCCGCCAAAGCCGGTGCGCGGATCTTTCAGTACCGCAATAAAACCGCCTCGATGAAAGAGTCTTACGCAGAGGCGCTGCCGCTAAGAATGCTCGCCGCCGAACTGGGAGTTCTGTTCATCGTCAACGACCGTTGCGATTTGGCGCTGGCAGTGGACGCCGACGGCGTGCATTTGGGACAAGAAGACTTGCCTTGCGCTGACGCGCGAAGGGTCATGGGACCGAGGAAGCTGATCGGACTCTCGACCCACAATGCAAATCAGGTGAGAGATGCCGACCGACTGCAACCCGATTACCTCGGCTTCGGACCGATTTTCAAGCCAGGCTCCAAGCAGGATCACGATCCGGTGGTAGGCATCGACGGGCTTCGGGCGGTTCGCCCGCTCACATCCTTACCGATCTTTGCCATTGGGGGAATCCAGGCGGGGCAGGTCGGAGAAGTCATGAAGGCTGGTGCGAACGGCATTGCGGTGATATCAGCGATACTTAAAGTACCCGACGTCGAGCAAGCCGTACAGGACCTTATCGCACAGCTTTTTTGACCAACCTCGCGAGTTCTTTCATCGCCGCACTGCGAGCCAGCCGAACGACCGTCTGCCGAAATTGCCGTGACAATCCGGCCTCATAGGGGAGGGGACCGAGCACAGGCACTCCGGCCTGTTTGCGAAGAGCCTCGATAGTGGTCTTCTCTTGCACTCGTGCAACAGCCGACCGTACCGGCTGCGTGCGATTCAAGAGCAACGCCACGATCGGGATCTTCTTCCGCCGAAGTGCTTCGATCGTCAGCAGCGCGTGATTGATGCCACCAAGCCCGGCCCGTCCGACAATGACGACTGGAAGCTTTAGCCCAACGATCAGATCCATCACATCGGTCCCGGGTGTGACCGGCACATGAACCCCGCCGATTCCCTCGACAACCATATGCGTACACCGGCCGGCGAGCAGACGGTACACTTGACGGATCACGCCAGGATCGATGACTCGCCTCTCGGCATGAGCCGCCGCAAGTGGAGCCACTGGTAATTCAAACTGATAGGGGCAGATGGCGCCTAATGTATCTTCGCTTTCGATAAGGGCTCGCAGCCGTGCCGCATCGGAGTGAAGCAGTTTAGATTGCAAGACTCCGGTTTCGATCGGTTTCATCACGCCGACCGTAGAGCCGCTCTTTTTCAGACAGAGCGCCAGCGCCGCCGTGACGAGGGTCTTTCCGACCGCCGTATCGGTTCCCGTAATAAAAATTCCCGCGTTTTCGGTGAATCGTTTCTGCTTCATCAGAGATTTCGGCTGTCACAGTTCCAAATTTGGCCCGACACATCCTTCAATTGTGCAAGATGGAGCACCGTGCGCGCGACTTCCTCACACGAGGGTGCCCTGCGCAGGGCGTGATCGTGCCATTCATCAGCTTCCGGCATAGCTCCGTCTGAAAGACCTGTACGCTGCCAACCGGGCAGCAGCAGATTCACGCGAATGTCGTTGGCCCCCCATTCCCGGGCTGCGGTCTTTACCAAACCAATTAAGCCGGCTTTCGATGCCGCATAGGCCGCTTGGCCGGCAGAACCGTGACAGCCGGCATGCGATCCGATCACAATAATTGAACCGCCCTGTTGGGCGAGGAGGGGAGGGGCCATGGCACGCAGACAGTGGAAGGTCCCTGTTACATTCGTCGCAATCACATCGGCCCAATCGTCCTCACGTTGCCTCAGCACCAGCTGGCTGGCCGCAATCCCGGCATTGCAGACAAAAACCGCCGGCACCGATACCTCGCGGCAGTAGGACTCCACCATTTGCCGTACCGCCTGCGCATCTCGGATATCGGCCTGGAAGAGCGCGCCTGTAGCACCAGCCGCCTCAACTTCCCGAAGAGTCCCTTCAGCGCTGCTCTTGTTTTGATGGTAGTGCACACCGACGAACCAGCCAGCCTGAGCAAAAGCCAGACAGATGGATCGACCAATGCCGCCGGAGGCACCGGTGATCAGGACCGTTCGCGAAAGCGGAGGGCAGGGCTTACCCGATGAAGCTGGCGACTTGGATGAGCGTCTGCCGACCATAAGCTATGAATTATGGGTCCGCCGTCGGACGAAGGCAAGCCCGCTTTCAGCAGCCTGGGGGATTGCGGCACGCTTGCTGCGTTCAGGACGCCTATGGTACCGTCGTCACAGACTCGGTTCAGGAGGATGACATCTATGACGGCAGCCCGAATACGAACGACCATACTCTTGACCGGGTTCATACTCACGCTCTTCGTTATGTCTCCTTGGTCTGCCTCCCTCGCGGCAGATGACCTGACGGGAATCGGCCAGTCATCCGATTACTTTCCCGACACGATCGGCAGCCATTGGGAATATCGAGGCCAGATCACCGAAGGTCCGCTCCAGACGATCGAGCACAAGTTTTTCACGAATGTATCGTCCGTCACCGGCACGCGGACGATTCGAGGCATGACCGTAACGGTATTTCACGATACCAATCCTGGCAACCACGGCCCCTCGGACAGTTTCTACCGCCGCGACGTTGTGGGAATCGTCTACCACGGTTCGGAACCGGGCACGCCGCTCGAAAAACAGCTGGTGCCCTATCAAATCGTCCGCTTTCCGATGAAAGCCTCGACGACGTTCCAACAGTTCGACAAAAAAGACCTCGACTTCGGAACGGACATGGATCGAGACGGCGTCAATGAAAAGGCCGACGCCCAAGGCACCTCGACCGTGGTGGGGTTGGAAACCATTACCGTGCCGGCCGGCACATTCAAGGATGCCGTGAAAGTCGAAGCCCGCATGGGGATGAAGATTCATCTCTCCGGCGCGAAAAGAACAGCGACCGGCACCGATGTGATGACCGCCTGGTTTGCAAAGGGTGTGGGTTTGGTGAAGTATGTCGAACGGCAGGAACTGTCACCGCTGGAGGATCGCGGCGTGATTACCGAGATTATGGAAGAACTCGAATCCTACGAGATCAAGCCGGCGAAAGCGTCACTCGGCCGGAGCGAATCCTCGACGGAGGGTCTGCTCGCTGACGATTCGAGCGACCACAAATTGCATCAGGTACTCCTCACCTCCGGCCTTCGCTCCAATCCCTGAGAGCCTGTGCCCCCCGAACGGCTGGCGATGCACCAGTGCACCAGTGATCGGCCGATTCAGATACAGATTCCCCACATCGAAGCGCTGCCGCGCCAGTTCCAGATTTACCGGGCTGCGCGAGTAGACCCCGCCGGTCAAGGCATAGTCGGTGGCATTCGCGATGGACAACGCCTCCTCGAACGTTTCCGCTTTAAGAACCGCCAGGACCGGGCCGAAGATTTCTTCCTGTGCAATCCGATCCGTCGGTTGTACATCTGCAAATACCGTCGGGCCGACGTACCAGCCTGACTGCGCCATGCGTCCTTCTACCAGAAGGCGTGCTTCTTGGGCTCCTATCTTGACGTACTCAAGAATCTTGCATTGAGCCCGTTGATCGATCACGGGGCCGACCTGTATGCCGGGCTCTTCCGGATTCCCCACGCGAAGACTCAACACGGCGTCTTTGAGTCTCAGCAGAAATTGTTCATAGATCGAGGCATGGACTATCGCCCGCGAACAAGCCGAACATTTCTGTCCTGCATAGCCGGTGCTGGACGCCACGACACCGGCTATCGCATCGTCAAGATCCGCCGTTTCGTCAACGATGATGGCATTCTTGCCTCCCATTTCAGCGATTACACGCTTCACCATACGCTGCCCTGGCGCGACGGTGGCTGCCTCCTTCATGATGCCAAGCCCGACGGTTTTCGAACCGGTGAACGCAATGGTCGCCACAGCGGGATGCCGCACCAACATCTGACCGATCTCCGGCCCGCCAGGCAAACAGATGAGCGCAGCTTCCGGCACCCCGGCTTCAATGAGAAGCTGCGTGAGCAAACGGCCGATCAGTGAAGACCGCTCGGATGGCTTGAAGATCACGGGATTACCGGTCACAAGCGCAGCGGAAACCATCCCGGTCGGAATGGCGAGTGGAAAGTTCCAGGGTGCGATGATTGCGGTCACGCCACGAGCGCTCAAGAGTCTATGATTCAGCTCACCTGGCTCGCGGCCTAACCGCTTCGGTGATGCCAACCGCAGCCATTCTGTTGCGTAGAACTCCAGAAAGTCGATCGCCTCGGCGACGTCGGCATCGGCTTCCCGCCAGGGCTTGCCGCATTCCAGGATTTCCCAGGCGGCAAGAGTCTCTCGCTGTTGCCGCATTAAAGCAGCCCCCGTGCGGAGTATTTCGACTCGCCGTTCAGCCGGTGTATCGCGCCAGGCTTGCCATCCTTGTATGGAGCGGGTGATTCCGCACTCGACATCCGAAACCGCAGCCCCTTGCACTACACCGACGACTTCTTCCGGACGGCTTGGATTGTGCGAGGCCATGAGTTGACCCGTCAGGGAAAGCCCTCCGGCAACGGATGGCCACTGCCGGCCCAACTGGCTTTTCACATTGCCGATCGCCTCTCGCATCGCTGCCCGAGCCTCAACAGTCGAAAAGTCCCGCACCGGCTCATTGCGAAACTCCTTCGAATCGACCGTCGGTGGAAGAGGGGAGGCCAGCACTCCGGACGAAGGAGCAAGCAACAGGCTCAACGGTTGCGACTCGACATATTCCTTCCGCAAAAACGATTCGTTCGACGTGTTTTCGAGTAAACGCCGGACCAGATAGGCCATGCCTGGAAGCAGATCGCCCACCGGAGCATACAGCCGCAACCGGCGCCCCCGCTGCGTCACGGCTTGCTGAAACGGCTCGGCCATGCCGAAGATCATCTGATATTCCCAGGTTGTAGGCGCGAGTCCGAGCTGGCCGGCAACTGCTTCGACGTAGGCGAGCGTTCTCAGATTATGTGTTCCGAAAGCGGGGCGAACAAGCGACGCTCCCTCGAGCAAACGATGCACCAGTGCTTCATAATTCGCGTCGGTGTCGGCCTTTTGTTCGAACAAGGGAACCGGCCATCCACGCTGACGATAGCGGATGGTATCCGAATCCCAATAGGCGCCCTTAACGAGCCTGACGGTAATCGGGGTCCCGCGTGTCCGAACCCAGGCAAGCAACGCCTCGACATCGTGCGCGCTGGCACGATGATAGGCCTGCACTGCCAAACCGGCGTGCGGAAATGCCCGATAGGCTGGTTCCGAGAACAGCCTGGTAAAGATGCCGATCAGCAGATCTTTGCTCTCCGCTTGCTCCATATCGAAAATCAGCGAAGCGGGAAGCCGCCTGGCCAAGTCAACGATCGGTCTCAACCGCGCAGCGACCGATTCGTAGCTGCCCTCGGGATCGATCGGATCAAGATGCGGGGAAAGGGCCGAAATTTTCAACGAGAGCTGAACGCGCGGAACCGGCCCCAGATGATCCTGCTCAAGATGCGGCGCCGAACGCCACGACTGCGCCGCCTCCGCGAGTGCGCTCAGCGCGTCGAGACAGCGATCGCGATACTGGTCGGCTTCGCGATCGCTGATCGTCGCCTCGCCGAGAAGATCGATGGACCAAGCCTTACCGCCGTTCCACAATTCACCCAAGACCGGTACGGCCTCGCCGATCGAGGCACCGGCGATGAAGTTTTTCGCCATCTGCTCGATCTGTGATCGGATGGCATGGCCTGTGAGGCGTGCACCCATTCCGGTTGCGGCCAATGCCTTCAGTCCCCAGTGAAGACCGAACATCTCGCTGCTCACTGTCCCGAAATACTCGTCGGCCAATGCCACGACCCGTTCGTCGTCGGTCACCGATGGCAACATGTCGATGAAGCGGAATAATTGTGTCTTGAAGACGGGATCATGCATCGCCAGATTCATGGCAGCCTGTGACCACCAGCGGCGTTCGAACAGGGTCGGAGATCGGCCGGCCGAGAGGCGGGCGAGCTCTTCACCGATCAGGCCGACGGTCGGCTCAAGATTGGAAGAGGGATGCGTCACAGTGGCGACTCTCCCGATGGCGTATCATGCGAATTCAGTATACACCGCAAAGAACTTGTTGAATAATTACCCCGAATTTCGATACTATTGGCCGTGTGCATCATCTTGCCCGGAGGTTGTTGATGAAGCGCACTCTTATCACAAAGGAGAAGGAATGGTCGCCCAATCCGCTGACGAACAATTCTCTCTGCTTAATTTCATTCTCTTTTGCGCTATAGCTGCCTCGACGATCATCGGGATCCCGGCCTATTGGTATTATTTCGGTTTCAGCCTCTTCGACTGGATCCTCTTTGCCGTCATGTACATGGTCACAGGCATGGGCATTACGGTCGGCTATCACCGGCTCGTGGCGCACCAAAGCTTTGAGTGCCGGGCTTGGGTCAAAGCGTGCCTCCTGATCATCGGTGGATGGGCCCTCCAAAACTCCGCCTTGCTCTGGTGCGCTGATCATATCCGCCATCATGCCAAAACCGATCAGGCGGAAGACCCCTATAATGTGACCAGGGGATTTTGGCACAGCCATTGCGGCTGGCTGTTTTATGAAACGCCCCATCGCACGGAGAAATACGAAATCAGACTGCGTCGGGACCCGATCGTCATGTGGCAACACCGGTACTACTGGCCGATCGTCCTTTCCGGTCTGTGCCTTCCTCTGGTCCTTGGTTTCTGGCACGGAGGCGCGCAGGGCATGATCAGCGCGTTTTTGATGGGTGGACTCTTCCGCATGTTCATGGTGTTGAACTCCACCTTCACAATCAACTCGCTCTGCCATATGATCGGCACTCAGCCGCACGGCACCCAGGACAGCAGCCGCGACAGCTGGCTCATTTCCTTTATCAGCTTCGGTGAGGGGTACCACAACTATCACCACACCTATGCGCGTGATTTCCGGAACGGACCCAAGTGGTACAATTTCGACCCGTCGAAGTGGATCATCTATACGCTTTCGCTCTTTGGCTTAGCTTCGAACCTGCGCAGACTTGACCCCACCGTCTCAGGAGAATAACCGGCAGCTCGGTCGCTCCATTCCTGCGCTGCCGGCCAAGGAAGTTCTTGATATTATTCATCTACTTCGCTAGATTTTAGAGAGTACGATTCATCGATCCCGGCCAGATTGCGTGAAGTCTCTGATCCACCTGCATAGGAAATCGATATGCCAGACGCCGTCGGGACTACGCCCTTTGCCTATAAGACATTTATTTTATTCTGCCTCGTAGCGGCCACCACGCTAATCGGAACACCGCTGTTTGGACTCCTGTACGGCTACACGCTGTTCGATTGGATCCTATTCGGCATTCTCTACGTGTTCACCGGCATGGGCATCACGGTCGGCTACCATCGGTTGATCTCCCATCGCAGTTTTGAGTGCCATCCATGGGTGAAAGCAGTGCTTCTGATAGCCGGAGGCTGGGCGCTGCAGAATTCTGCGCTGCGCTGGTGCTCCGATCACATTCGGCATCATGCCCGCACAGACCAGGAAGAAGATCCCTATAACGCTCAAAAAGGCTTCTGGCACAGCCACTGTGCCTGGTTGTTCTACAACACCACGCATCGCACGGAAAATTACGAACGCCAGTTGCGCAAGGACCCCATGATCATGTGGCAACACAGGCATTACCACGCCATCGTGATTTCCGGTTTGGCATTCCCGCTCGTGCTCGGATTCTTGCATGGAGGCCTCATGGGCGGGATCGGCTGTTTTTTCCTGGCCGGCATGTTTCGCATGTTCATGGTGCTGAATTCGACGTTTGCCATCAACTCCTTGTGCCACATGTATGGATCGCAGCCCCATAGCACCAAGGACAGCAGTCGAGACAGCTGGCTGGTCTCGCTCGTCAGCTTCGGAGAGGGGTACCACAATTACCATCACGCCTATGCCCGCGATTACCGAAACGGCCCGGAGTGGTACCATTTCGACCCGTCGAAGTGGATCATTTACACACTCTCGCTGTTCGGTTTGGCCACCAACCTTCGCCGCCTCGATTCGACCGTCTTTTCCGAATAAGCATCCATAGCCCACTCGTGCTATGCCTGCCGGGCCAACCGGCCCATTTTCTTTCACCTGTGCCATCGCTTAAGATGGAGTTGTAGACACTCACATTCGTGCCGGTTCCTTCAGAGGAGGATTACCTCATGGCTGACGATCATTCCCATTCCGGGCAACCGACCCAGGCAAAAGACAATCTTATTCCAGACGTACGACATGTGATTGCGATCAGCAGCGGCAAAGGCGGCGTCGGTAAATCGACCGTCGCAGCGAATCTGGCCTGCGCGCTCGCACTATCCGGCGCTAAGGTCGGGTTATTGGATGCGGATCTGTACGGTCCGAACATTCCCATGATGATGGGCAGCACAGCCGGGCCGGAGCAGAAAGACGGCAAAATCGTGCCCGTCGAAAGCTACGGGGTCAAGCTCATCTCAATGGCGTTTCTTGTGCCGGAAGAAGCTCCATTGGTCTGGCGCGGGCCAATGGTTCATCAATATCTGCAAGCCTTCTTCCGCGACGTCCTCTGGGGCGAGTTGGATTACTTGCTGCTCGATTTGCCTCCGGGAACCGGCGATGTGCAGCTTTCGATTTCGCAAATGGTTCCGCTGGCCGGCGCCATCACCGTGACGACTCCTCAGGAAGTGGCGCTCTATGATGTCCGCAAAGGCATGGCCATGTTCCAGAAGGTCAATGTCCCGCTCCTCGGCATCATCGAGAATATGAGTTTCTTCCTCTGTGGCCATTGCGGCGAACGGACAGAGATTTTTTCACATGGGGGAGGGGAGCGGGCTGCCGAAAAGCTGGGCATTCCATTTCTTGGGCGCATTCCCATCGACCCGGCCATTCGTGACGGCGGCGACAGCGGCCATCCGATTGTGGTCGCCAATCCGGCATCGCCGCAGGCCGCGGCATTTCGGGAGATTGCCCAAAAGATCGTTGCCGCGCTGGGCGGCCCGGCAAAAGGCGGCGCGTCGATCGACAGCTTGCTCAAGAAAATCAAGCAACCTTTTACCAATAACTGATTGAAGGATCATTACAGCGGAGGAGCGGTTATGGCGGACTTCGTGCGAGTAGCGGGCACCGCAGATGTAAAACCGGGCCACGGCATCGTGGCGGAAGTGAACGGCAAAACCCTGGCAATCTTCAACGTCGACGGACACTTTCATGTGATCGACAATACCTGTGTCCACCGGGGCGGCCCGCTCGGCGAAGGGGATGTCGAAGGACAGATCGTGTCCTGCCCTTGGCATGGCTGGCAGTTCGACGTAACCACGGGGGAATGCGTAAAGAATCCTTCGGCGAAAGTGGATGTGTATCAAGTACAAGTCGATGGCGCCGACGTAAAGGTATTGCTCTAAACTCTCCTGCGAGGAAAGGAGTACCAGCCATGGCTGCCTCCGCGAAAGACCAGATCGACGTTGCCGCTTCACTCGTGCGCCTCTACGTGTTCCTGACTCAATATCTAGATCGTTGTTTTGATGAGGCTGCGCGCAAGAATTATCCGGATGCCGACCTTCAATCACATCTGGCCGAGACACGTCGCCAGCTCATGGAGATTCTGGCTGTCAATCCCGTGGTCAAAAAGAAGCTCGAAGAAGAATGTACTCGCATTCTGGCGCTGGGGGCTTCCTGTCTGAAATCAGGTTCGGCTGATGCCCGGACCCGCGAGGCAATTCAAGCAGAGCGAGCCGTCCTGAGGAGCAAGACCATTGCGCTGAGCGACTTGGTTGCCGTTTTCCGTGCGCTGGACTAATCCGCCATGGGGCACACCGACTTCGACAAGCATCAACTGGCGGGACTCGACGATCGGGAACGCGGCTTCAGCAGACCGGTTGAGTTTGAACGGACAGGGGAGAGCTATCGGGCGATTCTTCGATATGAAGCGGTCCGCGTGACCACCGACTTGCATCCGACACAGAATCAAGCGCTGGCGACCTTGATACAAACCTTGCAAGCCCAAGGGTATCGACAACTCAAAACCCAAACAAGCTTCCGCAACGGAATCTATTTGGGTTCGCACGAACTCTGGGTCGAATATCCGGACACACAACAAGTGGAACCAAATCCGCCGGGGATGCTGGCGAAGCTGTTACGCTGGCTCTATTCTCGCACCGCCGGTCAACAGCCGTAGTTTATGAGCTTTATTCCTCTCGATAGCCTCCGCCCCTCTGCTGACGGTTCGCCTCACACATCCGGCCATGCGCCAATAGCCATACGCCCTTCACCGCGTCTCCCTCCCTGGTTTAAAGTCGACGCGAGAACCAGTCCGAACTATCTTGAAATCAAGCAGATAGTGGAGCGGCTTAAGCTCCATACCATCTGTGAAGAAGCCCGTTGTCCCAATCGGTGGGAATGTTGGAATGCCCGCACCGCCACATTCTTGATTCTGGGCGATATCTGCACCAGGCGCTGCCACTATTGTTCAGTTGAAACAGGCCGTCCGCTGGCGGTGGATCGTGAAGAACCCAAACGAATCGCCGAGGCCATTGAGGCGCTGGGCCTCCGCCATGCCGTAATCACCTCAGTCAATCGAGACGAACTCGAAGACGGCGGCGCAGAAGTTTTTGCAGAAACCATCCGGCAGACAAGGAGACTCAGCCCGAATTGCACAATCGAGGTTTTGATTCCTGACTTCGAAGGACGCGACGCGGCCCTGGCGGCAGTTTGTGCGGAAAGGCCTCAGATTCTGAACCACAATATCGAAACAGTGCAACGGCTTTTCCCGGTCCTCAGACCGCAAGGCAAGTACCATCGCTCGATCGAGCTGCTCGACAAAGCCAAGCGGCAGGGGATGATTACAAAGTCAGGTCTGATCCTTGGGATGGGAGAAACTCTCGACGAAGCACGAGAGGTCATGCGCGACCTCCGCTCCGTCGGCTGCGACATCATCACGATCGGCCAGTATCTCCAGCCGACGCGCGAGCATTTGCCGGTCACGCGCTACTACGATCCGTCCGAATTTGCCGACCTTAAAGAGGAAGGAATAGCTCTCGGTTTTACCCACATCGAGTCCGGCCCGCTCGTCCGTAGCTCCTACCATGCTGAGCTTCAAGCAAAGGCGGCTGATTGACGCGTCGATTGAAATAACGCATCAGCAAGGAATGCACACTCATCCAGCCTCGGCCCGCCCTCATCCCGTTGCTCACTGAACACTGAAGATGGTGGGAGGTCGAGAATTGAGCAGATACTCCTGAACAAGATTGTTGGCTTCCTGAATCTGGCCGGACGTCATTTTCTCGATGAGGTAGTCTCGCGCGGCCGGAGCGTTCTTATCACCTTGCGCCAATGAGAGGCTGATCCAGTAGTAGGCAAGGACGAGGTTGGGTGCTACTCCTTGCCCATTCATGTACATGAGTCCGAGATTATACTGTGCGCGTTGATCCCCATGCGCGGCAGAGCGACTGTACCATTTGAGCGCCTGTGCATCACTCTGCGGAACCCCCATGCCTTTGTCGTACAGAAGAGCAAGGTCGTACTGCGCTCTTGGCTCTTCGAGGTCGGCTAAGGCCTGTAATTCTTCTACCGTCTTCCCGTATTCTCCTCGGAGATAGGCCTTATCCGCGCGCCTATCCTGGCAGGCCGTCAATGCCACTGCTAGGGCCATCACAAGCATGCACAGACAACTGACGCGTGTCATATTCGGGGTTCCTCCTCATGATCCATGACGATTGCGGCAAGTTCAGGAATGCGAGGGCGAGCCTAATGGAGCCGTCACTGATTGTCAAACTTACGGCTCACATGTTCTTGCTGCATCATTCGACTCGGGAGCAGAGAATTCTGGTCGACCGGAAGAACGGAGAATGATATGGTGGGCGCTCAGAATCTGAGCGGAGGCCGCATCGGTCCATATCTGATTCATGAGTAGACATAATATCTCTTATCAGACCATGGCTATCTGAGGTCCCGATGTCATTTGAATTCTTCGGCCGACTCCAGAAAGAGCTCTCGATTACCGGCAGCGCCGTCTATGAATCAGTGATGGCCATCGCGGAACGCGTGAACCGCAAAGTCTACATCATTCGGCTCCATGGCCAAGCCGCAAACTTGCTGGCTCAGATCGAATCGGTCCAAGCCGACATCGGGCGACGCATCGCAGCCGCCTTCTCCAATCGTTCAGCTGGATCACGGGACATCGTTCCGCCTCCGGGCGAGCTCGAGCGAGCGCTGAACCAAGCCACCGAACAGATTCAGAAACTCAAGCAGACCCTCCTTCAGGTCGACGCTCAGATTCGTGACTTGAAACTTGAAGCCATTCACGAGGACTTGCTCACGCTGCAACGCGACCTGAGCGTGCGCGCTGCCGGCATTGAGCGATTGTGCGTTCTCCACGGAGCTCGAGCGATCGGCAAAGCCGTCTCGGATCTCTCTTTCCCGCCGTCTGTTCGATTGGTAACGATATTCCGCGGCCCCTTTCTGATCCCTCCCTCGGATGCATTCGTGTTCCGTCCGGACGACATCATCATTGTGATAGGACTTCGGTCCGACCTTGCAAAACTCACGGAGTGGTTCAGCCCCACACACACGGCCAGATCCGCATAGCCGCATGCGTTTCCGGCCCATGGGATTTTCTGCTGTTCCAATGTAAAATGGCGCTATGAAAACCATGACGTTCCCCGCATCTCTGGTCCTCATGGCAGTACTTGCGGTGTCCTGCTCGATGTTACCCTCCTACGCCGCCGAGTCCCCTGCTCCGCCCCTCGCGCCCTCCAACGGCCTCCGCATGCTCGAGGAGATGCAAAACGTGATTACGGAACTGGCCGAATCGGCAAAGCCATCCGTAGTCAGCCTTTTCCCTGTTACCATCTCTGGAAAAGGGCGTGAATTGTCCCAGGAGCGCGTACCGAATACGCCCGGATCCGGTTCCGGCGTAATCATCGATCCCGAAGGGCACATCATTACGAACAACCATGTCGTCGGCGACTCGACAGAGATTGAAGTTCGGCTGTCGGATAAGAGCAAACTCATCGCACAGGTCGTCGGCAAGGACCCGGACACCGATTTGGCGGTTCTCAAAGTCACCGCCGACCGTCCCCTTCTCAACGCGCGGTTCGGGGATTCGGCCACTGTTCGTGTCGGCCAGTGGGTTTTGGCCGTTGGCAATCCTTTTGGATTGGACCGCACCGTCACGCTCGGCGTCGTCAGCGGCATCGGCCGCGAAAACGTGAACCTCTCCCGTTACGAAAACTTTATTCAAACCGATGCATCCATCAATCCCGGCAATTCGGGAGGACCGCTGTTTAATTTAAGAGGTGAGGTCATCGGCATCAACACCGCGATCATTAATTTTGCGCAGGGCATCGGATTTGCCATTCCCTCCAACATGGTCAAACAAGTCTTCCAGCAATTGGTGGCGCAAGGCCGAGTGGTTCGCGGATGGCTCGGCGTGGGGATTCAGCCGCTAACCCCTGAATTGGCCAAAAAGTTCGGCGTCAGCGAAAGCGAGGGCGTGCTCGTCAACGAGGTGTTCGAGAAGGACCCGGCTGCCGCAGCCGGCATCAAACCAGGCGATATCATTACCCGGATTGAAGGCTCCGTAATCGATTCTCCCAACAGACTCTCACGCATCGTCGCCGGGCTGCTGCCGGGAGCTACCACAAAAGTGGAAGTGGTGCGCAACCAGCAACGCATGGTGCTGAACGTCGCCCTGAGCGAACGTCGCGATCAAACCGTCGTGGCTGCGCTTCCACAATCACGTACCGACGCAAAACTCGGCCTCGACCTTCAGGATTTGACGGCCGCTCTGTCAGAAAAATTCAAGCTACGGGAGTCGCGCGGTGTCTTGATCACCAAGGTCGAGCCGGGAAGCCTCGCCCAATCCGAAGGATTGCGGGAGGGCGATTTGATCAAGGAAGTGAATCGCGCAGACATCAACTCGGTCGGAGAATTCACGAGCGCAATCTCCAAAGTCCGCAAGGGAGACACCGTGCTGCTCCGCGTCCTTCGCGAAAGCCGTGCGTTTTACGTCGTGCTCAAATCAAGCGACCCTTGAACCCCCCTTAGTGCGTCGCAACGGCCTGCCGCGTCGCGCGGGCCTCATCAATGATCTTTGTTGCCACTTCTCGCGGCACTTCTTCGTAGCGCGTCAATTCCATCACATAACTGCCTGCCCCGCCCGTGAGAGAATTGAGCGCCGTCGTGTAGGTCATGATCTCGGCCAACGGCACCAGCGCCGTCACAACTTCTGTGTGCCCCCTCGCTTCGACATGAAGAATACGCCCTCGACGGGCATTCAAATCCCCGATGACTGCACCGATGTGATCAGCCGGAGCATCAACCTCGAGAGTCATCATGGGCTCCAGCAAAACAGGTTGTGCCGTCTCCATCGCTTTCTTGAAGGCCATCGAGGCAGCGATCTTGAACGACATTTCAGACGAATCGACGACATGATATGAACCGTCGTACACTGCCACGCGAACATCGACAACGGGAAATCCCGCTAACGCCCCTTGGTGCAGCGCCTCCATCACGCCTTTTTCGACCGCGGGGATGAAGTTTCTCGGAATGACCCCGCCGACCACACGGTTTTCGAATGCGAACCCTTCCCCTCGAGCCAACGGCGACAGCTCAAGCCAACAATCGCCATATTGCCCGTGTCCGCCGGTCTGCTTTTTGTACTTGCCCTGGGCCTGCGCCGTCGCACGAATGGTTTCACGATAAGGAATTTTCGGCGTATGGATGAGGACCTCTGCACCGTACTTGCGCCGCAGTTTTTCCAGGGCCAGATCGAGGTGCAGCTGCCCCATACCGCTCAGGACCATTTCCTTGGTGTCCGGATTGCGTGAGAATTCTAACGTCGGATCTTCCTCGATCAATTTATGGAGCCCGAGACTCACCTTATCGATATCGGCGCTCGATTTTGGTTCCACCGCAAATGACAGCACGGGGCGAGGCAACCCAGGCCAGGGGAAACTGACCGGATCGCGTTCGTCACAGAGCGTGTCCCCCGTCTGCGCGTCCTTGAGTTTTCCAATCGCCACAATCTCGCCTGCTCCGGCTGAAGCGACGACCGTATGTTGTTTCCCCAGCAGCGTATACAGATGTCCGCCTTTCTCTTTGATCTTTCTGGTTGCATTAAACAGCACCGTATCCCCCTGGAGGATGCCGGAAAGAACCCGAAGATAGGAGAGCCGCCCGACGAAGGGATCGATGATGGTCTTGAATATCACTCCGGAAAATGGCTGGCTGCCAGCGGCTTGCCGCGAGACTGTTGTGTTACCGTCGGGATGATGACCAAGCAACTGGACGGTCACCGTCCGATCGGCCGGTGACGGCAAGAAATCCACCACGGCATTCAGCAGTGGAACGATTCCTACGTTCTTGAGTGCAGAGCCAGCGTAGAATGGAACAACCGTCCCTGCTTGGATACAAAGTCGCAGCCCTGCCATGATATCGGCTGCTGGCAACTCCCCCGCCGCAAGATACCGCTCCAAGAGTTGATCGTCGGCCTCCGCTGCGGATTCCTGAATCCGCTTCCGCGCCTCCGCGACAATGGGCTCATCACTGCTATTCAGGGCCTGCTGCTGCCATTTGGACTGATCCGCTCGCGAATGAATCGAAGCCTGGTTCAGAAAATCGATTACGCCTGAAACTTGTGCGTTGTCCTTGATCGTGCAGGACATCAGCAACGGAATCATGTCCAATTCCTGGCGGCAGGCTGCCAGAAGATCGTCCATCGACGCCGTTTCTTTTTCGTGTTCGTTCACGAACACGAGGCATGGTAACCGACGCTCTTGGACATGGCCCCAGAGCCTGGCAAGTTCACTTCTGATGCCGTTGGATGGGCTGAGCACCAGAATGACACCATCGGCGGCTTGAAGCGCTGAGATCGTTTCTCCTAACAAGCTGAGGGCGCCCGGCGTATCGAGAAACGTGCATGTCATATGATTCCACGTACAGCGGAGGACGCTGGTGCTGACCGAACTGCGGTGATGCAGTTCCTCAGGCTCAAAATCCGAGACGGTGGTGCCGTGCGTGACGGCCCCGAGCCCCTGAATCGCTCCGGTCGTGAAGAGGATCGCTTCGGCCAACGAGGTCTTGCCAGCCCCTCGATTGGCGATGATGGCCACATTTCTGAGAGACCTCGCGCCTGACTCGTTCATAGGGCCCTCCTCGGTCATGCGGAGAGCAGCCGTGCCCTCCGGGAATGGTTAGGTCTTACATTGCCGACAACCTCTCTTATCAGGCCTCGACCGGACGATTCTCGGTCAGCCACCCCTGATCAGCAAAACTCACATAGCGGCCGTCACCGACGACGATATGGTCGAGTACGCGGATCCCCAATACCTCCCCTGCCGACACCAGCCGAGACGTCAGAACCCGATCCTCATGGCTCGGCGTGGGATCGCCGCTGGGATGATTGTGAAGAAAAATCACAGCAGCGGCCGACTCCCTTACCGCCATCGTGAAGACTTCGCGCGGGTGCACGATGCTCAGAGTCAGGCTTCCCTCCGATACCGTCGCATCACGCACAATGGCATGCTTGGCATCCAAAAGTACGACTTTGAAGACTTCGTGGCGGAGATCGCGGAGAGTCGGATGGTAATGCTCGAAGAGGTCGCGACTGGAAGAGATCCTTGTCCCTTTGGAGAGCGGCGAAGCCAGTGCCCTCTTTCCCAACTCTAGTGCCGCCTTCAGTTGGGCTGCCTTTGCCTCCCCTACCCCAGGAATCGCACAGAGTTCATCGACACCGCAATGCGCCAATCCGGCAATACCACCGAGGCGGTGCAGGATTTCCATTCCGACTTGGACAGCAGAAGACCGTTGGCGGCCGACACGGAGGAGAATCGCCAGCAGTTGTGCATCGCTCAGCGCGCCGGCTCCCTGTGTTAGAAGCCGCTCACGAGGGCGTTCAGCTTCCGGCCATTGGGTAATGCCTTGTCCGGCTTTCCTGGTCGTCACCATGGCCCTCCCTGAACAAAAATATGACACGCTGAACGTTTTTGTACTACCTACATAGGTCCCAATCACCCCTTGGTGGCAAATACGTACCTTCTAACTCGTTGAAATTACGTATTGCGACAATTTGGTGCAGCTCTTGCTTTGTACCGCCACAGCTGTGCACGTCGTAACCTGGGAGGAATCGATGGAATGTCCGAAGTGTAAAGGCCTCATGATGCTGGAGCGATTCTCCGACTTCTTCCTGATTTTCTACGCGTGGAAGTGCATCAACTGCGGGGCGATCATCGATCGCACCATTTCCAACAACCGGCGAAAAAGTCTCGCCGCTCGGGATGCCCAACCGGCTCAGCCGGCACAGCAATCAGTTGGCACGCGCTGACAGCCTATTCGCGAATCCGGACGCGAGTGGGTCGTTCGCCAGGCCGACATATGAATCATCGGTACGGTTCCTCCGCCTCACGACCATCGTCCGATAGCCAGCGGCAGAATTATAGTCAGCCTGCTGCGCTCAGTCAAAATAGCATCATTCCACTCCTAGAATTACGGCACAACCCTTCATCATTTTCTCCAGACCTGCTCAGCTTGACCCCTTCAAAAACGCTATGTTAGAGTCTATTGCTCCTGAACAGCCTCTCACCTGATTTTATGCGTGTCATAGCCGGTTCTCATCGAGGTCGACGCCTCTGTGGACCACAGGGGACGACACTTCGTCCCACGTCGGATAAGGTGCGCGAGGCGCTATTTTCCATTCTTGGCTCCCGTGTGCCAGGAAGCCGTTTTCTCGATTTGTACGCGGGAACAGGTGCTGTTGGCATTGAGGCCTTCAGTCGCGGAGCAACTGTGGTCACCTTCGTGGAATCGGACCGCACGGCGGTGCAACTGATGCAAAAGAATCTCATGAACTGCCGGCTCCTCGATCAAGCGGACGTGCGGGTAGGCCTGACAACGACGTTTCTTCATCGACCCGACTGGTGGCATGGGCCATACGACATCCTCTTTGCCGATCCGCCATACGCCGCAACCGATCAGGAGGAACTTCTGCATGCCGTCTGGCAGCCAGGCCTGATGAGTGACCAGGCGCTTGTTGTTCTGGAGCAGGATTCGCGGTCGAAACTTCCGGACGCGTTCGGCCAGGCGCAGCTCATTCGTCGTTATTTGTACGGAGACACCGCACTCTTCGTCTACGGGCGATCCGATACGACTACGGTCACGTCATGAAAATCGGCATCTATCCAGGCACCTTCGACCCTATCACGCACGGCCATACCGACATCATCGCGCGCAGCCTGCGCGTGTTTGACAAAGTCATTATCGCCGTGGCACCCAATCCCGCCAAGCACCCGTTATTCAACCTGGCGGAACGGCTGGAGATGGTGCAGCTGGTCATGAAAGACCTGGGACGAGGTGCGCAAGTGGAAGTCATGAGTTTCGATGGGCTGCTCGTGGACTACGTCCAGCGATCCGGTTCCCATGCCATCATCCGGGGGCTCCGGGCCATTTCGGATTTCGAGCATGAATTTCAAATGGCGCTCATCAATCGAAAATTGGCCAAACAAGTCGAAACCGTGTTCTTGATGCCAAGCGAAGAATACTCGTATCTCTCATCAACCATCATCAAAGACATCGCGAACCATGGTGGTGCGCTGACCGCATTTCTCCACCCCGAAGTCGCGCGGCGGCTTCAAGAACGGATCCGGAGTCTTAAAGCATGAAACTGGCAACCCGTGTAAGCCGCATTGCCCCTTCGCCGACGCTGGCTATGGCCGCCACTGCCAAGGCCATGGCAGCGCAGGGCATCGACGTGATCGACTTCTCTACCGGCGAGCCGGATTTCGACACACCGGAGCCGGTGAAGGCTGCGGCGGAAACGGCCATTCGGTCGGGTTTCACGAAATACACGCCGTCGTCCGGAATCGACGAGCTTCGCGGCGCCATCGTTGAGAAGCTGAAAATCGAGCAGGGTCTTCAATACGAGAAGTCACAAATACTCGTGTCCTGCGGCGCGAAACATTCGTTATACAACCTTGCTGAAGCGCTACTGGAGGCAGGCGATGAGATCATTATCCCGACGCCCTACTGGGTGTCGTATTCCGACCAAGCATTATTGAATGATGCCACGGCCGTCTTCCTCCCCACAAAGGAGGAAGAGGGCTATGCGATCCATCCGGATGAATTGGAAGCGCGCATCACCGCTCGAACAAAGGCCATCATCGTCAACAGTCCCTGCAATCCGACCGGCGCCACCTACAACCGGAAGATGCTGGAAGCCATCGCCACGATCGCTGTCCGGCACAACGTGCTCGTGATTTCGGACGAGATTTACGAAAAGGTGCTGTACGACGGCGCCACCCACGTCAGCATTGCGACACTCGGGCCGGAGATCGCGGCACGGACTGTGGTCATCAACGGTGTCTCGAAAGCCTATGCCATGACCGGATGGCGGATCGGCTATGCAGCGGGGCCCAAGGAACTCATCACGGCGATGGGTAATATCCAAAGCCAGAGCACCTCGAATCCCTGCTCGATATCGCAGAAGGCTGCCGTCGCCGCACTCCGTTTCGGAGAACCTTTCACCAAGAAGATGGTGGCGGAGTTCGACCAGCGAAGGCGGGTCATCGTCGAGGGCTTGAACAAGATTCCAGGTGTTTCATGCCGAATGCCCGGGGGGGCCTTTTATGCCTTCCCCAACATCAAAGGCGTGCTGGGAAAACGCGGACCGGCCGGGCTGATCGACAGCCCGACGGATCTGGCCACTTATCTTCTAAAGGAAGCCCACATCGCCGTGGTTCCTGGAGAGCCGTTCGGAAGCCGGCACCATATCAGACTTTCCTATGCCACGAGCATGGATACAATCACAAAAGGTCTCGATCGCTTGGGAGTAGCGTTGAAAAAACTCGTCTAGCTGACCGAGTTCTATCTGGCCGGTTCAGCTGCAGTACCCCATAAAGAGCCGATGAAAAAGGAGCAATGATCCGTGCCGATCTACGAATATCTCTGCGAAAGCTGCGCCCATAAGTTCGAAGTCAAACAGAGCATGAAGGACGATCCCATCGCGACCTGTGAACGATGCGGGAAACCGGTACAACGTTTGATTTCGTCGCCTGCGATCATGTTCAAAGGCAGCGGCTGGTACATCACCGACTATTCCGACAAGATGAAGCCGCCGACGGAAGGCGAGAAGACCGCACCGGCAGGCGGAGAGAAAAAAGAAACGAGCGCAACTCCAGCGAGTTCCGCTGCTCCAGCTCCAGCGAGCACTCCGGCCACCGCAGCAGGAAGCACGACGTCGAGCAGCCCGGCATCACCACCACCCCCTTCGACGACACCCTCTTCTGCGGGGAAGTAGCCGCCCGCTGCGCCCTTACCGAACGGCCACCTATTTGGTTGCGGTCTTCTTCTTGGCCGGGGCTTTGTGAGTGGTTTTGGCCGCTGGTTTCGTACTGCCGGTCTTGGCTGTTGCCGTCTTGGCCGACTTCGCAAGCCGTTCCTGCAATGAACTCACCGTATTCTGCAAACTGTTGATCATCGTGCTCTTGTCACGATTCACACGGCTGAGATCGTCCACCTGGGTCTGCAAGTCGTCCTTGACCTTCGCCAACGACGCCAGCTGGTTTTGCAATTGAGTTTTTTCCGCCGTGACGGCCTGCACTTCAGAACGGAGTTGTTCGATCTGCGTCTGGAGGGCCGGCGGCCAATAATCACACCCTGCGATCCCGACTACGAGACCAAGTGCCAGCACCCCACCAAACCATCGGCCTATCCATCTCCCCATCGTCATAACTCCCTCCTGTTTGTCATGATGTGGCGGCTATCGCGCCTCACACCAATGAAATGCCATGTGTCTGTAACACGTTCTGAATCATCTGTCGAGGGACCGCGCCTTCACGAATCACTCGAACAGCTTGTTGCACATCGATCACGGTCGAGGGCAATCCCCCTGCCGTCGTTCCCGCATCGATAATGAGATCCACTTCCCGTCCCAATTCCTGCTCCACCATCTGAGCGGAATACGCTGGTGGCCTCTCTGCTCGATTGGCACTGGTACCCGTCAGCGGCCCGACTCGGATAAGCAATGCCGTGAGCGGTTCACAGGAGCTGAGTCGAATCCCAATCCTCTTCGTCCCGGCCGTCAGAAGGCTAGGAAGCGTGGGGAGCGCGGGAAAGAGAATCGTCAGCGGACCCGGCCAAAAAGCATCGGCCAGAATCTTCGCAACAGGCGGAACGTCTTGAGCCAGGAGCGGCAGCTGTTCCAGTGATCCGATCAAGACAAGAATCGGCTTCCCTTCTTCCCGGCCTTTCAGACGCCTGAGCCGTTCGACCGCCGCTCCATCAAACGGATCGACGGCAAGACCGTAGAATGTCTCGGTCGGAATGGCCACGATTCCCCCCTGATGAATCGTATGACGCACACGGTCGGAGATGCGCGGAACCGCGGCAAAGGAGTATGGGATGATCTCGGCCATGGGAAAGAAAAACGAACGACGCCGGTTGATGGGGCTTACCGATTGAATGCGCGATGCGCGATGTCCTTGCGATAATGACAGCCGTCGAACGAGATAGCCTTCACGGTGCGGTAGGCCTGAGCCTGGGCTTCGGCCAGCGTTTTGCCTCGGCCGGTAATCCCTAAGACGCGTCCTCCGGCCGTCACGACCGCTCCATTCTTCTTCGCCGTCCCGGCATGAAACACCATCGCGGCTGTCTGCGCTGTCTCATTCAAGCCGGCGATCGGAACTCCCTGCTGATACGGTCCCGGATACCCGCCCGATGCCATAACAACGCACACCGCATGTTCATCATGCCACTCGACCGTGAGTTGATCGAGCCGATGCTCGACGACGGCCTCGATGACATCGATCAGATCCGTCTTGAGCAGCGGCAACACCACCTGCGTTTCCGGATCGCCCATGCGGGCGTTAAATTCCAGAACATAGGAAACGCCGTTCACGACCATGAGTCCGGCATAGAGGACGCCTTGAAACGGCGATCCCAGCCGCGACATCGTATCCACGATTGGCTGCAACACCTCGCGCGCGACTTGATCTCGAAGCAGCTTTGTTCCGAGAGGAGCCGGGCAGTAGGCACCCATTCCGCCCGTATTCAGCCCGGTATCGCCGTCACCGACGCGCTTGTGGTCCTGCGCCGGGAGCATCGGAGCCACGGTTCTCCCGTCGGTAAAGGCCATGATCGTGAGCTCCTCTCCATCGAGAAACTGTTCGATCAACAGCTGTTTTCCCGCCTGGCCGAACAGGGCCTTTTCCATCGAATCGATGACGGCCTGGCGCGCCTGCTCACGGGTCGTCGCAATAATGACGCCCTTGCCCTGCGCCAGGCCGTCGGCTTTGATCACGACGGGCAATTCATGCTGATCCACATAGGCAAGGGCATCAGCCGGCTTGTCGAACGACTTCGCGCGGGCCGTGCGAATCTTGGCCTGTGCCATGATGTCTTTGGAAAAGATTTTACTGGCTTCGAGACGCGCCGCGTTTTTGGTGGGCCCGAAAATCTTGAGCTTGGCTTTGCGAAACTCGTCGGCAATGCCCAACGCCAGCGGCGCCTCCGGCCCCACCACCGTGAGGTCGATTCGTTCCCGAAGCACAAATTCTTTCAGACCGGCAATGTCGTCCGCCTTGACCGGCACACAGACCGCCAGCGACTCGATCCCGGCATTTCCCGGCGCGCAGAACAGTTGAGGCTTGCGCGGACTCTGCGCGAGCTTCCATACCATCGTGTGTTCACGCCCACCGCTCCCGACAACGAGAATTTTCATCTGATTACTTTATCCATAAACAAGAAGGAAGGTGCCACACCCAGACTCCTGCTCCCAATCCTACCGCATACGGCCGCTCAAAATGGATTGTCACGAGGCCGCAGGGAGCCCGGGCACCGAAGCGTACTCACTTCTGTACGTTGAGGTGACGGGCGACCGAGAACGAAGTGAGAAACCATTTTCAGCGGCCGGCTAATGGCGGAAGTGGCGCATGCCGGTGAGAATCATGGCTAATCCATGTTCATCCGCAGCTTTCACAATTTCTGCGTCGCGAATCGAGCCGCCCGGCTGGATCACCGCCGTAATGCCGGCCTGTGCCGCCGCATCAAGGCCGTCGCGAAACGGGAAGAACGCATCCGACGCCATCACGCAACCTTTCACCGGCATCTGCGCCTTCATCGCCGCGAGCTTCACGCTGTCGACCCGGCTCATCTGTCCTGCTCCGATGCCCACCGTCTGACCGGGCTTGGCATAGATGATCGCGTTGGACTTGACGTGCTTGCATACTTTCCACGCGAACGCGCAGGCGGCATATTCTTCGTCAGTCGGCTTCCTGAGCGTCGGCACCGCCAACGCGCGCAGATCCGTCAGCACACCAAGATCGCGATCCTGGACAATCAACCCGCCGACCAGCTTCTTGAGATCGAAACCTTCCTGCTTCACCTTCGTCAGCGGACCGACATCCAGCAACCGTAAATCTTTTTTCCGCTTGAGCTCCGCCAGCGCATCCTCGGCAAAACCCGGTGCGATCACCACTTCCACGAACGTTGAGGTAATTTCTTTTGCCGCGGCCAGATCGACCGGACGATTGAAGGCGATGACGCCGCCGAACGCGGAGATAGGATCCGTTTCGCGCGCCTTCACATAGGCTTCAACCGGCGTCGCTCCCAAGGCCACGCCGCAGGGATTGTTGTGCTTGATGATCGCCACCGCGGTCTCGTCATATTCCTTGGCCAGTTCGAGTGCTGAATTCGCATCGAGGAAATTGTTATAGGACATCGCCTTCCCGTGCAGAATCTTTCCCCGCGAGACCGACGGCTCATTCGAATGCAGTTCACGGTAGAACGCGCCCTGCTGGTGCGGGTTCTCTCCATATCGTAGTGTCTCCCCCAGTTCATACTGCAGCGAGAGGATTTTGGGGAACTTCACCTCCCCGCCTTGGGTCTGCCGTTCAAGATAGCCGGCAATCAAGCTGTCGTACCGGGCAGTGTGCTGAAAGACCTTCTTGGCTAATTCGCGGCGCAGCGCATGGGGAATACTTCCTGTCTTGGCTGCGTCCAAGACTCTCGTATAATCAGCCGGGTCCACCACGACCAGCACATCCTCGTGATTTTTCGCCGCCGACCGGAGCATCGACGGCCCCCCGATATCGATGTTCTCGATGGCCTCTTCAAAGGGGCAATTGGGTTTCGAAATGGTCGCTTCAAATGGATAGAGGTTCACAACAACGACGTCGATCGGGCCGATGTTGTGCTGCTTCATCTGCTCAACATGAGCCGGCACCGAACGACGACCCAGCAAACCGCCGTGGATCTTCGGATGCAGCGTCTTCACGCGGCCATCGAGAATTTCAGGCGAGCCCGTATAGGCCGCAACATCGGTGACCTTCACGTCCGCGTCGCGCAAGGCCTTGGCCGTGCCGCCCGTTGAGAGGATTTCCGCGCCGAGAGCCTCCAGGCCCTTGGCCATCTCGATCACTCCGGTTTTGTCTGAAACGCTGATCAGCGCCCGCTTGATGCTGGCCATGGTGTACTCCTTGAGTGGCAACCTTTGTCGTGATTCATCATTTGGAAGGCGGAGCGGAGGATAGCAAATGGCCTGGGACAAGTTCAAGAAGAGCCCAAATTCTTGGGCTGGCTTGCTTTACCGCGTTTATGGTACCGTTCCACCGCATGTCACATTGAAACGTGGGCTCATCGCATGGGACGCAGGGCTATTCTTGGCGCTGGTGCACTTGCACTGACACTCCTGGCCCTGGTGTGCATCCCCCGTCATCTTCCCTCCTCAGCCGCTCACCCTCCACTGATGCCTGCGAATTTTCACGCCAGGCTCGAGCAACAGGAGCTGACACTTCGAGGCTCTCTCCCTGATAAAGCGACCTACGACCGTATCCTGCAACAGGCCCATAGCACATATGACAAGATACACGTTCGCATCGTCGATCAATTGACCGTCGATCAGCAGATTGCGCCGGCCGCATGGATGGCCTCGCTCCCCACGCTCCTACCTATCCTCGCGCAGATGGATGGGCGGGGCTCGGTGATCATCGACGGACACTATGTCGTGCTGAGCGGGCGCGTGCAGACCGAACAGGTCAAGAGCGCGATCCTGCGCGGCGTAGCGCCCGTGACGGGGACCGGGCTGCAACTTGAAGACCACATTCTGGCGGCCACACGCCCCGCCGCTCGCTTTTCGTTGCAAACACAACTGAATGACGTCCTGTCCCGAAACCAGATTGAATTCGACTCGAATCAATCCACGTTGACTCCCCGAGGGCGGACCACCCTCGACCGCCTGATTCCCCTGTTGCAACACACTCCACAGACCTCGATCGAGATCGGCGGCCATACGGACGGGTTCGGCGCGCCCGATTATAACCGGGACCTGTCCCGTCGGCGCGCCGAAACCGTTCGGCAGTATTTCATCAAGCATGGGGTGACGCATCGCTTCACCGTCGTCGGCTACGGAGCGAGCAAGCCCCGTTCCGCCGAAAAAACACAGAATGCGCTTCGACGCAACCGGCGCATCGAACTCCGCGTGCAAGAACAGGGTGACCTATGATCTCAGTCATTGGCCAGATGTTGGGCTGTCTGCTCGTAGCAGCGGCAATCGGAGGAGCAGTGGGCTGGCTGCTCCGGAATCTTTCCGCCGCACCCATCGCACAGCGGCTGATCGACAGCGAGACTGAACTGCGCGTCAAGGGACAGGCGCTCGATACCGCGCTGTACGAATTAAAGGTCAACAAATCCACACTGGGCATGCTCGAGGGAAAAATTTCATCGTTAGAGAGTCTCGGCCGGTCCGCCCAGCAGGAGCTTGCCTCGCGCCAGGACCGCATCCAGACTCTTCACAAGGAGCTGGCGGGCTCCCTGCAACGGCTGTCGACTTTGGAAGCCGACCACAAGACCGCCCTCCAGCATCTGACGGAACAGGAGACCGCCATGGCCGCCTTTGCCAACGAAGCCCGGCAGGCGGACGCGGCTCGGACAACAGCCCAACAAGCCCTCCTTGAGAAAGAACAGGCCGTGATCGAGCTGCAGCAACGGCTCGCCGAGATAGAAGACCAGCAGAATGAAATCGACCGGCTCCGTGCTCAGGTGGCGGAATTGGAACCGGCTCAAGGACGCCTCCATTGGCTGGAGGTCCAACTCAGCGAGAAAGAGACTCAGCATCGGGCCGCTCAGCACACCATGGAGGGGCAGCTCGCGGCACGAGATCGCCGCATCGCGGAATTAGCGGAACAGGAGCATGCTCTCCGCGCAAAGGATCAGCACATTGCCGAACTCGAACAACGAATTGCCGGCATGCACGTCTTGCATGACGAAATCGCAGGCCAGGCGAAGATGATGGGAGAAAAAGAAGAAGAAATTTCCCGCCTTCGGAAGCGCCTGGTCGAAGTCCGCGCGGCGCTTCGCATTCGCTCTGACGGCGGGCACGTCGTAAGCCGTCCCAACGGACCGGCGAATCAGCTCAGCCTCCAGATCGGACAACCCAAGACATCGGGCGGATCCCAAAAGGACGACCTGAAGAAGATCCACGGTATCGGCCCGGTTATCGAACGCACACTGAACAAGATGGGCACGTACACATACGTGCAGATGGCGAAATGGACCGCCAGCGACATCGCCCGTGTCGCGCAGAAACTGGAGACCCTGCCCGACCGCATCAAACGGGACAATTGGATCGCGAGCGCAAAGCGGCTATACAAAGAGAAGTATGGTGAGAAAATCTAACCGGTATCGGCTGTGATCCCGCATTCATTGACTTACCCTTCTCCGGCCTCCTAGAATCCCCCATGGCTTCATCCTTCGTTCACCTTCATCTCCATACCCAATTCAGCCTTCTCGACGGCGCCAATCAAATCGAGCCGTTGGTGCAACAAATCAAGGCCTTCGGCCAGCCGGCCGTGGCCATGACCGACCATGGCAACATGTTCGGAGCGATCGAGTTCTATCGCAAAGCCAAGGATGCCGGCGTGAAGCCGATCATCGGCTGCGAAGCGTACATGGCGCTGGGAAGCCGCCTGGCCAAAAAAGACAGCGGGCTCTCCCACAATGACTACTACCACCTGATTTTGCTTGCACGAAATCTGACCGGCTACCAGAACCTGATCAAGCTTGTGAGTAAAGCATATCTTGAAGGATTCTATTATAAGCCTCGGATGGACAAAGAAATTATCAAAGAGCATCACGATGGCTTGATCGCCCTTTCCGGCTGCCTCAGCGGCGAAATCCCCTATCTCATCGGCCAGAAAGACATGGACGGCGCCATGGCCGTTGCCGGGGAATTTCAGGAAATTTTCGGGAAGGACCATTTCTATCTCGAAGTCCAGGCCAACGGTCTCGACCACCAGCGGATCGCGAATGCCGGCTTGATCGAGATCCACAAGAAACTGGACATCCCCATGGCCGGCACCAACGACTGTCACTATCTCAAGAAAGAAGACTCCCGCCCGCACGAGCTGATGCTGTGCCTGCAGACGGGCAAGACGATCGGCGATCCGAACCGGATGAAGTTCGACACGGATCAGCTCTATGTGAAATCGACGGAGGAGATCGCGCCGGACTTCGCGGAGTTTCCAGGCGCCGTCTCCAACACGTGCAAGATCGCCGACCATTGCGATCTCGAGCTCGCCCTCAACAAGACCCATCTTCCTCAATACAAAGTCCCGGAAGGCTATACCAGGGAATCCTACGTCGAGCACTTAGCGATCGAGGGATTGAAAGCCCGCTTGAAAGACCGGCCAAGCAAGGTCCCCTCCGCCGTCTATGAGCAGCGCCTGCGCGAAGAGCTGATGGTGATCTGTTCGATGGGTTTTGCCGGGTACTTCCTGATCGTCTGGGACATCATTCGCTTCGCCCGTTCGCGCGGCATCCCTGTCGGCCCCGGCCGCGGATCTGCAGCCGGCAGCCTCGTGGCCTATGCGCTCCGCATTACCGATCTGGATCCGCTCGTCTACACCCTGCTCTTCGAGCGGTTCCTCAACCCTGAGCGCGTCTCTCTCCCCGACATCGACATGGATTTCTGCATGGATCGGCGAGGGGAAGTCATCAATTACGTCGTTGACAAATACGGCTCCGATCATGTCGCCCAGATCATTACGTTCGGGACGCTCGGCGCCAAAGCCGCCATCCGCGACGTCGGCCGTGTCCTGGAAATGCCGTATGCCGATGCCGACAAAGTCGCCAAGCTGGTGCCCAATCAATTGAATATCACCCTGCAGCAGGCACTGGACACGGAGCCCCGTCTGCGCGAGCTGGTCGAGACCGACGCGAAGGTCAAGGAGTTGATGACCGTCGCCCAGTCGCTGGAAGGGTTGGCCCGTCACGCCTCGACCCATGCCGCCGGCGTAGTCATCTCCGAAGGGCCGCTCACGGACCATGTCCCGCTCTACAAGGGGGCCAACGACGAAATCGTGACGCAATACTCGATGGGGGACGTCGAAAAAATCGGCCTCGTCAAATTCGACTTCCTGGGTCTCAAAACGCTCACAATGATCCGCCGGGCGGAAACGCTGATCAACGACACCCGCCCCGACGCGCCGCCGCTCTCCGTCGATCAGCTCCCATTCGACGATCCCAAGACCTTCGCCTTGCTGTCATCCGGCAAGACCACCGGAATTTTCCAGCTGGAAAGTTCAGGGATGCGCGATCTGCTGACCGGCTTCAAACCGGACCGGTTCGAAGACATCATCGCCATCATCGCACTCTACCGGCCGGGACCGATGGATCTCATTCCCGACTTCATCAAACGCAAACAGGGCAAGGTGCCGATCACCTACGAAACGCCCGAACTGGAACCGATCCTGAAGGACACTTATGGCGTCATCGTGTACCAAGAGCAGGTCATGGCGATCGCCCACAAAGTCGCCGGCTTTTCGCTCGGACAAGCCGACATTCTCCGCCGCGCCATGGGCAAGAAAAAGCCGGAGGAGATGGAGAAGCTGCGGGTCAAATTCCTCGACGGCGCCAAGGCCAACAAGATTCCCGACAAGAAGGCGGAGAAACTCTACGAGCTGATCCAGAAGTTTGCCGGCTACGGCTTCAACAAATCGCACGCCGCCGCCTATGCCGTGGTCTGCTATCACACCGGATATTTAAAAGCCCACTATCCGACCGAGTTCATGGCCGCGCTCATGACGACCGACATGGGCAATCAAGACAAGATCGTCGGCTACTTCACCGAATGCCGCGACCTCGGCATCAAAGTCTTGGGACCGGATGTCAACAAAAGCCAGAAAAACTTCGCGGTGGTCGACGGAGCGATCCGCTTCGGTCTGGCGGCCATCAAGAACGTGGGCGAAGGCGCTGTCGAATCCGTGCTGGCGAACCGCGCCGAAACCGGCCCGTTCAAGTCTTTCTTCGACTTCTGCCGCCGGGTCGATCTCCATAAGGTCAACAAACGGATGCTGGAGGGGCTGATCAAGGCCGGCGCCTTCGACTCAACCGGCGGCAAACGCGCGCAGTTGATGACGGTGCTCGATCAAGCGGTGGAAGACGGCGCGGCAGCGCAGCGGGAGCGTGAATTGGGGCAAACGAGCATTTTCGGCGATGACCTGCACGGTGCGGGGCACCAAGCCTCCGCCATGGAACCGGCCTTGCCGAATGTGCCGGAATGGGACCAGACGCAACGGCTGAAATACGAACGGGAACTGACCGGATTCTATATTACCGCCCATCCGCTGGCCCGTTACGAAGCCACGATCCATGCCTTGGCCACAGCCACGACGACGGGACTCACCGAACTCTCCGACGGGAAAGAAGTGAAGCTCTGCGGCATCATTGCCAGCGTGAAAACGATGCTCACCAAAAAAGGGGATCGCATGGCCTATCTGGGCCTGGAAGACTTGCTGGGCACCGTCGAAGTGATCGTGTTTCCGGACCTGTTCAAGACCGCCGGCGAGCTGATCGCACCAGAACGGCTTGTGCGTGTCACAGGAACCATCGACCGAGGCGATAAAGGCACGAAACTCCGCGGCAGTAGGATCGAGCCGCTTGCCGACGTGCAGACACAAACCATCAAACGCATCCACATTCGGCTGTCCGACCGCCCGGAAGTTGCGGCCCAGCTGCCCAGGCTGCTCGACGTGTTCAAACGGCATCCCGGCAGCACCACGATTTCGCTGACATTCCGCACCGATGGAACGCTGGAGGCCGAAACCGCCCCCCTTCCCAATCTGACCGTCAACGCCAGCGAGCATTTCGTAGCCGATGTTGAAGAAGTGCTAGGCAAAGGGGCCCTGTCTCTGGTATCGTAGGCGCACGTATGCGGGGGACGGTGCCTGATTCCCCTCCCCGAACTCATATCTCGGACCACAACCTCTATGCGCGACTATCTCGAATTTGAAAAGCCGCTCCGCGAGATCGAAGAAAAGATCGAAAAGCTGGCCGCAGCGGGCAGCGGCAAATCAAGCACGCAGGACGATATCCGCAAGCTGCGGATGAAACTGGCCCAGATCGAGCACGAACTCTACAGCAGTCTCACTCCCTGGCAGCGCACCCAACTGGCCCGACACCCCCAACGCCCCAGTACCCTCGACTATATCGGCGACATGTTCCGCGACTTCCTCGAATTTCATGGAGACCGTTCGTTCGGCGATGACCGTGCCATTGTCGGCGGGTTTGCCCGCTTCAATGATCGCTCGGTCATGGTCATCGGCCATCAAAAGGGCAAAACCTTAAAAGAGCGCATGCAGCGAAATTTCGGCATGCCGAATCCGGAAGGCTATCGGAAGGCCTTGCGCTTGATGAAGATGGCCGAGAAGTTCAACCGTCCGATTATCACCTTCATCGACACGCCGGGTGCCTACCCCGGCATCGGTGCCGAGGAACGCGGTCAAGCGGAAGCGATCGCCAGGAATCTCTACGTCATGTCACGCCTGGCCGTTCCCATCATCTCGATCGTCATCGGAGAAGGCGGCAGCGGAGGAGCCTTGGCTCTCGGCGTGACCGACCGTATTTTGATGTTGGAACACGGAGTCTATTCGGTGATTTCTCCGGAGGGCTGCGCGGCCATCCTCTGGGATGACCCGGCGAAAGTTCCAGACGCCGCTGCTGCGCTGAAGATGACGGCGCAGGATTTGACAGACCTGCGCATTGTCGACGAGGTTATTCCCGAGCCTCTCGGCGGTGCCCATCGCGAACCGAGAGCGGTCACCGAACGCGTCGCCAAGAGTTTGACCAACCAGCTTGTTCAGCTCAACGAGCTTTCGATCGAACAGCTCCTCGCCCAGCGCGACAGGAAGTATCGGCAAATCGGGGCAGTCAGCGGCATCGCTCCCGCCTCCAATTAGCTTCCCGATCATCGCCTCTCGATCGTCCCAATCGCTCGACCGCCTCCGCCTACCGTTCGGCAAACGCCTGGTCTCCCGTTGCATCTGATCGAGGTTTCCACTCCAGCGTATAATATTCGCCGCGGTCCCGGGCCCAGGGGTCAAACACGTTCACGACATGCTGCAACTCGGCCGTCAGCTCCGGCACGGTCCTGAGCAAGACCCGCTTCATAGGAGACACCGGGTCACGATGGCCGTTGGACGACAACGATTCCATCTGAACATCCGGCCCGTTGTTCATTACCCAATCCACCCCGAGTTGCGTATAGAACTCCGGTCGAAAACTCGATGTAAGGAAGCGATCACTGAAGAGACGGCGCGAGGCATTCAGTACAAACACAAGAAACTGTGTTTCAGATATGGCAAAACCATGCGGCCGCCTGAATTCCGAGAGCCATCCCACGACCGTGTCGAGATCCTCGATATTATCGACCACACTGCCGTGGGGGTAGCCCAAACAGTCGTTGATGGGCGCCTGATTGTCCTGTACCTGCGCCTCGGTAATCACTTTCTTCTCATCGCACTGATGCTGTCCATAGACCTCGCGCAGCGTCTTGATCAGCCGTTCCTGCTCGCGGCGCTCCGGCGACTCTTTCGGAAGACGCGCGTCGACAAAATCGTCGAAACTCGTCAGCTGTTTCAAGCCATACTGGCGGCGAAACTCGTTGAACCGGGGAATGCCTCGTTCCCGGTCGCGAATGAGATCCAAGGCCGGCACATCAATCTGCTTCGTGCCGGATTCCAATCGGCCCATTTTGAGATTCTGTAAAAACTGCGGGTGATTCTGCAACGTCAGCAGCCCGAGCCGCTGACGCCCCATGCTGAGCGTCCAATTCGCCACACCCTTTTCCCGCATCGCCTCCGTCGCCCTTCCACGGAACGTCTCCACCACCGGCACCCTGACCTTGATCACGTTGGCATCGCCGTTTAGTTCACGGTACTCGATCATGTCCGGCAGGAGCGGATGCAAGCGGTACACGGTGATGAACTCTTCCGGAAAGTTGAATGGAGAGCCGAAATGTTTGACACCGCCGTTGACGTGATCGGGGTTCTTCACACTCCATACATCCTTCTTGCCTCCGACCAGGATTGAGAGCAGGCCCTGCTCCTCGTAGGCCCGATTACCCAAGCCGAAGATTCCCGGCCCGCCGGCCATCGCCGCATAGAGTCCGTTGGATTTCTTGGGATTGTCCGAGTCATCCAACCGCCGGACAACCTCTTTCAAGGCATCCGATACGTCGGAATCGTCTCGCAGCAGACCATGCCAGTTGGCATTCATGCCTTTGTAGAGCGGCTCCCCGTAGAGCAGTTGGGTGGTCCATTCTGTCGTATGAATCTTGGCGATCTCCGCTGACACCACCAGGCGCGCGATCTCAAACAGCTCGTCGTTCGTGACATCCTTGTGCCGAATGATTTCGTCCGGTTTGTCGGGGTTCCGCAATCCGCTGTCGGCATCGCCCGGCTGCTTTCGAAACGCGTCGACGAACGCATTATGTTCGCGCGCAAACACGTTGTGATAGAAACTCAGGCCGATCGACCAGTTGTCTGGAAACGCTGTAGCTTCCTGGCCGGACCATTCGGGATTGATCGGATCGTTCGAGGTAAATTGCGGCAGGTAACCGCCGCCCTTCCCGGGTTCCAGCAATAACTTGGCCGGATCCTTGCCGTCTCGTTTCACGCGTTTGCGCGAAAGGTCATCGTATCCGTAGATCTGTGAGGCATCCCACCACGCCGTCACGTTGTTTTGCATCGTCTTGGGAGCGCGCGCAAGATAGGTCTTGCCCTCATGGGTAAAGCGGGGCGGTTCCGTTTCTTCCGCCACATAGGCGCGATCGATCCGATCACCGGGCCGGCACCCGAGCCGCGCGATGTCGGCTGCACTCAACGGCTGTTCGATGTTCCCGACCAGCTGTTTCTGACAACCGGCCTCCATCCACGACGGCTGATTGTGCCCTTCCTCCAGGTGAGAGAACCAATCGTGCGTCATGAATTGAATCCAGAATGCCGCCAGCACGTTAAAGAACGGAGCCTTCCGGTAGTCGCAGCTGGCTTTCGCCGTTCCATCTCCGTACCCGCCGTTGCACGACTCTGGGTGGGACTGCTGCCGCGCAAATACTTTTCGGCTGATCACTTGGGGATCGGGCTTCAAGAGGCCGATGCGATCGCCATGCCGGTTTCTCACGATCTCCTCCCGTCCCAGATCGGGAAACGTGGCCTCGAATCTGGCGTTCCGGGCAAACAGCTGATGCGTCGATCCCATGAGCGGATTGTAGAGATCGTTGCAAATGCCGGTGACGGTTCGAAAACGAATCGTCTCTCCGGTACAGATCTGCTGCGGAGCCGCCCCGCCGGCATCCCGGTAATGGGGATGCGTCTCAGGGAGCCGCATTTCGGGCCAGACCTTTAGAATCGGGCCAGGATCGTCGCCGCGTCCTTTCACGAACGCTTCATAAGTCTTGTTGTTATCGAACAGATTGAACTTGATCAGCTCAATGCGTTGTAGTTCCAGTTCATAGAGCGCGGCATTGATCCCTCGCGCATTCGGACCGACGATTTTGGCGTCAGACAACAGGCGGAGCGGAACCCGTGAGGAAAGATCCCGCGTCGCCCAGAAATTCGGCCAGTCCAGCCAAGGCCCGTTCCGGTAGTCGACTGCATACTGCCCTCCTAGGCAGCGCGCCCGGTCTTCCGGAACTTTGCCCAAGAAACGCTCGGTCCTCACCTGTGCCACGCGCTGAACATCTCCGGAGAGGAACGTCTTGACACACGCAACTTCCGACGTAAACACATCCTCATCGCATGCAGTGAGTACCGTGAGCGCGGCGGCGAACATCAGCGCACTCAATCCGTTCGCATGCCTCATACGGTCTCCTCCTCAAGACGTGAACAGGATATCCTCGCACGATCCGCCGCTACGCTACTGCGGTCACATCAAAGAAGCAACCGCAGCGTCGTGCAAATGCGTGCATTTCCGTCCTGCGAAACGGTGCGCAACAACAATTTCTTTGAAACATTGGAGAGCGCCAAGTGGATTGAAGAAAGCGTCTGTAGGTATTGATCTATACTGCCGGCTTGGCAGATTTCAGCCAGGCGACCGCCCCAGCGCCGGCAACGCGGCCGCTGGCGAAACAGGCCGTCAGGAGATAGCCGCCTGTCGGCGCTTCCCAATCAAGCATCTCGCCGGCACAAAACACACCGGGAAGGCGTCGAATCATCAGCCGATCATCCAAGGACTCGAACGCAACTCCTCCTGCCGTGCTGATCGCTTCTTCAAGAGGGCGAGGAGCGACCAGCGTGAGAGGCAGCCTCTTAATAGCAGACGCCAATCGAGCAGGATCGGCAAAATCCTGTTTCGGAGTCATTTCGCGCAACAATGCCCCTTTGACCCCTTCGATGCGGGCGTATCGTTGAAGATGCGAGGCCACCGTCCGCTTGCCGCGAGGTTTGGCAAGATCGTTCACCAGCCGTGGCGCATCGCGATCGGGAGCGAGATCGAGCCAGACCGTCGCCGTACCGGCACGATCGATTTCCTCCCGAATCCCCTGCGATACCTGATAGATCACGCCGCCTTCCACCCCTGTTTCCGTAATGACGAACTCACCGGGGTGCCAGGACTCACCACCCCGCTCGTTCTTCACGATAACCGCCACAGACTTGACCGGCTGTCCGGCAAATTTCGTGCGGAGATGCTCGCTCCAGTTGACATCGAAACCGCAATTTGCCGGCTTCAGCAGCGCAATGGGTACGCCCTGCGACTCAAGAAACGGGACCCAAGCGGCATCGGACCCGAGCTTGGGCCAACTGCCGCCGCCTAGCGCCAAAATTGTCGCATCGGCCTGGAC
The DNA here is from genome assembly GCA_964582865.1 of uncultured Nitrospira sp. Taxonomy (GTDB): domain Bacteria; phylum Nitrospirota; class Nitrospiria; order Nitrospirales; family Nitrospiraceae; genus Nitrospira_C. The sequence continues at coordinate 49,494 of CAZOUA010000001.1, read as the reverse complement.
AGTAAGATCCCCATTCGGCGTGGAGCATTTCAGCGCCCCCCGATCATCCCACCCGCACCAGCGATGGCGCACATGGAACTGTACGCCGGACTTCCGTAATCGACGCAGCCAGGCACGCAAGAGTGGCGCGGCCTTCATATCGGAGGGGAACACGCGACCGGACGTGCCAACAAACGTGGTGATCCCGAACGCATGCACCCAGGCACGCAGCGCCTCCGGTTCAAGCTGCCGAAGCAGAGGCTCGATCTGCTTCCGGCGGGACCCGTACCGGGCGAGAAACGCATCCGCGGGTTCCGAGTGCGTCAGATTCAATCCGCCTTTCCCCGCCAGGAGAAACTTGCGTCCGATCGACGGCATCGCGTCATAGACATCGACTTTCGCGCCTGCGGCACGAGCCGTCTCCGCCGCCATCAGCCCGGCAGGGCCTCCTCCAATAATCGCCACTTTCATCAGAACCCTGTGCCTTTCAATGGTTGTCCGGTTTCCACATACTCATTGACGACAATCAACGGCTTGCTATCATTCCCATAGGAAAACACGCTCGGTCCCGACCGGGGGGCATCCTGCGCCGCAATGGAACAACGAAAATACCAGCGCTTCACCGACAGCTCGGTCGTGACCTTTGCAAATGAAAATCTCAGGGGCGAAGGTCGCCTTGATAACCTCTCGCTCGGCGGAGCCGCAATCCTCAGCAATATGGCAATCTCCCGCGGAGAGTATTTGACAGTCACCATTACCTTCCCCGGTCAGGCCGGAGCCATTGAAATCGAACTGGCTCCTGTTCGCTGGATCAAGGAAGGTTCCTTCGGCGTGGAATTCATCCGTATGGCGCCGGAATCCCAACATCTTCTGAAACAATATCTGACTACCCTGGAAAGCACATCGACCGACGCCGCCTAAAGAATCTCCCGCCCCCTCCTGACGGATAACCGCCGCTCGCCGCTCAAAAGTCACCGGAATGCTACGCGCGCGAACGTTTCTGATATAGGAAACATTCCTTGGTGTGGTCATTCACCATGCCGACCGCCTGCATGAAAGCATAGACAATCGTGCTACCCACAAAACGGAATCCCCGTTTCTTGAGGTCTCTCGACAACGCATCGCTTTCCGGGGTGGTCGCCGGAACCTGAGACAGGCGCTTCCATCGATTCACTTTAGGTACACCGTCGACAAAACTCCAGATGTAGTTGTCGAACGAGCCGAACTCCTTCTGTACCGCGAGAAACGCCTGAGCGTTCGTCACAGAGGACTCGATCTTCAGTCGATTGCGGATGATGCCGGGATTCTTGAGCAGCAACGCTCTGTGCCTCGCCGTGAATCGCGCCACCTGTACCGGGTCGAACCCGGCAAATGCGTTGCGGTAGCCTTCACGCTTTTTCAGAATGGTGTCCCAGGTCAACCCGGCCTGTGCTCCTTCCAACAGGAGCACCTCGAAGAGGAGCCGATCGTCATGCACCGGCCTTCCCCATTCGCGATCATGATAGACCATGAAATGGGGCTTGGATCCAACCCATCCGCAACGGACCTTTGGCTTGGCAATCATGTGGACGGCCTGCGGTTCGTTCGGGCTGGCCGCGCCGGCCGCTTTTCGAGAAGGTCTCGCAAGGCGGACGCCTGGTTGAATTGCTCGTCACGTGCGGAATAGAGCAGCGTCACCGGTCCTTTTTTCGCCTGCCGTTTTAACGGTGCCAGGAGATCGGGTTTCGCGCGCAGCTCGGCATGATACCGCGTACAGAAGGTCTTCCATCGCGCAGGGTCATGATTGAACCACTGACGCAGAACCGTGGATGGTCCAATCTCCGGGAGCCAGAGGTCCAATCCCGCGGCCGTCTTCGAGAGACCGCGCGGCCAGAGACGATCCACCAGCACGCGAAAGCCGTCTTCCTCGCTGGCCGGCTCATAGATACGCTTGATGAGAATACTCATGCCGGTTATGAGATCCCGATGGTCTCGATTCGCTGCACTTCCTCTGGAGTCAGCGTGAATTGGTCGGCCTGCAGATCATCTTTCATGTGTTGCTGATTCGTCGTGCCGGTCAACGGCAACATGCCGACCTGCATAGCAAACCGAAAGACGATCTGCGCGAGGCCAGTGCCGTACTTGGCGGCCATCCCGCGGACGTCCGGCTCGACGAAGACCTCGCGATTGGCCGTCAGCAGCGAGAACCCTTGATAGATAATCTGACGCGCGCGGCACAGGTCCCGCACGGCCTTGTCCCAGCCGAAGGCTGCATAACAGCGGTTCTGCACGACCATCGGTTTGTGCTTCGCCCGCTCGCACAGCAACGTGAGTTGTTCGGCCGAGACGTTACTGATGCCGATCAGCTTCGTCTTGCCGGCATCGTAGAGCGCTTCGATCGCCGCCCACACTTCCCAATCCTCCGCCGCGAGACCTCGGCGATAGTACGGACCGTGCAGGACATAGGAATCGAGGTAGTCGGTATGAAGGTGGGCCAGCGAGCTGTCGAAGGACTGTCGGACCTGTATCGTGAGGCTGGCAGCCGGGTCATACGGCGTACGATGGTCCTGGCCGTTGACCGACGTGAACTTGGTCTGCAGAAACAGCCGATCGCGCGTGACACCTTGCTTCGCCAGCGTGAGCAACGCATCCCCTACCCGCGCTTCGTCATAGTGAATGAGTTGATTCGCCGTATCGATCGCCGTGAAACCCGCCTCGACCGCTTGCAGCACCAACGCGGTCGTGGCCTCTTTCTTCCATGCCGTGCCATACATGAAAGAAGGAATCGGCACTTTGTTATACGCCGTCAACGTCATGGATCAGCCTCCGATGAAGGCTCTTACCATACACAGATCGCAGTGGCAGTCTCAACGCCGGAATTGGTAGAGTGCCGGCAGGTCGTGGGGAGTTGGGACAGAGATGAGCGAGTTCGACGACATCCAGATCGTGGAGCTGCGGCTGAGCTACCGCTACACGAAAGAACACCCTTGGGTGGTCCAGGCCATCAATGGCTTTCTCTCGGCCTATTTCATGGAACAGCCGAGCTTTCGTGTGCAACGGCATTTCGACGAGCTGGAGTCAGGCGTACATGTGTGGCTCTGTGAAGTCCCTTCCACCATGAACATGAACAGGCTCCTGAGGCGACTGCAGGCGGACATCCCTCTCTGCTCCTACACGGGCGTCGCCGCCGGTCCAGAATCTCGCGCCCAGTTCATCATCGACTCCAAATAATCTCCGCAAGACTGAGTTCAAATCTCAGCGATCGTCCTTCGGTCCGTCACATCGTTCTTCCATCTATGGTCAAAACGGGAGAGAGGAGTATACTGAAGAAACGCGAGGCGCATGATGCATCGGGTCCTTGTCCTGGGCGCGGGGAAAATCGGTTCGTTGGTCGCCTGCCTGTTTTCCCAGCGTGGAAATTACGAAGTCCATGTGGGCGACGTCACCCTCGACGCACCCAAGCACCTTGTTGAGGATCTTGGGCTCGAACGGGTCACAGCAAGCATCCTCGATGTCCGGCATCCGGATGCGATCAGCACCTACCTCGCAGCCCATCCTGTCGATGCCATCATCTCCAGCCTTCCCTACTACTGTAATCCGACTGTCGCCGGACTGGCCCTCACCCATGGCGTCCACTACTTCGACCTGACCGAAGACGTGGAAGTCACCAATCAAATCCGTATCCTGAGCGCCGGAGCCAGCCATGCCTTCATGCCGCAATCCGGCTTGGCGCCGGGCTTCATCAGCATCGTGACCCACGACCTGATGACCCACTTCGAAACCTTGGATCACGTGAAGATGCGAGTCGGCGCTCTACCGGTCCATCCCAGCAATGCCCTCAAGTATTCCCTGACCTGGTCGACCGACGGATTGATCAACGAATACGGCAATCTCTGTTACGGCATCGAAGAAGGCGAGAAAGTGCCGCTCCAGCCCTTGGAAGGCTATGAAACGATTGAACTGGACGGGTTGCTGTACGAAGCCTTTAATACATCCGGAGGGTTGGGCACGCTCGCGGATACCTATGCCGGCAAGGTTCGAACCATGAACTACAAAACGCTCCGCTATCCGGGCCACTGTGAAAAGATACACCTCTTGATGAAAGATCTGAAACTGAACGAAGACCGCGACACGCTCAAACGCGTGCTCGAGCATGCCATCCCGCAAACGCTGCAAGACGTCGTGCTGATCTACGCCTCGGTGACCGGCACGAAGGACGGCGGCTTCTTCGAAGAGAACTATGTCAAAAAGATCTACCCGCAATGCATCAAGGGCAAACTGTGGTCGGCCATTCAAGTCACCACCGCCTCCAGCGTCTGTTGCGTAGCCGATCTCGTCCTGAACAACCCGTCCCGATACCATGGATTCATCACGCAGGAATCCGTGCCGCTGAAAGATTTTCTGGCCAATGACTTTGGAGCCTGTTTCCGATGAGCACCATCCAGGCCGCGCTCAAAGACCTTGGAATTCAAGCCGTCAACTCCGGCGGCAGTGCCGGAGGTAACTGGTTGTCGAGCCAGACCGATGCTTCCCTGCTCCAATCCGTGAATCCGGCAACTGCCGAGGTGATCGCAAGCGTATGCCCATGCTCTTCAGATGATTATCAACACATAGCGAAACAATCCGATGAGGTATTTAAGCGCTGGCGAACAATCCCGGCGCCCAAACGGGGGGAATTCGTCCGGCTCATCGGCCAGGCGCTGAGGGAGAAAAAGGATCACCTCGGCACCCTCGTCTCGCTCGAGGTCGGCAAGATCAAGGCGGAGGGAGACGGCGAAGTCCAGGAGATGATCGACATGGCCGATTTCGCAGTCGGACAGTCCCGCATGCTGTACGGCGCCACCATGCAGTCCGAACGTCCTGCACACCGGATGAGCGAACAGTGGCATCCCTTGGGACCGGTCGGCGTCATCACGGCTTTCAACTTTCCCGTGGCTGTCTGGGCCTGGAATGCCTTCCTGGCCGCGATCGCCGGCGATACAGTCATCTGGAAGCCCTCGCCGAAAGCGCCGCTTTGCGCCGTTGCCGTTCAACACATCTGCAATCAGGTCATGGAACGGCATGGGTACGCCGGAATCTTCTCCCTCTTCATCACCCACCAAGCGGCGCTAGTCGAGGCCATGGTCCAGGACGTGCGGCTGCCGCTGATATCTTTCACCGGTTCGGTAGCGGTCGGCCGCCGCGTGGCATCCACGGTGGGGCAACGTCTGGGACGCACCCTGCTGGAGCTCAGCGGCAATAACGCCGTGATCGTCGATGAGACGGCAGACCTCGATTTGGCCGTCCGGGCGATTCTCTTCGGCGCCGTGGGAACTGCGGGCCAACGCTGTACCACCACCAGACGCCTCCTCATCCACGAATCGCTTGCCGACGAACTGATCGGAAAACTGGTCAAGGCCTACCGTCGCATTCCGATCGGCAATCCGCTCGAGCCGAACGTACTGCTAGGCCCCCTCATTGATCAAGCCGCCGTCGAGGCCTATCAAGCGGCGATCGACGAGGTGAAGCATGAGGGCGGAACGATTCTCTACGGAGGGCATGTGCTCGAGCGGCCTGGTTATTTTGTGGAGCCGACTCTCGTCAGGGCGCAGAATCATTGGCCGATCGTGCAGAGGGAAACCTTCGCGCCCATTCTCTACGTGATGACGTTTCGCACATTCGACGAGGCGGTCGCCTGGCAGAACGGCGTCCCTCAAGGTTTGTCTTCTTCGTTGTTCACCAGCGACCTGCGGAGGGGCGAACGGTTTCTTTCGGCGGCGGGAAGCGACTGCGGCATCGCCAATCTCAACATCGGCACGTCAGGCGCGGAAATCGGCGGGGCGTTCGGCGGAGAGAAAGAAACGGGGGGTGGGCGCGAGGCGGGTTCGGATGCCTGGAAATCCTACATGCGACGGCAGACCAATACCGTCAACTGGGGCACGGACCTGCCTCTCGCACAAGGCATCACGTTCGGATCGTAGCTGGTCCATGCACCGCAAAGAGGTGAGAAAATGGATATCAACCGCGAACTCGACGGGCTCCTGGAACGGATGGTGACGGAATACGTCGCGCGCAATCGGGCGGCAAGATCGCTCAAAGCCATGCTCGATGAGACAGGCGTCGGCTTCTCTCCCGTCATCGACCATGTCACGTTACGAACGCTCGACATCGATCGCCGCGCCGAACAATTTCTCGCCCTCGGTTATGGCTACGACGAAACGCTTCAGTACGACGACTGGTATGCCAAAGTCTATCGCAAGACCGGCTACCCTGCTCTCTTCGTGGATCAGGCCTATCCGGACGATCGCGGCAAGACCAGCATTATCCCCGGTTGGGTCAAGGCCTTCGGAGACCAGGTGTTTCATCACGTTGCCGTGCGCGTGGAAGACATCGAAAAGGCTGTCGATCGACTCAAGAACAAAGGCGTGGTATTCGCGGGAAAGATCGTCGGCGCGCAAGGGGGACAGCTCAGGCAAATCTTCTCAGCGCCGGAAATGGTCGGCGATCACCCATTCTCGGTATTGGAGCTGGCCGAACGCCACCGCGGCTATCAAGGGTTTTTGCCGCCGCAAGCCGACAGCTTGATGAGATCCACCACACTGCAGTAGGTCGTTGGACTCGAATGCCCGCCCGGCGGACTCACACTGCCTTTGCCGGGCTCCGGGCAACCGTCGGGGGGCGAATCGGCAACCGGATCATGAACGTCGTGCCCTTGCCCACTTGGCTATCGACCTGAATATGTCCTGCATGCGCATCGACGACCGCTTTGATGATCTTCATCCCCAAACCCGTCCCGCCGACTTTCCGGCTCACGGCACCGTTGGTAAACAAATTGTCCCGAACCTCCGGCGGCATGCCGGCGCCCGTGTCCTGAACGATGAGTTCGATGGAGCCCTCGGCCGCGAGATGGCGGCCGCCGATGGTAATCGAGCCGCCGGCCGGAACCTCCGGAATGGCATTGTGCACGAGATTGTAGAGGAGCGAATACAGGCGGTTCTCATCTCCGACGAGTTCCGGCAACGGATCGAGTCCATCGACTCTGAGGTTTAGACTGCGCTGCCTCGCCAGCACATGCAGCGACTTCACCACACTCTCCGCAATCTTCTCGACCCGGCAGGGCTCGAATACCTGCGGAGCCCGCATCGCCACTGTGTAGTCCGCAATGCCCTTCATGCGATCCTGAATGCGGCGGGAAGTGTTGCGGAGTAATTGGATGACCTCTTCGCAGGCATGGTGGCTTTGCTCAGCTTGAACGGAGTCTCCCTTGGGGAATTGCTTGAACAAGTCGTCGATCTCTTCCGCCAGGAGGTCCGTCCCGGTCACCAGAGGCATCAAGAGATTCTTGACATCATGCGTGACCTCCCCCATCAGCCTGGTCATGTCGGCCCGCTGCTCGCTTCCCCCCAGTACTGCGGACACCACCTGATCGATTTGGCCGTGCCCAAACGGTTTCGTGATGAAATCGACAGCGCCTTCCCGCATCGCTTCCACCGCGAGCCGGATCGTGCCATAGGCGGTCAAAATGACGACGGGGAGATTCGGCCAGCGCAGCCTGATCCGCCTGAGCACTTCAATGCCGTTCAAGAGAGGCATGGACACATCGAGCAGCGCAAGATCGAGCGCATAGGACTCCACCGCTGCCAGCGCTGCTTTTCCATCACAAGCCGTGACAACCTCGTGGCCCAGCCATCGAAGCCGTTCCGACACACTCAAAACAATATCCGGATCGTCATCCGCCACAAGAATTCGCATACCCATCGGGCCCCCACTCCTTGATGAACCGGAACCCTCCATCACACGCGAAGAAACATAGCAAGATATGCGCCAATCCCGGCAGGCTCTTTTTTTTGCTAGACCTCAGCAAAAATAGACGGCCAACGCCTCCCACGTGAATCAATTACGCTCGCAGGAGGATCAATTCTGATACGGCAGGGTTATCGAAAAAGAGCCACGGGGAAGGGAGAAAATCGGGTGGGCTGCCCGAGGCAGGACACCCTCGATTGAACGGGACACGAGCGGCGCGACAGGCGTACAAGGTGGAAGGTTATGCTAGCCCATATCCCGCAGCGTATGGTCGGGGTTCCGGTCACGCGCGATGGTCTTCATGAGCTGATCGCCGAACAGGACGACGACACGCTTGCGCTGATCTTTCACAATCATGGAGGCTGATGGCGCCTTGAAGCTCTGGGGATCGCCTTCGAGCCAGGCGCTGCAGGTAAAGGGCAGCGCATCGAGAACTGTCTCGACGCGATACTCCTCCCGCAAACGGTATTGCAACACGTCGAACTGCAACCGTCCCACCGCCGCCACCAGCGACTCCAAATCGTTGAGGCTTTTCATGATCTGCACCGTGCCTTCCTGCGCCATCTGTTCCATCCCCTTGTCGAAGGCCTTGCGCTTGCTGACATCGGTTGGACGAATCCGGGCAAAGATCTCCGGCTGGAATTGCGGCAGGGGCTTGAAGTTGAACCCGCCGGTCACCGAAATCGTATCGCCGATGGCAAAGAGCCCGGGATTGATGATGCCGATGATATCGCCGGGAAAGGCCTCTTCAACGGTGCTGCGTTCCTGCGCCACGAGACTATGCGGACGGGACAGCCGAACTTCGCGGCCAAGACGGTGATGCTTCACCATCATGTCCCGTTCGAATCGTCCGGAACAGACCCGCAGAAATGCCGTGCTGTCCCGATGTTTGGGGTTCATGTTTGCCTGAAGCTTGAAGACGTAGGCGCTGAAAGGCATGTCGATTGGATCGACGGTCACCTCGGTGCCGTCATCACGATCGGCAAGCCGGGCGCTCGGACTGGGCGCGAGCGTCACAAACGCGTCCAAGAAACTCTCGATGCCGAAATTGGTAAGGGCAGAGGCGAAGAAGACCGGCGTCACCTCGCCGGCCAAAAACGGCTCGCGCGCAAACGGATTGCCGGCGATCTCGAGCAAATCGAGATCGTGCCGCACCTCTGCAATCACCTCATCGGAAACCTTCCCGCTGCCGGCAAGGTCCTCCAATACCAGGTTTGCCACATCCACTTTCGTGGCTCCGCCATGCGCCGTCCGGCTGAACAACTGCACGCGGTTGTCGGCTCGCGTCACGATGCCGACGAAGTCGCTCCCCGACCCGATCGGCCAATTGACGGGACTGGCGTGAATGTTGAGCGCCTGCTCCACTTCTGTCATCAAATCCAGCGGCGGGCGGCCCGGCAAGTCCATCTTGTTGATCAGCGTCAGAACCGGAATGCGGCGCATGCGGCAGACGGCAAACAGCTTGCGCGTCTGCGCCTCTACGCCCTTGGCGGCGTCGATCACCATGATTGCGCTGTCCGCCGCGGTGAGCGTCCGGTAGGTGTCCTCCGAAAAGTCCTGGTGACCCGGCGTATCGAGCAGGTTGATGACGGCGTCTTTGTAGGGAAACTGCATGGCCGACGCCGTAATCGAAATGCCGCGTTCCTGTTCCATTCCCATCCAGTCGGAGGCCGCGGTCTTTCCCCCCTTGCGCCCGCGCACCATCCCCGCAGTGCGGATGAGACCGGAGTAGAGCAACAGCTTTTCCGTCAACGTGGTCTTGCCCGCATCGGGGTGACTGATGATGGCGAACGTCCGGCGCTTCGCCGTAGCGGCGGCCAGTTCATTCTGTAACGTGGTATCCATAGCCATAATGGGTGGGGAGCATACCACATGGCTGTCGGCAGCCGGTAGCGTTCCGGTGGAATTCCTGGAGCCTGCTAGAACCAGAATGTAAATGGATCGCCGGAAGGCTCTGTTCGAGCAATCCGCCTGCGTTCGCCTACTTTAGGAACCGGCGCATGAACCTTACTTCGCGCAACAGCCGGACGAGCCTGGTGCGCCTTCGGCAGGAAGGAACCGATCGAGCGCGAAGTACACGGGACAGAAGCCCGTGAGGCCGCTCTGAATCAGCGTCACGCCAATCACCGCCGGGAGGAGAAGCCAATGGGCGCTCACGTAGTGCCCCAGCGCGACTCCCGCTGTCACGAGCAGGCGCACAATCGCATCGTGGAGCGTCTCTTCTGACTCATGATCGTCCCTCCTGATGTGAAAGATCCTTCTTCACCGAGCAGAAAGATTTCGGCGACGCCAATGCGGATACCGGGAGAAACCACTTCGGACGCATGCGTCCGAAATCCCTGCGTCTATGCGTACGCAGGGCTCGCCCGGAATCGAGCACCATCGGGCCGTCCGGCCCACGCCAGAAGACAACCCAATGCCAGAACGCGCGCCCTCGAACTCGACGCCACTTGATCGCCAGCAACGCGACATCGGGCAACGCCTGCCACGACGCGAACCGGCGTTCTTTCTGCGCCGTTCGCACCCCAAAGCGCCGCAGTAACCGGCGCACATGTGCGGTCGCCGACCACAATCGCTCATCCGCGGCGACAATTCCCAGCCGGTTCGCGACACGCTGGACTTGCCGATAGCGCAATCCGGCGATGGCCGCCACGCTGGCAATGCCGCAGCCGGTCGGTTCGAGCTGCACGACCGGTTTCACCGTAGCTCCATCTTCAACTTGCGTCCTCCCGACACGACAAACCCGTGCCGTTCATAGAACAGCAGACTTCTCTCGAATTGCGGAAGCGGCGGGGTCGTTACTTCGAGCCTGCGCCATCCCCTCGCCTGCCCAACGCGGCTCGCCTCGGTCAATAACGCAGAGCCCACACCCTTCGAACGATACGCAGGGCGCACATAGAACTCAGGAATTGTCCCGAACGTGCCTTCCGTATACAGCGCATAACTCTCATACAACGCCAGAAAGCCTACCGGTTCAGCAATCGTGCCGTCATGTGCGAGCAACACCCGATACGTGCCATCCTTCAGCCAGGCGGAGGCACGCAATGTCGTGTCTCCCGGGTGAAATCCAAACGCCTTGTCCTTCACGGCCGCCATGATTTCGTGGAGCAACTCTCCCACCATCGCGGCAATCATGCCTGCGTCACCGGGCTGCGCCTGTTCAATCCGAATATTCATACAAGAAGCCGATCTCACGGCGGCAAACCGTGCACGTACAAATGAGCAGGGCTCGATCTGCTTACGCTATCCGGGACGGTCACTCACCGAGCAGTCTACCTCTGACACCGCCACATCCGGCTCGCCCGATGCCATATAAAATCTCTTCGTCGTCGCT
>CAZOUA010000001.1:24661-38320 GCA_964582865.1 uncultured Nitrospira sp. | reverse complement strand
TGACACCGCCACATCCGGCTCGCCCGATGCCATATAAAATCTCTTCGTCGTCGCTTCCCTCTGTCCCTGTCCTTCGTCGAGCTTGTGAAAACAACGTGCTGGAAACGATATAACACAGTATGAGCTTCTTCAAGTAGGAGAGGGCCACGTCTACCGAACAAGAGTTCTGCGCATACGTTCGTCGTCGCTGCTTTGTCCGCGTGTCTTTCACCGCCCCATGCGGCCATGACGCAGGCGACTTTTATTGGATCATCGATTCTGTTACCATCCCCTGCTGGGAGACCACACATGACGCGGATTTGCACCCTCTTTCTGTGCCTGATAGCCACCTCAATGTTGGCATGCGCTTCTCCTAAAATCGGCTACGACTATGACTCCAGCGCCGACTTCAACGGCTATCACACCTATGACTGGATGGCGGACAAGCAGGAATCGACCGGAGACCAGCGTCTCGACAATTCACTGGTCAACAATCGCATCCGGACGGCCATCGGAACGGAGTTGCGTTTCAAAGGCTACGCGGCGTCCCCGAGCAAGCCGCCGGATTTCTATGTGGCCTACCACATCAATGTCAAAGACATGATGAAGGGATCCTCCTCGCAGGATTATATCGGCGATCGCGCACACGGCACGTTCACCACGCTCAGCGATATTCAACCGTACAAGGAAGGCACCCTGCTGATCGATATCGTGGACGCGGCATCGAAGCAACTGGTCTGGCGCGGCTCGGCACTGGCAGAAGTCGATCCGGGCATGTCGCCCGAGGAGCGAAACGAACGCATCGGCGGCATCGTGCATGCCATGTTCGCGCATTTCCCGCCGAAGTGACGTTGCAAACGGCCGGCGGCTTCTTTTCGCCATCCGCTTCTGCTACCATCCCGCGCAAGGAGACCCATCATGACGCGACTGCAATCCCTCTGCGCGGCGCTGCTGGCCGCATCGATCACAGCCTGTACCACAACGAAGGTCGGATACGACTACGATCCCGGCGCGAACTTCAACGCCTATCACACCTATGCCTGGGTGGTCGGCACGCAGGAAAAGACCGGCGACCGGCGCGTGGACAGTCCGGACGTCGACATTCGCATTCGTACGGTCGTCGGAGCGCAGCTGCACGGGAAAGGGTACAGCAAATCCCAGAGCGGGCAGCCGGATTTCTATGTGGCCTACCACGTCGGCATCAACCACCTGACCGCTGATCAATCCACCCAATATATCTCCGAAGGCATGCCCGCCCATCCGTTCACCTATTCGGCTGACACTCGTACGATGGGCAAGCCTCACCCAGAGGCCCACGAGCAGCCGTCCTATACGACGGGCGCGCTTCTGATCGATATTATTGATGCCGCATCGAAGAAATTGGTCTGGCGCGGCACGGCATCAGGAGAGGTCGATCCAAGCCTGACTTCCGAAGAACGGGATGAGCGTATTCGCGGACTCGTCCATGAAATGTTCACCCATTTTCCCCCGAAATAACTCGCCTCGGAACGGTTTCACCTCCGCTGCACCAGGCAAAGACGTTCAAGAACGACTCGCAGCTCCTGTCCTTTCGCCACGACTGGCCCGGATCTGGGCGTCGAAGAAAGGGAACCACACCTCTTGGACAATGCGGATCTATGACTCGGGTGGAGGGGGCCGATCAGGAAGACCCGTACGAATGGACGCCGAGAACTCGGCTGCAGACTCGATCCCTCTGGCAACCGATGAGATGGCGCTACGCTCCCGCAGGCGGTCGAACGTCAAGGAGCGGTTGACGATGGCTTGCTGGTACAAACTCTCATCGAGATAGCCGTTCAGAAACATCTTCCAATTCCAGGTGAACGGAAGGCCTAAATCTCGAATGTGGAGAAAGATCGCGGTCGTGCAGTTGTGAGTAAACGCGTTGTACCAGTCCGGTTCCTTCGCGAGGCGGTTGACCTTCGCCAGATAGTCCAGCAGAAGCGCGCGGGCTCTGGCCGGCGGCGTGCGAAGCCGGTAGAGATAGACATCCTCCCCGCGAAAGTTGGTCCGCAGCCGGATCAGATCCCGTTCATCGGCCACCACATAGTACAACTCGTATTGCCGGAAAAATCCGCGCAGGGCCGAATACTCTTCCCCTTGTTCCTTCCGCGTTTCGATAGAAATCGCCAGCGGAGGCCCGTCTTCGAACTGCCAGCTGAGAATCGTATGGGCGATCGCTCGCGGCCCCCAGTAAGACAAAAAGAGATCGAGGCCGTTGATCTTGTCCAGATCATACGTTCGCGTTTCCCAGCGCGCGCTGTAGTCGACTTCCGAACGATACTCGAAGTTCCGCATGTTGTGCAGCGTCACCCGCTCGCCGCTGATCTCGGCTCTCGGGAGCGTGGCGACGTCAGGCTGCCACGCCCGGTCGTTGCGCGGCTCGATTCCGAGCCACCAGACGAGCACGACCCCGAACGCGACCAGCGTGGCCGCCACTCCCAGCCGGAATGGTTTGAGAAAGAAGAGGAATCCGGCGGAGCCGAACGCCAACAGCGCGGCCAGCATCGCCGCAAGCGGCCGCGGGGCCGGGCCGTCGAACCACAGAGCCGCACAGCTCCAGGCAATTGAAGCCGCAAGCACAGCGCGGATGGGACCCCGCAGCAGCGCCGGACCCCGTCCATCTTTGTTGGTCACGGATTCTTCCGACATGGCTGTACCGGACGCGAGGCGGAGGTCTTATGGTTGTCCTGCCGCCACACCGCCGGGACTTTCGCACAGGACCTCATGCCCGCACCATTTCTCGGCGTGAAGCAGCAGAATGCGCCGGACTTCTTCGATCGTTTCCGGATTTGATTGAGTCGAATGGGGGGAATGAACGACCTTCTCGGAAGCGACGCCGTCGATATGGGCACTCCTGTATTGCACCACCCCATCGTCCCCCTCCTCGACGGGCCCCGAGCCCTCGACTGCGATGATCGAATGGACCTCGATTCCCGGTGCCACCGGAATTCTGGCCAGCTCATCCATGACGGGACTGCCCGGAGTCATACCGAACCCTGAGCCCAGAATCTTCGAGCCGGGATCGAGCAGGAACGCCTCTTTCTCCCGCGAAAAAGTGTCCGCATAGACGGTGGCGATCGTCCCGGGCAGCCTGATCATGTTCGCCAGGCGCTCGCCGATCCAGGTCTTGGCCATGAAGGAGCCGCGATGGGGTGTCGCGATGAACACCACGCGACGCACGGACGGCACCGGCTCCAGGAATAATGACCGCCGGAACAGCGCCTTATCTTTCTCCGGAATATCCATCTGCTCCAGCGGCTTGCGGCTGATGGCACCCCAGAGCAGATCTCCTGTTTTCACCGTCGTCAATTTGGTGAGCAGGCCGCCCTGGCTATGCCCGATCACGACCATATGCTGGAGCGCCTGGTCGCGGCCCTCGGGGTCGAGATGCTGCAGCGCCTTCGTCAACTCATCCCGCAACAGCATGCCGGAATAGGCAATCGGATTGCCGGTGTTGTAGGTAAAGAACCAAAATTGAAATCGGTTTCTGAGACGACGGTCGTTCAGCAGATCGTTGACCATGTCCGCCCAGCGTCCCGGGCTGGAGGCAGTGCCATGGACAAATACGACCGGAAAGCGTCCTGGTCTGTAGGGCTCCAATCCGCCAAGCTGCGCCTTCTCAACCCTGGTGGCCAGGTCTCCCATAAAAAACCCTTTGAACTCACGTTCCCAAACTTCCGGCTCTTGGAGGGTATACGCGAGAAATGCCGTGGATTCGATTTCCAGAGGCACGGGCTGCCCGTTGATTTGCACGGACATCTTGTCCAGTGCCACGTGCAGCTCCAACGAGGCGCGAACGGTTCCTGTCGCGAGTTGCTGCTGCGGGTGTTCTACCCGGAGCAACACCGTCACGGGCACCTTCAGTTTCGGCGCGACCAAGAAACCTTGCTCTTCCGCCAGCGGGACCTGACCGGCCGCCAGGGGGGCGCCGATGCCCGACATCCGATAATGATTGCGGATGCCGTGAATCTCCAGTTCCGACACCGAGATGAAGGGGTGCAGCCGGCGCCGGTTCCACACCCGTTGGTCTTCCTTGAACTCCACCTCCAGCCGCCCGAAAGACAAGGCATACTTGCCGGCACGGAGCTCGATCGTCTCGCCGTCTTCGGATTTCAACGCATTCGTGAGGGCTCGATTGTAGAGATCGCACGCCTGGCGAAAGCGGCGGTCAAAAGCCGTCGGGGCTTCCTCGGCCGATTCCGGAAACAAAAACGCGTAGGCATACAGAGCGGCGGCGAAGTAGTCGGATCGTTCGTGAGTCTGCGTCGCCGACAAGAAGGATATTTCCGCCAGGGCGAAGGCTTCCCCGCGTAAGCGACTCCCCTTCACGTAGATCACATGCAGGCGTGCGAGGGCCTCGGCCGGCGCTCGCGCGAAGCTCTCCAGCAAATTGTGCCGGCTCAGCACGATCCGGCTGTATTCGCTCAGCCCGCGGTTGGTCAGCGCGTAGGACGTCAGCTCATCATCCACCACGCGCTCCGACACTCGTGACACGCCCACCGGCGTACCGCAGGCCGCAACGAAAAGCGGAAGCCACCACATCAGAACGAGCATTCGATGCACGGATACCTGTCGCATTCAGCTTCTTTCGATCAATTCATTGCAGACATGCCCAGCCGCCGTTCAACGGAGCAGGGGCATGATTCAACGGCGTGCAACTTATCGCATTTTTTCAGGAAGTGCATCTGCCAATTGTGGAGGAAGCACACATCGTCGCTGATGCTTCTTACGTCCCATGCTATTTCGGCCCGAGGACATCTTTGAATACCGTCGCCAGCTCGCGGAGCGCACGAGCTCCGTCTCCGACGAACGCCGAGCCATGCATCGTGGCCAGCGTTTTCGGCTGCAGAGCGGCCAGCCGTTGAAGCGTCACATCCGTCAGCGTACAATACGGCATGTAATTCGCCAGCGGCCCCTGCTGATAAGATTCAAGCACCTGCCGGCACCGGCCCAACACGTCCGAGTGCGTAGCCGGTTCCACGTCTCCACCCTGATGAAACAGATCCGAGCACAAGAGCGTGCGTTGCGTCTCTTCAAAGAGCAACCCTGCCTCCCAGCAATGCGGCACATGCGGCGTATGCAGAAACCGGAAGCGATACTTCCCGGTGGTCAGGACTTCTCCTTCTTGCATCCCCTTAGCCGGCCGCACCGCCATGCAATCGTCGACGCTGACCAATTTACCCACCAGACTGCAGACCGCCATGGACTCCGGCGCCAGTTCCTGCCACTCGCGCAAGCCGCCGCATTCATCCGCTTCGAAATGGCTGAACCCGATCCATCTGACCGACTTCGGATCGAGCACCGTTGCCACGGCATCCCGCACTGCCGCAAACATCCCGCGCGGGCCGGTATGGAACAACAACGGTTCCTCGTCACGCACCAGAAATTGATTGAACTGCAAATCGAATTCCTTGACGAACGTGGAAATCCGGAACAGATCCGGCGCGATCTCCGACACAATCGCCATGAACACCTCCGAGAGTTTACCGACACTGTTATCGGAATACTGTGCCTTGCCGGCGTTTCTCAGTTCTTCGCGCCCGGCATGCTTCGGGACTTCTCAAAAGACACTGCACCATCGACTTGCAGAAACAAGGCAATCAGTAGGAGCAGAATCCCGCCTGTCCCCCATCCATGCGGCGCCAATCCCAGGTGATGCTGGGTGATCACATCGAGTAGACCGATCGCTCCGCTCAAACACCCCAAGGCCGCAGCGATTCGTGCCATGGTGGTTCGCTTCAGACCTGGCTCCATAAGGCACCTCCTTTGATGAGAAACCCATACCCGGCGAGACCGAATGGCTTCAGGAAGATGCTGAGAACGTCGTGCGGTACGTACGCTACCGCCGGAAGTCCACAGAGTCAACAGCGGATATTCGATCCGGAATAGTCCTGAGCTTCCATCACAAAAAGAATGCGATGCCGCCGGTTTGTAACCTCCGCGTGAGAGGATTATGCTAGCGACATACGGCCGGTCCCCACCTTCACCAGGGAGGCACCGCCATGAAACGCAGCAGCTGCATCGCACTTGCCATTGTCGCCTTCAGCCTGCCGCTTGCGAAGACGTCGCCGGCCGGCGACCAGACGGGCATCCCCCCGGCGACCGTCGCAGACTATCTTCACGCAGTCATCGAAACGGACCGGACCTTCTACACCGTTCACGTCGTCGAACGACTGCAGAAGGAGGGCGCGGCCACGGCGGCTGAAGACTGGCGGGCGAAGAAGAACTCCCTCCCGTTGCCGGCACAGTTTCTCATGGAGTCGAGCGAGCTCGCCGCGAAAACCGGTTCACAGGTGCGCTACCGGCTCATCAGCCTCTGGCCGATCAACCCGCTGAATGCGCCCAAGAGCGAATCGGAAAAGTCCGGCCTGGAGGCCCTGCTGACACACCCGGACCGGACCGTGACCGGAACGGTCACGCATGGGAAAGAGACGTATTTTCAAGCCATCTACGCCGACCGCGCCGTCAGCCAGACGTGCGTGGGCTGCCACAATGCCCACCCCCGCAGTCCCAAGAAAGATTTCAAGATGAATGAGGCCATGGGAGGACTCGTGATCGAAATTCCGATGGGACATTAGCGTGGAGAGCGAGAGCACGGGTCAGACCCGTCCTATTTGTGCAACGCACGCTGTTTTGGTAGGGTGAGCACTCTCTGCCGCAAGGATACACGATGAAATTCTCTCAGTACGACCCCGGTCCATTCTACGACGAACTCTACGAAGGGACCGGACAACCGCGGCCCGGCAGCACACTCTTGTTGCGGAAGTTCGCTTCGCTCCCGGAAGGGGAGCTGAAAAAGCGCCAGCAAGCGGCAGAGCGCGTCATTCTCAACATGGGAATGACGTTCGGCGTCTACGACAGCGACGACGGGCATGAGCAGATCTTCCCTTTCGATATCGTGCCTCGGATTGTCCAGCCGGCTGATTGGGCGCACATCGAATCGGGGCTTCGCCAGCGGCTCCGCGCCTTGAATCTGTTTATCGACGACGTGTACCACGAGCAAAAAATCCTCAAGGACGGCGTTATCCCCAGCGAACTTGTCTATTCCAGCAGAGGATTTCTGAAGGCCTGCTGGGGTCTCAAGCCCCCGCGGGGCATCTGGTGCCATATCGCCGGAATCGACCTGGTCCGCATCGGCGACGGCCGGTATTACGTGCTTGAAGACAATATGCGCTGCCCGTCCGGCGTCGCCTACGTCTTAGAAGCCCGGCAGGTCATGAAGCGGACGTTTCCGGAACTCTTCGAAGCCTATCGTGTGAGGCCGGTCGATGACTATCCCGGCCATCTGCTGGAAACACTCCGATACCTGTCCGACCTTCCTGACCCCACCGTCGTGATTCTCACGCCCGGCATATTCAATTCAGCCTATTACGAACATTCATTGCTCGCGCAGAAAATGGGCGTGGAACTCGTCGAAGCCAACGACCTTGTCGTCATGGACGGGTACGTCCACATGCGCACGACCAAGGGATCTCAACGGGTGGACGTCATTTACCGGCGAATCAACGACGACTATTTGGATCCGCTCGCATTTCGCCGAGACTCCGTACTGGGCGTCCCCGGTCTGATGGACGCCTACCAAAAAGGCCGGGTCGCACTCGTCAATGCGCCAGGCACCGGGGTGTCTGACGACAAAGCGATCTATGCCTATGTGCCCAAGATCATCAATTATTACCTGGCAGAAGAGCCGATACTTCCCAATGTCCCCACGTACCTCTGTTCGGAACGGCAGGACCGGGCCTATGTCCTGGAACACTTGGACCAGCTGGTGGTAAAGGCCACCAATGAGGCGGGGGGGTACGGAATGATGATCGGCCCGCACGCATCCAAGCAAGAACGCGAGGACTGCGCCAAGCGCATCGATGCCGACCCTCGCAACTATATCGCTCAACCGACCCTCGCGCTGTCGCGTGTGCCCACGCTCGTGGACGATCACTTGGAGGGGCGGCATGTCGACTTGCGCCCCTACGTGTTGTACGGACGCGAGATCTACGTCTTGCCGGGCGGCATGACACGAGTGGCGTTGAGGAAAGGGTCCCTGGTGGTCAATTCTTCACAAGGCGGGGGAAACAAAGATACGTGGGTCCTCTCATGACAGCTTCTTCCATCGCCACATCGCGTACGGACTCCACCCGGAGAAGGCCGGTGCGCGAAGAGTCGGATAAAACATGCTGAGCCGCGTCGCCAGCTCCGTCTATTGGATGAACCGCTATATCGAACGAGCCGAGAACTATGCCCGGTTTATCGAGGTAAACCTCAATCTCTCACTCGACCTGCCCAGAGGGACGACGGAACAATGGGAGCCTCTCGTCGCGACCACGGGTGACCATGAGGCATTCACGGCTCGCTACGGAAAAGCGAGCAAAGAAAGCGTGATCCAGTTCCTCGCCGCCGATGCCGCCAATCCCAATTCGATCCTTTCCTGCCTGGCTGCCGCACGCGAAAATGCGCGCTCAGTCCGGGAAATCATTTCGACCGACATGTGGGAACAGGTCAACCGTTTCCACATGCTGGTCAGAGAGGCCGTCTCGCACGGGCTCTCGACCAAGAATCTCCACGTGTTTCTCACAGACGTCAAAGCCAACAGCCATCTCTTTCTGGGCATTACCGATGCAACCATGTCACACGGAGAAGGCTGGCACTTTGCACGGCTCGGCCGGCTCCTGGAACGCGCCGACAAAACCTCTCGGATTCTCGACGTAAAATATTTCATGCTCCTCCCCACCGTCGCCGAAGTCGGAACCCCCTTCGATATCATCCAATGGTCTGCGCTGCTCAAATCCGCGAGCGCCCTTGAAATGTACTACAAGCGCTTCGGCCGCATCGCCCCGGACGACGTGAGCACCTTCCTGATCCTTGACGCGACCTTTCCGCGAGCGATCCGCTATTGCCTCATCAAGAGCGAAGATTCGCTCCACGCGATTTCCGGTTCCGAACAGGGGGCCTACCGGAACCACGCAGAGAAGCGATTGGGCCGGTTGCGCGCCCAGCTCGATTTCGGCGATCTCGAGGAATATGTCGCCGAAGGGCTCCATGAATTCCTCGATCGGTTTCAAGAGCAGTTGAACGGCGTCGGAGAAGCCATTTTCGAAACCTTCTTTGCACCACGCCCCATTCACAGTACAATCCCGGTATCGGAGGCACAATGACGTTTTGTTTGGGCATGAAAGTGGAGGATGGCTTGATCGGCATTGCCGACACCAGAGTCACGACCGGCGTGGAGTGCATCACGGCACGAAAGGTGTCCATCCATCAGCACGGGCGGCACTCGATGTTTCTGATGACCTCAGGGCTCCGCTCTGTGCGGGATAAAGCCGTCACCTACTTCGATGAGGCCATCAGCGAAGGCGACCAGACGTTCGACAAGCTGTTCAAAGCCGTCAACGTCTTCGCCACGCAGATCCGGCGGGTGGCACAAGAAGACAAGGATGCGCTCGACAAGGCAGGTCTGGTGTTCAATCTCCACGCCTTAGTCGGCGGACAATTAGAAAACGATCAGGAACACAAGCTCTATCTCATCTACCCACAGGGCAATTGGGTCGAAGTGAGCGAAGGAACGCCCTATTGCATCATCGGCGAATCAGGCTACGGAAAACCTCTCCTTGACCGCGTACTCAAGTACACCTCCGGCATGGATCTCGCCATGAAAGTGGGCTTCCTCGCCTTCGACGCTACGCGCACCAGCTCGACCAGCGTCGAATATCCCATCGACGTCGTCCTCTACCGGCACGACACCTTTGACATCGTTGAACATCGATTTCAAAAGGAGGACCTCGCCGAGATTTCTTCCTGGTGGCAATCGACCATTTACACCTCCGTGGAAAAATTGCCGTCGAAGTGGGCCGATCGTCTCTTGGAGTCCCTTCCCAAGAACACCCGGTCTTCCTCCAGCAGCTCCGGTTCTCCCTCGTCGTAAGGCCCTTCGCGACCGTCCCCAGCCGTTCTCGCCGCAGTACGGCAACCAGACGGCGGCACGAGCACATCCCGCCGCCTCCGCCAGACGAACCGTCGGCAAATCGCGTGAGGCCTTTCAACGACTCTTCACGAATCATCACACGGATCTGAGCAAACAGGCAGCCGCTGAAACAGATGCGGCAAACGATTGATCCCGCTGTCTCGGCACCGTGAATTACGGAAGGATGATGGCGGACTCGGCGTGGCCGATAGCGGTGAGCGTCGTTTCCAGCGCATTGACCATCGGCGGGGGGCCGCAGAGAAAGATCACGCTGTCGGGACCGGGCGGCGGCAGATGCGAGCGCAGGATAGCCTCCGTAATGCGGCCCGCGCCCTGCGACCAGCCGACAGGCGGCTGGTCCAGCACATGATAGCAATGGAAGCTCGCGTGCTCGCGCACATTCTCGTCCCACTCCTCACGAAAAATGATGTCGGCCTCGGCCTTGTTGGCATAAACCAGAAACAACTCGACGGCGAGGCTCCTGGCCAGAATCCAGCGGATGATTGAAATCATCGGGGTGATGCCGGTTCCGCCCGCCACGAACCCGACTTTCTTCGCCATGCCGTCCACCCAATGGCCGCCGGAATTCGGTCCGCTCATCAGCACGGTATCACCGACTTCGCGATCATGCAGATACTTCGAAATCGCACCGGTCGCATACCGCTTCACCGTCAAGTCGAAGTAGCCCGTCGCGCCGGGCATCGACGAGGGCGTGTAGGGCCGCTTCACCGCTTTGCCATCGATCATCGCGTGCACGTAGAGATGATCGCCGGGCAGCAGGTCCAGCGTGGCATTATCAGGCAGGGCAAAACAGAACGTCTTCGTATCGTGAGTATCGCGATGAATCGCCGTGAGCTCGTAGGGCACAGGCGTCTTCGACGTGATGCGCGGGACAGGCATTCCACTCATGCGTACATCCTACGATCCTCTGCGCAGGGCTGAACCGGGGAAACAGGGCAGAGGATCATCAATTGGCCGGTTGCTTCTTCAACGAAAAATTCAACGTTCTGCCTGCAGCGCCTCCGACGGAATTGTGCGCCTTTCCGACGAGAGAAAGCTGCCCTCCCCCGAACAACCAGTTCTCCTTGCAACCCGCCTTGCCGAACTCCACCACATACACCAGCGAAGCTCTGACGGGCACCTTGCCCTCCTGGTCGGGAACCGGCTTCGCCTCCTGCGTTTCGAGCGGGAACTTCTTGTCTTCGACCTGGCTTCCCTGTGTGCAGCTAAAGCGAACGTCGCCGCTCAGGGTGACATCTTTCATCCCGCTGTTCAAATCTTCCACCGCCAGCGTCACCACATATTGCTCGCCGGAGGGCACCTCAAGGGACTGGCCGTCTTTCACGATTTCCCCTCGTTCTTTCGTCTGCATGTTATAGGTCTGCCACACCATGCTGGGAGGAGTCGCATCGGAACCGGGAATGGCAACCCTCGGGATCGGCTGAGGGCAGCCGGCCAAGGACACGCCCAAGGCCAGCAGGAAGCCAGAGAATCCCCATCGAATCGGATGCCAATGATCTGCCCTGCAATGCATCGTCACACCCTCCTCCATCAGACTCAAGCCGCTTACCACATGACCGTCAGTCAACTACCAGGCACAACACATCCGAGCGTCTCGCTGCAAGGCTAGGCTGTCTGTGCGATTGTGTCAATGGTACGGGCAGGCAAGCGGAATAGAAGAACATCCCCTGCTCTGCTCCTCACTCGTCGAGGCTCGGACGAAGAAGAAACGGTCCGTAGAGCGCCGCGAACAGCAGATAGGCCCCGCTCCAGCCGGCTGCAGCCAGTCCGAGAACCAGATTCATCGGGAGACCCGTGCTCGGCCCGACCACTCGCATGAGCGCACCCAGAGTGACCAGCACATAGATGCAAACCGTCAGAGGACCGGCATGGCGGGGGCGTCCTGTATGGCCCAGGCTGGCGCGCGTCATCACCGCCAGCGTCATCACCCCCACGGCACCGGTCGTGAGCACATGCACCGCATCTTCCTCCGGCAGACCCATCCCGAGCACCGAGCATCCCAGCGCGAACAGCGACAATACCAGCCAGCTATAGCCGAGATGCAGCACGAGTACGAGAGGCTCACGCCACGTAACCCATCCGTACCAGCGCCTCAGACGGGCGAGATTGGCCAACCCGGCGATCACGAACATCCAGCCCGCCACCATGGCCTGCGGCTGAACAGTCCAGATCACTCCGGCGATCGCCACCAGCCCAACCGAGAGACCGTCGAACCGAGAAAAAGGGGCGGGCCGCAGAGACAGGCCCCGCTCTGTCATGAATTCGCCCGTAAAGTTGGGAGTGACGCGCCCACCGATCAACGCCAGCAAGACCATCACCAGAGCGAGAGCCATGCGCTCGGGCCTATCCGCCGGCGCGCCAGTCATGGCCGTTACGTGGAACAGCAGATTGGCCGCGGCATACACCGTGATGAACAGTCCCATCGGGGCATGGAACCAACTTTTCGCAGAAATGATTTCACGCCAGACGAGCCCCGCCACCGCAACAAGAAACGCCGCATCGATCAAGACCGACACGAGGGGCGTGAGCCATGGGAGGGCCATGACCAGACGGCCGGCCAGCCACAACATCCAGAGCCCCATCAACATGCGCCCTCTGATGGGCGCACGGTCCGTCCAGTTGGGAATCGCCGTCAGCAGGAAGCCCGTGATGACCGCGGGCAGAAACCCGAAAACCATCTCGTGCACGTGCCAATCCCGAGCCGGATAGCGCAGGGTCAGACTACCGGAGCCGCCCAGCATCAGAATCCACGCGGGAATGGCCAGGCCGGCAAACAACGCGGCGCCAAGAAAGAAGGGCCTGAACCCGTACGAAAAGAACGCAGGTCCCCGGTAGCCACGTATGTCGTTCGCTGTGTCAGTCATCAGTCACGCAAACAATCGCTGCAGCAATGCGTAGCCCTCGTTCCAGTCACCGAGCCCGCTGTCGGCATTGATATGACCCGCGGCGCCGATCTCGATGAAATCACTTCTCCACGAGGCAGCACAGTGTTTGGCATGTGCGAGTGACCCGAAAGAGTCATCAGCGCTGGCGACCACGATGCTTGGAAAAGGCAACGGGCGCATAGGGAGCGGTGAAAATCCACGCGCATCGGCCGGGAAGGCCGGCGCGTCCGGATCAGGAACCGCGACAAGCAATGCACCCTGTATCGCCCTCGTTGAGCGGCTTGCCCAATGCGCAACAAGGAGACAGGCCAGGCTATGCGCCACGAGCACCGGTGCCGAGGGACAGGCGCTCACTGCCGTATCAAGCACGTCGACCCATTCGTCACACACCGGCCGAATCCAGTCGCGCTGATTCACACGCTGGAAATCCGGATGATGCTGTTCCCACAACGTTTGCCAGTGCTGCGGCCCGGAGTTTCCGATGCCGGGAAGAATCAGAACCGGTGTCGGCATCGGCGAAACCTCTCGTCTTCATGCAGCATGGGTCGAGTGAGACGGAACATGGCCAGTACGCTACCGGCTCAGGCAGGACCTGTCAACGAGAAGATCCGACTGACGGCGGAATCAAGAAGGCCTCGCGGGCGAACGAGCTGTTGGGATAACGACCCCCGATGCCCGTGTTTCCGGACCACATAAGCGGGCAAAACCTCGCCGGAGATCGCGACCGTCTTCTCATCGGTAAAGCCCACGAGCGCAAAGAACGTCTTCGCCTTGGGGACATCCTGCGTCACATGATCA
>CAZOUA010000001.1:22040-24561 GCA_964582865.1 uncultured Nitrospira sp. | reverse complement strand
CCTTTGGTGTTCACGGTATCGAGCTCTCCAGTCTGACGGTCGCGCTGCCCGCCGTGCTTTCAATGAGAAGTTCCGCGTGATCGACCGCATGAGTTCCGGCAGCATCAGGCCGATGATAGACGTAGATGGTCTCGTGCTGGCCCGGCATCAGCTCATTCGTTTCTTCAACGGGAGTCCGTAAATCGTGGCTCCCCGCCACCCCGAAGTTCCTCGCATCGGGGCCCGCTATGCGAACAGCCTGCCGCTTCAGCGTCAGGTCTCCCGCGTTCTGCAACTCTATTTTTTTCACGCCGGACGGACGGTCCGGCTTGAACGGCACGACCAGCGAATCCGGAGTGGCGGTGAGGGTCGCCGGCACGTAGGCAAAAACCGAAACCGGTTCTTCTTTTATAAGCAGGCCGGCTTGCTGGCCGCGCAAACTCACGCGCACGTTCACTTCCCGAAGCCCGCGTCGGGACGGGGTCGCCGTCACAGACAAAGGAATCGACCCTCCGCGCAGGGAGAAGGGCGGCATCGAGCGCCCTTCCGCCCGTAAATTGGAAAACTCACCGGCATTGGCTCCGCCCAGATCGACGGACTCTATCGTCCATGTATCGGTCGAGAATCCGGTGTCCAAAAGCAGCGCCTTGCGGAGATCGAGCGCGTCACCCAAGCGCACGGCCCGTACGTCCCGGCTCGTCCGCGCAAGCGTGGGGGCCGCGTGGTTATCGCTGGGATTCAGCATCGTGAACTCCAGATACACCTCCTGAGACTCGGTGAGAGGAAAGCGAATCAGGTTCGCATTCGGCGCCTCTCGAATTTCAAGGTCCCACAACACCGGACCGGAGGATGCCCTGGTGGTCGTGGCCGGGTTATGGACCGACAACGCCGGACAGGAATCCAGTGTGATTTCGGTCGGATCCTGAGGATTGCGTTCGCATGGATTCAATCGGCTGTTCCCATCTTGCAGATCCCCGAGGACCAGATAGGACCGATTTTCATAGTACACGCCGTCCACAATCCTGGTGCCGGGAACAAACGCGCGCACTTTCGACAGAATCAGATTCGGAGTGAAGTTCTCCGTCCATATTCCGTTTTGCGACTCTACATTCCACCTCAACCGATACAGGCCCTCGTCCGGGCGACTCAGTGTGCTGTCCAGTCTCAATCGACGGGCTAGAACGCGACCGTCGTCGATCGTGTACATGGTGGGCTGAAAACTCGCAGGAGGAACCGGCAGCCCGTCCTGACTCAGCTCAATGCGATAGGTGGTATCGTGCGGATCGTTGACCGTGCACGCATTCTGGCAGTAGGGAAAATTCGAGTGCCTTCCCTCGACGGCACAAGCCGGCTCGATTTTCGCGCACGATTCCGCTTTCGGGCGGCATTCGTTGTAAGAATTTCCCGGGTTCCCTTCGATGATGTAACAGTTCCTCAGAAAGGCCGGCCACATTGTTCGCCACGGCGGCATCACATAGATTTTCCCATCGACACGGAGCGGCTCTCCCGAAGAAGGATCTGCCAGCGTGCAGGCCGATACCCGATTGGTGCTGACGTCATAGTCCGGCTCCGAGAGGTGAAACGTGGCGACAGACTCCCAGGACAGCGATACCGCCTCGTTCTGCCCCTTCCACAGACATTGCGTCGGATTCAGAGCAGATGCGCTTTTGACCTGGGCTTGCAGCTTCGGAAATTCGAGATTGTCGACGACGAGCGCCGGCGCAGTCGACGTGCAACCGGCCGCCATCAATAACACCGGCAGACATCCGGCCAGGTACGAACGTTTCATGATCACACCTCCTTCACAATCAGCACAATGTTGGCATGAGGCATGTCATTAGTCGAGCAAACCCTCTGCGTGACGGAAAACGCCGGTGCGATTATACCCAAGGACAGGATCGGAGTAAAAAGCGATGCGGGTCTGCACATGTCGGCGAGCGCCGAACCGGCGGAGAAGATGATCGGCAACGGCTCAGAGGCGTCGTCCCGGATAGCAAGGCCTATTCGCATTCCACGAACTGCGTGTCCCGGCAGCGCCGCGCCATCTCCTGCGCCTGCTCCATCTGCGCAGGACTCAGGTCTGAGGCCACAGCCGTTTGGTTTTTGATCGTGGTCTGTTGATCATCACCGGTCGATCCTTCGACCGCAACGGTGAGCCACATGTACGCACGAATCACGTCCGTCGGCACGCCCTGCCCGCCGGCATACAGCACGCCAAGATTGCTCTGCGCACGCGCATGTCCCTGTTCAGCAGCCCGCCGGTACCACCGGGCAGCTTCCTTATAGCTTTGCTTCACACCCTGTCCGTTGTCATACCTCACACCGAGGTTGAACTGCGCCACTGCATCTCCCTGTTCAGCCGCTCGCCGGTACCATCGGACAGCCTCCTCAGAACTCTGCTTCACACCCTGTCCATTGGCATAGGACACACCGAGCTGGAATTGTGCGAGTGCATCGCCCTGAGCAGCCGCCCGCCGATACCATTGGATAGCCACGCGATAATCCTTCGGCAGGCCCTGCCCGCGGGCAGACAACAGGCCCA
>CAZOUA010000001.1:15540-21940 GCA_964582865.1 uncultured Nitrospira sp. | reverse complement strand
AACAGGCCCAGCTGCAACTGCGCTGCAGCCACGCCCTGAGCAGCTGCCTGCCGATACCATTGGATGGCCAGTTCATCATTCTTTGGCACGCCCTGCCCATTCGCATAGAGTCCCGCAAGATGGTACTGCGCCGCAGCATCGCCCTGCAGAGCTGCCCGTCGATACCAACGCCAGGACTCCTCGTAGCTCTGCGGGACACCCTGCCCGTTGGCATAGAACACCCCCAGAAAACTCTGCGCCCCTGCATGTCCACCTTCAGCGAGCGAACGGAACAATCGAGCTGCGAGGTCATAGTCATCACGATGAACCGCAGAGACCGCATCTGAATAGGAGTCGGCCAACGAGACGGTCGCGCAAGCAGCAACCAAGCACAGGGCGAGGAGGACACACCGCATCAATGAGCTGCTTTCCAATTTCCGAATGTCGGCATGCGGAAACCTTGCCTCCCGATCTTGCCCCATCGGCACGAGAGGAGGGTACGGTCCTCGATGAGACCTGTCAATGTGAGCGCGGAAACGGCCTGGTGAGTCCACTGTGCTCACGCAACGCGAGAGAGATCACCTCTTCTCTGACGGCCAGAACTCTCGTTCGCGCTATGGTATACTGTACATGTTCAGGTTAGTAACACAGTTCGCGCACCCCCTCAGTACCTCTGCCCTCCTCCACGAGTGCGAGAAGGAAGCAGCCAGTCTTGGCAGGTGAGGAACTGATTACCGTGCGCAGACACTCTAATAAAGGAACGGATGAAACAGCACAAGCTCATGAGATTCGTCACAGTGATCACAATCCTCGCATGGGTAGCGACAGTCACCGGCCCTGCGATCGCATATGCCGCCACACCGGACAAGGCCTCCCTCGAAATCAAGGTTCGTGTCAGCGAAAAGGGGTTCCTGGATGAGAAAGGCAAGCTCTACAGCGCCAAACGGGTTTTAGCCATCCCGAGGGATACGCTCGTCACAATCACGTTCGAGTTTGGCGAAGACCTGACCAGTCTGGCCGTCGGCGATACCCACCAGATCGCCATCAAATCAGAAGACGGGTGGAAGCAGGAGACCGGCCAGATATGGATCATGAACCGGGAATCGAGTCTCACCTTTCGCGCCGGAGAAAACGGCAGAACCCAGTATCGCGCCTACTGCATTCTCGACTGCATCGGGATGGAACACCTGACCAACCTACTCATCCAAGTCGTCTAATCCTCCGGCCCCGGCACTTTGTACGCGCGGCGGGACATGCGCCGACGCCCTACCACATTACCAAGGCAGCCAGCAGCAACAGGGCTGCCTCTTCCGTACGACGAGGCTCTTCAGGCAAAACTCCCGAGCCCGTAACCGGGCTCCGCACCATCATCTCGAGACGCGCAGTTCTCCGATCCCGAGACGCAACGCTTCGACAT
The DNA here is from genome assembly GCA_964582865.1 of uncultured Nitrospira sp. Lineage (GTDB taxonomy): Bacteria > Nitrospirota > Nitrospiria > Nitrospirales > Nitrospiraceae > Nitrospira_C. Next base: position 20,544 of record CAZOUA010000001.1, on the reverse strand, counting down.
CGAGCTCGTGCTCCAGGCGATGAAGCAGTTCATCACTGATCGTTCCGTCATTGCGCAGACCGATCAGAGCCAGGCGCTCCGCCGATAAGGTCTCGTGCCGCAACCGTCGAAAGGTGTCGCCTGCCTCCAGAGAACAATCCGGGTCCACGGTCCCGGAACCCGCGAACCGTTGCAGTTGCCGGCCGTAATGGACACGCAGGCGATCGACATGGTCCGCTGTCAACCACTCCTCCCCTGCCAATTCATCCAACCGTCGTATAGCAACCGTGGCCGCATGCTCACGCGCCTGCCGTTCTTCCTGCTCGGTCCCGCGGTCTTCCTGGATGTTCATGGCCCGGATCAGCGGAGTCAGCGAAAGCCCCTGTAGCACCAGCGTGGCCAAAATTACCGCAAAGCTGATCAAGATGATCTCGGCTCGAAAGGGAAACGGCTGCCCGGCAGCAGTCGTCAACGGCAACGCCAACGCGGCCGCCAACGTGACAATCCCACGCATCCCGGTCCAGCCGATCAGAAAGAGAGAAGACCAGGCCGGCATGGGATCGCGCGCCCGTAACGACTGGCTCAGCGCCCGGGGAAGTATCGCCGCCAAGGGTACCCAGCCTAAACGGACGACGATGGCGGTTCCGCTCACCAGCGCACCGGCTATCAGCAGCTGCCCGAACCGACCGGATGGCACCGCCTCGCGCAACACCCCGAGCTGCAGACCGATGAGGATAAAAATGAAGCCGTTCAATACAAAAACAAGCAGATCCCACACGGCACGAGCTTGCAGGCGCGTAGCCGGCGAGACAGCCGCGCTAAAATGCTGCCGTACGTGCACGCCGCCCGCGACACAGGCCAGCACCGCAGACGCATGCGTCAATTCGCCCAGGACCCAGGCCACATAGGGCGCCAGCAAGGTGATCGCGGTCTGAGTAAAACTGTCCTCCGTGGCACAGAGCGCCCAGCGTGTCGCCATGCCCACGGCAAGACCAAGAGCCACACCCACGACGGCGGCAAAGACGAACTGCAGCAGGGTTTCCCCCAGTACAAAGCTCCCGCCCACCGCGGCACCGACAGCGGCACGGTACAGCACGAGCGCCGTGGCATCGTTCACCAAACTTTCTCCTTCGAGGATCGTGACGATACGACGGGGAATGCGCAGCCGTCGTCCGATCGCCGTCGCCGACACGGCATCCGGCGGCGAGACAATCGCGCCCAACGCAATCGCTTCAGCCCATCCGATACCAGGCAGCATCGCATGCGCCACCGCCGCAACCGCAGCCGTCGTTGCCAGCACGAGCCCGACCGCCAGCAAGGAGATCGGCCTGAGATTACCGCGAAACTCGCGCCACGACGTGAAATAGGCGGCGGCCCATAAGATCGGCGGCAGGAAGACCAGGAACACGAGATCGGGGTTGAGCGTGACGGCCGGAAGCCCCGGAATGACGCTGAGGATCAATCCGCCGATCACGAGAAGAATGGGATAGGGAATGAAGATCTTTCGGGCGACCGTCGTCAGCGCCAACACCAGGGCGAGAAGCAGGATGACGATCTCAAGGTGATGCAGCCCCTCCATCGTTCACCCTTTTTCACGAGGTCCGACCGGCTGAGAGCAGAAAATTGAAGACAGGCTACTTGGAGCAGAAAACGGAGTCAACTATGGGAGGGTCCTATTGACGAGACGCGCAGTCACTCGTCGCGCGTGGAAGCAGCATTCAAACAAAACTCGTGATCCCTTTTCTTGTTCTCGTTTTCCACCCGACCGGATCATGAAGCCTCCGCTCGCGGACGAGGCGTCAGCAATGGAGCATGTCCCCGTTCTCAGTCTGGATTGATTTAGAATCCAGCCCCAACACTGAACAAGAGAAATACGTGACCTTTATCCGGCCCTGTGAGATTGAAGCCTGCTCCTACGTTGATGAGGTCTCGGAATACTCCAACCAGAAGAGCGGGCTGAACGCTGAAATCTGCACCTTGGTCCTGACTTGCGTAGATGGTGGGGGTGATAGAAAATAAACTGTACGCAATTTTCCCGTTTTCAGGATCTTCGTGCACGTCCTTTGCGCTGAAAGTGGTGGCGCGGCATTCCGGCTTGATGTCCTTGATTTGCAACTGCTTCCCACCCAGCTGCAAATCCGAATCCTTGTAATAATGAAAAGACGCCCCGGCTCCCAATGATTTATTGATGCTCGCTTGCTTCGAGGCCAAATCGTATTTGATGACCTGGACAGATGCTGAAGGACTAACCGACCACCGGTCGCCAAGATCGCCGATATACGTGGGCGAGTCCAAGGGACGAAGGCATTTACCAATGCGGCTTTGTATCTTTGGATCCGGATTAGGTCGAGGAACTTCGAGCACGTAATTCAAGCTCGTCTCGGCCCCCGGCAATACCTGTCCAATTCCGGCGCCAGGTGACATCATAATGAAGGCAATACAATAAAGCGTGGCCACTTTTTGTTGATGCATAATTTTCCTCCTCCATGATGAATTCAAAGCATTCTTTCTGACTCCGGACTTCTTACTTTGTTTATGAGATGAACGAGAAGTGTGGTCTCGTCTGTGCAAGCCGGATTCCCCATACAGATTCATGACCCGCGTGTTTACAACTATGGAGCGTAGGTGCCGAAGGCAAATGGCAAGTCTCATGCCCCTTTTACCTGGAGTCACGTCAGTAACGGATTTTTGGAAAGACTGATCGATGCGCTCGTCAAGCTGGTCTCGAGCTATCACTCAAACGTTGTGAATGTAGGATGCGTACCGAAGAAGATACATGAGTGGATCGGTTTTGATTCTAGCAGCACACGGACGAGGCAAACCTGTTTCTAACACCTTACCTCTACACGGTCGGCAAGACACTGGAGCATGTAGGCATCCCATCCCTGAGTCCCGGTTTTGACAAGGCCCGCATATTAAATGATCCCTCCGAGTTCGCTCGTATTTCCCTCTCCCACGGCGAGACCCTGGAGGTTCGGCCTACGACTTGTGCGAAGGCTCGGCAACAGGACCCGCTCTCTTTTTTCTGTTACTCTTCCTCCATGTCTCATCGTTCCAACCTCCGTACTCCTCGCCGCCGCTCCCGCCACCGCCGCACCTTCAAATCGTTGTGGCGCTTCCTCCGCCGCCGCTGGCGCGAAGTCCGCAAAGTCACCAGGGCCGTCCTCAAGTCGCCGCCCACCCTGCGTGCCATCCTGATCCTTTCAGGCCTCCTGCTGCTCTGGCTCGGCGTGAACTGGGCCTATCATGCCTCCTCCAAACCGACTGAAGTCCTCTTTCCCCTGGACCACGCGCTCGACAAGAGTCCGGCTGAAACCTGGAAGGAATACGGCCCGCTCTTCCGCCGGCATTCCACGGCGATCATCACGCCGGAACTCTTGGCAGCGCTGGCGCAGGCGGAGGGCGCGGGTAATCCGGTCGCGCGGACTTACTGGCGCTGGCGATGGTCGTGGAATCCGTTGGAGTGGTACCAACCGGCCTCGAGCGCGGTCGGCATGTTTCAGATTACAGATGGGACGTTTGAGGAAGCGAAGCGCTACTGCATCCGCAACCACGTGGCAATCGAAGACGGCCCCTGGCACGATGCGAACTCTTGCTGGTTTAACAGCCTCTACAGCCGTGTGCTACCCAGCCATGCGATCGAACTGACCGCTGCGCTGCTCGACCGTCGTGTGGCCCAGGCATTGGGTGCGCGACGGAAGGGGCCGGTCACGCTCAAGCAGAAACAGGATCTCGCCGCAGTGATCCACCTCTGCGGAGGCAGCGCGGGCCGGGACTTCGTCCGTCACGGTTTCCGACCGGCTTTCCACCAGCACTGCGGCGACCACGACCTTCGCACCTACCTGGCCCGGTTCAATGTCATGCAGCGGGAGTTCGTCAGGCTGGCGGCAGGTCACTGAGGACGCCGGACCGTGCGCGGCGGGGACACGGCCTTTGCCGATCCTGTCCGATGCAGCCGTCCTCTCGCTTCACCTTTATCTTGTGAGCCACCGCCGGTTCCGTACCGTGACCAGGGCATAGGGAAAAATCCACAACAGGCTCAGGAAGTAGAAGTACGCGTAGATGATGCCGAAAAGAAACTCGCGGGATCGCTCGCTGTGCAGAAAGTACAGTGTGTAGAACAGGGACACGAGTCCGATCGAGAGCAGTAGGCGTACGATCGTCCAGGGATCCTGCAGGCTCATATAGACCATCAGAAACAGTGAGGCATAGGCGACGGGATAACGGAGATTGGTGATCGTGGTTTCGAGCATCGTGAGGATCAGGGAAGGGAACGGGAGCTTCCACATGATTTTCCACAGCCGGATTTCTTCCCGGATGTAGCTCCGGTCCCACCGGAGAAACATTTTGCAGAGCTTGTGATAGGTGTCCGGCACGATGGTATGGACGACCGCAGTTCGTTGATAGACCGCGTTGTAACCGGAGGCCAGGACGTCGTTCGTGAGGGCCCGGTCTTCCCCGATCGTACAATGGCTTCCTAGAAACCGCTGGCGGAGCCAGGCGGGAATGAGCGGCGTGATGACCGACGACCGGTAAGCCGAGAGGGCGCCGGGACAACAGTACACCGTGCCGTAGGAGGATTGCACGCTGCGGAGAAAATCGAACGAGAGAACGAAGCGCACGTGCAGCATGCGGGGCAGGATCGATTGAAACCGGTTGAGCACGGACACTTTACCCGCCACGGCGCCGACGCGCGGATCCCGGAATGGACCGGCGAGGGCCAGCAGCGCGTCCCGTTCGATCATGCTGTCGGAATCGATGGTCACCAGAATCTCTCCCGTGGCGCGCGCGAAGCCGGCCGCCAGCGCCTCCCGCTTGCCGCCGTTTACCGGCAGATGGACGACCTGCACGAGATCGGGGCAGTCCTGCCCGGCCCGGTCGATATGCATGCCGGTGTCGTCGGTGCTGCCGTCGTTGACGACGATGATTTCCAACCGGTCACGCAGGTACTCGGCGCGCACACAGGCATCGATCGCCTTTCTGACCATGGCGCCCTCGTTGTAGGCCGGAATGATGATGGAGAGG
>CAZOUA010000001.1:0-15440 GCA_964582865.1 uncultured Nitrospira sp. | reverse complement strand
CCCAAGTCCTGGTTCGCGAAGTGGTGTTGACTGAGCAGCGCGCCTCCGCCTCCGATTTCCAATGAAAGCCAGCCGTCTTTTTTCCCGAACACAAACCCTGGAACCAACGTGGTGACAAATGCCGTATCCCCGGATGCTCTCACGGCTCCCACACTTCCCATCAGTCTTGTGCCGACACCCCATCCAGACGCGGAGTACCATTCCCAGGGGAGCGACCAGTTCGCCATCACGTCATACCCCTGAAAGTATTGCGTTTCCTGCTCTCCGATGGGAGAGCTTCCGCTGGCACCTCCCCGTATCCCGATGCTGTTCAAGCGGAATTCCTCCTCATGACTCATCGCGGGCGTAAGAACCAATAGCAGGAGACAGAGCGAAGCCAATCGCAGGGTACGCCGTGCCAATATGCGGCTATGTCCGGTCCGTTGATCCAGAATCATGTCCTTTCAAGCCCGTGCCGGTCCCCGCTCCTTCAGCCGGGATGCATGCTGAATTATCTCCCATTGGGCGCGGCCCTGGAAATATAAACGCGCTTTCTATGCTCACCCGTTTGCCCCTCTTCCCCATTCAAGACGTTAAGGGGTGGAAAATTCCGCACGCGACTTCTGCGGCCAAGCACTCTGAGTCTGAGTGCGGTCCGGACGAAGCACAGGAGCATGTGCGGGGCTGTTCACCCCCGCCTCCTGCTGTCATTTGTACCCCACCACCATCCCGTCCGGCCCTGCCAGTCGTTCCACCTGCGTCCGCTTGAAGCCGACTGTCTTCATCCACTTGCGACAGTCCGCGCCCGTGAAGTCGAAGCCGCCGTGCGTTTCGATCAGCATGTTGAGGCTCATCAGGAGACCGAACGCGTTCTGTTTGCGCCCATCGTCGATAAGGGCTTCGTGGATAATCACCGCGCCTTTCGGCGGCAGCGCGTCGTAAGCCTTGCGCAGCAGCATGAGTTTTTCGTCGAGATTCCAGTCGTGGAGGATATGACCCATGATGATCACGTCGGCTTTCGGCAAGGTATCCTTGAAGAAATCGCCGGGATGAAAATGCAGCCGCTGCGCCAATCCTTTGGATTGCGCGTATGCTTCGAACACCGGTCGAACGACCGGGAGATCCACGCCGAGGCCGGCGAGATGCTTATGCGCGAGCGCCACTTCGACGGCGACACCCCCTTGAGCGCAACCGACATCCGCAAACGTCTTGTAACGCTTCCAGGGAAACTTCTTTGCGATGGCACGACCGGCGCCGATGCTCAGACCGGTCATGGCCTTGAGAAATCCTTCGAGCCGCTGAGGATCGCGATAGAGCGTGCCGAAAAAGTCTCCTCCGGTTTTCACTTCATTCTGCGGCTGGCCTGTGCGGAGCCCTTCCGTGAGCGACCCCCAGAATCCGTAGAGCCGCGCGTTGCACATTTCGAGCATGCCGCCGAGGTAGGCCGGCTTGCGGCGATCGAGGAATTGCGTCGTCTCCGGCGTGTTGGCGTAGCGCGCACCGCTGCGCGTGAGCATACCAAGCGCCACCAGGGCGTCGAAGAAGTCCCGCGCGCTCCTGGGATGCAGGTTCAACCTGGCAGTCAGTGCCTCTAGCGTGAGCGGACCGTTCGCCAGCTCGGTGAACAGGCCCAACTCGATCGCGCTGAGGAGCGTCTTCGATCCCCAAAAGGCCATGCCCAGTTGAAGGATCTTCGCTGAATTCAATCGGCCTCTCGCCACCGCATCATTCCTTTCTCAGCAGATTGTCTTATTCTCTAAACAGCCGCACCGGCGCCTTCCGCCCCTTGATCCTCGACCGTCCCAGCACCTCGACGATCCGCTGCGCCATCGCCTCAGGCACGTCCACGACGGAAAAACGATCTTCGATCTGGATCGCGCCGATCACGCCGGCACTCACCTTCGCTTCGTTGGCGATGGCGCCGACGAGATCGCCGGGCCTGATGCCGGCTTCCCGCCCCGCTCCGACATAGACCTTCGCCATGCCCGGCTCTCCGCCCCGGCCAGACCTGCCCATCGGTTGAGGACCGCCGGATCTGGCGGGCGCGCCGCGATACCGGTCGTCTGGCCGGCTGCCCGGCCGCTGCATCGGCCGATAGGGTTCCGGCTGCCGAACCGGCATCGCGGGAATCTCCTGCTCGACCCGTTCCCCGCCCAGTTCGCGAAAGATCAGCTTCATCGCCGCAGCGGCCACGGTAATCGGATCGCTGGAAGCGGCCATGGCCTTCACGACATTTTTGAACCCCTCCAGATCGTCTGCGTCCATCGCTTCCTGCACGCTAGCTCTGATCCGCTCCAACCGCTTGGCCAGCAGATCGGCAACCGACGGCACCGGCGCCACGGTCACTCGGGCTTTCGTATGCTGTTCGATGCTGCGGAGGAGCCGCTGCTCGCGCGGATCGAGAATCGTAATGGCCGCGCCTTCACGGCCGGCGCGCCCGGTCCGCCCGATGCGATGCACATAGACCTCGGCGGACGAGGGCAGGTCGTAGTTGATGACGTGCGAGACGCTGGGAATATCCAGCCCGCGCGCAGCGACGTCCGTCGCGACGAGCAGTTCCGTCTGTCCGCTGCGGAACGCCTGCATCACGCGATCGCGCTGCGGCTGGCTCATGCCGCCGTGAATGGCTTCGGCGCGGTGCCCGCGGCTGTTCAACATGGTCGTCACGTCGTCCACTTCCACGCGCGTGCGGCAAAACACCAGCGCCGACTTGGGCCCGGCCATGTCCAACACGCGCACGAGCGCGGCGCTGCGATGCTGCCGCGTAACCACGTAGGCCGTCTGTTGTACACGCGGCGCGGCGCCGGCTTTCACAGGCTCTTTGGCGATGGCGATTTCCACCGCCTGTTTCAGATGCCGGTGCGCGATCGATTTGATGCGCGCCGGCATGGTCGCGGAGAACAGCGCGGTTTGTTTGGTCGCAGGGGTCTGTTCCAGAATCGCATCAAGATCGTCGGCGAATCCCATGTCCAACATCTCGTCCGCTTCGTCCAGCACGACGATCTGCACGTGGCTGAGCTTCAACGTCTGGCGCCGGATGTGGTCGAGCGCGCGGCCCGGCGTCGCCACCACCACGTCGACCCCGCGCTTCAACGCATGAAACTGCGGACCGATGGCCTGGCCGCCATACACAGCCAGGACGCTTGTGCGCAGTTCTTTGCCGTAACGCTGAACGGCTTCGCTCACTTGGATCGCCAGCTCGCGCGTCGGCACTAAAATCAGCGCCGCCGGTTTGGCCTTGGCGCCGTGCGCGATCCGCTGCAACATCGGAAGCGTGAAGGCCGCGGTCTTTCCCGTGCCGGTCGCCGCCTGCCCCAGCAGATCCTTCCCGGCCAGCAGCGGCGGAATCGCTTCGCGCTGAATCGGCGTCGGTTCTTCATACCCGAGCGTCTCAAGTGTGGCGAGCAGCGAGGCTTCGAGCCCCAACGCGGCAAAGCCGGGCGAAAATCCATGGACCGCCGTCGCGGCGGGAGGCGAAGTTTGATCGTGCTTCATAGACAACGGTGCGTGCCTTTCTGATGGGGGGATAAGAATGTGACTTTCTCAGAGGCTACGATTCAAGAGGCCCCGATGTCAATCGGGACCGTCAGGTGCAGTACCACGAGACACGGGCAGATGCCGCCCTCATTCTTAAAACCCGACCGACAGTCCGATGGTGCCGAGCACGGCCGCGCGGTCGGATGGTCCATAGAACTCGGTGCCGAGGCCGCCGTCGAGAACGATGCGGGACGTGAGTTGATGGCGCAGGCCGATTTCGACGCCCGTATTATTACGTTGCCCGCGCTGATCCGATTGTCTCGTGTAAACGCTGGCGATGAGGGTATCGCGGAAACTGGTGGGATAACCCAACGGGTAACTGACCGCTGCGACGGCGCGATAGGCTCCCGGTCTTTCTTGTCCTTGCGGTGAGCCGAGAATCGTATACCCCGCGTTGAAATGGGCGCGAAGCCGTCCGAACGAGCGCGTGAGAATGCCGGTGACCTGCGTATCCACCCCTTGTGAATTCACACCGGTCGGCAGATCGACCTCGGCCCGAACGGCGAAGGCCGGCAGGACCAACGTCTCGGTATTGAAGTTGTACAGCACGCCCAGGTGCAGGTCGCCGGATTTATTGGGCCCGACGATCGTGTTGGGGTCCGTGAAAATATCGCCCTGGATTTCAATCTGCGTATTGTCGAACGCACCGTAGATGATTTGCGGTTGAAACGTGACGCGTGTGGGGCCGTGCCGCTGATCGTTGAAACGCACTCCGCCTTCCACCCCAATTTCACCTTTCGGAATTGCATAGGCATCTTCCATCCCGATCGGCCGGTTCGGATCGAGGTTGTCGTGGTCCAAGGCAAGGCCGATCGTCGGCCATAGGACGGTGAGAGCGAATGTCAGCGGAACGATCACTGGTACAACTTCTCTCTTCAATGGTGATGCTCCTGTGGCGATCTCACGACCATCGGATTGGTCGCGTCGGCGCTGGCCAGATAGTACTGGTTGACAATGCGATAGATCTCCTCCCGTTTATCTTCCCATGTCGGCAGCTGCCCGCTTGCGAGGATGTCGCTGATGTTGTCGTGCAGCATATGGAGGTTGTCGAAGATGTTGGCGATCTCCGGATAGCGCGCGGCGAATGCGGGACTGAGTTCCGCGGTGAGCGGCATAAAAGTCCACTGCACCGGCGGTTGATCGAGATAGCCTCGATAGGTCGCAAGGATGGGCCGCACAGCCTGGGTCTTAGCCTTGAGGTCGGGCGCAGCTTGCAGGGGGTCGTACACCGCCACTTGCAGATAGTGGTACGACCAGATCGTGGCGTTGAAGAGCGGGAACCGTGTGCGAAACGTCTTGGAGTAGGGAAACTGATCGAGACGGTGATGGTCCAGTCGCTTAGCCGTAATGGCATAGGCGCTCTCCTGATAATAGGCCAGGACGTTCCGGAGCGCACGGTCCTTGTCGGGCTCGTCGGAGACCACGATATCGTAGGTGGCGCGGTGCAGCGCATGCGCCTCGTCGAAGGTGTTCTGCGCCCGCCAGGCCAGCTTCATATAATTGGGCGCGATGGCTTCCTCGTTGGGATTGAGCCTCGGTTTCGTCGCGATGAAGGCCAGCGTTTCTTTGCGGGCCTTCGCCTCGATGGCCTGAACGTCCGTCCCGCCGGTGAGTAATAAATTCTCGTACAGATTGGAATGACCGAAATCCACGCCGTTGAATTCGCTGTCGAGTTCGGCCAGATCTTCCCGTAGCGCGAAGTTCCACAGTGCACGGTAGTAGAAGCGTTTGTCACGCGGCTCAAACTGGCTGCAGGCAGCCAGCGTGAGGGCGATCGTGACCGTAGCCACGATCGCCGCAACCCGTATAGATGTACTGCTCCTCATGATTTCCGTGCGTCCGTCATCAGGCGACTCAATGGCAGTGATGTCCGTGCACCAACGCATGGCCCTTGCCCCGTGCGATCAACCAGCGGTTCACCGGAAACGCCGCGGCTCCCGCTAAAACCAGGGACAGCCCGAGGCTTCCCCAGAATAACGGATCAAACAATCCGGCATCCATGGCGCCAGGGATTACGAGCATGATTGCATTGTCCACCAGTTCCATCGTCGTCATGGACAACGTATCGGATGCGAAGGCCAGTCCGAGCGCGGCACCCCAGGCCATGCCGGCCCGACGAAGCGGCCAGAGTGTCATCCCGTAGCCGAACAGAAACGCCAGCGTAACGGCCAGCGCCACGGTCGGCCAATTCGTCCAGCCGAGCGCCACGCCGATCACCATGCCGAGGACTTCACCGATGGTGCAGCCCGTCAAGCAATGCAGGGTGGCCATGAAGGCGGTGCGGTTGAGCGACGCGTCTGCGCGCGCCATTCCGTAATGGTCGTGGTGCATCTGATGACCCTGCTGGTCGTGTATCGCTTGGTGACGCGCCTGCGGCTTCGGCTTGACGCAGCAGGCTTGCGGCTCCCCTACTTCCTGCAGCGTGGCGGTGGCGGATTCGATGTGCATCATCTGATACCTCCCTGTGAGTGGTGAATGTTGCCGTTCACCCCTACAGACGGAAGAGAGACCGGATTATTACAGTCGGGCGGGGAGGGAACGTTCATGCGGGACAGGGACGCTTGGGGATGAATGATGTCAGGCACAGGTGCAATCGAGACACCCATGTTTGGTACAGACGCCACAGGTCTGCTCCAAGCTGTTGCGCAACGCCCGGCGGGCACGGTGGAGGCGGACCGTCAGATTGTTCGGTGTGACGCCGAGGTCCTTGGCCACGGAGGCCGCCGATTCGCCTTGCAGATCAACCCGCGTAAGCAGCTCCGCATACGCGGGCCGCATGCGGGGCAACAGCCGTTGGAGACAGGCACAGATGGTCGGTCGCCACTCATCCAACGCCGGCGTCTTGTCTTCGCCTGAAGTGACGAGCTCCCGTAGAAAGGCTTCGGCCTTCTTGCTGTCGGTAGCATGGGAGCGGTAATAATCGACGACTGCATGGCGCAGGATGCGATAAAACCACGCCACGCTCTGTTCCGGTTGCTGCAGGCGATGGGCTTGCTGCACCGCCCGCAGGAAGCTCTGCTGGAGCAGATCGTCGGCCAGGGTGTGATCGGAGACCCGGCGACGGACAAACGAGCGAAAGTCCGATTCGCGCGCCAGCAGGTCCTGCAGTAAATCCGAAACAGCGAAGTCCCGCGTTCCCTCAGGCAACGTCGCCTCTGGCCTCTTAGCTCCTCTTCTGATACTGGCCTCCCCGGGCATCACAATGAGAATGGATCAGGTAGCCATCTGCTTGGGCCATAACGATTCGAGTTCGGGAAACTTCGCGCGGTAGTCGGCGTGACTGGCGCGAATCACCTTCAACGCTTCCTCGCGGCCGTACAGGCTGGTAATTTCCACTTTGTGCTGCACCGCGCCGGGCGCCTGCTTGTACGTCAGGAAATAATGCTGCAGGCGGTCGATCAACGTGATCGGACAGTCTCCGATGTCCGTGAAGTTTCCATAGGCCGCATCCTCTTTCATCACGGCGATGATCTTGTCGTCCGCTTCGCCGCCGTCGGCCATGCTGAAGCCGCCGATCGGAATGGCGGTCAACAGAATGTCGCTGTGCGGGATCGTTTTCTCCGTCAGCACGCAGATATCCAGCGGGTCCCCGTCCCCCACCATGCCCTTTCGCTTCGCCCGCTTGGAAAAGAGCCCCGCCACTTTCTCGCCGCAATAGGTCTGCGGCACCAGTCCATAATACACCGGACAGAAGTTCGAGAACCGCTGCGGCCGGTCGACCTTCAGAAAGCCGCTGTCCTTGTCGACTTCGTATTTCACCGTGTCGGTCGGCACAATTTCAATATAGGCCGTTACCACCTCCGGCGCCTTCTCTCCAATCGACACGCCGTGCCAGGGATGCGCCTTGAACATCAACCCCATTAATCGTTGTATCGGATCTCCCACAGAGCGCCCCATCAATCGAACCTCCTTATGATTGCTGATCCCACTCCTGCATGATGCCTGATTACCATCCCAGCTGCCACTGATGCCCGTTCCGTTCCACCAGCAGGTCCGCCTCGCGCGGCCCCCACGTCGCGGCGGTATACGGATAGACGGTGCGAGCCTCGGCCAGTATCGGATCATAGAGGCGCCAGGCGGTTTCGGTAAACTCGGCGCTGACGAACAGCGTTTGATCGCCGATCATCACGTCGCGCAGCAGCGTCTCATAGGATTCGGGCAATTCGCCGAACGCCTCCTCGTAATTGAACCGCAGCGCGTGATCGGTAAATCGGAACGGGCGGCCCGGCGTCTTCACCGAGAAACAGAGCGCGAACCCTTCGCTCGGCTGCAGCGTGATGAGCAGCTTGTTGGGAGGTATGCTCCCCGGGTCGAGCGAACGGAAGACCTGCGTCGGCGCTTCGCGAAACGTCACGGCAATCTGGGTCAGCTTGCGTGGAAGCCGCTTGCCGGTCCTCAGATAGAACGGCACGCCCTTCCAGCGCCAATTGTGAATCTCCGCCTTCAGCGCCACGAACGTCTCCGTGGTCGAGTCCGCCGGAACGCCTTTCTCGTCGAGGTAACCGGGAATGTTCACGACGCCGGACTTCCAAGCCCGGTACTGACCGAAGACGACATCGTGGGAGTTGATCGGCGCGATGGAATGCAGAACCTTCATCTTTTCGCTTTGAATGGCCGCGGCGTCGAACGAGACCGGCACTTCCATGGCCACAACCGTCATGAGCTGCGTGAGATGGTTCTGCACCATGTCACGCAATGCGCCGGCTTGCTGGTAATAGGCGCCGCGATGCTCGACGCCAAGATCTTCCGCCACGGTGATTTCAATGCTCTCGATGGCATCGCGCTTCCAGAGCGATTCGAAAATCGGGTTGGCAAACCGGAACGCCAGCAGATTCTGCACCGTCTCTTTGCCCAGGTAATGGTCGATGCGATAGATCTGGGGCTCTTCCAGATAGCGATGCAGCGTGGTGTTCAATGCGCGAGCTGAATGAAAATCGCGCCCGAACGGTTTTTCAAACACGACGCGGACCCACCCGTGGCTCTTCAGAAGTCCCGCCTGATCCAGCCGTTCCATCGCGACCGGGACCACTCCGGGCGGCAGAGCCAGATAGAAAATGCGGTTTTCCGGCATGCTGCGCGAACGTTCCAACTGCCGGATGAAGACGGCCAAGGCTTCGAAATCCTCCGGCTTCCCCTCGTGAACGGACTGATAGTGGATACAGGCCTCGCACCAGGCCCGCAATTCCTTGTCATGGCGCGTGCCGGATTTCCGCAGGCCTTCGTACGCCCACAGGCGGTAGGCTTCCTGGCTCATCTCCGGCAGGGCTGCGCCGACGATCAGGGCATTCTGCTTCTCCAACACGCCTTGGTTCCGCAAATGATAGAGCGCGGGCAAGAGTTTCCGGTGCGTCAGATCGCCGGTTCCGCCGACGATGACAAACATATGTGGTTCAACCGTCTGTTCCCGCATCAGTCCCTGTTCTCAACGGCAGAAAGGCGGCCTTGCACTAGAGACCGTCCTACCGGCTCCGGATTCCCCTGCCGCTCAATTGACCGGCCGCACATGGATCCACTGCTTCACCCCGGTGACCCCGTCGACGCTGCTGCAGATCTCGAGAACCCGCTCCGATTCCTGTTCGCTGCGCGCCCTTCCGATGACATAGACGGTGTCACGGACCGAGCGCCACCGGAAATTAACGGATCGGACAGCCGGCTCCGTAAGCAGCCGGGCGTTGATTTTCGTTTCGATCCAGAAATCGTTCACGGACTGGCCGAACCCGTCTTTTGGGGGTTCGCTTTGGCCTTGGTCTTGTGCGGCTTTCCGACGCTGAGCCTGTTCCTCCGCGGACACAATCTGAATTTCATCGTAGAGCTCACGGACCTTCACATCGGCCTTGACCATCGCCACAATTTCTTCTTTCAACGCCGGATCGCTCAGGGTGCCGGTCAGGAGCACCCGTTGCTCCCACACGTCCGTGTTGACGTCCAACAACAGGCTCTTGTCTTTCATCGTCAAGGCCGTCGTAATGCTGCCCGCCAGCCTCGTATCGGCAACCTGATCGCTGGAGGAGCGATCTTCAAAGACCTTTTTCCCCGCTTCGATCACCACGGTCTGGCACCCGACCGCGGCCACACTCACGCAGCACAGATTCCCGACAATCCAACTCACCCGACCGATCTTGTTCATCGACACATCCCTTTGCATCAGACATCATTATCTTAATCACACCGCCGGGACTTGATTGCGGCAGGAGCTGCTTCACAAATATTTTCTCCAAGCTCGCTCGTACTGCTCCCTCACAAGGCCGATCTCACTTTCATTCTTTGCCCAGGCGAGTGGGCCAAGGTCGCTCTCCAACCGCGCGCGTTCTCCTCACTCGCCCAGCGTAAGCGCGTCCAGACGTGACTTTCACCAAACGCGCGCAACGGAAGGGACCCACTGGGGGATGGGTGGAGTGAGCACGGTGGGGCTGTTCACCGGGACAGGACCCGCTCCTACTCTTTCGGTTCCTCAATCGGCCCCGCCCACTCCCCTTTGGCCAGCGTTACCTCCTGATATCCCCCGTCCGGCCATTGGAACTGTCCTGCTTCGTCGATCTGCACAATGAATGGATCAGCTTCGTGCGCCTGGCCACGAAACCAGTACCAGCCGGCTTCGGTCGGCTTCGTTTCAGTCCAGCGATAGTCAGACATAGACTCCTTCCACGGATCTCCTTCCACGTCGTTACGGCGCTCCGCCGATCGCGTTCAAGTAATCAAACTCGTTCTGCACATGCTGCCGCAGCGCTTCCTGCGTCGGCGCATGCTCCGCCCGATCCCGCCAAAAACCATTGAGCGCGGCATTGACCTCTTCCGCATTCAGCCCTTGCCGATCGGCATCCCGCTTGTATTCCAAGTAGGCCACGATGGCGCCGGCTTCCTCCCGCGTAAAGATCGACAACTGCCCACGCGCATGATCCTGCCACGTCATCGCCCCATAGCGCCTGGGATTGACGAAAGCCGACTTCCCGATCGTCTTTTCGTAGACCTTCGCTCCGGCCGGCAACTTCACCACCTTGTCGCAAAACCCGTTCGTGAGATGGAAGACCGGATCGGCGGTCTGCAAGCGTCCTTCCAGATCGGCGATCAGGAACGCGGGGAGAAAGTGCCGGAAGCCTCCCTCGGACAAGAAACTCAAGGCCGTGTAATTGACGTCCAGGATCGCAGGATCGACCTGCGTCCAGTGAGAGGTTCCCTTGAACGGCGCAATCGCTTCCCCGGGTTCGCAGCCCTCCTGACTGCCTTGCAAAAACGCATCGCCGGGATGAGCAGTCTCGTGAAACGCTTCGCGGATGTTCTCGATCACCAACTGTTTGTCCTGCATAACCGGCGCGATTCCACCATTCCTTCTCCGGATCGCCTTCTGCTACAGTCTCCTCGTCATGGCGAACCCTAGCATGAACCGACTCCCAATAGAAGATGTCCTCCCAAAACTCTGCGACGTGCTGGCTGCCGGCCGCAACGCGCTGCTCACGGCCCCGCCCGGCGCGGGCAAGACGACGCGCGTGCCGCTGGCGCTGCTCGACACGCCGTGGTTGGAAGGCAGAAAATTGCTCCTCCTGGAACCCCGCCGGCTGGCTGCCCGCGCGGCGGCTCATCGCATGGCCGCGACGCTGGAAGAACCCGTCGGCGCCACCGTCGGCTATCGGATGCGCCTGGATACGAAGGTGAGCGCACGGACACGCCTCGAAGTCGTGACGGAAGGCATTCTCTCCCGCCTTCTCCAACAGGATCCCTCCCTCAACGACTATGGCGCCGTGCTCTTCGACGAATTCCATGAGCGAAGCCTGCAAGCGGACACCGGCCTGGCACTCTGCCTCGAAACGCAACGGCTCTTTCGCCCGGCACTTCGCTTGCTCGTCATGTCGGCGACATTGGATTGCGGCCCGATCGGGGATCTGCTTGGCGGAGCGCCGGTTGTATCCTGCGAAGGCCGTATGTTCCCGGTGGAGACCCGGTATCTCGATCAACCGCTGACCGGCCACCTCGACATCGCCGTGACCCAGATCATTCGGAAGGCACTGGCGCAGGATCACGGCAGCCTGCTCGTCTTCCTGCCCGGCATGGCGGAGATTCGGCGTGTCGAGCGTAAACTCCTCGATGCGAACCTGAATCCAAGCATCCGCCTGGCCCCGTTGCACGGCGACTTGCCGCAAGCATTACAAGACCAGGCCATTGCACCGGCCGCACCGGGCATGAGAAAAATCGTGCTCGCCACCTCCATCGCCGAAACCAGCTTGACGATCGACGGCGTGCGTGTCGTCATCGATGCAGGCCTGCTGCGAGTCCCGCGCTTCGACGCGCGATCCGGCCTGACCAGACTGGACACGATTCGCGTCACGCAGGATTCCGCCGAGCAGCGCCGTGGCCGCGCCGGTCGTGTCGAACCGGGCATCTGCTACCGCCTCTGGACGGAAAAAGAACATCTGTCGCTCACGGCACGCCGCCCCCCCGAGATGCTGGACGCCGACCTCGCACCGCTGGTGCTGGAGTTGGCGCTCTGGGGCACGAGCGACCCGTCTGAATTATCCTGGCTGACACCTCCGCCCTCAGGCGCCGTCACGCAGGCCAAAGAATTATTGGCCAGGCTGGGGGCATTGGATGCGGCCGGCCGAATTACCCCGCACGGAACACAGATGGCGGAACTGCCGCTCCACCCCCGCCTCTCTCATATGCTGATCAAAGCCGTTCCGCTCAGGCTGTCGGCTCTGGCTTGCGACATTGCCGCGCTCCTCAGCGAGCGCGACATTCTCCGTGGACCGTCCGGCTGGCGAAACGCCGACCTTCGGCTCAGGCTCGATGTGCTGCATGGGCATCCGGATCATGCGGCGGGAGCAACGGTGGATCGCGGAGCCTGCCAGCGCGTGACGCGCACGGCGAACCTCTGGCGCCAACAGCTGGCCCGCACAGGCTCGATCAAGGAACCCGACAAGAAAGACCGGCTCGACGACGTCGGACGATTGCTGGCCCTCGCCTACCCCGATCGGATCGCCCAACGCCAAGGGGGAGCCGACGCACGCTACCTGCTCACAAACGGACGAGGCGCGCTGTTTGCCAACCCTGAACCGCTCGCCTCGGAGCCTTACCTCGTCATTGCCGATCTCGACGGCGGGACACAGTGGGCACGCATCGATCTGGCTGCACCGATCGGACTCACGGACATCGAATCCCTCTATGCCGGGGATATTTCGCAGCAGGAGGCCGTTGCCTGGGACGATCGCACGAACGCCGTGCTGGCGTCGAGACAACGGCGGCTCGGCGCCCTGATACTGACAGAGCAGGCGCTTTCGAAACCCGACCCGTCATCGGTTACGGCGGCACTGTTGCAGGGCGTACGTCTGGCTGGCATCGCCTCGCTGGCATGGACCGCTGAATTGCTCCAGTGGCGCGCGCGCGTCCAGTTTCTCAGGCGGGCGGGCGATGAATCATCATGGCCCGATCTCTCGGATGAGGCGTTGCTGGCGACGCTCGAACAATGGCTCGGTCCCTATCTGGACGGCATTACGACGCTCGAGCGCGTGAAGCGGCTCGATCTCGCAACCCCGCTCCATGCGATCCTGACGTGGGAACAGCAACGCCGGCTGGAGCGCCAGGCCCCCACACATCTCACCGTGCCCAGCGGCTCCAGCGTCCGCATCGACTACGAGACCGCTGACGTGCCGGTGCTGGCCGTGCGGCTGCAGGAAATGTTCGGCTGCAAAGACACGCCGCGGGTGGTCGGCGGGCTGGTGCCTGTCATGTTGCACCTGCTCTCACCCGCCAGGCGGCCCGTGCAGGTGACGAAAGATCTGGCCAGCTTCTGGGCCAATACCTATCAGGACGTGAAGAAAGAACTGCGCGGCCGCTATCCCAAACACTCCTGGCCCGACGATCCGCTTGCCGCTCCACCGACCGCCAAAGCCAAGCCTCGACCGCGCTGACTCCTGCACTTTCGTAGGATAGACCGCAGCCCTCCGCGCATTTTATGGTGCACATCATGCTCAGACTGCAACTCTTCCTCATCGGACTCGCCATAATTGTCGGCTCGATGATCGCGCAGGCCGGGCTGGCGGAGTTTCAACCTCCCCCGGATTCAGCTCTGTTCGACGATGTCGATGACGCGACGCGGCAAGCAGAAGTGAAGACGCAAGCCCTGGCCTTCCTGGACAATCTGCACCGCCATTGGGGAGATGCCCCCGATCGGCTTCGCAAGGCAGTCTCCGGCCAGATTGAGCGAGATGAACAGGGTACGCTCATCTATCTCCGCAACCTGTCAGATCACGGCGTGCTGGAGGGCTATGAGTTCAGGCGGGACTCGCTCGTGCGTGGCCAGTACATCCTGCTGCAAGGTCCCTTGAACGGGTTGAACGAATTCATCGGATACTACGAAGCGCTCAAACGCACATTGACCGAAACCTACGGGAACCCGCTTCACGACCGTACCGTGTGGGACAACGATCTCTACCAGCCGGTGCCCGACTACTGGGGGGTCGCCGTCATGATCGGCCACCTGCATTATCATGCCTCGTGGGACACGGCGGAAGGCACGATCACCCTGGAACTCACCGGCAACCGCCACAGCAGGCTCTTCCTGGAATATCGAAACCACAAAGAGGGTGCGCAAACATAGGGAAGACTATCCTCGCCCGCCCTTTCGAGGAATGTTGCATGGCAAGACTATGTAAACGACCAAGACTCTTCATATCCAAAGCCCTCACGTGATTAATGGAATGCTTCCGGGGGCGTATCCATAGCCAATACTCAGACAGCAACCTCCGCACACTGGGCTGCTGCCGATTTAGTTGACACCACCCTACGCTAATTCTGCCTGCCGTTCGAACTCCATCGGACTGAGATACCCCAACGTCGAGTGCCGCCGCCGGGGATTATAGAAGCGTTCGATGTAATCAAACACGTCGGCTTTCGCCTGGTCTCGTGTGCGGTACGTTTTGTTCGCCGTGCGTTCAGTTTTCAACGAGGAGAAGAAGCTCTCCATTGCGGCATTGTCCCAGCAGTTGCCGGCTCGGCTCATGCTACAGGTCACGCCCTGGTCCGCCAGCAGCCGCTGGAACGGCTCACTGGTGTATTGACTCCCTCGATCGGAGTGATGCAGGACGGCCTCCGGCTTGCCGCGCCGCCAGATCGCCATCACGAGGGCATCCGTGACCAGTTGCGTGGTCATCGTCGCCTGCATGGACCAGCCGACCACCCGGCGTGAGAAGAGATCCACCACCGCCGCGACGTACAGCCAGCCTTCGGCGGTCCAGAGGTAGGTAAAGTCGGCGACCCATTTGCGGTTGGCCGCCGCGGCCGTGAATGTCCGGTCGAGTACATTCGGCGCGACGGTGTTCGTCGACCGGACACCCGTATCCCACGGTACTCGCCGCCGCCTGGGACGGGCACGCAACGCCGCGTGTCGCATGAGCCGTTCGATCCGATGGCGGCCGCAGGAGACTCCGTCCGCGAGCAAATCGTGCCAGACACGCCGGGCGCCATAGGTCCGGTCACTCGCCAGAAAGCTGGCTCGTACCCACGTCAGCAGCTGAGCGTTGGCCCTCGCCCGGGCACTCGGCGATCGGGTCCGCCAGGCATAGAAGCCAGCCCGCGAGACCCCGAGCGCCTCGCACAACCATTCCGTCGGCCAGATTCCTCGGTGGGTCGCGATAAAGGCGAACTTCACAGCGCCTCTTTCGCGAAGTAGGCCGCGGCTTTTTTTAAAATATCGCGCTCCGCCTTCAGCTTAATGACTTCACGGCGGAGCCGGGCGAGTTCCGCCTGCTCAGGCTTCATCTGCCCCTGGCCCGGAAAGGCCTGCGCTGCGTCGGCGGCAGACTCCTGCACCCATCGGCGCAACACCGTCCCATGCACGCCCAAATCCCGCGCGGCTTGCACCACCGTCACCCCGCGCTCCTGGATTAACTTCACCGCCTCAATTTTGAACTCTCGCGTAAACTTGCGTCGCTCCA